>CAZAPF010000032.1:0-53603 GCA_964486885.1 uncultured Verrucomicrobiota bacterium
ACCATGGGCGAGCTTCCAGAGCCAGAGCTAACCCACCAATTTGGCTGAAGAGGCTAAAAAAATAGTACCGCCATTCGCCGCTTCAAACCGCCCAATCTGCTTAGTCAAGGCACCGGTATAGGCCCCCTTTTCACGCCCAAACAATTCGCTCTCCACAAGCGTTGAGGGAAGCGCGGCGCAGTTCACAATCACCAGCGGTTTGTCTTTCCGCTTGCTCATGTTGTGGATAGCCCGTGCCAAAAGTTCTTTGCCCGTTCCGGTCTCTCCCAATATGAGTACTGATGAATCGGTGTCGGCAACCTGCTCGGCCTGAAGCAGGGCAGACTTCATCACTTCACTTCGGCCAATGATATCCCCGTGCAGGTGCGCCAGCCGGATTTCTTCGCGCAGGTAGGTATTTTCAGCTTCGACCTGTTCTTTGAGATTTTGGATTTCGGCGAAGGCCGCGTTCAATTCCTCCTGGGCCTTTTTTCGCTCGGTAACATCATGCTCAATAGCCTGCAACTGATAGGTGCCCTGCTCGGGGATCCTGACTACGGTCACCTCGATGTCGTAGAGCTCTCCATCCGCATTGTAGCGTTTCCACTCAAAAATCTGCGGTTCTCCTGATTCGGCGGCCGTTATGATTTCCTTCACGCGTTCTGCTGAGAGCCGTCCATCAGGCTGCGTTGGCGGCGAATAATCCAGCGGTGATTTCCCGATAATTTTTTCACGGGGCAATCCCCACACCTCTGCCGCCCGGTGGTTGCAGTCGATGAACTGCAGGTCGTCCTCCACCACTTCCATCGTCAGGACGACGGCGCCGGCCGATTCAAACAGGTTCCTGTACTTGGACTCGTTTGCCTTCAACGCTTCAATGGCCAGCTTCCGTTCCGTTTCTTCGTGGCTGACAGACCATGTTTGCACAAGTGATTCGTCTTCCAAAATACCTATCGCGTTATTCAAAATGTGAAGCACCGTACCATCCGGCATGAATACCTGGGCCTCATAATCGTACTGCCTATACCCATTACGAATAAATGCTTCGATCTCCTGATCTAATTCTGATGCCGGCCTATGTGCGATCTCGCTCAAGGTCATGCCCATCGCACTTTCGATCCCTGCCAGCCTGAAGGTTTGCTCTGCTGCCGCGTTGTATTGAACCACCTTTCCCGAAGAGATGCGCCGTATCTGCTCTTCAACGGGAAGACCAATGGGTATGGGTGGATCGAACTCGAAGCGGTAGATAATCTCGTGGGTGCTGTTGAAAAGGTTCTGAAAAATTTTCTCACTTGAGTGCAACGCCTTGGCATTCTCCTCCATGCGGTTCATCGCGTTTTTGATCATTGCATAGAGAAAAGCCGCCGTTACAAATATGAAGGCGAGACCCTTGTAGGTTTGAAAACGCAACGCCGCCGCTTTTGATGGTGATATCATGTCCACCGCGACGTCCGAAAATACAATCCAGAGAGCCGCGAATAAAACGTATACTGCAACAATGCCCGCTGCGCGGTTCATTGACTTTCCAAAGATCCGTTTGAAGATCGACACCATACTTGCGTTGCCTCCCCGAAGTTAAGGCACTTACCGATGCACATCCTATCATCCTCTATCAGCATCAGATGGCAGAAAATACGCTCTGAAATCGAGGTATAATCACATATTGCATGGTGTAACACAATACGATCATGTTTGGATTCAAGCGACTACCTGACTGGGATTCCTTGCGCCAACGGTAATAGGCCTGTTCGGCGATTCCGAACCCCGCTATCAACGTTAAAGGCCGGAACAAATGTTCCGGCCTCAGGCTGTTGATAAACCTAAACACAGGATTCTATTCTCATAGAGGAAGTCTACGGGCAGAAATATGAACGGCAGAAAAATCCTGGCTACCGAATCCTGTGAAGGAGTTTATATTTCTGCCATATAATGTTTCTGCCCTTCATTTTTAAGGAGACCAAAGCAAAATCCGGTGTAATTTCCACAGGAGGGGATCTTTATCAACAAGCTCAGGCCCGATCCTGTGATCGGGCCTTTTTTATAACCAATTCATTTATAAGCTATTACGCTATTCAAAAAATCCGCTGAGCTGTTTTGAGAGTTTGTCGACAACAGACGCGTATTCCGGATTTTTCGCCAGATTGACGGTTTCGAGCGGATCGGTCTGGTAGTCGTACAGTTCAATGGCATCAATTTTGGAGTCATCGAAGTCTCCGCTCAAGGCCATTTCTTTATCGAGCCATGCCACCATGCGGTAGCGCTCGGTGCGCATGGCGTAGCCCATCAGCTTGCCGCGGCGCGGATACTGGCTCATGGCAAAATCCTTCACCTTGGCTGACGGATCCTTGAGGATCGGCACGAGGCTGGTTCCTTCGAGTTGTTCGGGAATGGGGAGCTGGGCAAGCTCGCACAGCGTTGGAAAAATATCGACCGACTCAACCGGCGATTCCGTTTTTCCGGGCTTTGGAAGATTCGGCGCGGAAACAATCAATGGCGAGCGGGTGGCCTGCTCAAAGTTGGAGTGCTTGCACCACATGCCATGGTCGCCGAGATGCCACCCGTGGTCGCCCCACAGTACAATGACGGTGTTTTTATCCAGGCCCGTTTCCTTGAGCTTATCCAATACTTTTCCAATCTGCGCATCGACGTAGGCGACGCAGGCATAGTAGCCATGGATCAACTCGCGCTGCCGGTCATCGGTCAACTCTTCATCCTTGCCGACATCCGAATAATTCTTCAGCTCGCCCCAGGTGTGGTAGGCATAGTCCGGCGAATCCTTGGCCTGCTCACGAAATCCAGCGACTTCAATTTTATCGCGTTCAAACAGATCCCAATATTTCTTTGGCGCCACAAACGGCAGGTGCGGCTTGCGATAGCCGAGTGTCAGGAAGAACGGCTTGTCCGACTTGCCAAGCTGATCAAGCACATCCACCGCCCAATCGGACATGGCGCCATCCGAATAGGCATTGTCCGGCAGGTCAAGACACTCTGTCGCAGGCTTGGCGTTGAGGCTTGCCATAAACTCCTGCTGCGGCTTGTAGCCCTTGATTCCACTGGCATCCAGTTTCTTCACGGCTTCGTGGATGGCCGCGCCCTGATACTGCTGGTTCAGCGCGGGAACCTTTCCTTCGGCATAGGGCAGGTCCGCCGGAGACACATATGGAATTGACCAGGACAACGGATCGTCGTTCCTGAAACCGTGCATGATTTTTCCGCTGCCGATGGTTTCGTATCCGTTTTTCTTGAAATATTCCTGCATGGTAAACGCCTGCGGGCATTCCTCACGGCAGGTATGCTTCAGGTCCCACACCTTCGTGGTGTCCGGCCGCAGGCCGGTGAACACGCTCGCGCGCGACGGCCCGCAAATCGCCTGCTGTACATAGTGGTGCACAAACAGCCGGCCGCCCTCGGCCAACCGATCGATGTTCGGCGTTTTGACCGTTTCCGAACCATAACACCCCAGCTCCGGTTTCAGGTCGTCCATCGAGAGGAACAGAATGTTCGGCTGCGCAGCCTCCAGTCCCGCCACAAGACCAATTGCGGTTAGTATACTGTATTTCAAATGATTAAGATTCACCGTTTTCTCCATCTCCGTATTATCGCTATTCGGGAAGCAACGCTTCCAGCAGTTCTTTTCTCCAGACTTTTTCCTCTGGGTCATACACCCCGAAACTGGAGCAGAATTCCCAATAATTCCAGGACATCTCCCGCTTTTCCATTTCCCGGCAAAGGAATGCCGTCCACCGTACACGCGACTGCATATCGGCCTTACTGTATGCTCCGAATTCACCCACGTTGATTGGAATATTGTTTTCCTTTGACCAGCGAACCGCTTCCTCCAGATCTTCTATAAGTTCACTCTTCTCTTCATCTGTTCCCTGCCATTTCTTTCCAACCGGCAGATCAAGTTTAACCCATCCTGCCCCCTGATGCGTAAACCAGAAAGGCTCATAAAAATGGACCGATGCAATCAGATTATCATCCTTAGGCAGCTTCAGGTCTCTGAGATGGTTTATCCGGTTCCAGCCGAGGGGGGCAACAAAAATGACGCGCTCCGGATTACTCTTTCGAATCAGCGCTATCGCTTCATTTTGAATCGTGTTCCAGATATCGGCTGTCACCTTGTTGGTTGGTTCATTCAAGACCTCAAAGCAAAGTTCTCGCGGATGATTGCGGTAACGCTCTGAAAGCTGTTTCCATATTCCCAGCAACCGCGCTTTATGCTCCTGCGGGGCCTCCATGAAGTCGTGGTAGTGGTGAATATTGACAATAGCAATCATTCCACGGGACAGCGTTTGCTCGATAGCCCAATCCACCCGCTCCAGAAACTTCGGTTCAATCTGATACGGCGGCTTCTCCGCCGCATAATCCGACCAACGGCAGGGAATGCGAACCGAGCTGAATCCGGCCTCCTTGATCAGGTCAAAATATTTCTCTTCCAGCTGAGCGCCCCACGCCCGCCGTTTAGGAGACTCCAGCATGTTGCCGAGATTAATCCCCCTGCCGATTTGTGAGTTAATGTATGCAGCATCCTTCTTTTCAGCGTGCGAAACCGATGTCATGGCAACTCCCAGAACTAAAATTGTAACCCATTTTTTAATGGCTATTTCTCCTGCGCGATACCGCGCTTCTTTAATATGCGTTCAAAGTTGGCGACTACATCTTTATATTCGGGATTAGCGGCAAGATTGACGCTTTCGAGCGGATCTTTTTCATAGTCATAAAGCTCGTTGGCATCCATCGGCCCGAAGCGCTCGCCGCCATAATAATCCATTTCGACCCACTTGATGTAGCGGTAACGTTTATCCCGCAGACTGTAGCCCATCAGTTTGTTGTTGCGAGGATATTGTTCGAGTGCCGCCTCGTGTACCATGGCCTTCGGATCTTCCAATATCGAAACCAGCGAAAGTCCTTCGACGTTTTCAGGAATGGGGAGTCCCGCCAGCTCGCACAGCGTTGGGAATATATCGACAAACTCCGACGGTGATTCCGTTTTGGTCCCACGCTCCACGCTCCCTGCTCCCTGCCCCACGCTGATCACCAACGGTGATCTCACCGCCTGTTCATAATTGGTGTGCTTGCAGAACATGCCGTGGTCGCCCAGATGCCAGCCGTGATCGCCCCACAGCACCACAATCGTGTTGTCTTCAAGCCCCAGCGCTTTCAGCTTGTTGAGCACCTTGCCGATCTGGGCATCGGTATAGCTTACACAGGCCCGGTACCCATGAATCATTTCACGTTGCTGCTCTGCCGGGATCGGTCCTGGTGCAACGCCCGAATAACTGCCGCGCAGTTCCCAGTTATCCTGACCGGCATATTCCGGTGCTCCTTCTGGCATTTCCTGGAATTCCGCCAGTTCAATTTTAGAGCGGTCATATAGGTCCCAATACTTTTTCGGAGCAACAAAGGGCAGATGCGGTTTTTTAAATCCGACCGCCAGAAAGAACGGCTTCTTCTCCTTCGCCAGCTTTTCCATTTGATCCACTGCACAATTCGCGAATGCGCCATCGTCATAGGCAGCATCCGGCACATCCATGCATTCAGTCAGGGGTTTCACCAGCGGATATTTCAGCAGGGCCTGAACATAGGCCGCCTTATCACTTTTCTTAATGCCCTCTTTTTTCATGTATGCCTTCAGCTCGCGATTCTGTTTCGCGACCTCAGGATTATGAAAACCGCTCTTCGGTTTTTTATAGCCTTTGGCAAAATATTCGTCCGGACCATGTTGCCGGAAGGGCTGCGACCATGATCTTTCATCAAACTGTTTATCCACCGAACGGGGATCATAGATCTTGCCGGTTCCGGTGGTTTGATAACCATGCCGCTGTAAATATTCCGGCAACGTCAGCGTTTCAGGATTTGCTTCGCGCATCTGAGTTTTCAGATCGTAGACCTTGGTCGTATCCGTATACGTACCGGTCATCAGGCTGACGCGCGACGGTGCACACACCGTCTGCTGGCAGGCATTGTTCAAAAAGACCGTACCGCGCGCCGCCAGCTTATCGATGTTCGGTGTCTGAATGTCTGTATCGCCATAACACCCAAGCATCGGCTTAAGATCATCCACCGCAATAAACAGGATGTTGGGGTTTTCTGCGGCCATAGCAAAAGAGCAAAGACCCATTTTCAGTAGTAGCAAAAGATTTCGTTTCATCATTTTCTCCTAATGTAGACGCGCGCTTCCAGCCGCGTTGCGACGCACCGCTCTGGCGCAACGAGGCAAGATGCCTCGTCTACTTTTTTCCCCAGTTCTGTTCGCGCGTGTGCGCATTGATTCCCTTACGCCAGTCGCGCAACGCAGCCAGCATTTCCGCCGTCTTTTCCGGCATCTTTTTCGAAAGGTCGTTCTGTTCGCCGATATCCTTCGAGAGGTCATACAGCTCGACATGATCCGCATTGTACCATTCCAGCAGTTTGTAGTTTCCAATACGTACGGCACTGCTGTCGGTATCGCCCGTGCTGTAAGGCCGACTCGTCGGCGAATGCCAGAACACCGGCCCGCGCTCAAACTTCTGCCCTTTCAGCGAAGATACAATACTGATGCCGTCATTATGATTTTGCGGTTCCAACGGGAGGCCTGCCATATCCAGGAAAGTCGGGAACAGGTCAGAGCCGACCACCACGTCGGTCTCATTCACAAACCCCGGTTTCGTTACACCGGGCCACTTCACAATAAATGCTTCACGGATGCCACCTTCATAAAGCCAACCCTTGCCCGTCCGAAGCGGCAGGTTGCTCGTCGCCAGCGGACGGCCGCTGACCTTACCGTCCACCGCTCCACGGTTGGAAAGGCCTCCGTTGTCAGCCGTGAACGCAATAATCGTATGGTCGGCCAGGCCCAGCTTCTCCAGGGTTTCAAACACGCGTCCGAGACTTTCGTCGACGCTTTCGATCATGGCCGCATAAACCGCGTTATTCTGGTGCCGTAGCTCGTCGCCGACACCGCCTTTTTCAACGGCAAGAAATTCGGGTCCTTCAAACTTCATGCGCTTCAGCTTTTTCTCATACTTCTTTACCAAACGCTCCGGTGCCTGGAACGGCGTATGCACTCCATAGTGAGAGAGATAGAGGAAAAACGGATTGTCCTTATTCTCTTCCATCCAGTCGGTGCACTTTTCCGTCATGGATTCAGTAATGTAGTCCCCATCCTTCCCATCCTCCATACCGTGGATATATTCCTTATCGAGACCAATCTCCCAGCCCTTCTTCAGCTTGGAGGTTTCTTTCTTGCGGTACGGATAAAAATAGTTCGTCGGCGCACCGGCGGCTCCGGCTGCAATATTGACATCGAAGCCCATATTCTGGGGCTGGTTCTTTTCGCCGTGAGGCCCGGTCAGGTGCCACTTCCCGGCAAAGCACGTTTTATATCCGCCATCACTGAGAGCATGCGCCATCGTCCGATCCGTCGGCTGTAGATGCCCCTTACCGCCGGGAACCCCGCCGCGCGCCGGGAAGCGACCGGTAATCACGCCATAGCGCGCCGGCAGGCAGCGCGGATGCGGCGTGTAGCCCTGCGTATAGCGCACGCCCTCCTTCGCCAGCCGATCCATGTTCGGCGTTTCATAAAATTTTGAACCCTGAACACCCAGATCCATCCAGCCCAGATCATCCACATAAAACAAAATTATGTTTGGCACCCTGGCCGGCTTCGCCAGAGCCGGAACCACCGATGCGGCCATCGCCGCCTGCATAAAACGCCTTCTCTTCATCTCATTCCCTTTTCATTTTGTTATAACACATATATATCGATAGACGAGACAAATCAACAATATTGGACAAAATAAAGCTATTCATCCACTTTTTGTTATATGTTTGTTATATCTATAATAAGAGAAGCATATGGAGAGAATACCTCACGCAATCCGGGTTCACCAGATTTCATGAAATAAACGGGACCTTTGGATAAAAGCAGGCTTGAACGCTAGTGCGTCGGTGTTTGCAACCATTGGAACGCAGGCGTGTTTTTATTTTCCAATTCGGCCTTTAGGATTACAGATCGACAGGATGCCAGGCTTCGATTTTTCTTTTCAACTGCTCCACGACTTCGGGGTATTGGTCCGAAAGTTCATTCTCTTCGAGGGGATCATCGGCGAGATTGTAGAGCCGCACCGGAGCTGTGTCCCAGATATGGGTATTCTTATAGTTGGTGGTGTCCTCGCCATGATAACGCACCAGCAGTTTCCAATCGCCTTCGATGCCCCAAAGGAATTGGAGTGTATCATCCGGGTTTCCGACGGTCATATTGTGCGAGGCATGAACACTTCCAAAAATGGTTTTACGTTCATTACGTGCCTTTTCATCCAACAGGTTAATGCCCGGCAGCCCTTCGGGTGCTTTTATACCGGCGGCGGCGGCGATCGTCGGAAACACGTCAATCGAATGGGCAAAGTTGGGATCGTCTTTCGGCTCAATTTTACCCGGCCACGTGACCATGACGGGGGTACGGATGCCGTTCTCATAGGGGGAGGTTTTTGATCGAAGCGCATACGGCCGCCAGTTCTTTTGGTTCGGATCATCCGCCCGGGTGCTCCTGGCCGCCCAGCCGTTATCACAGATATATACAATCATGGTATTATCCCGTATGCCCTTTTCATCCAGATAGGCCAGCAGCTCGCCGCAGGTTTCATCGAGCCATTCGCACATGGCATAATATTTGGCCACATCCAGCTCCCGCCCTTCTTTTTTGTATTTGTTCAGCAGACGCGCCGGCGGATTGTGCGGGGTGTGCGGCAGGAATACGCCATACCAGAGGAAGAACGGCTTTTCCTGCTCGACGGCCATATCCACAAAATCGGTAACCGGCTTGAGCCCTTCACGGCCAATCGCCAGCGATGCCGCACTGCCGTGCCGCCCCGCCATCTTCATGCCGTGCGTAAAGCCGCCGTCTTTCCACGAACCCTCCCACCACTTGCCGGACTGATGGGCCAGATAGCCGCTGGCGGTGAGCGTCTCAATGAGACCGGGGTGCTGATAGAAACCATCCTGAATCGGCTGGTCGAGCTCCTGACGGTTCTTGGCCTTACCTCCGGCTTCTTTCGAAAGATCATTCCCGGTGACCCCGTGATCAAACGGATGCAGCCCCGTAACCATGGAAGCCAGCGACGGGCGGCAGACCGGTGCCGCCAGATACCCCCGGCGGAACAACAACCCCTCTTCCGATAATTTGTCGAGATGAGGCGTCTGGATATCGGGGTGCCCCATAAATCCATAATCGGTCCACGCCTGGTCGTCGCTCAACAGGAATATAATATTGGGCCGTTCATCAACTCCCTGCTGTTCAGCGGCATGCGCATTGATGCAAATAGCGGCCGCTCCAAGCAGCACGATGGATAAAGTCATCACTTTTTTCATTTTCTGTCCTTTTCGTTCATTCGTTCAGCGGCAGCCTCGGCCGCTTTGTACGCCTTGTGACCGGTTGCATTTGCACCGAGAACCGGATGGTATTCGGTCGGCAGATCCTTTCGGTGCAGTTCCAGCACAGGCTGCATCTCCGGATTGCCGGCCAGATTATGCCACTCATGCGGGTCGGCCAGCCGCCTATAGAGTTCCTCGCTGCCGTCGCTGTAATGGATGTAACGGTACTGCTCTGAAATAATCGCTACGTTTTCGGGACCAAAACTGCTGCGCGCCGTATGAGGCCACGCGGCCGCTGGGTTCTCCAGCAGGGATTTCAAGGAATGCCCTTCGTGTTCGGGATTAGCCTGCCCACCGGCGAGGTCGAGCAGTGTGGGATAGATATCCAGCAGTTGAACCGGCTGGTCGCAGACCTGGCCCTCGGCTATTCCCGGTCCGGCAATGATCAGCGGCACCCCTTCCCCGTCCTGCCAGATGGTCCGCTTGGCCCAGCGCTCCTTTTCGCCCAGATGAAAGCCGTGATCGCTGAACAGAACCACAAGGGTGTTGTCGGCATACGGGCTGCTGTCCAGTGCATCCAGCACCCGGCCGACCTGCGCATCCATAAACGAAACACAGGCCAGATAGGTCTGCACCAGCGGTTTCCACTGATCGTTTTCAAGCACCCATTCCTGTGTGGGCGCGATATGCTCCAGACGCGTGAGGTTAATGCCATATTGCGGGACATCGGCGAGGTCGGCTTCGATCACCTCCGGAAGCTGGAGGGTCTCCAGGGGATAAAGATCCATCCATTTTTTCGGCGCGTATTGCGGAACGTGCGGCGTCATGAAGCCCACGCCAAGGAAGAAGGGTTGGTCAAACTCCCGCTCCAGCTGCTCTCCGGCCCAGCTTGCGATTTTATGATCCGGCATCTGTTGATCCCGCTCCGGGAACGCGCCCCAGTCCCACAGCTTATGCCCGACAAACGGACTGAGCTTTTTTTTCGGGAACGGACCAAAGCCGCCGAAGTTTCCTGCATAGTTCGTGAAGTAACGCACATTGCCTTTGCTGTGAAAAATCTTGCCGGCTGCGGCGACATGATAGCCCTCGCGCTCAAACCGCCGGGGCATGATCTCATCCTCATCGACAACGGGCGATTTCCATACCGGCGGATTAAGAAAATAGATGCCGGTCGTCTCCGGATACAACCCGGTCATCAGGCTTGCTCGCGACGGATTGCACACCGGCGACTGACAATGGGCATTCGAAAACAAAACGCCACGTTCGGCCAAGCGGTCAATATTCGGTGTTTGAACCTGCGGATGCCCGCCCATGCAACCGACCCAGTCGTTCAGGTCATCCACCGCAATCAGCAGTACATTGGGGCGCGCCGTTGTCTCCGACGAAGCATGCGAAATCCCGGCAAACAACATGCCGTTGGCAAGGACAAGCGCCATCACAAATGCTTTTTTTTTGACCATAAAATTATTCCCTGTTCTTCTTTCCTGCCTGCTCGTCAATGACTGCATGTACCCATTCGGCCATCGTAGGATAACGTTCCCCGGTATCGATGCCCTCACTCATATTCTTGATCCATTTTCCGTTTAACCACACCTGCTTCACCGCATTCCCCTTTTTCCCGATCCACAGCCCGGGATTTCCTGCGGTCCCATTTTTTTCCAGCAGCGTCATGGCGGCAAGAGCGCTATGGCCTTTATCTTCGGGATAAAGGTGGCCCATGGATATTGCGATCGGAATCCCCACCGCCCTAAGATTCTCTACACTGAGATCAACTGCCTGTGTCTGTGATTTGTGATACGCACTATGCCAAACGCCCAGAATATTCGGCATCTTAATATTATATATGATGTGACTCATCATAATGCCGCCGCCGGAGTTCCCGCTCAGGAAGATCTTCTCCGGATCAATTTTATATTTTTCGTGGTTGCCCAGGATATACTTGACCGCATCAACCCCCTCCTGGATAGCGATCTTTGGCCCCTGCTTTAAGGTATAATTGATGCTGATAAAAACGACGCCCTCCTGGGACACTTTCGGCATACTGCCGAGCGCCTTGATCTTGTCCCCTGATCCGAATCCACCTCCATGTGCATAGATCATAACCGGAAAAGGGCCCTCCCCGTCGGGGACCCAGACATCAAACAGGTGATTGTCCCCGGTAAGCTCAGGGTTCACATCGATTCTCGGACCATAGGCTTCATTTGCAAACGTCGGCTTAATATTTGGCCAATTCCAATCAATTTCATCCGCTAGAACGGCATAAACACCGTTTGCGCAAATAAAGATTCCCATTAAGGTAAATATAAGAAATAGAGTGTTTAGTGACCGTTTCATTTTTTATCTCCAACCCATTTAGTAATATGTTTAATTGCGGTTCTCACTACGTCATCTTCCGTCATGGATAATTCACCGCCTACGGCATTTTTAGGGTTTATGCCATGCCCTGCATTCTTTACTTCAATATACGTAACATCGGCATCCATTTCCTCTCCGAATCTGCTCAAATACCGGCCGTGTTCTACCGAAACTTTTTCGTCCTTTTCCCCACTGAACTGGAGCACCGATGGAGAACTGCTTTTCAAGTGCCGATCGGGACTGCAATCTATCATCGTCTGTTCCGTATCCAGGCCACCCTCGAGATCAAAAAAGCGGGCATAAGCTTGAGATTTGCTCTTTGGTCCCACGACACCCGGCTCCATAAACGTCGTTAAGCCAAAGAAATTAACGCAGCCGATGACGGAGTGTTTGGTATCGGGACCGGAGACCGCCCCCGGCAAGTGATCAGGCGGCGTGAGAGCACCTATCAGCGCAAGCGATCCGCCCGCGGACTGCCCCCAGAGCATGAACTGATCCGGATCGATTCCGAACCGGTCGCTATTTTGGGCCAAATACCTGAGCGCATCTTTGATGTCCTGATTAAGGTGCACCATTCGGGTATGCTCATCTTTGCCGATCAATCGATAACCGACCGTCGCCACCGCCATCCCCTGACTGGTCAGACTTTTAACGATGCTTAACATCAACCTGTTCTCATAAAACAGCGAACGGGTGCCGGACTGATATCCTCCTCCATGCACATAAATCAAAACCGGAGCTTTCTCGTAGATTTTGTTCTTGGGATACACAACATCGAGACGCGTTCGGCCCTGCTGACTCTCCTTGTATGGTATCCCCTGCTCCACCTGTAAGCCCATGCCGGCGAGAGCCTTTTTTGCATTAACACTTCGACAGGCCTCGATTTCGCCAGCTAAAGCCGCGTTTAACGGATAGCGTGATTTAGGAGGCACCGATGACCGGCCCTCCATGTATTCCTCAATGGTGATTTCTCCATCACCATCCTTATCCAGGTTTGGAAATTCGGACAGGATCCTGTTTTGGATTTCCCGGGGGATCTGCTGAGCGCTCGCAACTGCGGAAAGCAATAACGGGATGCCTGACCATAAAACAAATGTCTTTTTGAACATCATGCACATCTGTTCATTTTAAGCTATTTTCCCGATGTTTCCGCAGGACGACTTTGCATTCGAGCTGCTTCACTCATTGCTTTGGCTTCAGTACCGAACGCACGAATTCAGGAAGGAATTGTATGACTTGATTATTGCTCGTGTCGTTCAGGCTGTGCACCAACTCAGCTTTATCCCCGATGCCCAGTTCTTTATATCTCTCCACGACCCTCAGGCCATGTGCCGGGTCGTGGATATCCCCCTCGCATCCCGGTTCTTTGCGGTAGGCAAGAAAGATAGGGGGCGCGTTTTTCGTGATCGGCTCTAACAAGCGTTCGTTAAACGATTCCCCCGGCAACGCCTGCCCCATATAAATGCCGACAATGCCTACATCCGGAGTAAGGGCGAGTTCCCAGCTCACAAAGCTTCCCCGTGATTGTCCGCCGATAAATATCTTATCGACATCAAATTTATAGGTCGTTGCATGTTCTTTCACCCATGCGAACATCAGCTTGGCATCCGCCGCGCAGAGATGAAAATCGGCAAGCCCTTTAACCTTCGCAATGGATTCCCAACTCACGATCGCCGTTCCTTCCGCCAAGGTAGGATCAGCCCAGGAACTTTTAACGTCATCCGCCGTAGAGCCGTTATGGTGGGCATAGATAAATACCGGAGCGGGTTTGCTGCCGGACGGCAAATAGAGGTTCAGCCATTGCCGCTCCTCCGGCCCATACGAGACATGCGCGTGCGTCGGCGTTTTTACCTGTGCAAAAAGAGCTCCGGGCAAAAGCGCAACCGCACATACGAATGCGAACAATGTTTCAGGTCGTGTATTCATGTGATTTATCTCCTTATTGTAAAGCTTTCGGTTCAATACCCCGCAGCTTGCTGCGATAATGTAGATGGAGCTTCCAGCTCCATTGCGCTAGAGAAGAAACTTTCATACGCAACGAAGCTGGAAGCTTCGTCTACATTGACACCCCATAGCTTCTTGCTACGGGACGTTTCATTTCTCCCAATCCAGCTTCCAGGTTCCGCTCGGCAGGCGGAAGCGCTGCAGTTCGGCCCCTTTGCTGTTCCGGACCGCTTCTGTCTTCCGCGACAGCGGCCCACCGTCGAGTCGAATCGCCTTCGGGTCGGAGCACGGCACATACACCATAGCCGAGCTGTTGGCCGGAATGGTAACCGTCCACTCCATGCGCTCGCCGTCCCGCCGCCATGAACTGCCGATCGGACCACGCACCGAATCATAGGTTGTTTCGACAAAGTCCAGTCCTTCCACAAAGGCGGGCTTAAGGTCAAACTGCTCAAAACCCGGGTGCGCTGGGTCAGGACGAATGCCCGCAAGCCCCGTATAGAACCAACTCGCCGGTCCAGCGAAACAGGAGTGGATCTGCGACCAGTATCCATCCCACTGCTCCCAGATGGTCGTCGCGCCCTGCTCCAGCATGTAGCCCCAGCCCGGGTAGGTTTTTTTGTTCATGATTGTATAGATCGTTTCGTGACTGTCGCTCTCTTCGAGATAGTCGAGAAGGAAGGTTGTCGCCGGCAGCCCGGTGTCCAGATGTCCATTACATTTGTTCTCGATGAGGTCGATCAGTCGCGCATGCATTTCGTCGCGCCTGTCCACCGGCACGGCTCCGACCCAAAGCGGCATGGCCTGGTAGGCCTGCTCCGGAATAAGATAGTAGCCCGACTCCTCATTGAAAAAATTGCCATGAAAGTTTTCCTGCAATGAGGCCATGGTCGCCTCGGCCTTCGCCACCTCTTCGTTCTCACCCAGAACGCGTCCCATATCCGCATAGGTCTGCCAGAGATAGATGAGATAGGCGGTATTAAAAACCTCCTTCATCTCCCACGTCGGCCTGTTCTCCGAGTTCATCCCGCGCCCCACAGCGACCCAGTCGCCATGAAACGCGGGTGGCGCCAACTCCTTCAACAACACGCCATCGCGCACCCAGGATTGCAAACGCTGCAGGTTGGCCCCGACCGCCGGAAAAGCCAGTTCCAATGCACGCCGGTCCCCATAGAAAAGATACTGTTGCCAGGCGAGCGGCCCCACGATGCCGCCCCAGGCGGGACTCTCGGCCTTGTGCTGGACCGGAGCCGTATGCGGAATCCGTCCCGTTTCAGGTTCGAAGACATCGAGCCAGTCCTTCAGCCACTTATGCAGAAAGGCATCCGAATCGAACAGGTACGGATAAGCCGGCATGGCCGTCTGCCCATCCGCGCCATAACCGTTGCGCTCGCGCTGCGGACAGTCGACATGGTACCCGCCCAGATTCAGGCAGCGGATCGTGTGCGCGTTGAGTTCATGAATCCGGTTGAAGAGTTCGTTCGAACAGCGGAACGAACCGACCGGATCCAGCGCCGTCTCCACCAGCATCGCTTCGAGATCCTCCAACGCGGGCGGCGCATCCAGCCCCTCAAACGTGACATAGCGGAATCCCGCATAGTTAAATTTATTCTCAAAGACGTCCGTGCCATCGCCCCGCGCAATGTAGGTAGAAAACTGCTTGTAGCTTTGATCCTTCTTACTCTCGAAATCCGCGGGCAGATCGTAGAAACGCATCGTGATCTTGCGATCCCGCGGAACATCGGGAAAGCGCAGGCGCACCATGCCCGCAAGGCAGCGGCCAAAATCGACCTCGTAAACGCCCCCGCTCAGTTCGCGCACCTTCTCCGCTTCATAGGTTGCGCCAAACCGGTTGGGCGGACAGGTCCGGGCCGACACCTCAATGGGCGGTGCCGATACGACGCGCACCGGACGCCACCCTTCCGCGGGGCATTCCAGCTCTTTCCATTGCAAAGACTCCAACCGGCCATCAACGGCTTCACCGCCGAAGTTGTTCCAACCCCATATGCCGGTGATGCTCCGGTTTGCTTCGCGGCCCTTCCACTCCGCGTCGCTGCCGAACAGAGTCTGCAGTTTCTTCCCCTCACGGGCAGTTGCCTGCAGTCGAATCAGCGGCGAGTTTTTTTGGTGAACTTTAAATCGTCTTGAAACATACCAGCCACTCGAACACGCCAGGGCGATGACATTCTCTCCAGAACGCAGCAGGTCCTCGACCTCATGCGTCACGCAGAGGCCGCGCGTGTCGAGCTTGGTCACGGACGGTGCCAACGGCTCATCCCCCACGCGCTTGCCGTTTACATACAGTTCGTAATAGCCAAGGCAGACGATACTCAGCGCCACACGACCGGGCACAGTATCCAGCTGAACCGTTCGCCGCATCCACCAAGTCGGCTGATCTCCTTCACCCAGGACAGCGGGCGGTGTCATCCACCCGGCGTTCCAGTCTTTTTCACGGAGTCCCATTGAAAACTCAGCGACCTCGCTCCATTCACCGGCTTCGCCATGCGCATCCCACACTTTGACCTGCCAGTAATATCGCGCGCCGCTAAGCAGTCGCACCGACTCCGGAATCGTCATCTCCGGTTGGCCGGATTTAACCTGCCCGCTCGCCCAGACATCCGCTTCCGGCAGAAGATCAAGCCGTGATGCAATACGGATAGAACAGGCGCCCTGCCGAACGCCTTTTCCTCCACCGTGCATCGCCCATCTCAGCGTCGGCGTCGCGTCATCCAGTCCGACCGGGTCGGCCACCTGCGCAATATTAAGGCCCGCCGGCTCAATGGCCATGGCGGGGCTCGACAACACGGCTGACAGCATCAGGCTCGCAATGATTCCAGTGGTCATATCGTTCGGCTCCATTTATAGGTTATTGGCAGTTGCACCGGCTCGGTGCTTTCCATCCAGTGCTCGGTCAACCAGACCATCCAATTTTTCATAAGCTACTTCTTTCCGGGTTTCCTGCCTAATTCATCGCAGATTTTTGGATAATCCCGTACCGCATCAATATCAACGAAGGGAAGGCCGAGCCCTTCACGGGTCTGCCAGCCTTTTTTGCCGCCCAGATACACGTATGCATAATTGGCGGACGCCCGCGTGCCGTCTGCCGAAACAAAGCCGGTATTGAGCGGGAGATCGCCTTTTTCGAGATCAACGGTAAAGGTCACTTCTTTTGCATCCGCAGGGATTATTTTCGTAAGCGCAATGTCACCTATCTCAAGGTAGGCCTTAACCCATTTGTGCTTATCGCCGTTGCTTCGTTTGGCCTGAATGCTGAGGTCGGACTCCGCCGGCCAGCGGCGGATGGAAATCTGGTACGAACCGGAGCGGGATGCGGTGATCATCCACGGCGCATCGATCGCCTGGCCACGGCAGACGCCGCTTTGGCTCCATGCGGGAAGTTTAGTTCCTTCGGTAATATGATCCATGGAGGTAAGCAGGGTCGGATTCTGCTCCAGGGCGCCGATGGTCAGGCGGCTGAACAGATCGTGATCAGCCGAAACGCTGGCCCAGAATTTGTCGTATTCGGCGCGCAGCCGTTCCACCACTTCCGGATACTGACCGGCAAGATTGTTCTGCTGCTTCGGATCATTCTGAAGGTCATACAGATTTTCATAGGCATAGCGCCATCGATCGTCCATCACCGCCGCATTGCGCCATTTGACCGGATCCTTGATGCGCTGGGTTTCCACCATCAGGGTTCGGTCACGCAGAATTTCTGTATCTCCATAAATCGCATCCTTAACGGACACTCCATCATAGTCCACCGGCTTGGCTTTTAATCCGAACAGGTCAATAAAGGTCGGAAGGATATCCAGATGTGCGGTGAGCTGATCAACGTCGCGCCCACCGGCCAGCTTGCCGCTCGGCCAGCGCATAAACCACGGAACACGGTGACCACCTTCATACACACTGCCTTTGCCGCCGCGCATCCCCGCATCCCAGATCACATTGCCTCCGGCGGTTCCGTTGTCGGTCGTGAACACCACCAGCGTGTTTTCTTCGAGCCCTTCTTCTTTCAGCAATTTCATCAGGTCGCCGAAGCGGTCGTCAATATTCGTGATCATGCCATAGAACGGAATACGCGATTTATGCTCCTGCAGGCCGGGATGATCCATGTACATGTCGAGGTAGTTCTGCGGGGCGCGCAGCGGGCCGTGCGGCGCGTTGGGCGAGATATAGGCAAAGAACGGCTTATTACCTTTTTTCATCCGGCGGATAAATTTTTCCGCTTCGCCGAACCAGACATCGGTACAGAATCCTTCGAACTTTTTCCACTCGCCGTTCACACAATAGACATCATTAAAATAGTCGTTACCCCAGTAGTCGGGCGTCTGACCGACCCCACCGCCGCCGTGCATCACCACATGCGAAAAACCGCGATCCTCCGGACGGTACGGGTAGTTGTCGCCGAGGTGCCATTTTCCGAAAAATCCGGTTTCATAGCCGTTTTCAGCAAATACATCCGCCATGGTGGTTTCGCGTGTTCGCAGCAGGCTGCGGCCCTGCACGGTGTGCCACACCCCCACGCGGTTGGAATAGCGACCCGTCATCAGCGCCGCCCGGCTCGGCGAGCAGGTGGTATCAACATGATAGTTCGTCAATCGAACCGCATTTTCATGAAACCGGTCGATATGGGGCGTTTTTACAATCGGATTTCCAGAGCAGCCCAGATCCCCAAGCCCTTGATCATCGGTAATCACGACAATCACGTTGGGCTGGGCGGCCTGCGCGGAAATACCCGCAGCAAACACCGTAGCGGCGACGGCAAAGGGAATCGTTATTTTTCTCAATTTCATATCGTTTATCTTCTCGTTAACAGGGTCTATTATCAGTCCATCAAGCTACCGCATTTTTCAATGTACAGCTCCGCAAAGTTTAATCCGATTTTTTTCATGCCCTCATAGTTATAGTGACTCTGCGGATGCATGGGGTAGACATACTTACCTTCTCCGCTTTATAGGTTGCGCCAAACCGGTTGGGCGGACAGGTCCGGGCCGACACCTCAATGGGCGGTGCCGATACGACGCGCACCGGACGCCACCCTTCCGCGGGGCATTCCAGCTCTTTCCATTGCAAAGACTCCAACCGGCCATCAACGGCTTCACCGCCGAAGTTGTTCCAACCCCATATGCCGGTGATGCTCCGGTTTGCTTCGCGGCCCTTCCACTCCGCGTCGCTGCCGAACAGAGTCTGCAGTTTCTTCCCCTCACGGGCAGTTGCCTGCAGTCGAATCAGCGGCGAGTTTTTTTGGTGAACTTTAAATCGTCTTGAAACATACCAGCCACTCGAACACGCCAGGGCGATGACGTTTTCGCCGGGGCGCAGCAGGTCCCCGATCTCATGCGTCACACAGAGGCCGCGCGTGTCGAGCTTGGTCACGGACGGCGCCAGCGGCTCATCCCCCACGCGCTTGCCGTTTACATACAATTCATAATAGCCGAGGCTGACGATACTCAGCGTCACCCGATCGGGCACGGCATCCAGCTGAACCGTCCGCCGCATCCACCAGGTCGGCTGATCTCCTTCACCCTGGACAGCAGGCGGTGTCATCCACCCGGCGTTCCAGTCGTTTTCACCGAGTCCCATTGAAAACTCAGCGACCTCGCTCCATTCACCGGCTTCGCCGTGCTCATCCCACACCTTGACCTGCCAGAAATAGCGTGCGCCGCTAAGCAGTCGCAACGACTCCGGAATCGTCATCTCCGGTTGGCCGGATTTAACCTGCCCACTCTCCCAGACATCCGCCTTTTTCAGGCGATCCGGCCTCGATGCAATACGGACAGAACAGGCGCCCTGCCGAACGCCTTTTCCTCCACTGAGCATCGCCCATCTCAGCGTCGGCGTCGCGTCATCCAGTCCGACCGGTTCGGCCACCTGCGCGATACTGAGGCCAACCGCCTCCAGGCTTTCGGCAGTTGATGCACCGGCGGATAGGCACAGCAGGGATGCGAACATCCCCAATCGGATCATATTCAAAACTCTTAACCTCATCTATTTCTCCATTATTTCAATTCTGAAAAAGGCACCATCATCGACCGTCGGCATCACGATCGGAGCTGTAACCCCGGTTTGATTCGTGACCCAGGTGCCTCCGACCAGATTGGTTGTCGACATCAGCGTGTAGGTCACCCCGGCGGCATCCGGCCAGGAAATCTCTCCATTCTCCAGCTCAACACCACCCAGCACAGCCGGAACCGGAGCCGCTGGCGCGGTCGATGATTTCAGGCGGTCGCATCCGCCGGCCTCGGCGGCATCGCGCATCGAAACCGAGAACTGATAGATCAGGCCTTCATACCCCGGCTCGCCAGCAAGGTTGATCGTCTCCATCGGATCCTGCTGATAGTCGTACAGCTCGCGGGCCAGAATGGTGCCTGAACTGTTGATCCATTCGATGTAACGGTAGCGGTCGGTGCGATAGGCATATCCGTAGTTGTTACCGCCGTAATGATTGACAATACCGGTCTGAACCTGTTCGACAGTCCCATCCAGTAGCGATACGAGGCTACGGCCGGCCAGCGGACGCGGCGACGGATCGACCGAGTTCGGCGGCTGGATCGGCTCCGGTATTCCGGCCAGTTCACACAGGGTTGGGAAGAGGTCCAACAGACCGACCGGTGTCTCGGTGGTCTGTCCTTCCGGAAGGCCCGGCACACTGATCATGAACGGCACCCGGGTGGCCTGTTCCAGATTGGTGTGTTTACCCCACTCATTGTGGTCGCCCAGATGGAATCCGTGGTCGCCCCAGAGCACAACGATCGTGTTGCTCGTCAGACCCAATGCATCCAACTCGTCCAGCACACGGCCCACCTGATCGTCCACATGCGAGATACTTGCATAGTATCCATGGAGCAGCAGTTTCTGCTGTTCATCGGGCAGAATGCCGGGGATGAGCTGCAGGGCCTGTCCAGACCCATTGGTTTCCAGATAATAGGTATTGCGCAGCTCGGTGATGCTGTTTAGCGCATAACCGGTCGCATTTTCCATTTCGTACGGGAACGGATGCGGCGAGAAGTCGTCCCGATCATACAGATCCCAACTGGACTTCGGCGCCAGGAACGGCAGGTGCGGTTTCTTGAATCCGACCCCGAGGAAGAACGGCTGGTTATTGACCAGATGGTTCATCAACTCGATGCCCTGCGTCGCGGCTACGCCGTCCACGAAATTGCTTCCGGGCTGATCGATACTTTCCGCGGCCAGCTTACCATTCGAGCCCGGATCGTGCGCCCATGGAATTTTTGTACCGCCGACCCCTCCGGAGCTCTGGAACTGATACGACCAGGACTGCGGATCATCCACGGAGCCTCCATCGTTATTGATTGTTCCGTCCGGATTCATCGAGCCGACGCAACGGTAATCATTGATTTTTCCGCTGGCGGCGGTGGTATAGCCATAGTCAATGAAGTGCTGCGGTATGGTGATGATGTTGGTCACCCCGCGGCTGTTATCATAACCGTCATCCACGGCGTCTCCACGCATTTTGGTGAAGCCCATCACGCCGGTCTGTTCCGGCATCAGGCCGGTCATAATACTGGCACGGCTGGGTCCGCAGACGGACCACTGGCAGTGGGCGTTAAGGAATGTGGTTCCGCGGGCGGCCAACTGATCCATGTTCGGCGTTTCAATCAGGCTGTTTCCGTATGCACCGATGATCGGGTTCATATCGTCAATGGCGATAAACAATACGTTCATCTCTGTTCCCGGAACGATGACATCGATTTCGAGCGTGGCGAAGTTGGTCGCGGCTCCATCGGTCACAAGCACTTTCCAGCTGTTGATGCCGAGATCCGTTGATGTCGGCGTGCCGGTGAGGGCGCCGTTGGAGGCAATGGAGAGCCATGCCGGCCCGGAAACCTTATCAAAGGTCAGCGAGTCGAGGTCAGCATCCGATGCATTATCGGCCAGTGTGCGGCCGGTGTAGGCCATATCCTGCGTGGCGCGGATTTCGGTGACCGGATCGTTGCCGAAGACCGGCGGGTTGTTACCGCCCCCCGATACGGTTTCTTCATAGAAGACCGCTCCGGATCCGGAAAAGTTGCCGGCGGATGCAGCTGTATGTGCTTTGCTCCATGTTGAGCCACTGGCGGCCGTGCTGTAGAGCACGTGCCGGCCATTGCTGTTCCTGGCTCCGATATAGTTCGCATCCAGAGTGAGAGCGGCGTTGACCTTGCTTGCGAAGGACTCAATGGCGATGGTTCCGCCGGACAGCAGGGTTTCGGGCGAGAAGTCATAAGACAGCCCCGGTGTTGAGGTGTTAGCGCTCAGGGTTGCCGTGTCAGCCACCTGGATGGTTCCAGAATCAGCTCTGAGGACGAACAGGGCGCTGTTGGCCGTCAAATTAGCCGTCGCCGACTCGACCGTGAACGTGTACGTTCCTGGATTTATAATTTCGGTATAGAAGAGATAACTGGTCCGGCCATCATTATCCCCCGGATTCAGGGTGGTGGTCGTTCCATCCCCCCCTTCTGCTCCACTCCATGTCAGGGTCAGGAGGTTGATGGCTGTGGTTTTATTCGGTGCGGTTCCAATTACGACCACATCACCGGCCTGTACTGTGACGCCGCTGAAGACTGTGTCACCGGTGGTTGGGTC
Organism: uncultured Verrucomicrobiota bacterium; assembly: GCA_964486885.1. Classification (GTDB taxonomy): domain Bacteria; phylum Verrucomicrobiota; class Kiritimatiellia; order Kiritimatiellales; family Pontiellaceae; genus Pontiella. Next base: position 22,222 of record CAZAPF010000032.1, read on the forward strand.
GTCGCCTTTGGTGGTCGGGCCGGAGACAATGGAAAGATTCGTTCCCGGACCGGTGCTGCCGCCGGTTCCGGAGACGTTGATTTTCAACACGGCGGTGTCGGTTTCAATGCCGTTGGAGGCCTGAACCATCCAACTGTTCTGTCCGGCATCAGCCGCCGTTGGAGTCCCGGAAAGCGTTCCATCCGCAGCGATATTCAGCCAGGCCGGCCCCGATACTTTTCCGTATGAAAGCGCATTGGATGCCGTTCCGGAAATCGTCTCACTCGCATAGGCAATATCCTGTGTAGCTGCTGATGTAGTGATGGGATCAACCACGAAGACCGGTGCAGACGCGTCGCCAAATTTCCGAACAATGAGATTATCGACTGAAATACGGTCACCCGCCGCCCAGTTGCAACCGCCGTTATAGGTTTGCACGACATAGCGGAGCTGGCCGAGGTCGAAATCTGCAGACAGCTGGCCACTGTGAGCTTCGATTTCCGCGCCGCCGTCGTGGCGGTAGTACACGTTGAACGAGTCGGCTGAGCCGCGGTTATCCAGGTCGAAGATGGCACGGACGCTGAGGTGCCCCAGCGTGGTTCCGGAAAAGGAGGCCAGCTGGAGATTGTTGTTCAGGTCGTCAGTGCCTTCGAGGCGGAACAGCCCATTGGAGCCGCCGTTGGCGGTGAAGGCCAGGCGGAAACCGGCGTCGGTATTGCTGCCATCGCGAAAAGCCAGCTGCACACGGCCGAGCCCGTTCGAGAGCAAGGCCGTTCCTGAAAAATCAGCATCCAGAAAATCGACCGACAGTTCGAAGATTCCATTTGTTGCTCCGTCATATGAGGATAGGTTGCGCCCGCGGTACATACTGTCCGTAACGCCATCGGACTGCCACCGAATGGCTTCGTTCTGGATGGATCCCAGCGCATAGTCCGGGAAGGTTACGCCGCCGACAATCCCGGCACTGCTTGCAGCTGAAACACCGGAACCATCCGCCAGGTCATCATAGTGCCACGCATCCACCACAGCAGCATCGCCCACCGGATCAGCTACCGAAGAAACCAGTTGCAAAACAATCGATTCATCATTCGTCAGAACCATTGAAGAGGCGTAGTCCACGCCATTGTAGCTGACCTGCACATCATACTCCCCTTTGAACGCGCGCAGGCCGGTCCTTCCAGCAACTCCGGACGCCAGCGAGACGTCGGTGTTGAAGCGGATGCGGTGAAGATAATACCAGACGAGTCCGTTTAGGTTGGGTTCGCCGTTAAACTTCACTAATGCCGACGTTTCATCATGGATGGTATTCCAGGCGTTCAACCCCGTGACGAGCGGATGACTGAAATATTGCACCATGACTGATTCAGTAACTTCAGCCCGTTCCATTTCTGTGAACATATAAGGGAAATAATTCTCTACCGCCGGGTCCCGGTCTTTCACCTCAAATTCAGTTCCGACCATTTCCAGGCCATATTTAACTCCGAACTCTTCCAGTCGGTCGTAGTAAATCTGCGGATCAAAAACCTCGTGTTGGCGACGGCTCTGAAACCCGATCCGATGCAGCGGCGCATCATTGGCAATCAGCCGGTCGATCTCCGTCATGTAGTTATCGCGCCGATTTGTGTAAAAGCCCGAGTTCAACGATTCCGAAAAAGCGGAGATCAGTTTGTATTCATTAATCATCAGCTTACAGTTCGATGCCACCATGTTGCTTTCCGCAATCCGGAACCAGTCCGCCATGACATCGTAATCGTCCAGCGCATCCTGGACACGACGATTTCCAAGCGCCTCATTAATTACGTCCCACTCATACACATCGTGCTGCGATGCCCAGTCGATCATTTCATCCCGAATCGTGTCTTTCAGGTCAACCCTCAGGGCGTCAATCGTCGCCTGCGAAGAACCGTTCGTCAGGGCCGCCTCGACCGCCTCAACATCGGCAAGAACGTCAGCTGTCAAATGGTTGTTATTCAGGTTCCCCGGCCAGATCAGTAGATGACCACGCACCGGCAGATCGTTGGCCGCCGCCCAGCTTTTTACGCCCGGCAAATATGGATGAATGCCCGTCAGGCGCGGCTTGAACCCATTGTTGAGGCCAACCGCATTGAATAGAGAAAGCAACCGGGCTTTGTAAACATTGGTATCAACCTGATCCGTATTGGTGACGCCAGAAAACGCCTTGGCCGAGAAGGTGCCGCCAAAGTTAAAGTCGTTTTTCTTCATCTTGACGGAAACCTGCGCACCTTCCACAGGATCACCGTTCATATCGACCACCTGGATATCGAGGTCAGCCTTACGGTTCGCATCAATGCGGCCGTAAGCGTCGGCGCGCCACTGGGCGGAATTGGTTGGATAGACTACCGCGCTAAGCTGAGCGATTTGGTTGGAGGAGAGCGTAATGCCGAACTCGGATTCAATCTGGTTGATTTCCTTTTGGCTCAGACTCCCTGCCTGAACTTGAGCCAGCGTAATCGCGGCAACCAACAGTGTGAGTGATTGTTTTATCATTATTCGTCCTCTCTCTTAATAAACGGTATCTTTCACCCAAAAAGCCCCGGCAGAACCGGGGCTTTGGTTGTTAATCCATAATACGGGATTACGGGGTAAACGTTACGTTCAGTCGAATAAACTCAGCTGCATCCAACGTATCGATGCGGTTGGTGATGGTATTCAGCCCTGCGGAGGGTGTATCTACCGCCGTATCGACGTAATCAACCGCATTACTCCATGCAGGAGCCAACACAAGATTGTTATCGGCTGCCAATTCGTAGCTCAAACCACGGGTTGCTGCATCCGCCCACTCTGTATGAACATGGATGAAATAACCTCCCTCTTCGACCGATACCGGAAGGTTTGCCGCACTGCCTGATGCATATTCGACCAGGTAGTCTTCGACCGGAGATCCTTCCGGATAACCGTTGGCTTCCAGCCAGTCCGCATAAAGCGATTCCGGCGTAATAATCGGATCAGTTCCGTCGCCCTGCACAAACACCAGGCCGGCGATAGCGTGCTGGCGGTTGGTGGTGGCGGTCCAAACATTGGTCATGGTGGAAAGATCGCTGAATTCAATGTACCCCACTATCCGACGGCCTCCACTTACTGCATCCTCAACAAAATCGGGGTTTTCCGGGGAGATGCCGTTCCCGTCATTCGCATAGGAAGCACATGCCTCAATCACCAAACCATTGGTCACGGCAGTAAAGTCATACACATTGGTAACCGTCAGAGATTCACCATTGGCAGCCGTGTTATAGGAAGAAGTCAACAGATCCGTATCGCCGTTCAAGGCACGAACCACATAGCTGACAAATGTACCAAGGGCCGCATTACCGCCATCATCGACCAATTCGAGCTCGACACCGACCGTTCCGTTGCTCAGCACCGGTGCATACCAGAACAAGGCAGTTGCCGCCGATGATGCCTCCAGGAATTCAACATCTCCAAGTGTCGCATCGCCGGAAAAGCTGACCGCCCCTTCTGGTCTGGACTTATTGAGCGAAGCCGCAACCACCATATAGTCACCCGCTTCCACAGCGAGGGAGGCAATCTGGTTGGTTTGGAACGAATCGACAGGATGGACTACCGTATCTGCAATTCTTGAGGGATGATAATACGGGTGAGGCTCAATCTCGACCTTGAGATTATCCATCACCACCTGATCACCTGTGCCCCAGTTAGCATAGTAGTTCTGGAACTGGGAAATGTTGGTGACTCCATTGCCTGCAAAATCGCACGGAAGAACAACCGGTGCCGTTTTATCTCCATTACCCGGAATAAAGTTCCAGTCGTGTGAATTGCTCAAGCGGATCTCGCCGTCCTGATAGTCCAGCTCGAGGGTAATGGTGCGGGGCGCCGTCAATTCAAGATTATTGCCGGCGGTGATTCTTCCGCGCGAGGTATTTCCACTGGCACCGACACTGCCCAACAGTGCGGTCGTTTTGAACTGGGCCCAGATAGCATCTCCCGTCACGTCGGCGATATTCAGTTCAACATACTCTGTTGCCGCTGTATTCACCATGAAGCGGAAGCTGAAAATATTATTGGTAGCCGGCGTATTCGTCCAGTTAATGGACTCAAACGTCCAGGACAAGCGAACCAGATTCTCCGTGAGGTCCATTGGGGCGGAAAAATTGAGCGCTCCGCTGGTTGCGGTGTCAGAATTCGGCGAGAAAACAAAGGTGCCGTCACCGGCGGTCTGCGCAACCTGCTGGTTGTTGGTAGCATAAACTCCACCCAGGCTCGTGCCGTTGTGAGAGAGCTGGAACTGCCCATCATCCGCCATGTCCCACTGATCAATAATATTCGGGTCCAGACTGCTGGGCGTTGCATTGAAGGTAAAGGTCTTCACTCCGGCATTAATTTTAGCCGAATTACTAACGTTGGTAGCCGGCCCGGTTATTTCCTGCATGAACCCAATAAAATCAATATCCTCAAATGTAACCGTTGCCAACGAGCCGACCGTTACAATATTGGACGATGCGCCGGTCGGATCATAATCATACCAATCCAACGTTCTCGCATCCACAGCCCAGGTCGCTGTACCCGCCGTAAAGTCACTTAGCTCGGATGCATACCAGCTGCCGCCCGCCTCAATCACATAACGGGCCGTATACGATGCGGGCGGCTTCGCCGCGCCAAACGAAGCCGAAAGAACATTGGCAGCGCCATCAAAACTGACCGCATCGACCTTAAATACATGAAGTGCAGCACCATGCGCATTCGTAACGGCCACGCGAATACCCATCCCATTACCGTTATTCGGTTGAACCCGCCAATTGTTCGAAGTGTCTTTATAAAAAGCCCCATAAACATCCGGCCCACTTCCATCGCCATACACGGAGGCGGCCACCTTAGGCGTGCTGGTGTCCAAACCGAAGTCCCCGGTAGGCCCTTGTCCAGATGTAACCATACTTCCATTAAACTGAACCACCACATCGGCCGATGCGCTCAACGCCCACCCGACAACACATATCATTAGTCTGCCAATCCACTTATTCATTTTTCTCTCTCCTCATGTTAGTTGTTAACGAGTTTCTCTGTCTGCGACAATTTATTGACACGGCTATGAGTGATCTATTGGACACGGGGTTATATTTTTTTGTTTTTATTTATAAATTGGGCGAAAAACCGCCCAATGTTCTACATCTGTTATATTTCCCTCCTATTTACTTCCAATCCACATCGACAATATGGTTTTTATGTTTCATGACTTAACAGGCGCATAGGTAGTGCGTACCATGTACACAAACGGCATGAGCGAAGAACCGACAACCCAAACCGAGGATGATCCTGACCGCACGCGGGCGACGCTGATCCAGCGGGTGCAGAACCAGCGCGATGAGGCTTCGTGGGCTGAATTCGACCGGATATACCGGCGCTATGTCTATGCGATCATTCGCGGCATGAACATTTCCGGGCACGACGCCGATGATATTACTCAAACGGTACTCCTGAACATGTGGAACAAACTGCCGGAGACGGAAATCGAAAACATCCAGCGGTTCCGGAGCTGGCTTGCGCGAATTACCAAGAACACCGTCATCAACTTTATTCGCAAACGGACCAGCGATGCCGACCGGGTGCATCGGGCAGGTCAGGAGGAAGACCTCACCTACCTGAAGACCATCGAGCTCCCCGACATTGAAAAAATCGCCGAGAAAGAGTGGAAACTGCACCTCACCAACCTCGCGCTTGAAAATATCGAACCCCTCTTTTCCGGACACGCCATCGAAGTCTTCCGCCTGAGCCTTGAAGGATTGGATATCAAAACCATCGCAAACCAATTCGATCTGCAGGAAAATTCGGTCTACCGGTTAAGAAACCGCGTTAAGGAACGCCTGATTATTGAGATCGAACACCTGCGGGAAGAGCTTGAATAAAATGTCCGACAAAGACCGGCATCTTGATTTGGAAAACCACCTGAACTCACGTAATGAGTTCCTTTCAAACCTTTACGATGCAAAGTCATCGGAAATTCCGGATGCTGAAAAGGCCTCCCTCCTCCCCATTCTGACCACGCTGGAAACCAGCAGCGAACGGTATCAAGAAGTCGAACTCATTGCTAAAGGCGGAGAAAAGCGCATTACCCGCGTGATGGATCACCGGCTCAACCGCCATGTAGCCATGGCCCGTGCCGTGAAGGCCGTATCCCGACAGGGTCAGGAACAGTTTCTAAGGGAGGCTAGGCTGGAAGCCAATCTGGCCCACCCGAATATTGTACCGGTCTACAATATGGGTATTGACCCGGATGGCGTTCCTTTTTTCACCATGGAACTGATCCCGGGAGACAGCCTTAAAACCGTCATCAACAAATTGCGCAACCATGACAAAGACTATCTTGAACGGTATCCCTTGAGCGTTCTTCTAAGCATGTTCCTGAAAATCTGTGATGCTATAGCCTATGCGCATTCACGCCAAGTGATCCACCTTGATATTAAGCCCGACAATATCCGTGTCGGTGAATTCGGCGAAGTCTACGTCTGCGACTGGGGGCTGGCCCGGGTATTGCATACCGATATCGAATCGCTGGATACCGGAACCCTTGACGGGGATATACTGAACGATATGACGCAGACCGGTATGCTGAAAGGCACTCCCGGCTTCATGGCCCCCGAACAGACCGATGCGCATGGAGAAAAAACGGTCCGAACTGATATCTATGCCCTGGGGGCCCTTCTCTACAACATGCTCACCTACCAACTTCCAGTGGCTGGAAAATCCGGTAATGAGCTGATCGAAAACACCCGTTGCGGAAAAATCATCCCTCCCCACGCCCGGGGTAAGAGTCTCGCAATTCCTAAAGGCCTCGCAGCTGTTGCTCTCAAGGCCCTTGCGCTGGATCCTGATGATCGTTATTCCAGTGCATCCGAAATTCAGGAGGAAATTGTACGTTACCTCTCCGGTTATCCAACCCGGGCAGAAGCCGCCAGTCCCTTCTCCCAACTGGGTCTGCTCATTCAGCGCCACAGCAAAATCGCCTCACTCACCATCCTCTTTCTGATCCTGGCCTTCGGCATCATTGGCACCTACTCACTCATTCTCCAGCAAAAGAAAGCGCAGCTGGTTGCAGCAAACCGGCAGGCCCTTTCAGCTCAGCAAACCGCTGAACAAAACCTTCAACTTTACCAAAACAAGGTTCAGGAAGCCCTGGAACTGAACAGCGACCTGCGCTCATCGGCCATAAACTCAGCGAACATTAAAAATTTCAACGATCCATTGAACCGCCTTCCCATTTTGAATATCGCGCTGAAAAACATCAATGATTCCGACACAAAGTGGAAGCTCCTCAGAGACAAAGCGCAACAGCTCTTTATTGTCCAGCGCTTTAACGAGACCATACAATGCCTCGAAGAGTTTGGCGCCAAGTGGAACATGGACCATCGCATGACCGAACTGCTCGAGCTCTCGCGGAAATATGCCCCGCTAAAATCGTCCGACGACGATTTATTGAGTACAAAGGACCTGGCCCATCTGCTGAGAGAATCCCCGAATCAAAGTTACATCATCCATGTATACAACGCCTACATGCTCACAGAACCCAGCCTGTCGGCTGAAGAATACCTTCCGTTGCTGAAGGTCATCCTTTCGCTCTTAAACCACGGGTTGAAGGAACCGCTGGACCTGCAGCACAAACCCGAGGGCCTTCATCTCAACCTGTCCGGCACCAGATACACCACCTTCAAAAGCGATCCAACCTTAAATGTACTGACTCCACTGAACCTTCATTCGCTGGATATCAGCCATACTCAACTGCTGGGTCTCAATGAGTTAAACAGACTGAAAATAAAGGAACTGCGGATGGTGGGGCTCGACCTCCCGAAACCCTATGCGGTCCCATACCATTTAAAAAATATTGGAGTGGAAAAACTCACCATCGACCTCTCACGCTACCCGCAGAACGCCCAACCCCGAATTCGGGACGCGGTGGAGCTGCTTGAGGAGATCGATCCATAGCGATGCCCGGATGACCTTTTTACGGGATTAGGATGATCGATGAAGGTCATCGATTCCGAAACGCTTCCGCCGGAGAACCGCTCTGCGGGTTTCGAACAAATGTCCCGCTTCCTTTTCGACTCTCAAGATACCCCTCCTGGAGTAAAATTTTAAACGCGTGCCTTACCGTATGATGATGACAGCCCAAAAGTGCGCCCAGTTTTTTAGCCGGCATTAAGCGTGTTCCTGAAGCCAGACTGCCTGTTAAAATTTGGCGGCGAATTTCGTTCGCGACATGTGCGTATTTATAATCCTGTTGAGCCATCAAATATCTCCGTCCGCGACATTTTATTGACACATCAAAGAGTGATTTAGTGGACAGAGCAACGTAGATTTATTGCATGCAGACCTAATGATATTCTGGAGCATGATCCAAAGAAAAAATTCATTCTGCCAAAATCCTGACACAGTGAAAAAGCAGTTGTTAGGTTGATCGTTGTTGGTTACTGAGGAGGCATTGCGGCGGGAACGAGGTCATGGCCCGCTGCTACACATTAACAATTCAGTTGCGGAGTAACCTCACGTTGTTTATTGCGGAAAAAAATCAGTCCCGCCGATCTGCTTCGATCATCTTTATCCCGTCAAAACAATGGATTCCCAACTGACGTTCGCAGTTCCTTCCGCCACGGTAGCGATGTCCGGATGACCTCATTGAGGAATACGCAACCGTCTAAATCAGTGCATTCCCATAGCTCTCAGAACATCTCTTCGCTAAAGCTCCACTGCCACCAGCCACAGACAATCTTTCTCATCATTATTTTACTGCCTGATAGGTAAACCGAAGAAACTGATTCAACTCCTGGCGTTGTTGTTGGAGCGTGGTTTCATAACCGGACAGTTGATCTGGAGTCAGATAATTCTGCGCGTTATACACATAGGTTTCATGCAAATCGTCAACCTGCTCCAGGATTGAGTTTCGATATTCCGGGTTAAAGTCGCGTGGATTAAAGTTTTCGGGTTGGTCCAGATAGTCGAGCTCTTCAAACTGACCCTGGGTTTCATACATCATCCCGACCAGCCACTCGGAAGTTTGCTCGTCCACGCCGCCTTCGCCGAGTTTTTGATTCATTCGGTTCACCGCGGTACGCTGATCTTCCGTATCCTCCCAGTAGCGATAAGCGTCGAGTGTTTGCTGACCGAACTGTTGTTCGATTTGCTGGTGGATTTGATCACGTGCGGCAAGTCCCTGCGCCAGCGCATTGTCGACATCGCCCATCATCCAGCTCATGCCGGTGTTCATTTCAGCTTTTTCCCGCTGTATGAAAAGCTCATTCAGCACGGCCTTTTGTTCCGGCGAAAGATCCAACCGATCCAGGAGGCCGGCATATTTCCGTTTGGCCTGCCGGGTCGCTCGGTTGCCGAGCATGCCCTTCATTTCGGGCGATTTCATCATCTGCTCAATGCCCTTTTCCAGGCTGGGTTCCGCATCTTCTTCAAGCTGCTGGTTCTGTTCGTACAGCGATGCAATCAGATTATGCGCCTTCTCCAACTGCTGGTTGGCGGCCGCCGGCTTTGACTCATCATAGATGTCGGATATAGAAGGTGGATTGATAGCAACAGCATCAGCGGGCACCGCGGCGGGCGGCGGATTAGAATCGGGCGGTGTTTTCTTGCCACCCACCAGAAGGTAAGTCGTTTGCAGGATGAGCATCAGCCCCATAACACCAATAACCATGTTCTTCATATACTACTCCTTTAGTTTTAGTACGCTTTTGCATTTGTGACCCTAGCGACTTCCCCGCCGGCCATCACGCGGATTTCGGGACTGGCACCAACCCATAAGCACCCACAAGATGGGGCGAGCGCCCTAATCGCCTGAACAGCGATTTCCTGTTAATATTCGTTTTCGGGGGAGATCATTGCCAAGACAGCTCCGTTGAGATAGGAGTCGAGTTTTTCGGCTACGGCCATGAGGTCTTCTTCCAGCAATTGGAGTTCAGTGCTTAGGGGCTGCACCAGCACATCGGGATTTCCGCTGATTATTTTCTCTGCCTGAACGACTCCCGTTTCCAAGGGCTGAAGACTGCCCCAATCGTCTTCTGCGGTTGCTGTTGAACTATCCTGATCCAGATGAAGTGCCTGCAATGCAAACAGGCCGGCAACCACCACTGCACCTGCAGCAACAGCAATCCTTTTGGAAAGGCGGATCGTAGCCGGCTGCGTTTCCGATTCCAGGGCATGCATGACACGGCGGTGTAAAAACGGAGGGAGTTCCTTTTCCGAACGGTCTGCAGAAGCCAGCGTCTTCTGGAGCACCTCATTCTGCTGCATGAATGTGCGGCAATCGGCGCATTCTTGAACATGTTTCTCCACCGGCTCGCTTAATGCTCTGCCCGGCCCATACGAATCCGAAATCTTTTTTCTGACTATGAAACAAAACATGGATTTTCCTCGATTTGGACATTGGTATTTTTCGGCACCTCATCTTCCAGTCGGCAATGCTCCATCAGCCTTTTCCGCCCCCGGTGTAACAAAACCTTTACGCTGGAAACGGTGCGCTCCATGACCTTGGCCGCTTCCTTGATCGACAGCTCCTCGCGGTAAACCAAAAGCAAGGCTGTGAATTGATCATCGGTCAGGTTCTTTTTGGCGAGCTCCCAGATCAACTCGCCCTGCTCACGTCCGTCCAACGTATTGGAAGGATCACGTACATCAATCTGCATGTCGGGCAGGTATTCCACCGGCTGCCCCCGCCAAGAGCGGTAAAACCCGGCCACCTCCCGCCGGGCGATGCCCAGCAGCCACGTGTAAAATGCATACTTCTTGTTGTAACGGCCAATGTTGCGGTAGGCCTTGATGAAAATGTGCTGGAGCAGATCCTCGGCATCGGACGGATCCGGCGTCTTAAGGCACAAGAAGGAGTAGACCCGTTTTTCATGTCGTAAAACGAGTTGCTCAAACGCAGACAGGGAACCTGCCCGGGATTGCCGGACAAGTTCCTGATCGCTCAAACCTTGTTGCGGTTGCTCCATAGAGATGCTACTTGCAATTCTTTTTCTTGTGCGCGCGTTTGGCAATCTCGATTACCTTCTCTACCGGGTAGGCGGTCTCGATTACAACGCGTTTATCCAGCGTATTGACCCGGACGCCACGCGCCAGCTCAGCCAGCCCCGGACGGGCTTCATCGTAGAGGAAGGCCATGCCCAGCATACCACGCACGATGGAATCGACATAGAACGCCGCCTCGGCATTGTCCGTATTGATCTCGACTTCCGTATGCAGTTTGCCATCCTGTTCGCGCATGCTGATATACATATTGCGTGTCTGGCGCAGCATGGCCGCTTTGGCCGGCAGCGTTGCGCCGTCTCCGACTTCCAGCGCGGCCGCCACAAATGAGGCACTGCCCCGGGAAGCAAGGTTGAGCGCCGAGTCGCCCGAAAGGCTGACGGCCTTTCCAGCCTGAACGTCCAGCGCTTGGGCGACCAACTTATGGGTATCCCCCATCAGTATATCGCCGGTTGCGGTGAATGCACCATAGGTGCGTTTGTCGGGATTCTTCACCTTATCCTTATCATCCACCCAATTGTGAACAACAGTGCCGTCATGGTCGACCCTAGCATACGTGTCGTTCATCTGTAGCAAGGTGGTAAGGTGCGGTTCGTCAAAATTACCCGAAACCAGCACCACGCCATCGCTGTCGTCCTCCAGGCCCGCGCCGAAGAGCAGGAACGAATCGATATCATTGATGAGGTCGAAATTGAAAATCGCCTTGAAGCCATCCAGCTTGCGCTGTGCCTTTTCGTCCATGCTGTCGAGGATGGACTGTCCAAGTCGCGAGTCTCGTATGCTCTCCGTATTTGCATAGGCCACCCATTTAGCATCCTCCGGAACATCCATCGGGGAGAACGGACGGGCAAAGGCCGCAAGGGCCATAACTGACAACACACCTGCCAAGATCATTTTCTTCTTCATTGGTTTATCCCTGTTTAGAGTTCGATAATGTTAACCGAAATCAGTCTCTACAGCCAACCTTACCTGTATATACGCGAACTGGGCGAAAAAGGTTACAATCATGCAAAAAAAAACCTGCAGACAAAAAAAACCGCCCCATTCGGAGCGGTTTTGGAAAATTCATTTTTCAAATTTACCCTGTTCGATTATGCCAGAGGCTCTACTTTTTACTGAGCAACCGTGTAGGTTCGTCCTACTTCGGTTTCGAAAACCAACACGTCGTCTTGAGTCAGCCCTGCTGCAACCGGTGTGCCGGCGGTATCGGACACGACTGTTTTTTTCGCGACAGGAAGTTTCAGCCTGCATGTGCCACCACTGCGCGAGGTGACTTTCAGCTGCGACAGTTTCATCTCATTCCATACTGCTGACAACACAAAGTTTCCGCGCGCCACCAGGCCATCGAATGACCCGGTGCTCCACGCCTTCGGCAAAGCCGGCAGCACCGCGATATGGTCCTCATGACTCTGCAGCAGCATTTCCGCAACACCGGCCATCACCCCGAAGTTTCCGTCGATCTGGAACGGCGGATGCAACGTCCAGAGATTCGGCACCGTTTTTTCCGCAATGAAAAGCTGATAGATCTTGTGGGCGCGATCTCCATCGGCAAGCCGGGCCCAGCAGTTGATTCGATGCGCCATCGCCCAGCCCGTGGTTACATCGCCACGAAGATCCAATGTTGTTTCAGCAGCTGCTGCCCATTCGGGAGTGGATGAATTAATCAGGGTGCCCGGATACAACGGACACAGGTGCGAAATATGGCGATGCCATGTCGTCCCGATGGATGCATAGGTAGTCTCTTCGCGCCACTCCTTAATCTGGCCGGAGTCGCCGATGAGTATCGGATCGAGCTTCGGCAGTTCCTTTCGGATCGTGTCGAGAAACGGCTCCTCTTTGCCGAGTGCTTCAGCCAGTTTGAGTACGTCAGTGTGGTTTTCCCAGACAAAGCCCTGATCGAAAGTGCACCCTTTGGTGACGTAATGCTTTCCGTCATCCGCCAGATGGCCGGGCTGGCCCTTGAGCTGCTCTTTGGTAATGGGGTTTTCCGGCGAAGCCGATGGGCTGACCAGAAGAGCGTCATCCTGAGATACCAGCGTTTTGGAGAACAGGCGGCTCATGCCGAGCAGCGCGGGATAGGCCACCTCTTCGAGGTAGTCCCGATCCAGTGTATATTCATAGTAGTCCATCAGCATTTTGGTGGTGAACCCGCCGGTGCCCGGCCCGGAATGACCGCCCGGCGGGTTGATTTTATACGGTGTGGCGCCCGTACCAATTGCCCAGCCGTTTGCGCCCGGCCCAGAAGAAACGCGATCCGGATGATGCTTCTCAAGAAAGGTAGCGGCATTCTCCTGCGCCTTGGGGTGATAGGCTTTGAAATAGTTGACGTATGCCTCGAACGTTTCCGCGAGGTTTACCGAAAATGCTCCCCAGTAGTTCATCTGCACATTGATGTTGTGCCAGTAACCGCCCGTCCAGGGCGTGATTTCGTATTGGCTCCAGGTTCCCTGAAGGCCGGATGGAAGTGTTTTTTCGCGCGAGCTGGCAATAAGCAGATAACGGCCGTACTGGAACATCAGTTCTTCAAGCCAGGTGTCTTTCGCATCGCCCTGATAGCCTTCCAGCAGTTCATGAGTCGGCAGCTGAGAAACCATTGAATTCAGGTTCACTTCAACCCGGTCGAATAGGTTTTTATAGTCCGCCAAATGGCGTTCTTTGAGCTTAGCCGGACCTTTTTTTTCGGCAGCACTCATAATTTCTGAGAGGCGTTCATGCGGAAACTTTTCCGGATCGAGCTTGATGCGGTTGTCGTTTAAAAAGACTTCCGGGCCCGGCTCATAGTTGGTGCCGGCAACCACCAGAATCGATACGCTGTTTGCCCCGCTAACCTTGAGCGCTCCGTCCACAGGCTCCAGCTTCCCGCCGTCATGAAGCATCTTAAACTGCGCTTCAAAATTATTCCCTTCGTTGGGCAGGCTTCCTTTCAAAATGATCGCGTCGCCTTCCGCCGTAACCGTTCCGGTTTTTTTGTCCTCTTTACGAAGGCTTTTCAGATACGGAATACGCGGAGCGAGTGTGAAATTCAGTGCGCCGGGCTTGTCCGCCTTCAGGTTGATCACCAGCACCTGATCCGGATAGCTGACAAACAGCTCGCGCGAATAACGCACACCGTCCGACACATAGCTAACCCGAGCCGCGGCATCATTCAGGTTCAGAGAGCGTCGATAACCTTCGACCTGCTCATGGTTAAAATGAAGGTCGATTTCCGCGAAACTCGTCAGGCCGCCCAATCCGTACAGGCCGGTATTGAAGAGTGTTTTTTCTGTAAGTTGGATACGCTCCGTATCCGTGCGTCCAAACACGTTGGCACCCATGTAGCCATTGCCGATGGGATAGGACCAATGTTCCCAGTCTTCATCGTACGGATAGAATCTAAGGCGATTCCCCTCCTCGGCAACCCCGCCACGGTTCGGCGCCGGCTCGGCCTCCCAGAGTTCGTAGATGCGCGGATTGGCTGCTGCTACACAGGCGACCAGGCACAAGGGTACAATCAATTGTCTCTTCATTTTCTATCCTTTAATTATCCAGCACATAGTCCGGATTAAGTTCCAACGGAGGAGCACCAACCTTTTTCTCCCATTTGCGGAGTTTTTGAATCAGCTCCTGCGTCTTTTCGGGATGGCTTTTGGACAGATCCTTTTGCTCCAGCGGATCGGCCTTAAGGTTGTAAAGCTCGAAGGTTCCGTATTCGACCACCTCGCGCAGTTTGTAGTCTCCACCGAACATCACGTTGCGCCACGGCTTTTTCCACTGTTCCGTTTTTTTATCGAACTGGGCATATTTCGGGTAGTAGCAGACGATGGGGCGGGCGGGCAGCCTGCCGGTTTCACCCGACAACAATGGCGCCAGACTCAAACCATCCAGCGGATGGTTTTCCGGCGGCGCGATCCCGGCAAAATCCAAAAACGTGGGATAAAGATCTATGTGGGTGATTCGTTCAGTTGACACAGAGCCGGGCTCGATCATGCCCGGCCACCTGAAGATGTACGGCACCCGAAGACCACCCTCATAAACATCCCCCTTGGTGCCGCGATAGTCGCCGACCAAATCCTGACAATAGGAGCCATTGTCTGAGGTAAAAACCACCAGCGTGTCCTTTTCCAGCCCCGACTCCTTCAATGCTGCGATGAGCCGACCTACGCAGTCATCCAAGTGCCTGGTCATCGCGGCGACAACCGGAATACGGTCCGCATTGCGATCGACAAATTCCATGCCTTTGAGCTTCCGGTTAAAATAATCGATATAATCCTGCCGGGTCTCGAACGGGGCATGCACGAGATAGTATGGCATGTAGAGAAAAAACGGCTTGCCCTCCCCTTTCGCGTGCATCATGAAATCAATGGCCTTGCCGGTGAAGAACTCCGCGAAATCCATTCCTTCCGGCAGCTCGACCTTCGGGTCGGATCGGGCGGCATCATAATGGCTGTTGCATTCGAACGCTGTTTCAAATCCGTGATAGCGGGGATGCAGCTCTTTCCTGTAGTTCCCCGCATGCCATTTTCCGAACATGGCCGTCGCATAGCCCGCGTCGCGGAAACATTCAGCAATGGTTGTTTTATCCAGCGCCAATCCGGTCAGTTCGGGAACCTTGTATCTGATCAGGTGCTCCTGCCCCTTGTGATGATCCTTTACCCGGTAGCCGCCGGTGCGCGGAGCATACTGCCCACTGAGAATGGCAATACGCGACGGCTGGCAGGTCGGATGGGAGGCATAGCCATTGGAAAACTTCATCCCCTCCGAACAGAGGCGGTCTAAATTCGGTGTTTCCAGCCATTCATTGCCATAGCAATGCAGACCACCGATGCCCAGGTCATCGGCCAGAATAAACACCACATTGGGTTTTTCAGCCATGGCGGCCGAAGCCAGCAGAGCCAAGCCCGTAATAATAACAGCAAAAATCCCTCTCACGCCTTCCCTCACTATTAAATATAACACATGTATATCTATAAACGTCCAATAGCAATAATATAGGACATTAAATAGCAGAAAAACTGCTTTTTGTTATATGTTTGTTATATTTACTAATTCAACTGAACCTGAAGGGTATCTGCACCCTTTTCCAAGGAGAGATTGACGACCTGCGAGCGACCGTTGCGGGTGACGGTGATCTCGTAGTCGCCGAGGTAGCCGCGGATGCCGGCAAGGCCGTCGGAATTGGTGCGGACGGTCTTGTCGGTATGCCATTCCTTTTCGATCATGTGCTCCCACGCCTGGGCGATGCGCTTCTTTTTCCAGTCCTTGGAAATGAATGCCGCGGTCGGTTTCCATGCGGAGCCCTCCCACACACACCAGGTCATGATGCCGGTGGTTTGCGGATGGCTGAATACGGCGGTCATAAAGTCGCGGGTATAGCGTGCCTGCAGCAGCTCATCGGTATCCTCGAAATCATATTCGGTAATCTGCATTTCCAAACCGAATTCGGCAAAGCGGTCTAATCGACGCAGAATATCTTCCGGCGGAACCGGCGCACGAAAGTGTCCTTGAAAACCGATACCTTCGAGTGGAGCCCCCTGCTCCAGTAAGTTTTCGATCCAGTCAAAGTAGGCCTGCTGCTTTACTTCGTTGTAGCCGGCCAGTATCGCATAGTCGTTGAGGTAGCAGGTAAAGTTTGGATTGGCTTCCTTCGCAATGTTGAACCATTCGGCCACGATCCCGTCGCCGTAAAGATCCATAAAATCGCGCTCGGGTACCGGTTCGTTGACCACATCCCATTCCACGAACGTATCGGGATAGGCTGTCGCGGCCGTACGGATACGATCCGCAATGATGGGTTTGAACGGGGCGGGATCTTCCTGATAGTGCTGGTATTCCTTCGGCGTCCATTTCCACGACGGCCAGATCAGGCAATGCCCGCGCATCGGGATATTGCGTTCGGCACACCACGCAATGGCCTCTTCCAGTTGCGGATCACCGGGCGAAAAATGTTTCCACTTGGTGCGGTTTTCACAGACGGCTTTGTTGAATAAATCCTCCACAGCATCCTGGTAGCGTTTTGACTGATCGGGATTTTTCTTGTTGAACATGGCACCAACCGAAAGCGCCGCCCCAAAGCCAAAGGCATGGTTTTTCAGCTCCATGCGAACCCTTGCCCCGGGAACCGGATTCCCGTTTCGGTCGGTCACCTTGACCAACAGGTTTTCCATGCGATGTTCTTTAATGCGCTCATGCGCCGCTTTGCGCCAAGGCGCATCCGGCTCCATGCCGTCATAGAGCGTCTCTGTTTGCGGTAAGTCGCCAACCTTGCGCGTGTCGGCATAGTTGACCACCTCAAATCCGCCCAATTCGATTGTCTGTGGCTTAACCCCACCGAGCCGAAAACCGATCGTGTAGCCGACATCGTTTGGGATCGGTGCACTGAATGGAACCGTAAAATGCTTCCACTTGCTCCCAACGGTGTAGGTTTTTGTAAAGGGGCTGAAATAACGGTTCCTGGCTTTGATGTTCGAGTAAACGGTGAACTTGCCCAACGCCGATTCATCAGACGATTCACGACAACGAGCATAGAACGAACAGAGCAATACATCGTCCTTTTTAATCTGACCGGAAACCCTGCTTCCGAACTGGATGTCGTATGGGCGCTCTGTCCGCTTCGTCAGTTCCAACTCAACGTACTTCCTGAACGGCATACCCGAAACACTGCGGACGTCCTTCTCAACGGTCTTATTTTCCCGGCCTGAAACACCCCACTGTAAGAACTCGCGGTCAAAGGAAACAGGCGTGCCGCCAGATGGAATTTTATCGCCCAAAACCGGAAATACCCCGGAGGCAAGGACGACATAGACCAGGGCATGGACGAAGCTCTTTATTTTCATATTATTCAGTGATGCGGATCCAGTCGAGGTTTACGCCTTCGTCGGGCGTGGCAACAATATTGAGATTACCGAGTTCGCCGACTTCAAAGTCGACATCCACTTCAAGCGTTTTCCAGCTGTTCAGTCCGCCGGTGGCGGGGAATGTTACATTATTCAGAGTTTGCACGGTCGTGGTGTCGTTACGGCTGACAAGGCGCAGGTCGCTCGCGGTATCGGCGGCATAATGGATCTTCACGGTATAGGTGCCGTTAGTCGGGATATAAATCCCGTCAACCCGCGCCCATTCTCCGACGCCCGTGGTCGCGGTGAAGGCCCGGTAGCCCGTTCCGGTATAACCGGCATAGTTGGTGGAGGTGGAGACACTGCCGCCCTTGGAGCCCTCTTCGAATTCATAGCGGCCGATCAGTGCTTCGACCGGGTCGGCATCGAAATAACGTTGATCCGGATTATTGATTTCGGTGGAGGTCCACGGCCCCATGCCCTTGGAGGTGACCGAATTCTGGTACATGTTCCAGTGCGCCCACGAAATGCCACGCGCCTCGGCCTGCATGCGAATCCAGCTCAGCCAGCGCTTCCGATCGGTCGTGTGCAGGTCGGCCTCGTTGTCGACACCGAACTCGCCGAGATAAAGCGGCAGGGGATCGGTTCCGTTGCGCACGGCCCAGTTCGTGTTGGCGGTCAGCACTTCATCGAACTTGGTAATGGTTTCGGCAAACTCCGCCGCAGAACCCCAGACCGGGCTGTAGCTTGCATGGGTTGATTTGGTAAAGGGTCTTGGATCGTAGTAGTGGAAAGTGCCGATCAGGTACGGATCATCTGCGGGAATTTCATCGTTGTCGAACGCATCGATCAGTGCCTGCCGGGTGGAAAAATTGTCGCCGGCAACAATGACGACCCGGTTGGAGTTGGCGGCCAGCCCGCGGATGGCGGCCAATCCGGTCTCGATGACCTCCGCTGCTATCGATTTGCTTGTAACCTCATGCGGTTCATTCATGATTTCAAAGACGACGTTTTCCACATCATAATCGGCAAAGTGATCGGCCACCTGCACCCAGATATTGCTGAGCTTTGGCAGGTCAGCGGGATGGGTGAAGCCGGGACCATTCGCCCAGTTGTGGACGGGGTCGATGATTGGAATCAGGCCTTCGGCAAGGCACCAGTCGACCATGTTCTGCAGGTTGGTCATCTCAGCGGATGGGATGAGATAGTCCGGTGCACTGCCACAGACCTCGTCCATTTTGTAGCCGATGCGGCAATGGTGGAAATAGTTGCTGTTAAGCAGGGCATAATCTTCGGGTGCTCCCTGAGCATTCATCGACTTGGCGGCCATGAAGTTGTTGCCGGCTCCCATGCGGCGGTTGATTTCGTGCGCCACCGCGCGGTTGCCGGCTGTGGATCCGGTCGTGGTTGTGTTGACCAGCATGATGTTGTCGAGCCACACATTATTGGTGTCGTTGCCGAGGCCGAAGTGCAGGCGGATCGTGTTGTTGGTGGGATCAGCCATGGTATAGGGCACTTCATAGGTCGCCATACCGGTTCCTATGGCCTCGGAGGTACTCTGCAGATTACTGCCGACTCCCTCGTCACGCTGAAGGATGATCTGAATATTCCGGGCGGCGACAGAACGTGCATCAAACCGGACCGTGTAGGCGATACCCGGCTCGAGGATAATGTTATTGGTCTGGCGCAGAAAAACATGGAACTGCGCTGTTCCGCCGTCGGTGATATCGGCAAAAGCCTCGCCACCGGATTCCGATATCGTTGCGTTGCCTGAGCCGGCATTTCCTTTAATCCAATCGGACAAAGCACTTGAAAAATCGCCGTTGCTGATTTGATCGACCTCTCCTGTCGTGGGGGGTACCGTATTGGTGGGAGCGGGGCGACTCACAGCATAGAACCGGGCATCGTGTCCGAGCTCTTCCCACCAGGTGTTGAGCGGCGGAGTGGCCTGCACGGTTTTGAACTCGCTATAGCCTTCGACGAGGTTAGTAGAAAGCATGATGGTGTATTCATGGTTCACCTGGCTGGGCCATGCGAGGTCGAACCGGGCATCATTAACCGCTCCGGTCACCGAACCAGCTGCCCTGGCGGATGTGCTGCAACAGATTGATAGAGCCAGCAGGTATTTTAGAGAATTTTTCATCGTTTAAGTTTCCGATTGAAGTATTTATTCTACCTTATAGAACCTCTCGTTTCCAGTCTTTGGAAGCGATGTTTCATTGGTAGCCAGGCCGGATTTACAGCTCGGATGCTTCGAGCAGCAGGAAACGTGCTGAAGCATCTGAGCCAATCGAGCTGCTCTTGATTGTCGCGTTGCCCTGCTGTCCAATGTTGGTCTGTACCACGCCGGCAGAGGTCCACGGGCCTGTAAGCAAATTGGTGCAGCTTGTCGCCGAAAGTAAGATGTTGGTGCGGCTTTCCACATCGGGATAGGTCAGGAAAATGCGACCGTTTGTTAAGCCGGATGAAACCGGTGAGGGTTCGGCTTCGAACGGGTGTGTTCCGAACTTGTATTCAAACCGGTTGATCATGAAGTCGCCGTCTGGATCGGCACCGTCCTCCAGCTCAGCCATGAGCCTGCCGGGTGCCAGATAATTGGTTCTCCAAACATCGGGATCGACGGGGTAGGCTCCGGGAGCATCGGTTTCGGGCAGGCTCCATCCATCGCCGGCGCTGGTCATGTCGGCATCGTTAAGCAGCGCGGACAGTTCAGCGGTCAGGTTGGTGTAGGCTGCGTTCGAGGCAAGGTTCGTGGTCTCGTCGGGATCGTTCACGTAGTCATAGAGTTCGATGAGTCCCGGCTCGGTGATGCCGGCCTTGATGATGTGGCGGTCGGTTTCGTCGGTTGAATCGGTGACCCACCATTCCGTATAGCGGTAGCGCTCGGTGCGGATGCTGTAGCCCATGCCGCTCCCGGAACTGGTGACCGGCGTATCCCCGGGATCGGAATCCTTTATAGTCCGCTGGTACTGGCTGAATACCGCATGCTTCCAAGGCTGGACCGGATCTTCGAGCAGCGGCAGGAAGGTGGTTCCCTGCAATCGTTGTCCGATCGGTTGTTCGGGGGACGGAAGCGAGCAGAGGTCGACGAGTGTGGGATAGAGATCCACCAGTTCCACCAGCGCAGTGCTGCGGCGGCCGGCGGCACCGAGATCCGCCAGTGCGGGAGTGCTGACGATCAGCGGAACGCGCGTGGAGATTTCATAATTGGAGTGCTTGGCCCAGAAACCGTTGTGGTCGCCCAGATGGAAGCCATGATCCCCCCACAACACGATGATCGTGTTGTCGGCAATCGAGTCGTCAGTCAGCGGATTACCGTCGGGATCTTCGAGGGCATCGAGCAGTTTCCCGATCTGGGCATCGATGAACGAGACGCAGGCGAGATAGCCATGGATCAGATGGCGCGCCTCCGTGGCGGTCGGCATGCCGTTGTCGCTCGTACCGGTGACATCATCGAAGGCTTTAGGTTCGCCGCCGTAAGGCGCGGTAAATTTGTTGGATCCGACCGGCATGTTTCGAATTCCGGTATAATTGGTCAGGTTGATTTGGGCGGGATCGTAGAGATCCCAGTAGGCCTTCGGGCAGTTAAAGGGCAAGTGCGGCTTCTGGAAACCTACCGCTAAAAAGAACGGAATTCCGTTCGTATGAAAATCCTCGGCATATTCAGCAATTTTTACGACACCCAACGCAGCGGCATTGCCATCGTTATAGTCCGCATCTTCAATCGGATTTCCACCCCGATCAACCTCCCCGGCATCTGTGGCGGATACTTTATTATTGCCGCCATCTTCAGCAATCGCCTTGTCGGTCTCGTACCATTTATACGGCGTCTGGGGGCTGGTCCACCCGTCTTTCCACGACAAAGCCTCATCCTGGTTATGCGAAGAAATTCCATGGTAGATTTTGCCGATTCCGTGAACGGTATAGCCCTGGTTTCCAAAATGCTGAGGAAGGGTAATGATGTCCGGGAGCGGCGTGCGGAAATGGGTATCAAGCTTCCAGCACATGGTGGTGTCGGGCCGGAGCCCGGTCATCAGCGATGCGCGCGATGCGTTGCAGACGGCCTGCTGGCAGTGGGCGTTGGCGAACCAGACGCCGGAGTCGGCCAGGCGATCCATGTTGGGCGTGCTCGGCTGCAGGGGTTCGTCTTCCCCGTAGGCGTTGATCAGCGGCCGCATGTCGTCGATGGGGATAAAGAGCACGTTGTAGGTGTTGGTCGGGTGGAGCCGCGTGCGATCCGGCGATGCCACCGGAGGTGCCGATGCAATGACATTGATTTGCAGGGTGGCGCTGTTGGTGCCGCTGTTTCCGTCCGTAACCCATACGGTCCACGTGTTGGTGCCGAGGTCGCCCGCCAGCGGTGTTCCGGAAAGGCCTCCATCACTGCCCACAGAAAGCCAGGATCCATCAGCTGCCTTCCAGAAGGTCATGGGATCATCGTTGGGATCGGAAGCATAGTCGGCCAGTGTAATTCCTGTGTAGGACTGATTCGTAACGGCTCCGGGAACGATGACCGGATTGCTGTCGAAGTTCGGTGGCGAAGCACTTTCGCCAACGCTCGATAACCGGATGTTGTCGATCGTCACCACATCGCCTACCTGCCAGCTGTTTCCGCCATTGAGTGCCTGAATATGCATGCGAACCGTCTCGAAGGTAAAGCCCGTCGCCAGTGAGTTGGTGACCGCGGTCTCCGGTCCTCCGTCCACGCTGAAGTACCCAATGAAAGAACCGAAGCTGCCCACATTGCCTAAGTCGTACACCGCCCGCACATGCAGGTTGGAGATCACAGGACCATTGGCAATATCCTCCTGAACGGTGGAACCGGCACTGACGCTTAGACGGAACATGTTCTGCCCGGATGTGTCGTCGTAACGAACCAGCAATACGCCGTTGCGATCCCCTCCCGTAAGCGAACTGTCGCGGATGCCATAGCCAAACTGGGCCTTACCGCCGAACGCTTCCGTGTTGGAAAAGTCAGCCGAAACTACGTCATAGATTAGCTCAAACGTTCCATTCGTTGCGTTGGCATAGGATGCGTGCCCGACGTCATTAAAGCCCGATTCGTTATCGGCTCCCGTGGCGGCCCACCGCTGCATTTGGTTGGACACCACGCCGAAGGGGGATTTGTTGGCCCAGTTGTTTCCGGTAGGCAGGCTTTCCGTTCCTGATCCGGCATTCAGCAGAGCACCATCGGAAACGCCACTGTACGTCCACTCTTCCAGAAGTACGGCCGAAGCACTGCCTAGCGAACACACCATGCCCGCAAAAATGATCCCTAATTTCATTTCGTATTCCTTCGTTTAAGTCTCCGGCTGAAGCACCAGTTCAACTTTATAGAACGCCTGGTTTCCGACCATTGGCAGCGTGTTTTCGTTGGTCACAATGCCAGAGCCTTCCGAGATCCAGACCACATCCGTCAGATTCGTTTTGCTGAATAGATTGTAGTCATATCCCAGATAATCACCCCACGATAGATGGATAGAACCTCCTCCGGGAACCAAAGCCAAAGGAGCCGACGCCTCATCCAGCCACGCCTGCGGGGGCTTTGAAACATCGTCGGCATCGGGCTTGAAAATGACCCCGGAGCCATCGTGTGCCCCGGTGTGCCACGCCTGAACCTTGCCCAGCAGTTCGACCGCCTTGGCGGGCATGGATTCAGCAAGATCGTTATTTTCGCCAGGATCGGTTTTAACGTTGTAGAGTTCATAGGGCTGCCCCGGCGTATCGAAGAACCAGATCAGCTTGTAGTTCCCTTCGCGCACGGCCGATGAATTAAAGTCTCCGGTTGAATAGGGCCGCGCCTGCGGGGAATGCCAGAAGATCGGTTCGCCGCGGTCATAGGCCGAACCATCCAGCGCGGAAACAAAGCTTACGCCATCGTGATGGTCGTTGGTCTGAAGCGGAAGACCGGCCAACTCAAGGCAGGTCGGGAAGATGTCGGTTCCGGTTACGACGGCATTGGAATTGACCATGGGCGAAACGCCCGCACCGCTGACGATGAACGCCTCGCGAATGCCGCCCTCGTAGAGCCAGCCTTTGCCGGTGCGCAGGGGATAGTTGGACGTTGCCAGTGTACGGGAGTTATGCCCTCCCCGGTTTGAAAGCCCGCCATTATCCGACGTAAAGATAAAGACGGTGTTGTTGGTAATTCCCAGCTCGGCAACCTTGTCCATCAGGCGCCCGATGTTGGTATCGACACTTTCAATCATGGCGGCATAGGTAGGATGATCCTGCCGCATCTTTTGCTGCCCCACCCCGACATTGATCTCCTCCGGCAGGCTGCCGTAATCCATTGTGGCCAGCTTGCTGGTATATTTGGCCACCAGCCCGGCGGGTGCCTCGAACGGTGTATGAACCCCATAGTGCCAAAGGCTCAGGAACATCGGCCGGTCGGCATTCCAGGTCATCCAGTTGATCGCCTCGTCCGTGAGCCGGTCGGTAACATATTCGCCGGGCGATCCTTCGTCTTCAAAGTATAGCGCATTCTTGTCGAGTTCATCCGTCGGCGCCGGCGTGCCCTCTTTGCGGTACGGATAAAAATAGGTCGGCGGCGCACCGGCTTTTCCTCCGCTGAAATTTACTTCGAAGCCCTGATTCTGCGGCAGGTTGGCGGTGCCATGCGTACCGACCAGGTGCCACTTTCCCGCAAAACAGGTGGCATAGCCGCCGGCTTTCAACGCCTCGGCCACGGTGACTTCCGACGGGCGGAGATTGTTTTCCGGACCGCCGGGCACGCCGTTGGCGCCGGGAAAGCGGCCGGTCATCAGGCCATACCGCGAAGGCAGGCAGCGCGGGTGCGCGGCATAGCCCTGCGTAAAGCGCATGCCGTTGGTCGCCAGCTGATCGATTCGTGGTGTCTCATAGAATTCAGATCCCTGAATAGAAAGATCCATCCAGCCGAGATCATCGATAACGATCAGGACAATATTCGTCTGCGTGATTTGCGGTGTTGGAGGACCGGATAACACAGTGATTTGCAACGCAGCGCTATTGGTTCCACTGATGCCATCGGTTGCAAAAACCGTCCACGTGTTCGTACCGAGATCCCCCACCAGCGGCGTGCCCGATAATGCGCCGTTGGCGGCCACCGTCAGCCAGCCCGGCGCATTGGTTGTCCAGAACATGATTGAATCGCCGTTCGGATCGGACGCATGATCCAGCAGGCTCCCCGCGTAGGCGACATCCTGCAGTGCATCCGCCCCGACCACCGGATCGCTTCCAAATCCTGGAGGTTGCGGAGTAGCGCTCTGCTCAACAAAGGCCACACCCAATCCCGTGGCGCTGTCGCCACCGGCGACATCCGTAAAACTGAATGCAGAGTTGGTGTATGTATCATCCATGAATTGACTATCAACCATTCGCAGCGAGGAACTGGAGCTCCCGGATCCTTTATCCCAGCCGCCCATGTCGTTGATCGTATCCTTATGAGCGGAAACGGTCTCGATAAGGAGTCCGCCGGTAAAACTTTCCGACCAGGTATAATCCAGACTTAGGCCTGTAGCGGGCGCGGTCGATGTCGTGCCCGATGCCGATCCAGCCACCCCGATACTTCCCGAGTCGGCACGAAGTAAATAGGCTGCATAAACCGTACTTTGGTTTGCGAGTTGCGGCAGTTGAATTTCAATCGTTCCATCCGCGGTAACGGTGAATGTATTGATATAGGTCGCATTTTTTTCACTGCCCGTGGTGGATGCATAGGATGTCCCGGCCACTGCCGTTCCAGATCCGCCAATCACATTGGCAATCCCATACGTCGTCGGGTCATACGTCTTATTCGACCCCATACCAATAACGAGCACATCGCCTGAAACGGCAGTAAATACATTGGTTTTGGAGCCGCCCGTGGTGGACACAGATCCTACCTGCGGAGCGCCCCCGACCACGGCAATCCCGGCCCAGCTTCCGGCACACACCATCAATACAACCGTTGCTATAAATGCTTTTTTCATCCCGCGCTTCACCTGCTCCTTAACGATTGAAAAATACAAAAACCAGAATCCTGCTATACCGAAAGAACGGCCTAAAGCCGCCCTTTCAAATTTGCATCTATGCCTTAAATTAATTCGCAACATCCACCTTATAGAATTCCTGGCCCTCGATTTGCGCGACCGTAGCAGGACTACTGGTTAGCGACACCTGATTCGTGCTCCAGGTCGCATCCAGCAGGTTCGTCGTGGACATTAAATTATAGGTCACCCCGGCGGCATCTGACCAGAGCACCTCGTCGCCGGCAATCGACACACCGGACAAGGCCCGGTTTCCACCCGTGGAATCATACACCGGCGACCCTTGCAGCTCTTCAGCCGCGAGGTCGGCCGGGTCAAGAGCCATCTGATCGAATTCATAACGCATGGAGATGGAGAACTGATACATCAGCGCATCAAATCCGGGCTCACCCGCAAGGTTGACGGTTTCCATCGGATCGTTGACATAGTCATAGAGCTCACGGGCATCAACCACATTGCCGCTCTTGTTCACCCACTCGGTATACCGGTAGCGGTCAGTGCGATAGGCATAACCAAAGCGCCCGCTGCGCGAGAAGACGTTCACGGCACCGGTGCGGACCGAACTTTCGGTTCCATTCACCACGCCGGCCAGACTCTGGCCTTTGAGGCTGCGGCCGGAAGCCGGATCGGTCGGACCTTCGTTTTCGGCCAGCGGCTGCTGCGGAATCGGAAGACCGGCCAGCTCACACAGCGTCGGGTAGATATCCATCAAAGCGGCCGGCGTTTCGGTCGTTGCACCGACCTGGCCGCCGAATGGATTATGAATAATAAAGGGCACACGGGTAGCGCGCTCGAGGTTGGTGTGCTTCGCCCATTCGGCATGGTCGCCCAGGTGGAAACCGTGGTCGCCCCAGAGCACAACGATGGTGTTCGTGTGCAGGCCCTGCGTTTCCAGCTCGTCGAGCAGACGCCCGACCTGGGCATCGATGAAACTGACGCACGCATAGTATCCGTGCAGCAGCTCCTTCTGCTTAGCAGCAGGAATATTAGTGCAGGGAATTCCGCTGCCGCCGGGATCGCCGATCGGATCGTAGAATTCATCATAGGACGCGAGCTCTTTGGCATAATTCCAGGTATAGGATACCTCGTGCAGCGGGTGGTCCTGGAACGGATGAATTTCAAAATCGCTGCGTTCATACAAGTCCCAGTAATCCTGCGGAGCAATGAAGGCCAGATGCGGTTTCTTGAATCCAACGCCGAGGAAAAACTGCGTATCATTGGTTGCCAGGTTCTGCAGCAGCGCAATACCTTCGTCTGCAATGATTCCATCCGTAAAGACCGAATCCGGTGCATCGTTGGAAGCCACGGAAGGCTTCCCGGCCGGACTCCAACCGGAAGCGGCCTTTACAAAGGCGGAATTGGTGAAAAAGTCTGCCGGCAAAGCATCCGGATCAACCGGCTCGCCCCAGGAAGGCGGATCGTCTACATCGCCGCCGTCTTCGGCCACCTTTCCGGTCGAAACATCCATGGAGCCTACGCAACGGTAGTCGTTAATCTTGCCAACCGCAGCCGTGCGGTAACCGTTGTAACGGAAATACTGCGGAATGGTTACGACGTTTGGACGAATCACGCTATTCACCCGCGAACCGCTCACCGCATCACCCCGCATTTTCTTGAAGCCCTGAACACCGGTTTCCTCCGGCATGAGCCCGGTCATCAGGCTGGCGCGGCTCGGTCCGCAGACCGACCACTGACAGTGCGCGTTAAGGAAGGTGACCCCGGAAGAAGCCAGGTCATTCATGTGCGGTGTGATGGCCAGTGGATCACCATAAGCGCCAAGCACCGGGTTGATATCGTCGATGGCAATAAAGAGTACGTTGGTTCCCTGCCGGGGTGAAACGATCGGATTGAGGATCGGATCAACAATGGATACCACGTTGGTGGCAAACATGGCTGCACCGATCTCGGTAAAGTGCACCACATCGTTGTGCGGTTGCGGCTGGAGGAAGCCTGCATCTGAATAGTCGTCGCCCTGGATCAGGTGCAGCTTTGTGTCGCCTTCAGCAATACGGGCATTAACCACATCGCTTATGGCCTGACGGACTTCGACATCCGTTACGCCGATATCATTTGTTATGTTATGTGTGAAGGTCAGCGTGCAGCAGAACACCTGCGCATTGGGCTGGTTCGTGCGAACGGAATCCAGCAGCTCTTCATAATCGGATGCGATCGAATTGGTGGTTTCTCCGCCGCCCTGCCAGTCGTTGTAGCCGGCCAGCACCCAGATCGCATCGACCGGATCAAAATGCTGAAGCAGATCGGCCACTTCCGGGGCAATCTTGCCGCCGCCGACGGCCAGACTGTAGAGCTGCACGTCCATCAGGTCCGTGGCAATGTAGGGATAGGTTCGGAAGCTCGAATTCTGTCCAGTTCCATGGGAAATGGAGTCGCCGAGGAACACCATCTTTTTCGCCGGATACGGATTGCCCGCCACCAGTGTTTCACCGGATTCAATTTCCATTTTGGACAGAATGGGGTTTGACCAGTTCGGCAGCACCACATCGTGGCAGACCACTTCGCCGGCACCGCCGGTGCTGGTCAGCTCGATTTCAATGCTGGTTTCTGTTTTTGCAAAATAAGGCTCACTGGTCTGTACGCCGTTCTGATAGAGGCCGAAGCGCGAATTGCGGTTTTCATCGCCGGGCAGATAATCAAAATAAAGTTTAACGGTGGGGCTGGCGGTGTAGAAGGTGAGTGTTACTCCAGTGGTGGTTTTAGCCTTTGTGGCGTTCACATTGGAATAGCTCTCGTTAAAATCAAGGCGATGGAAATTCATTCCGTTTCCGTCGATATTCAGAAACTTGGCGCCCTGCACATAAAGATTGGAGGAGGCCAGCGGCACTTCGTCATACCCCGATCCCGTGACATTGATTTCCAGCGTGGCCGAGTTGGTGCCTCCATTATCATCGGCCACAAAAACAGTCCAGCTATTGATATTGGTTGCAGAAGGGGCAGTCCCTGTCAGCGCCCCGTTGGAGGCCACATTCAGCCATGCAGGACCGGTGGTTTTCCAGAACGTCATCGGATCGTCATCCGCATCCGTGGCATAATCTGCCAGCGATGCGTTGTATGCCCCGTTGGTCGTAGCATCCGGAGCTGTAATCGGATCGCTGTCAAAGGCCGGAGCACTGTTTGCACCGCCACCTACACTCGAAAGCGTCAGATAGTCGACCTCAACAAAGTCGGTTGCACCGAAATCCGTGCTGGTCAGGTTGGCCGCAAGACGAATCTGGTCAAACTCTCCGTCATTGATGGCAATGTCCGCAACCAGCGTTTCACCTCCGGTTCCGATTTCGTAATAAAGATCCATCAGGTCGTTATCGAGATCGACCACCGCGCGGATGCTCAATGTGTCGGGAAGCGATGTGGCGTTAAAATCATGGATCGTCGTGTTGGATGTTCCTACACGGGTCTGCAAACGCAGCTCGCTGCTTTGACGCTGAAGCCGAACGAGAAACAAATCCGCCCCGGCACCCTCATCCCGGAATCCGAATCCCACATTGGCACCGGAGGCATCGCCTCCGTCAATCGTAGCAGCATTGTATTTAAAGCTGAGCTGAAATACGCCGGATGTCACATTGGCCGTTGTCAGAGAAGAATTACGGAATGCGTTGGCCCCCTGCGTAAAACGCAGATTTCCGTTGGTCGTGGCAATATGTGCCTGCCCACCACCCCATGCACCGGAACCTGCCGAATTCACCAGACCGGGAATCTGGGTTCCGGCAGTATCGTTCATCTGCCAATCCTCAAGCACCGCTCCTGAAACCGCTGCCGCTCCGCATATCAGGGCACCCGTTAGCATATTGCTTATTCGTTTCATCGCTCTAAGACCTGTCTTATTCATCAAAACATCCTCTCTTGATCCGGGCCGCTTCCGGCTTCCCCTACAGAAAAGCCTACCACCCATGCTTATATGTTTAATATATATCACTTATATATCTATAATAGGGATGTGTCAAATGTTCTTTAAAGGGAATGCCGGGATATGGGCACAAAAAAGCCGGATTCATTAGGGAATCCGGCTCTTAAAGCGTTCTACTTTAATATTTAACCGACTCTATTTTTTGAAGAAATCCGTGAGCAGGTTGGAAACCATATCTTCAATACCGCCACCCAACCGCAGTCGGCCGCCGCAGGATTCGCGAATATAGAAGGCCTGGGGTTCAAGGCCGGCAAGCTGCGACGTTGAGCCGCGGCTCATTTCGAGCGCATGCGCGATCAAACCGTTCGCAATATAATCATAAGGACAAAGCATGGTGCTGAGCGGAGGACTGGAGCGCAAACCGTTTGGATTATTATTGTGCCCGAGCACAGCCATGTCGCCCGGAATGGAAAATCCTTTTTCAATACAGGCATCCATAAACTCCAACGCAATCTCATCGTGATAGGCGATGACGGCAATTTCCCCTTTATACGGAGCCCACCGCTTCACAATACGCCGGTAATCCTTCGGGGTGCGGTCTACCATGCCGATCAGGTTTGGAAAATCTTCACGGTCGCACCAGCGGCTATACTGCAGCAGCTTGCGCTGGAAATATTCCGCGCCTTCGGTATCGGGGCCCAGCAGCGCAATCTTTTTGTACCCCAGCTCCTGGAAATAGCGGCATTGCAGATAGGTACCGGAATGATAAGTATCGAGATCCACCCGGGCATCGCGGTAGCAGTTGGCTTCCAATCCATGAACCGGATTGGCGAGCACAACCGGCAGCTCGCTGGCCCGCACAAAATCGTGGAGGGCTGATGGATTCTGATCCTCACCAATCCAGGGGAGAATGATGGCGCAGCAATCCTGATCGATAAACTCGCGGGCCAGGGATGCGGAATTAATGTCAATTTCCGTAACCGTGCGAATGTTGAGTTTAATCTTCTGCTCTTCCGCGGAATGATGAAGCTGGTCGATAAGGCTCGTTACATAGTGCCCCCACTGTTTAAGCGGCAGCAGCACGCCCAGCTTATCGGTGGTCCGAAGCACCTTATCGGCCGACACCTTGCGTTTTTTAAAATCAGTCGCCCGTTCCGTCACAAACGTTCCGCTGCCGCGCTTGAGTTCCACATACCCCTGCTCCGCCAACGTTTCAAAGGCGTGCCGAACGGTGTGGTAGTTGCAGCCGTATTGCTCGCCAAGGGCACGGACACCCGGAAGACGTGTGCCCGGTGCCAGCTCGCCGCTCTCAATGCGACTGAGGATATTATCGCAGATTTCCTGATATTTATGCGGGGTAGCGTCTAAATTTTTCATATCTCACCTTGGCTATTTCAGATCTAATACTTATCGATCAATTAACGATTGATATAGTATCAAAACGGCTAGCCGACGGAAGATATATAACAATCTTTTTTAACTCGATCTTAAAAAATCATGGCCCAAACAGCACATCCTTAAGGGTGATGTACATAAATTCCCCAGCAGCTCTGGACTCAGCGCGGAGCAGGCGAGACCGGCGTGTTGCCCAAACCGCTTCCAGCGGATACCCCGCCGGTAATTCCCTGGACTGACCTAGCTGCTTGATAGGTTGAATGAAAACTGTTCGAAGTTGTGTACAGATTCTTCTGCAAAAAAAGGAACCACAAGTTCCTGTCTTGCTAT
>CAZAPF010000033.1:0-53439 GCA_964486885.1 uncultured Verrucomicrobiota bacterium
TTATAGCAGTTAACAGGAAAAACGCTTCTTTGTTCGTGAAATATTCAGGCTAAATCCGTAATTAGTTGTTAATAGATATGGACAGCAAAACACCCGACCCTTACCCTAACCCCTTCTTTGGAGGTAGGTTATGCACACAATACGTGATAAATCATCCCATCTTCTGGTCGAGTTTAATGATGGATTTGGAAGCGGAGACATCATGGAACTCATGCGCCACGAAGCCTTCTTCACAGATAAACCCGCAAAGAGCACCATCTGGCTCGTAGGAAAACATCCTGCCCGGGTAAGCATGGGAGAGCTTCCTACAGTTGTGGATGATGCGGCACAACTGCCCCTCGACCGAGTAAAGGATAAGAAAACTGCCATCGTAACCGAGCACAGCTCAACCAGGATTACCATGCAAATGCTGGCCGATGGCTTGCAGCACAGACTTCCCCTCAGATGCCGCACCTTCACAACCATTGAGGAAGCACACCGGTGGCTGGACTACCTCGCTTAAGAGGCGGAGCATCCCCTGACTGGCGCTTCACGGACAACGGCACAAAAGCCCTAGGAACATCACCAACAGGAATGCTCGTAAAATGCGGATGACGTACATCCGCTCTTCTTTACTCTCCCTGCTTCACCTCGATGATTTCATCTGCCATTCCACCATGAGCTTCACGGTGGACCGCTTCAGCCGCTTCTTTGCTCGGGGCATTGCAGAGACAGAAAATGGCTCCTTCGGCTTCGCTGTACCAATAATTCACGAACTCAACGCCATGCTTGGCCTGCACCTCCAAATCCTTCCGGTGCGCTTCATCCAGGGCTTCCTGGGTGATCCCTTCCACGTTCCTGTGGATGTCCATGTATAACGGCATACCGTCCTCCTTCCGTGTGGGTTTTTTCATTCTTACTCAACCATATAAAATACCTGTTGCCATTCATTCGAGGCCGTTTCCATTCTTATAGATACTCCACTGGCCGAGGATATATCGCCAAGGTCTACCCATCCTCCACTGTCATCGAGTAGGTCTAGGCTCCGGTGCAATCGATATCCCACAAAAGGCGTAAGATTGGATATGGTCATATCAACATGCATACTAATATTTGTTGTGGCTGGCATCGGAGGCTCAGTTCCCTCACCACCGCTGATATTTGTTTCACTATGAGTGGAAAAATAAGTAAACAGCGGTGACCCTTGCGGAGTCACGAGTACGTGCTCAAGAACCTCTGCATAGGTACGCAGCGTCGTGTAGTTCAGCAGCGCATAGCCATTCGTATTGAGGTTATCATCTGTGAACACTCCCACTCCTGCCGGCCCTGTGCTGGAAGGATGTATGCCATCTGGAGCAATCAGAGTTCCATGCCAGTTTGTCGGCTGTCTCGCAATAACCTCTGAGTAGTAATCGTTGAGTGGGACATTCTTATTCGAAGCTACCATGGAAATAACTTCATTGCCCTGCACCACCAGATGAACACGGTCCACCTGCGGCGGTAATGTTGTCAGAATTGGGATGCTATTGGACGCAAGTAGCTGATCAACAATCTCTGTCAGATTGGTGTAGAAGAATGAAGGTATGTTGCTTACAGATCCCAAGCCGATATCGGAAGTACCGATGATAACCACCGACACCTCCGGCCCTCCTGCTGCGATATACTGCTCTAAGGGAGATGGGTTCCCCGACAGAAGCCAAGGGGTCGAACCCCCAGCCTTAGCAGCAAGACTATTGTAGTTGGGAAGGTAGGGTGATGCTGCACTCAGCATCGAGTCGACAACATTCTGGCCTGCCTTGTCGTCCAGGTCGTACGAAGCTCCTGCAAACACATGCCAGAAACTGGCCGATACAGCATAGGAGTCCCCCACCTTACCGACATAGAAGTCCTCACCGCCAAATGAGGCATTGGTCGCTTGCATCGCAGGAACCCAATAAGGTTCTGCATGGATCGAAGCAATCAACACAGCAAGCCCGACTGTGATCAGGCACGCCGCATTGCAATAAAAGTTTCTGCCCATTTCCGCTGCATCCTTGTTGAGACAAGGTCTTGATAAACCCGATGGCCCAAGATGTCCAGAGATTAAAGAAGACGGAAAAGACCGGGACGCGGAAACAGAAGGAGTAGGCTCTCCCTCATAAGAAAAAAACCGTTGGGTTAGACCCAACGGTTTAAAACTGGCGGAAAGGGAGGGATTCGAACCCTCGGTACCACGTAAGCAGTACACCGGATTAGCAGTCCAGCACCTTAAGCCACTCAGTCACCTTTCCGCGCTAAAATTGAGGGAGGAAGATAGATGAGCCCCCTACCCTTTGCAAGCGGATTTTGGCAGGAAAACCATAAGAAAGGAGCCCGCAGATTACGCAGATTGA
The DNA here is from genome assembly GCA_964486885.1 of uncultured Verrucomicrobiota bacterium. Classification (GTDB taxonomy): domain Bacteria; phylum Verrucomicrobiota; class Kiritimatiellia; order Kiritimatiellales; family Pontiellaceae; genus Pontiella. Next base: position 2,352 of record CAZAPF010000033.1, read on the forward strand.
CGCAGATCTACCAGACTTCTGAAATTAGTAGGGTTTGTTAGTAAAATTCCTAAAAACTAATCTGCGTAATCTGCGGGCTATGGTTTACCAAAACTGGTAGGCATTGTATTTGATGACATACAACCCGAGAAGGAAATTGGTGGTGCCATGGGCAATGATAGCAGCCCAGATATCCTGTGTTTTGATGTAGAGCAGGCCAAAGGCTATTCCGCAGATGATTCCCGCCATCCACTCAAAATGCTCAATGCCGAAGAAACAGGAGATCAGCATCAGCATAGGCCAATGCAGTTTGCCGGCATCTATCTTGAAAAAGGGCGACCCCATCATCCAACGATAGAGAAAACCACGGAAAAAGTACTCTTCGATCACAGCAATCACAACCGAAGTGCCAAACATATGGATCCAGAAGTTCACCCAACCGGTAACCTTCGGGTTGTAGACATGCAGTCCGGCATGCTCTCCTTCCTCAATCAATTCGAATGGAAGCATCGTGCGCTGTACATTTTCCGCCCCAATTGCAATAGCTTCCTGAATATGAGCCGGTTCGGCCACTAGGGGAATTTCATACAACTCGCGGGTTTTAAAGGGCTTGGTTAGGTCCACGAAGAGGCGGTCGTACCATTCCATGACCGCAGGGGCGTTTTCAGCCATCCAGGGCGTTTCCAGACCTACCCACACCACGAAAATCAGTACTCCCACACCAATTGCCGCAGGAATGTTTTTTAGATTAAGCTTCGGATACCAGCGCCATGGGCGAAAACAGGCGAGCAGGATCAGGCCGCCTATCGTACGGGCATTATAGTTCCAGGCAGGATCATCGAGCCAGACCATCATGGTCAGCCAGATGGCAAACGGCAGCACATGGGCAAGAACCGCCGTTGTGTTTTCCCGCTCTTCCTCCGGAGTCAGCTCGACGTGCTCTCGTTCGCTCATGGGATATCCTAATGCGTAATGAGTAATTCGTAATGCTCTTCCTGCTGAGTCAAATTACGAATTACGCATTACACGTTATAAATCTAATCTTTGGAGTCTTCGGGATCAGAAGTGATTTCTTTCTTTTCAACTTCGTCTTCTTCGTCCGGCGTATTGCCCTCTTCCTGCCCTTTCTTGAATTCTCCCAGGCTTTTGCCCAGCGAACGGGAAAGTTCAGGCAGTTTCTTTGCGCCGAAAAGCAGCAGAATAATAAATACGATTACTAAAAGTTCCGGTCCCCCGGGCATGCCTATTGCCAATGTGTTCATCTGCTTATTCCTCGGTTAAATCTTTGGTTTCGTCATTTTCATCGGCCGATGCTTCTTCGGCTTTGTTCTCAGGTTCCATATCCTCGGCACCATCTGCCTCCGGAGCCTCTTCTTCAACCGGGGCCGCCCGGTTACCACTGAAGTGAAGGAACCATATACAGAACTCATACAGGAAAATCAAGGGAGCCGCCATCAGAAGCTGGGTCATGACATCCGGCGGAGTCAGCGCCATGGCCAGAATCAGGAGACCGACAATGACATGCCGGCGCTTTTCACGCAGCTGGGTCGAGTTGACCAACCCCATCTTCCCGAGGATCAGAATGACCACCGGCAGTTGGAACGCCAAACCGAAGCCCAGCAGCAACTGAAGCGCAAAGGCAATGTATTTATTATAGAACCAGATCGATTCCCCGCCCAGCTGGCCGCCGATCTTGAGCATCAGCCCCAGCGCAAGCGGCAGCGTGATTTTATAGCCCATAGCGATACCGGCAATAAACAGCCCGCCGGAAAAGAAGGACACACGGGTCATCACCTTGCGCTCCACATCCCGCACACCGGGCATAACAAACATACCGATAAAAAAGACCAGAAACGGCAGACTCAGCAGGATCCCGCCGAAAAAGGTAACCGTCAGCCACATCTTGATTGCAGCAGCCGGCTCAGAAAACTGCAGGCGGATCACGCCGCTCTTTGCCTTTGGCTTTTCCGGCAGGCCGATGTCGGCCTTTACGTCGTAGTAGCGCTCGCCATCCTCATCAATCACCAATGCCTTTTCAGAAAGTGAGTCCGCTTGTATACGCAGATGCACGGAAGCATCACCCAGCACCTCCTCGGCACTTTTCTCAATATAGGGTTCAGCAGGCGCTCGGAGTATAGCAATCAGGTGGTCCGCAAACGGCAGGCAAACCACCATACCGAGAGTCAGCGAAATAAATACTCGGATCACGGTTTTGCGGAATTCCTCGAGATGCTCAAGAAACGGCATTTCATCATCGTCGTAGCGGAACTTGCCTTTCAGCGATTTAAGTTTTTTGAACATCGCTGCCCTCTTCTTCCGGTTCCTCTTCAGAAACTTCGTCCGGAGTCTCTGATGTCAGCTCCGCTTCCAGATCTTTTTCCAGATTCTGAAAGGTTTCATCGCTATAGTCCCGTTCCTGCTCTTCCTCGTCATAATAGTCGTCTCCATAATCATAATCGTCATCATGATTATAGTCTTCATCATCGGAATACGTATCATCCGGAGCGCTGGACTGCTGGTTTAAATCCCCGTACATGATTTCGCGTTTGAAACCGTCCGCCGTATTCCGGACCTGATTCAGCATCTCATTGAGCTTACGGAAAATACGCGGCGCATCCTTGGCACCGAACATCAGCAGGAGCACCAGCATAATGACGATAAACTCGGGGCCGCCCGGACCGATAAAGGCAAGATGGATCAAACTAGTTAACATAATCAGGCTTCAATAATTTCCAGATTCTCAATCGTTGCAGCAGCACGCAGTTCATCGGCAACCGTACCAATGACTTCATTCTTACGCTCATCAAACAGCATACTTTCAATGTCATACCGAACTTCTTCGTATGGGCGCAGTTCTTCCGGATTCAGATCAAGCACTTTGAGAATATGATATCCGAACTCGGTCTGAAAGACATCGCTGTATTCGCCAACCTTGGTAGAGAATGCAACATCCTCAAAGGAAGGAACCATCTGGCCTCTGGCGAAAAACCCGAGATCATGTCCGCCATCCTCGCAATGGGAATATTCCTTAGCCAGCACATCAAAATCCTCACCGGCTTTCAGGCGTTCCCGAACATTTAGCAGTTCAGCATAGATTTTTTCCATCGGCAACTCCGGCGAAGGATGCTGTACAATGTGGGCAGCATGGACCGTTTCCGGGATTTTAAATTCGTCGACGTGCGCTTCATAATAGGTTCTGGAATCGGATTCTCCCGGCCGCACGGCATCTTTGCACAGCTCATCAAAATATTTTTCCAGCCGCACACCATCCTCAATATCCGCCTTGATTTTAGCTTCATCTTCCGACGTGAGTTCAAAACGCTTCTTGAATTCTTCTTCACCGCCATGCTGTGCCTTAAGCGCAACAAAACGAGCCTCAATTTCCTCGGGCCGAACCGAATCAATCTCTTCACGTGCCTTTTGCATCAGCAGCATACGTTCAACCGCATTCTCGCGCGCATCGGATTCAATCTTAGCCTGTTTTTCATCCATTTCCTCCCAGGACATTTCCTGGGAATAGCGCTCCCGCAGCATCTGCAGTTCCTGATCAATCAGGGCCTGCCCCACTTCTTCGCCATTTACCAAAATAGGATTGCTCTGTTCTTCGCTCATAATTTTATTTTCCACAGCATTTTTTAAATTTTAACCCACTTCCGCATGGGCAGGGATCATTTCGACCGGTCTGTCCATCAACAGGTACCGGCGGAACCTCTTGTTTGACCATTATGTCTGCCGCCGGCCTCCCATTTTGGACAAGTGCCGCCATTTCCTGCATTTTCGGATCTATGTGTTTGAAGAACGTTTTATAGCCTGCGCAGAGATAGTTCAATCCCGGTTCGCCGTCAGGTGCATTGATAAACCGGTGTTTCGGGCATTCTCCATTGCAGGCAAACAGGAATTCGCACTCCCGGCAATACTTGGGCAGCGCATCTTCTTTATCCTTGCCGAACTGTACCTGCTCCGGGGAATAAATCATTTCTTCCAGTGATTTATCCATAATGTTGCCCAAAGCATACTCAGGATAAACATAGTGATCGCAGGAATAGACGCCGCCATCGTGCTCCATCGCAACCGCCTGCCCGCACTGTTTTGAAAATGTGCACAATCCGGGCTCCGATCCACACCATGCGCTCAACGCCACATCAAAGATATTCACAAAAATACGGCCGACATCTTCTTTGATCCATTCATCAAAGATTTTGCTGAGAAAAATGCCGAAACCTTCGGACGACGTTGCCCATGGCATCATGGCATCTGCATTGTTCTCCGCATGCAGATCCGGCGGAACTGCCAGATCAAGCCCGATCGCATGAGCAGCCCGGTCACCCGCCCGCTCGACAATCGGGATAAACTGCATAAACGTAACGCCCTGCTTTTTCAGAAAGTTATAAATCTCGACCGCTTCATCGGGGCTTTGGCGGGTCACGCAGGTAAGCGTATTAAACTCCACCTTCCATTTTTTCAGTGTTTCGAGCGCCTTAAAAACGCGAGCATAGGATCCGGATCCACCTTTATCGACACGGTAGCGGTTGTGGATATGTTCCGGACCGTCGATGCTTAAACCGACCAGAAAACCCTCACGTGCAAAAAAACGGCACCAGTCGTCATCCAGGTTTGTTCCATTGGTCTGAAACGAGTTGTTTACCTTCCGGCCGCCGGCACACTGGCGCTGCAATGCAACCACCTTGCGGAAAAAATCGAGTCCCATCAGGGTGGGTTCGCCGCCCTGCCAGGCAAAGTTAACCTCCGGCGTATGCTGGCTCTGAATATATTTCCGGACATAGGTCTCCAGAACCTCATCGCGCATTTTATAGTTTTCACCTTCGGGAAAGAGCTTCTCTTTTTCGAGGTAGAAACAATATTGGCAATCGAGATTACACAGCGGCCCGATCGGCTTGGTCATTACATGAAAGCCCCGAGGGGCACTTGGCTGACCTATGTTTTGTGTATTATTCATCCACAGAGCTGTTTCATTTTTGATTTATGAACGATGATTGCTGATTTGTGGGTCTGCGACAGCTTCCTTTAAAAAGGCGAACGCCGTCTGAGTTCCGTAAATCAGAAATCAGAAATCGGAAATCAAAATTCCCTAAAAGCCTGCCGCTGAACAAAATCCATCAGCACCAAAGCTGTCATCGTTTCAACAATCGGTACCGCGCGCGGCACAACACAGGGATCGTGGCGGCCTTTGGCTTCCAGCACAGTGGAGTCACCTTCAAAAGTCGAAGTTTCCTGAGCCATCCCGATGGTGGCCGGCGGTTTGAAGGCAATCCGGAATACCAGGGGTTCCCCATTGGAAATCCCGCCCTGCACACCACCACTGAAGTTGGTCGACGTGCCCAGCCTGCCGTCCGCTTTCTTTTCAAATGGATCGTTATGCTGCGAGCCGAACATACGGGCACCCGCAAAACCGGACCCCAACTCAAACCCTTTGGTGGCAGGAATCGAAAGCATTGCCTGTCCGAGTTTGGCTTCCATCCGCTCAAAAACGGGCTCCCCCAGCCCAACCGGAATGTTTTCGGCAACGCAGGTAAGAATCCCGCCAACGGAATCCTTGCGGTCGCGGGTGGCAGCAACCAGCTCAATCATTTTTGCGGCCGCTGCTTCATCGGGGCAACGGATGATATTGGAGTCGATCTGCTCTCGGGTCAGGCCCTCGAGGCTCATGTCACGTGCATCAATATCGCCGACGGAGCTGACCCAAGAGGTGATTTTGGTGCCAAACTGCTCAAACAACCATTTTTCGGCAATGGCACCGGCAGCCACACGCCCAATGGTTTCGCGGGCACTGGAGCGTCCTCCTCCACTGGCGGCCCGGTTTCCATATTTCATCTGATACGTAAAGTCAGCATGCGATGGACGCGGCACATTGCTCATTTCGCCATAATCACCGGGCCGCTGATCCTTATTGTTAACCATCAGGCCAATGGGTGTCCCCAGTGTTTTTCCATTTTCGACTCCCGAAAGTATAATAACCCGGTCGGCTTCATCGCGAGGTGTGGTCATATCGCTTTGCCCGGGCCGGCGACGAGTTAATTGAGGCTGAATATCCTCTTCGCTGAGTTGAAGGTTTGCGGGGCAGCCATCGACAATGGCGCCCACGGCTTTCCCGTGAGATTCACCGAATGTTGATACCTTGAAAAGGGTTCCTAGTGTACTCGACATGATGTTTCCTTGAGTTTGGGCGGTTCCGCAGATTGGAGGCCCGTTCAATTCCTATGGTTCAAAACGCGTGTTTATACCACCAACCCCCGCCGGAATGGACTAAAAACCTAAGGAAAGTTCGAACCCGTGCTGATTTACCCGGTCTAAGCTGTACACATAATTGAATTGCATTCGGGGCCCCTTTATGGAGAATTCGCTCCTCTACGCCGGAAAACAGGAAAACGACTTTATGGATACAGGAAAACGCCAGCATCTGCAGGATATCTACGCAACAGACCAGAGCACCAAGGACGATTATACGCCCCAGGTCGCCAACGAGGTTGTCGAAGAACGTAAACGTGAAATCCGGCGTCACCAATTTACCAGCTTCCTGCTGGGTATGACCGTGCTTGTCCTTGCTGTTTCCCTTGTTTTTGTGGTGGTTCGTGAATACATGGACATTCTTAAGGCCAGCTCAACACCGGCCCCGATTACGCAGGAATATATCCCACGCTATTCGCTTCCAACCGAATCCCAATGGGTGCTCGATTTTCAAAAGAACTATGGCGACCCTAAATGGGATGGCGAAGGCGAACGTCCGTTTAATGCCTCCTGGTTGAAAAAGGCCACCTTTAACATTGTACTGGCTGAACAGGCCGTTGAGGTCAACGAATTCGAAAATGCCGCTAAATATTACGAAGCGGCGCTGGAAATTCTGCCGGATCTGGAAGGCATCAAAGTTCCGCTCGGAATGGCCTACTTTAAACTGGAGCAATTCGATAAGGCATTGGCACTGCTTGAAGGCGCATCCGATGCCGATCTGACATTTGCCATTCTCAACAACCTGGGAGCAGCCTGTATCGAAGCCAAAGCCTATGCTCAGGGCGAAGACTACCTGAAACGTTCGCTGGAACTGAAACCGGCCTATGCGGAAGCACTGAAAAACCAGGCCATGCTGTACCGTAAAATGGAGCGGCCGGAAGAAGCCTCAAAATCCTACGAGCAATATCTTGATCAACGCCCGCTAGATACCGATACCCGCTATGACTTTTCCCTGTATCTGACTAAAATCGGAAACTGGGAGCTCGCCGGAGAGCAGCTGCGCTTATTGACGGCAAATGTCACTGATGTGGCAAATCTTTATATCGTTCTCGCACGCGTAGAAACTAAACTGGGTAATTTTGATGCCGCAACAGAAGCAACCCGACGCGCCATCCAGTTAACCGATCCGAAACTCGCCATTGCCTGGATGAACGAAGCTGAGTTTGACCAGCTCCGCGAGCACGAAGATTTCCAGGCACTAATTAAATCAGTCGACGTACGCTAGATCGAATTCAGAAAGATTGTAAGCGTAGCATGGGCATCCTGCCCATGATCCCTGCGCCAAATAGATTGCACCACGTGACAGTCCCCGCAAATAGGAAACGGGCAAGATGCCCATTCTACGCTCGTAGCCACTGTTTCGTTTAATTTGCTCTAGCCTACGAACCGAAAGATCAGATGGTTAAGTCCCAGTGCGATCAGTGCTGCCAGGAAATCGTCCACCGTAATCCCGAATCCCCCGTGAATATGCTGCAGCTGTTTAATCGGCGGCGGCTTGGTGATATCAAAAATCCGATGCAGCACAAAGCCGCTCAACAACGCCCACGGTGATGTCAGGCCAATCACCGTAATCGGAAGCGTCAGGTATTCATCCGCCACAATGCATCCCGGATCCTTCCCGCCAATCACCTTTTCAGCGACTTCACAAATCGGAATCGACAGCAGGGTCAGCGCCCCGCAGATAACGGCCTGAGTCCATACCTCGGAAATCTGCATAACGCCCCAGGCCAAAGGTAAACCGACCAGTGTTCCCACGGTCCCCGGCATTATGGGGCTTAAGCCCGTTCCAAAACCAATGGCTATCCATTTAATAAAATTTTTCATCAAGCTCTCCAGAGAAGCTGTTTGTTAAGTTCACGACCCATAGCCAAGGAAGGTAGGGCGTGCTCGCCGAGCGCGCCGTCCGCCTGAAAAGTACGCTTGCCGAGCCTTTCCTACGTGCGGACGGCTCGGCGAGCCATCCCTACCCAGACACATTTCCTTTCTCCATAGATCAGACATGAATCTTTTGTTTATCCGTCCCACATCTTATCCGCAAGCACGGAGATCAATCCGATTGCTGCTGTGTCCGTCCGCAAAATACGATTTCCCATCCCGAACAATTCAAAACCATGATCCCGCAAATGCTCCAATTCATAGGGCGTCCATCCCCCTTCCGGACCGATTGCCAATACAATGCGGCTCCGTTTATCAGTCTTATCGAAAACATCATCCAGGCGTTTTTCACCGGAAGGGTCAGCCAACAGTTTAAGGTGACTGGAAAACAGGTTCTCCAGCTCATCTTCAACAAACGGTTTAAAAAGTGGCTTCACCAAAACTTCAGGCAGGTTCGTGCAGCGGGCCTGCTGCAATCCTTCGATCAAAAGCTTAGTGTAAAAATCCGGATCCAGCACATGACTGTCAAAATAGAACCGCTCTACCTTTTCCGCCCGCAACAAAACAATGCGCCCTACCCCCAGCGCCGCAAGCTGGGCCCACAAGCGCTTTAAAACCTTGGGCCGCGGCATGGCCAGGATCAGATCGATCCCGGGTGCAAGTGGTAATTTGGATTCGAAGGTACAACGGAGTACTACTTTTGAAGAATCCACTGATTCAACTGTTCCGCTGCCCAGCGGACCATTCAGCAAGCCGATACGGATCTGCTGTCCCGGTTCCGCCTTGAGCACCTTGCGAATGTGCTTTCCTCGCTCATCCGAGAGTATGGCCTGCCCCTCCGCATCCACTTCTTTTGATTGGAGAATGATCAGATTCATTTGCAACAGCATGGATATTGCTACGCGGTGATGCAACCAAATGACGTTTTGTTTTCATCGGAATTGATGTTTATTCGCCAGCCCGCCATATTGACCGCATGAAAATTTTACTAAGCAACGACGATGGCATCCACGCGAGGGGTATCGAAGAACTCTACAACTCCATTGGCCATATTGGTGATCTTCACGTCTGTGCGCCCGATACAGAACGCAGTGCGGCCGGGCATTCCATCACGCTTACCGACCCCATCAAGGCAGTAGACATTGAGAAGAACGGAAAACCCTTTGGCACTGCTGTGGGTGGAACACCTGCTGACAGCGTCAAGTTGGGCCTGTGCCTGCTCCATAAACACAACCCGCCGGATCTCGTCGTCAGTGGAATCAACCTTGGTTCCAATACCGGCATCAGCGTGCTCTACTCAGGAACTGTATCTGCCGCGAGCGAGGCGGTCATTCTGGGCGTACCCGCCATTGCCTTGTCGCTATGCACCTTCCAGAATCCTCATTGGGATACCGCCGCCAAAGTTGCGTCGGAGATCGTTGAAAAAGTAGCGCAAAATCCGCTGCCCGACGGCACCCTGCTGAATGTGAATATACCAAATGTTCCACTCTCCGAACTTAAAGGCATGAAAGCGGCTAGAATGGGCCGCTCACGGTTTGTTGAAAAATTCACTACCCATTTGGATCCGCGCGGCAACAACTATTATTGGCTCGATGGCGAGCTGGACCTGCTGGACGATGCAGCCGACACCGATGTGCGCGTGGTCCAGGATGGCTATGTGGCCCTGACCCCGATCCAGATCGAAATGACTTCATTCCAAACCATGGAGCAGGTCGAAACCTGGAATGTGGAGTATTGAAAAAATACGGTTTGTAGTTCCGCCTTCAGGCGGTTACCGTGAACTGGTCGCCTGAAGGCGGAACTACAAACAGTTTTCCTACAATATAATCCGAGCCTAAACGTTTGTTTTCAATGCGATACGCCATGGAGACAAAACGATGAAATCGACGGGGATTATTTCAGCAATTCTGCTTACGATAATTGGAACAACCGCCGCACAGATAAAAGGACCTTACCAACCCGGTAGGCTGGCACAGGAAACAGCTATCGATCGGTCTTTGCAGAAACAATACCGGGAACTCGGTATTACCCCCTCGGTATACTGTTCCGACAGCGCCTTTGTACGCCGCGTTTATCTCGATACTACCGGCATCATACCAACCGCCGATCAGGCCCGCGACTTTATGGCTGATCACTCGCCAGACAAGCGCTCAAAACTCATCGATGAGCTGCTGGCGAGCGACGGCTTTACCGACTACTGCACAACACTCTGGTGCGACCGCCTGCGGGTAAAGTCGGAATTCCCGATCAACCTATGGCCGAACGCGGTACAGGCCTACCACCGCTGGATCCACAGCTCCATTCGCGAAAATAAACCCTACGACCAGTTTGTCCGCGAAATCCTGATCGCTAACGGCAGCAACTTCCGGGTACCGCAGGTCAATTTTTTCCGCGCCGTCCAAAACAACGAACCGGAAACCCTCGCCCGCGCCGCCGCCCTCACCTTCATGGGGACACGCCTCGATTCGTGGCCGGAGGAAAAGCAAAAAGATCTGGCCGTATTTTTTTCAGATATGGCCTTCAAGAAAACCAGTGAGTGGAAAGAGGAAATCGTCTATGCCGATCTCTTCAGCCAACGGGATAACCGGCGCGGCTCAACACTCACCCTCCCCGACAGCACAGAGGTCAATGTTCCGCTCGACCGCGATGCCCGCGAGGTTTTCGCCAACTGGCTAACCCATAAAAACAACCCATGGTTTGCACGCAATGCCGTCAACCGTATCTGGCATCAGCTATTCGGCATCGGCATCATTCACGAACCCGATGACATCCGACCCGACAATCCACCGGTGAACAAGGAACTGCTTGTGCTGCTCGAAAAGGAATTCATCGATTCCGGCTACAACCTGCGCCACATCTACCGGCTCGTCCTCAACTCCGCTACCTATCAGCGCTCCAGTGTCCCGGCAACCAACACCCCCGAGGCCGAACGGCTCTTCGCCCATTATCCGCTGCATCGGATTGATGCTGAAACGTTAATCGATTCGCTATGCCGCATTACCGGAACGACGGAGCAATACTGGAGCATGATTCCCGAACCCTTCTCCTTTATGCCGGTTGAACACGGATCCGTTACCCTCGCCGACGGCAGCATCACCAGCCCCTTTCTGGAAAAATTCGGCCGCCCTCCGCGCGACACTGGACTTTCCACCGAGCGCAACAACGAAATAACGGCAGCCCAACTACTGCACCTGCTCAATTCCAGCCACATCCGCGAAAAGCTGGAAGCTGTTCCCGCGAACAATTTACGGCGGGGACGCCGAAGCCGTGGCACCTTCAACGATCCCGCGGCCAGCATGGAGGGAATCTATTACTCGATCCTCTCCCGTCCTCCCACGAACCAGGAATTGCTGGCCATTCGGGAATATTCAGATAACGCGGAGGCGGAAGGCCGTGAAGTGGCTACCGACGTCGCCTGGGCATTAATCAACAGTCCCGAGTTTTTATTGAAGCATTAGGAGCTGAATCATGAATACTTCACGCAGAACGATCCTTAAATCCGCTGCGGCACTGCCGTTCCTCGCCAACGCCAATCCTGCCCCGAATGCCACGGCTAAAGCCGTCATCCAAATCTGGATATGGGGCGGCCCATCCCACCTCGACACGTTTGATCCCAAACCGGCGGCCGGTCGGGATTATTGCGGGGCCTATGCCAATCCCATAGCCACCAATGTAGATGGCATCCTGATTTGTGAGGCACTGCCCGAACTGGCCAAGCAGGCCGACAAGTTTTCGATCATCCGCAGTATGACCCATGGCATCAACGCTCACGAGAGCGCGTCCTATTGTGTACAGACGGGCCGAATGCCTGGCGGACGAACCGTCTATCCCGCTGTCGGTTCAATGGTTTCCCTGAAACATGGCTATGATGCAGGCTATACCGGCCTGATTCCGCCCTACGTCGTGCTGACTGAACCGCAGGGCCGCTTTTCCGAAGCCGGCTTCCTGGGCCCGCGCTACAAGCCCTTTGCCACCGGAGGTGATCCTGCTCAAGATCCATTTGCTGTTGAGGGTATTGTTGCGGAAGGCATCTCCGACCGTCGCCAACGCGAGCGTCGTGAACTGCTGAGCAAACTCAACACCTTAGGGCGCGCCATGCCGCAGAATGCCCAGCTCGAAAGCTTCTATGAATCGAAAGACAAGGCGTATGATCTCATCCTGGGAGATGGGTCAAAAATTTTCGACCTCTCACAGGAAGACGACGAACTGCGCGAACGGTATGGGCGCAACACCTTCGGCCAGTCCTGCCTTGCCGCCCGCAGACTGGTAGAAAATGGCGTGAAATATGTCACGATCAACTACCGGGGCTGGGACACCCACAAAAACCATTTTGACGAGATGCGACGCAAACTTCCGCAAATGGATGCCGGCTTCGCCACCCTGCTGGCCGACCTTTCCGATCGAGGCTTGCTCGACAGCACCATTGTCTGGTGGGGCGGTGAATTCGGCCGCACGCCGAAAATTCAGTGGGAAGCCCCGTGGAACGGAGGACGCGGTCATCATGGGAAAGCGTTTTCCATGGTACTGGCCGGCGGAGGATTCAAGGGAGGCCAAGTGGTCGGCGCAACCAATGCCACCGGATGGGAAGTGGCCGACCGGCCGGTTTATCCCTGGGACCTGATCGGCAGCATCCATGAACGGATGGGCGTTGATCCCAACAGCACCATCCCGCACGCAGACGGCGATGTCAGCATTTCACCCACCGAAATCGACGGCTATCCCACCGGCGGAAGCCTTAAGGAACTGGTCTAATGAAAAAAATAGTACCCCTTATTTTCCTGAGCGCCACCGCCTGCTTCGGCCAGCGGAATAATCTGATCCAGCAGCACGATCCGCATATTGGCTACATCTATCCGGCAGGTGCTCAACGGGGCGCGACAACTACGATCATTGTAGGAGGCCAGCACCTGGATAACGTGGACGGCATCCATGTTTCCGGCGGAGGTGTGCGTGCCAAGGTGGTTGGCTTTGAACGCCCCCTCGACCAAAATGAAGTGGTTCGGATGCGTAACCGGATGCAGGAAGCGCGCAAAGAGATGGGCATGGAAGAGAATGAACGACCCCGGAATTTTGCTCAAATGCAGACCATCCTCGAACAAACCGGCCTCACCCAGGAAGATGTACGAAAAATGCGTGAACATGCCACTATGCGACGCGATCCCATGATCCAGGAAAATACCCAGGTCGCTGACGAAGTGACGATTGAAATCGAGGTGCTGCCAAATGCCAGGCCCGGCCGCCGTGAACTGCGCGTCTATTGCGAAGGCCGCATCTCTTCTCCACTTGCATTTTATATTGGCGACTATCCCGAACACACCGAAACTGACGGCAAGGACATCGGGCAAAACCTGCCGACGGTAATCAACGGCCAGATCCTGCCCGGCGAAACGGATCGCTGGACCTTTAACGCATCAAAAAACGACCAACTGGTAATTGCCTGTACAGCACGTGCGTTGATCCCGCACCTGGCTGATGCCGTGCCGGGCTGGTTCCAGGCAACGATGGCGCTCTACGATGCCAACGGTCACGAGCTGGCCTATGCCGATGACTACCGTTTTAATCCTGATCCCGTGCTGTATTATAAAATTCCCGCCGATGGATCCTACACCCTCGAAATCAAGGACTCCATTTACCGCGGGCGTCAGGATTTTGTCTACCGGATTACCTTGGGCGAGGTTCCCATTATTACGTCCATCTTTCCGTTGGGCGGAAAAAAAGGAGAAACCACGGAAGTCGAAATCCAGGGCCTTAACCTTCCCGCAACGTCCGGCACCGTGGGCGGCGAGCGCGACAGCATTGATGCAGTTAAGGGCACCCCGCTTGCCTTCCCGGTTCCATTCTCGCACGGCACCCTGGCCGAGTTAATAGAAACGGAGCCGAATAACACGATATCCAATGCAATGGTTATACAGTCCACTTGCACTATAAACGGAAAGATCGAGCGCCCCGGCGACCGGGATGTCTTTGCGATCGGCATGAAAAAAGGGGAAATGTTTATTGCGGAGACCGAAGCCCGGCGTCTTAATTCGCCGCTGGATTCTGTAATCATGATTACGGATGCTTCTGGAAACCAGGTGGCATTCAACGACGACCACGAAGACAAATCGCTTGGTGTGGTCACTCATCACGCCGACTCCCGAATTGTATTCAAGGCCACGAAAAGCGGAACCTATCATGTGCATCTTAGCGATACACAGAATCAGGGCGGCGGCACCTACGCCTATCGCCTGCATCTCGGCCGCCCACAACCGGAATATACCTTACGCGTTGTGCCCTCAAACCTGAATGGACCTCCGGGAGCAAGCGTGCCGTTCACCGTGTATGCCCTGCGCAAAGATGGATTCAAAAGCGCTATTGATCTCAGCCTGCTGAATAAAATTGAAGGTCTGCATCTTAATGGCGCACGCATCCCGGCAGGACAGGATCAGGTGGAACTGACGATTACCCTGCCAACAGAATCACTCTACGTCGCCGAGCCGCTGCAGATCGAAGGCCGCGCTGTAGTGAACGGCAAACCCATGGTTCGTCCTGCTGTTCCTGCTGAAGACATGATGCAGGCGTTCATCTACCACCACCTTGTTCCGGCAGAGGAACTGATGCTTGCAACTGCAGAAACCCGATTTAACCGCCCACCTGCCGTACCGAAGAACAACAGTGTGGTAACACTCAAGCCGGGCAGGAGCACCACAATAACCTATGAAGCCCCCACTTCGTTCGACCGCTTCCAGGTCGAACTTGAGATCGAACCCAGAAATATTCCGACGGGAGTGGCAATCGAAGATGTATCCGTTGGTGATGGGCTAATCGAAGTGACGCTGGCAACTGACGCTTCGGCAATAAAGGGCACGGAAGGTAACTTGTTGTTTGACCAATTCATCCTGCGGCAACGGGGAGGCAGATCCAAACAGGAGGAAAATGCACCGAAAGTCCTACGCATGGAAGCCGGCACCCTGCCCGCCGTTCCGTTCAGGATTATGTAGAGGATAACGAGTAATACGTGATGCGTAATTCTAGAAGTTACGGATTACGAATTAATCCTGCCAACGTTTCAGGCAACACGCCCTCCGCCTCGAATCGCTCCAGCTCGCGGTTACAGATGGCTGAAAAATGATTAAGGAGCGAATCCCGGACGGCAGACATATCCGGGGATTCATCCCCAAGAATAGTTTTTAAGGTTGCAACCGGGTCGCCGACCAGGCCGCATGGAACGATAGTGTCGAAACCCATGAGGTCGTTGCAGACATTGAAGCTCATGCCATGGAAGGAAACCCACTTCTTAAGCCGGAATCCAATCGCGGCAATTTTACCGGCCGCAGTCCATGCGCCGGACTTCCCTTCACGGCGGAATCCCTCAATGCCATAGTCGCCGAGCGTACGAATGGCAATCTCTTCCAAGTTGGCTAGATAGCCGTGAGAATCAGCTTCGTTACCACCGAGATAGAGAATGGGATAAAGTACCCATTGCCCGGGACCATGAAAGGTGACATCTCCCCCTCGCTCAGCCCTGAACAGATCGATACCCATGTCCCGGTATTCTTCTTCCGATTTCAGGAGGTAGTTATCCCGCCCGCGGTTACCCATCGTCACCACGGGGGTATGCTGAAGAATTAGAACCGTGTCGGGTATCAGATTATCCTGACGCGCTTTTAAAAGACGGCGTTGGATATCCAGCCCCTGCTGATATGGAACGGGCTCTTTAAAACTGACGGACCAGGATTTCATGGCATAAATAAAAAAAGGAGGATGCAAATCCTCCTTTTATCTCCAACCGTTATTAACGGTTAGTCAGCAGGACAAAGCTCCTCATAGGAGTCGGCATCCATCATGTCGTCAACTTCAGCCTCATTGGTTACCTTAAGTTTGAACAGCCAGCCTTCACCGAAAGAATCTTTGTTGATCAACTCGGGAGCATCCTCGAGCTCGCTATTTACTTCTATAACTTCTCCGCCAACCGGAGCGTACACATCAGCAGCAGCCTTAACAGATTCTACAACTGCCGCTTCATCACCGGCTTCAAATGCGGTTCCAACTTCAGGAAGCTCTACAAAGGTCAAATCAGAAAGTTGACTCTGGGCAAAATCAGTAATGCCTACGGTTGCGACACCGTCTTTGAGGTCGACCCATTCGTGGGTCTTTGCGTAGAACAGATCTTGTGGAACCGACATTTTCTTCTCCTGGTTATCAGTTGTTTTGACCCGAAAAAAGTGGAGGTGCGGATCGGAGTCGAACCGATCTAGATGGATTTGCAATCCACTGCCTAACCGCTTGGCTACCGCACCCTTTTGTGTTCAAAAGCGGCCATCAATGTAATGATGTGCTCAGGGCTTTCAAACAAAAATATTAAAAAAAAGATACAGGCATCGCAACCATCTCAGCGATAGTTAGCTACACATTTAAAACAAGGTTATCAATCAGCCTTGTGGAACCGATTTTTACGGCTAATGCGATCAGTATACGACCATTTATCCGATTGATGCTTTCCAGCGTCTCGTCATTCACGATCTCTATATAATCAACTTCAGCTTCCGGCACAGCTTCAACCAGCTTCATCATCGAATCGCGAAGCTGGCCTGAATCCAGCTCGCCCTGCTGAACGAGATCCTGGGCATGACCAAAAGCCTGTCGGAGGACCAGCGCATCCTGCCTTTGCGATTTAGAGAGATATTTATTGCGCGAACTCATGGCCAACCCGTCGGGCTCACGCACAATGGGACCCCGGATAATTTGAATCGGGAAATTCAGATCCCGAACCATGCGCTCAATAATCCTCAACTGCTGCGCATCCTTCTCACCAAACACCGCACAATCCGGCAGCACCAGATTAAAGAGCTTGGCCACCACCGTGCAGACGCCCCGGAAATGTCCAGCACGGGATGCCCCGCAAAGAACTCCGGACAGAGATGTTTCATCTACCCAAATGCTGGCATCATCGGCATACATGGTTGCCGATTCAGGATAAAAAAGGAGGTCCACCCCCTCCTGCTTGCATAACGCTTCATCACGCTCAAAATCGCGGGGGTACGCATCCAAGTCTTCATTGGGGCCGAACTGCGTCGGATTCACAAAAATGCTGACCACCAGAATATCGCATGCTTTTCGGGCAAGGCGCATCAGACTCAAGTGGCCCTCATGCAGGAAGCCCATGGTTGGAACAAACCCGATACGCTTCCCCTGCCGCTTAAGCTCCAACGCACGGCGCTGCATTTCCTGAGGTGACGATATGATTTCCATGAACGATTATCTCTTCATCAGCAACGGGGTCACCGCCCCCGTCTACAGCACAGGCACAATTGTAGCCGGGGGCGGTGACCCCGGATGTAGTTAATAAGTGTGTTCGTCAGAAGGAAATGAACCGGACTCTACTTCGGCCTTATAGCCGGCCAGTGCATCCCTGATCAGCGGATTCAGGTCCGCATATTTCTTAACAAATTTTGGAACAGGCTTACCACTGATTCCCAACAGATCGGTAATTACCAGCACCTGACCGTCGCACCCGGCCCCGGCACCAATTCCAATGGTCGGAATCGTCAATGCGCTGGAAATCATTTCACCCAGTTCGGCGGGAACACATTCCAGCACGAGGGCAAATGCACCGGCCTGCTCAACGGCCATTGCATCATCCATCAACCGGCGCGCCTGTTCCGATGTTTTTCCCTGCACCTTATAGCCGCCCATCTCTTTGATGCTCTGGGGCGTCAGCCCGATGTGTCCCAGCACCGGCACCCCATTGCCCACGAGCGCCTCAATCAGCTCGCCACGAAGGGCACCGCCTTCAATTTTCACCGCATCGGCATGAGCCTCTTTAATAAAGCGGCCGGCATTTTCCAGCCCCATTTCGAGTGAGGGTTGATACGACATAAATGGCATATCGGCAATCACCAGAGCCTTTTCAACACCGCGGGATACCGCGGCGGTATGGTGCAGCATTTGTTCCATGCTCACCGGCAACGTTGTTTCATAGCCCAGTACGGTCATGCCCAGTGAATCGCCCACCAGAACCGCAGGAATGTCAGCCTGATCGACGAGCGATGCTGTCAGCGCATCATAGGCCGTGAGCATCGCAATTTTCTTTTCGCCCTTAAGCGCTTTAATTTTGGAGGCGGTCCATTTCATAAGAATATCCGTATTGCGTATTGCGTATTGCGTATTGCGTATTGCGTATTGCGGCCGTAATCGTGCCCGTCATGAAGAAAGAGTCAAGAAATACGTAGTACGTAATACGCAGTAAGCTGGTTTACCAGCGTTCCTCGAAAACGCTCAGCCCGGCATCCGGGGGCAACGAGTTGAGGATCTGAGCTACCGTTTTACTGGCTTCCGGCAGTACTAGTTTCGGGCGGACATCACAGAGCGGCTGCACCACGAACCGCCGTTCAGCCCAGCGCGGATGCGGCACTTCCAGTCCGCCGCTGTCAATAATCTGTTCTCCGGCATAAATAATATCGACATCGATCGGGCGCGGTGCATTCCGATCATCGTTATCACGTTCGCGCCCCAGATTTTTTTCTATCTTACCAATGTAGGATAACCAACTGTCCAGCGGCAGTTCACTTTCGACTAAGACAATCGAGTTCAGATAGGCCATATCCTGATATTCCGGCTTCACATCCACCGGAGTTGTCTCATAGATCGGCGACTGCGCCACAAAGCTGGTTCTGGGTGCAGACAGCAAAAGATTTTTCGCCTGCATCAGCAGCCGCTTACGATTGTATAGATTGGAACCAAGACTAAACCCGATTTCCATATTCGATCTCCCCTGCAAAAACTGTTACCGCGCCGCCGGTCAGCGTGGTCGTTCCTTGAACTGAATCAATTACCAAATCAAAGCCGCCTGCGCAATGCACGGTAACAGGTAAGTTAACCTTTTCCCGCTCTGCCGCAATCACCGCGACGGCCGTTGCTCCCGTCCCGCAAGCCAGCGTTTCTGCTTCTACCCCCCGTTCATAGGTGCGCACAGACAGCGACCCATCCGCCTCTACTTTGGCAAAATCAGCATTGGTTCCATTCGGTTCGAACAGTGCATGATGACGAAGTGTCGATCCCGTCGCCTGCAGATCGATCGAATCTAAATCTTCAACCCAGACCACAGCGTGCGGCACGCCCGTATCCACAAAATCCACCGGCCAGTCAAGGCCGGCATCCAGGTCCAGCCTGAGATCCGCCGGATCGGTCAGATCAAGACTGACCTGCTTACCCTGCACTTCGGCATGCACAAGACCTGCCCCGGTCTCAATGGTCATTTGGGCAGGTGCAATTCCGTGATCAACGGCTAGCTTTGCAATGCACCGGGCGCCATTCCCGCACATATCCTGCTCGCCACCATCGGGATTAATGAATCGCATACGGAAATCAGCCGAATCCGAAGGTTGGATCAATAGTATGCCGTCACACCCGATGCCCGTTCTTCGGGATGCAATCTTCTCAATAAACGACGCGTCGCTTATCGGAAACAGCAAAGCGCGATCATCGACCATAATAAAATCGTTGCCGGCCCCGTGCATTTTAGTGAATGAAATCTTCATCGTATCGCCAACAAATCTGCCACAATTCTTTGGTCAGCAGGAAACAAAAAGGGCCGCTTTTCAGCGACCCTTTTTTCGTAGTATGGGCTTTCCAGCCCATGATCACGGACGGATGCCCGTGCTACATCTTTTAGCCAACCAGTGCGAGCAGCACACCTGCCGCAACAGCCGAACCGATTACACCGGCAACATTCGGACCCATGGCATGCATGAGCAGGAAGTTCTGCGGGTTATCTTCGAGTCCGACCTTATTCGAAACACGGGCTGCCATTGGAACTGCGGAAACCCCGGCCGAACCGATGAGCGGATTGATCTGCTCCTTGCTCAGCTTGTTCATCAGCTTGGCCAGCAAGATGCCTGATGCGGTACCGATCATGAAGGCAATGAGACCCAGCACCAGAATACCGATCGTCTGAACATTCAGGAATTTATCCGCAGCAAGTTTTGAACCTACCGCGAGCCCCAGCAGAATGGTAACGATGTTGATGAGCGAGTTCTGGGCCGTGTCCGAAAGACGGTCAACGACCATAGATTCCTTCATCAGGTTACCCAGCATGAGCATACCGATCAGCGGAGTAGCCGAAGGCAGCAGCAACAGACAGATCACGAGCACCATCAGCGGGAAAACAATCTTTTCCGTTTTGGAAACATGGCGAAGCTGTTTCATTTCAATGGCCCGCTCATCCTTCGTAGTAAGAGCCCGCATAATTGGCGGCTGAATAATCGGAACCAGTGCCATGTAAGAATATGCAGCAACCGCGATGGCCCCCAGCAGGTTCGGTGACAGCCGTGAAGCCAGGAAGATGGCCGTCGGACCGTCAGCACCGCCGATAATACCGATTGCAGCAGCATCCTGCATAGTGAACAGGCCGCCCGGCATTACCATTGCACCAATCAGTGCAAAGAAGATACCGAACTGTGCAGCAGCACCGAGCAAGGCGGTTTTCGGGTTCGCCAATAGCGGTCCGAAGTCCGTCATCGCTCCCACGCCCATGAAGATGAGCAGCGGGAATACACCCGACTCAACACCCACGGTGTAGAAATAGTAGAGGAAGCCAGCCGGCTGACCCGGCATTGGGCCTGCCGAAATTCCAGCCATTGGAATATTCGTCAGAATGGCACCAAAACCGATCGGCAGCAGCAGCAAAGGCTCAAAGCCTTTGGCAATCGCCAGATAGATCAGCCCAAGCCCAACCAGAATCATGATGAACTGGCCAACACCTTCCGGAAGCTGAAGCGGCGGCTCATAGCCCGCCTTTTCCGCTTCTTCAACCCGGTGTGTCAGCTGAGTCAATAATGCCTGATCAACTCCGTGCGCTTTATGGATCTGATTCATCGCGCCATGAAAATGGCCCGCAGAAATCTCCGCCTCAACGGTTTTGATCAATGCAGCCCGATAGGCTGCGGCTTTTTCTTCCTGAGTCGGCGGATTAAAGAAGCGGTAGATGCCGGTTTCCCGACCCAGCTTCTTAAAGCCATCAACAATGGAAATGCCCTGTTCGGTCTTAACGCTTTCCTCAGGCGCATTGGCTTTTTCAGCCTGCACCTGGGCGGTACCGCCAAAAATGGCGGCAGCGAGAAGTCCCATGGATATGAATTTCTTCATGTTTTGAAATCTCCGTTCGTGCTGTTAGTTGATGGATGCCATTGCTTCGCCGGAAGTAACCGATGCACCGGCTTCCACTGCGATGGAAGAAAGCGTTCCTGCAGCAGAGGCTTTCACGTCAACTTCCATTTTCATCGCTTCAACCACAAAAATCACATCGCCTTCATTCACATGGTCACCCACGTTCAGGTTCACTTTAATGACCTTTGCATTCATCGGAGCAACCACTTCAATCGAGTCGGCCGATTCGTGAGCCACGGTTCCGGTTCCGGATGTTTCAGCTCCGTCTGCGACGTCGATGTCGTAGGACTTGCCGTTTACCGTAGCTTTATCGCCCTGCACGTCGACGGAGATTTTCTTGCCGTTGACGGTTACGGTATAGGCACCGTCGCCACCCGGAGCAGCAGCGGATTCCTGCGGCATGAGGGATTTCTTGCGGACGCCATTGATCTCGGCCTTGCCGAGCAGGAAGTCGATGCCCTTCTGTTTACAGCAGGAAGCAATGAAGACGTTTTCGTCGCAATGATCCTCAATACCGGCTTCATCCAGCATCTTCTTGGCGGCTTCAACACCCTTGTTCGGGTCAGCGTCGTTGAGGTCAACCGGATTATCGGTGGTCGGTTCCAGTTCCATCTTTTCAGCGGCCAGTTTCACGAGTTCCGGATCCGGCTCAACCGGAGTCTTTCCGAAGTAACCCAGAATCATTTTACCGTAACCTTCAGCAAATTTTTCCCACGGGCCGAAAATCACGTTATTGAAGGCCTGCTGGAAATAGAACTGCGATACCGGAGTCACGGAAGTCGCAAATCCACCGCGGCGAACCACTTCACTCATCGCCTTGATGCAGTCTTCGTATTTGTCCATCAGATTGTTGTCGCGCATCATCTGCGTGTTGGCGGTGAGTGCACCACCCGGCATTGGCGACCACGGAATCATCGGCTCAACCGCGAGGGCTTCCGGCGGAATGACATAGTCCTTCATGCATTCTTTGAAGACGGTGGAAGCGTGCATCATCTTGTCGATATCAACATCCAGCTCATAGTCTTCACCGCGAAGCGCGTGCCACAGCGTGGCTACGTCCGGCTGACAGGTACCGCCAGAGGCAGGAGCCAGCGAGCAGTCTACCTGGTCAGCGCCACCCTTGATGGCCGCTACGTAACCCATGGTTCCAACACCCGCTGTTTCATGGGAGTGGAATGAAATTTTGGTATCACCCGGAAGGATCTTTCGTGCAGCAACAATGGTATCGTAGACTTTCTTCGGAGCGGAAGTGCCGGAAGCATCTTTAAAGCAGACGCTGGTAAACGGAATTTCGGCATCCAGAATGTCCTGCAGGGTCTTCATATAGAATTCAACGGTATGTGCGCCGCTGCAACCGGGAGGAAGCTCCATCATCGTAACCACAACTTCGTGGTTCAATCCGTGATTCATAATGGATTTACCCGAATCGATCAGGTTATTGACGTCGTTCAGCGCGTCAAAGTTACGGATGGTGGTCATTCCGTGCTTCTTGAACATTTTCGCGTGCAGGTCGATAATGTCGCGCGACTGTGAGTCGAGACTCACCACGTTGATACCGCGTGCGAGCGTCTGAAGATCGGCATCGGGTCCGACGGTTGCGCGGAAGGTATCCATCATGTCGAATGCGGATTCGTTGCAGTAGAAGAAGGGAGCCTGGAAACGAGCACCCCCGCCCGCTTCGAAGTGGGTCTGCCCAGCTTCAGCACATACCTTTACCGCCGGCATGAAATCTTCGGTTAATACACGGGCGCCGTAAACGGATTGGAACCCGTCGCGGAACGCGGTGTTCATGATATGAATAGTTTTTTTAGCCACAATATTTCTCCTGGTTAATAATATGTCTGAATTTATCCACGTTTCGCACGAATGGCGGCGAGGGCTACAGCAATTTCAGCCGTAGGATCTGCTCCAGCTGCCGGAGCCGCCTTGGCCTCTTCTTCGGGGAAGAGATGCGCGAATTTATGAAAGAAAGCTGCCGAGCTGCTCATGGCAATAATCAGCAGAACGAGGAAGGCAAATACGGTTGCCATTCCGATGACCATCAGGACAACACCTTGCGTTAGAAGTTCCATCTTTTCTTGTCTCCTTGGTTTGTATAAAATGAGCGCCATGTATACGTAATTTGCAAATACATAGCTAGTGAAAAACACGCTTTTGCCCCTTATCTAATTCTTTAAACGCAATCTAAATAGGAAAATTAGCCACATGGATTTCAAGGTTGAATGGTATGACAAGCTCGACTCCACAAATACCTGTATGCGTGATCGTTTTTCGCGGGATTTAACCGTTTCAAGCGGCTTTATTATAGCCGCGCGCGAGCAGACTGCCGGGCGGGGTCGGCAAGACCGAAAATGGATATCCCGACCGGACACTAATTTATGCTTTTCGCTGTTTGTCGAAACCAATGCCCCACTCATTGCCGTCCCTTCCCTGACCATGGCCGCAGCACTGGGAGTTGTCGAAACACTTGTACCGATCGGCATCCGGGCCATCGCCAAATGGCCAAACGATGTTTTAGTGGGAGATAAAAAAATTTGCGGCATCCTTTCCGAGCGGGTGGAGCATCCGGTTAGCAAGCGAACCGGAATCATTGTCGGCATCGGCCTGAACGTAAATATGTCATCCGAAGAGGCCGACGCTATCGACCGTCCTGCGACATCGATGCTGATCGAAAACGGAACCGCTCAGGACATTACCCAAACTCTCGAATCACTTTTCCCCCTGCTGGCATACTGGATTGAGCAATGGGAAAAAGGCGGCTTTTCCAATATCCGAGAGGTGTGGACTGAAAAAGCGGGCCCTATCGGAAAGCAACTGACCGTTCATGACGGCGACATCCGGAAAACCGGCACACTACACGGCTTCGGTGAACATGGTGAACTGCTGCTGGAAACTGATTCCGGAATTGAAACCATCTGGTCGGGGGATGTGTCTTCATGAACTCAGCATCAGGAATTATCTCGCGCAAAGACGCAAAGGCGCAAAGCCATCCTTCCAACGGCCCCTTGCGCCTTTGCGTCTTTGCGCGTATTTTAACCGTATTGTTTGTATTGGTTATGCTAAGCGGCTGCGCCACGGGTCGACGCCGTTACCGGATTCCACGAAGTCAGAAGCCGGAAATTGTGAATATGGAAACGACCGGTTATTGCAAGTGCGGCAAGTGCTGCGGCTGGAAGCGAAACTGGAAATTTGAACCGGTAGTTGCCTATGGCCCCCAGAAAGGCCGGCCCAAGGCTATCGGGATTACAGCAGCAGGAACCGTGGCTGATTGGGGAACGATTGCGGCCGACACCCGCTATTACCCATTCGGCACCGTGATGTATATTCCCGATTATGGCTGGGGCCGGGTGGAGGATGTGGGCGGCGCCATTAAGGGTATGCACATTGATCTTTATTTTCCATCCCACCGCAAAGCCCTGAAATGGGGCCGCGAGTGGAAGCAGGTTAAGATCTGGAAACCGCGTTGATTATTCAGAGGTGATGCTGAGAGTGAAGTCGGGCAGGTATTTGTCTATATGATTACAGAAGGCATATATAAAAACGACCGCACCGGACATTTCCATCGTTTCCTCAATGGTGGCAAATACATAGTATAGGTGACCTCGTTCGCCCCAGGTATAAATAGAGCTGGCTGCCATTTCCAATCCAAGAGCCCCGCCCACATATATAATACCGCCAACCAACAGCCACTTCCGTGTCTCAGCGGGAAGGCTCAGGAAAAATTTGAGCATGATCATGACAAAGACAATAAACGCGATGCCGTATGGAATGACCCACGCATATTGAAATACGCCCGAGGTATCGAACCGCCCTTGCACAACTTCGCTGACCTTTTCATGGATTTTAATCGTTTCATCCATTCCAAGGGCAAAAAACACCATTGCCAGAATCCACCAGGGGAACGACTTCCCTTCCCCCTTGTAGACCATGTAGGCAATCAGAGTAAGGAACAGTCCGCTGCACAGAAGCAAAGCGGTGTTATACATGGTTGGGAGATTAGCTTCGCTGTCCACGTTGAACCATTCAGGCGGATGCGGCCGGTTGGCAAAATACATGGAAAAATAACCCAACACATGAAGAGCGATTACGATTGCCGTTCCAATTGCAAAAACCAGCGCGATACTTTTCGGTTTGAGGTTAACTACCATTACACACTCTGTTTTTCATTATAATATCTTTAATATTTAAAAGCGGTATGCTTGCATTCTGACCGTGAGTTATCAACTTAAAATAGTGTCGTATAGTTTTCCTATACTATTGCTTCTTGGGTGTTTGACAGGACTGTTTGTTCCCCTGCTCAAGCCTCCTGTCCACTGGCTGTTAGCGGAGGGACATCCTGTTGAGCTGTTAACATTCGGCTTCCTAATGGCAGGCAGCTTCATCAGTATTCGCACAGCGATTATCGCCTATCGACGCGCATTACCACTTATTATCCCCTTATTTTTTAGTATTTTCGGCCTGCTTCTCCTGATTGTCGGCATGGAAGAAGTCGCATGGGGGCAGAATTTTATCTCGTTTGAGACCCCCTCATTTTTTAAATTAAATAATGAGCAAAATGAAACCACACTGCATAATATTAAAGGGATTCATGGGCGCACAGAATGGTTGCGGCTCATATTCGGAATTGGCGGGATTTTCGGAATATTCGTCGCCCATTTTAAAAAAATCCAGATACTGACTGTTCCGCCCATTCTGATACCATGGTTTCTCACAATAACCGCACACGCCTTTTTCGATGTCCTGGAAGACTATATCAACACTCCCGAACAAATCACTTATGCAATGTCCCGCTCGGCAGAATTAGTTGAGGGCATGATTGCCTTCGCCGCATTCTTATATGTATGGATAAAACTAAAGACGATCACAGCCCATCCGGCTCCTGAATCGGCACCCTGAAGTTTTCCTGTTTTTTTACAGATTTTCCTTAGCACTTGCCTATAGTAACCCGTTTTTCAAGGAGAACTTATGGGAATCCCACGATTAGTACGGGTAAATGAACTATTGAAACGGGAAATTGCGGAAGATCTTTACCGCAATTATGCCGGCTCCGATTTTGATGCATCGGCCATGACCGTGACCCGTGTAGAATGCGCTCCGGATCTGCGCGATGCCAACGTCTATGTTTCTGTCTTCGGACATGAAAATGAGCGTGAAGACATGATCGTGCACCTGAACCGTCATCGGCAGGAAATTATCCGGATGATGGTTAAACGGGTAAAACTGAAATACACGCCCCGCCTGCACTTTATTCTCGATGAGTCACTCGAAGGCGGCGACAATATTCTTTCGATGCTGGCCGAGATGGAACGCGAAAATCCCGACGCATTCAAGGACGACGAAAATACCGATGAGAAATCGTAGACGACGCGAGCCCGACCCTTACGATGGCATCCTGCTGGTCGACAAGCCGACGGATTGGACGTCCAGCGATGTCGTAGTAAAAATCCGTAACTATTTTAAATTCAGTAAGGTTGGTCACGGCGGAACCCTCGACCCGCTTGCTACCGGCCTGCTGGTATTGCTGATTGGAAAAGGCACCAAACTTTCCGACCGCATCATGGGCGGCGATAAGATCTATGAGGGCACCATGCACCTTGGCATCACGACCAACTCGCAGGATGCCGACGGCGAAATCCTTGAAGAAAAAGATGCTTCGCACATCACGCGTGAACAGGTGGAAGCGGCCATGCAGAACTATCTGGGCGATATCGAACAGATTCCACCCATGGTCTCGGCGATTAAAAAGGACGGCGTGCCCCTGTACAAGATGGCGCGCAAAGGAAAAGAGATTGAACGGGAGCCCCGGAAGATCCACGTGTTTGAATACGAGATTCTGGAATTTAATAATCCGTTGGTCAAATTTCGTGTAAAAAGCACAAAGGGCACCTATGTCCGCACCCTTGCCCACGATCTGGGCAATGACCTTGGTGTCGGAGCCAGCCTGGACGCCTTGCGCCGAACCGGCTCAGGGCCGCTCTCCATTGACAAAGCCTGCACCATGGAAGAAATCCTTGCCTGCGACCGGGAGAGCATCGGCGATAAAATAATTCACCTCACAGACATGATTCATAATGGGGAGAAATAATGAGTAATTCGTAATACGTAAAACTACTCAGTCAGCAACAGTTGCAATAATTACGCATTACTCGTTACGCATTACATAACCATGAAAATAATCCATTCACTCAACGAGTTTTCCGACACCAAGACCCCCGTTATTCTGGCAGCAGGATGTTTTGATGGACTGCACATCGGCCATACCGCCGTCATACAGGTTGCCATCGACCGCGCACGCGCCATGGGCGGTGAAGCCTGGGTATTTACTTTCGATCCCCACCCCGCCAAAGTGCTGAGTCCGGATCACGCACCACCGCTTATTTTTACGAGGGAACAGCAGAGCCTCCATCTTCAGGAGATGGGCGTCGACGGCTGTATTCTTCAGCCTTTCACGGTTGATTTCATGAAACAGGAGCCGCTCGATTTTTTCGACGACCTCTGCACATACATCCCTGAACTCGCCGGCATTTCCGTTGGAGAAGACTGGTCCTTCGGCCGCAACCGTTCGGGCAATGCCGAACTGCTGACTAAACTATGCAGCGAACGCAACATGCAGTTTTCTGCCCATCCGGCCGTTTGCTGGAAAGAAGAGCGGGTTTCAAGCACCCGCATTCGTGAAGCGGTGAAGCTCGGACACCTCGGCGATGCCACCGGTATGCTGGGACGACC
Source organism: uncultured Verrucomicrobiota bacterium (assembly GCA_964486885.1). Classification (GTDB taxonomy): domain Bacteria; phylum Verrucomicrobiota; class Kiritimatiellia; order Kiritimatiellales; family Pontiellaceae; genus Pontiella. The sequence continues at coordinate 30,324 of CAZAPF010000033.1, forward strand.
GGTCAGCACCATCGGTAAAGTTGAACACGGCGAAAAAATCGGCCGGAAACTGGGCTACCCCACCGCCAACATTGATCCTGAAAACGACATGCTTCCGCCACGGGGTATTTATGCCGCATTATTACGAGTCGGTCACCGGCAGCATAAGGCAGCTGCCTACATCGGTCACCGCGGCACCTTCCACGAAAACGAACCCCAAGTGCTAGAAGTGCACCTGCTGGACGAAACAGATATTGATCTATACGGACAGCATGTGGAAGTCAGCTATATTGAATACATCCGTGGCGATCAGGTTTTTGAGGATGCCGAAAAGCTGAAAACGCAGATTAAACTCGATCTCGAAGCCATCCGCTCTGCCTTGTCCGGTCCCAGCAACCGTTAGGACGGGACAGAGCCCGCCCTCCATCTCACTCAACACTCAACGTTGCAAAAGCAGCGCGGTCGTCGAAAGCTCCGAAACCGATTTTTCCGACCGGATAGGTGGTGTCTTTTGCGGTCATCAGGGGTGTTTCCAGATCGTTGACAAACACCTGGATGTCACCGTCAGCTTCGTGCTGGAGCCGTAAGGTTTTCCAGCCATTGGAAAGTCGCGCTTCCGGATCTTGTTCCAGATTTATCCGCGTCCTGCTGTCCCCATCCACCCGCATAATGATGTTATGGAATTTGTTATCGGAGTTGGAAGAAATATGGGCGTAATAAAAGTGGGTGTCGTCTTGGTAGCCGAAAATCAGGCAGACATCACGGTTCTTCTTCGACTCCGGTTCCAGCGTCAGTGCCTCAACCGTAAATCCGCCAATTGGATGGTCGGATTTCAGGAGGGCATATTCTCCGGGACGGCGAACGGGAGGACGCTGCTCTCCGGTTTTGTCGAGGATCAGGCATTTCCGTCCCGCCACCTCGCCGGCTTTCCAATGACTGGAATGCAACAGCTTCAGATGATCGGTAGACTCAGGCAACTGGAGTGGTGCGGCAATAACAACGGAACCCATCAACAGAGTTCCAAAGATTGGAACCGCACATTTAAACCACCACATCGTCATATCCGGGAAGATCCCACGGTTGCGGAAGACCGGTCGGAATATTATAGGCCACCTTATCGGAAAAGGCCTTCAACTGATCCGCCTTGAACGCCTTGAAGTTCGTGGCCAGTTCCGCATTAGCCTCAATATGAGGAACTTCGCCCGTGCCGACAATCGTTGTACAAACTCCCGGCAGACTGAGGGCATAGCGAATCAGCTCAGAAGGCTTTTCATCAGAGTTGCGCACATGGCGGACCGTCTTCATGGCAATCACCCCCATATTCCGTTCCACCGCCAGCGGGAGCAGTTCATCTTCGTAACGCCCGTTATCCGGGCGGTTGGCCGGGAAGGTGGTCAACAGCGCATCCGGGTCGAAAGCTTTAATGCAGTCCATCAGAATATCCGGACCACTGTGGCCGGTAACCCCGAAATGTTTAATGATCCCTTCGTCCTTTGCTTTAGTCACGGCCTTAAATGCGCCTTCACGTGCCTTCGGCGAGGTATCGCCCTTCTCGGGCTGCCAGTTATGCATGTGGTAGAGGTCAATGTGGTCGGTACGGAGGTTTTTCAGGCTCGTTTCGATCTCCCGCATGAACTCATCATAGGTTTTGGTGGCCGACTTGGAGACCAGGAAAATTTCCTTGCGACGTTTTTCCACCACCGGTCCGATCAGCTCTTCGCTGTTTTTATAGGCGCGTGCCGTGTCCCAGTAGTTGATCCCGAAGTCAAGCGCCCGACTCACGATCCGCTGTGCTTCTTCAGGATTATCGCCGTTCGGCTTGGTAAAAACACTGCCGAGTCCCAGTCCGTAGATGGAGACTTCGGCACCGATTCTACCTAGTTTCCGCCGGTCAACCTGCCTTTCCTTTGATTCAGCATCAGCGGAAGTACCTGCTGCCATGGCCAAACCACCGCCTACAGATGTTGCAACAAAACCACGTCTAGATCCTTTCATAAGCATACCTCGTGTTTATTTAGTTGGATTCTACTGTTTAGAAGACGTCTCAACAACTCTTTCGCGGACACAAAAAAAGGCCAGCCTGGCAGGCCGGCCTCGTATGCTTGGATATCTAATAGACTTAGATACGGGCAACCTGATTCGACTCGGCCGCACCCATCAGGCGATTGACCAAATCTTCATAGCTGCCGGCAGCGAGAAGAATCTCGTTGTTGGGCAGGATGATTTCCGCACGATCCGCAAACTTGTCGGAAGAACGGAGGCGCACACCGGTCATTTCGATTAAACGACGGTTTTCCGTTGTTTTCGATAAATCGGTGTCTTCACTGTAGTTGTTCAGGTTTACTGCATATACTTCCAGGAACATTTCATTCTCCTAGTTGTTTGTTCAGTCGAATCCGCCCCGTATTTTTTTAATCCGGGAAACCGCGGATTCGTCAAAAGGCGGGTCTTATATAGCCGCTCACCCCCCATGTCCACCCCAAAACATTAAAATAAACAGGCTAAAATCATTCTGTTTCGGGAATACTTGACGCACTCCATGCGTTTCCCTAATTTCCCCTCTTCATAGGCCCCCTTATGAAAGAGGGCTTTTTTAGTGGTTATCCGAAAAAAGGCGGACAAGTGCGGATCTTCCGATAACCGATAATTACTAATGGAGTGTATACCAGCATGTCGAAGACAGTACTTATCGGGTCGCAATGGGGCGACGAAGGCAAAGGAAAAATTATTGATGTTCTCACCGCGAACGTCGACTGGGTTGTACGTTATCAGGGCGGAAACAACGCCGGGCACACCGTCGAAATCGGCGATCAGAAATATGTTCTGCATCTCACGCCGTCCGGCATTTTACGTGAAGACTGCAAATGCGTAATCGGCAACGGCCTCGTGGTCGACATTGTCGGCCTCCAGAGCGAGCTGACCGAATTGGTTGAACGCGGTATTAAACTTGAAAACCGCCTGTTTATTTCGGACCGCGCGCACATTGTTCTGCCCTACCACAAAGCCCTCGACGGCACTAAGGAAGGCAACCTGGAAGAAGGCAAGAAGATCGGCACCACCAAGCGCGGCATCGGCCCGTGCTACATGGATAAAGCCGACCGTATCGGCCTGCGTATCGGCGATATTCTCGAAGCCGACTTCCTCGATCGTGTTCGTGCGCTGACTGCCGACAAAAACACCATCATCGAATCCATCGGCGGTGAAGTACTTGATCTTGATGAAGTAGTTGCTGCTATTTCTGAAGCGGCTGACTACCTGAAGCCATTCATCCGCGACACCATTCCGATGCTGAATGAAGCGGTGAAAAACGACGACGAAATCCTTTTCGAAGGAGCACAGGGTGTAATGCTCGACGTCGATTTCGGTACGTACCCCTTCGTGACCTCTTCCAGCACAGGCGCCGGCGGCGCTCCTGCCGGATCCGGCATTCCTCCGGGAGCCATCGACCGTTGTATCGGCATTGTTAAAGCCTACACCACCCGTGTTGGCGAAGGTCCCTTCCCGACCGAACTTTTCGACGATATGGGCATGCACATTGCCAAGGTCGGCCACGAATTCGGAGCAACCACCGGGCGTCCCCGCCGTTGTGGATGGTTCGATGCGGTGGTTGCCAAATATTCTGCCATGGTCGGCGGCATCAACGAATGGGCCCTGATGAAGATGGACGTATTGGATGCAGTTGAAACCATCAAGGTCTGCGTGGGCTACGAATGCGACGGCGAGCGCATCGATTCCGTGCCGGCCTCCATCAGCAAACTGGGGCGCTGCAAACCGATCTATGAAGAGTTCAAGGGCTGGAATACCCCCACCACCGAATGTACCAGCTGGGACGAACTCCCCGAGCAGGCAAAAAAATATGTGGAATACATCGAAGAAATCACCGGCGTAAAAGTAAGCATCCTTTCCGTCGGCCCCCAGCGTTCCAGCACGCTCATTCTCAATTGAGGATTTCGGATTGGTGATTGCTGATTGAACCAGGAACCCGCAATGAATGCAGAAGAACTGAAAGCTCGAACAAAGACGTTCGCATTGCGGGTCATGGCTCTGATTGATGCTCTGCCAAACACAACAAAAGGCCGCGTAATTGCCAACCAGCTAATGCGGTCAGCAACATCGGTTGGCGCTAATTATCGAGCGACCTGCCGAGGGCGATCGCATGCGGAATTCTTCTCAAAACTCAGTACCGTTGTTGAGGAATCCGACGAATGCTGTTATTGGCTGGAGCTGATTATCGAAGGCAATGTTCTTCCAGCATCGAGCGTTGAGAATCTGCTCAAGGAAGCCAACGAAATTACCTCGATCATGACCGCATCGCACAAAACAGCACAAAGCAAGCGGTAATCCAATATGCAATCCCCAATCCCCAATCCCCAATCGTCAATGAAAAAAATCCCTCAGCACGTTGCCCTCATCATGGACGGCAACGGGCGGTGGGCGCAGGAACGCGGGCTTTCGCGCATTGAAGGTCATAAAGAAGGGGCGCAATCGGTTCGCGCCGTATTGCGCGCCGCCGCTCAGGCCGGTGTTGAATACATTACCGTGTATGCCTTCAGCACCGAAAACTGGAAACGTCCGCCCAAGGAAGTCGACGGCCTGATGAAACTGCTCATCAACTCGTTGAATGCCTACGAGCAGGAGCTACACGATAATAACATCCGCCTGCAGGTAATGGGTCAGTTCGACCGTCTGCCCCTGCCCGTCCGGATGCGCCTGCAGAAAACCATCGATGCCACGGCGCACTATACCGACCACACCTTTATCATTGCACTGAGCTATGGTTCACGAACGGAAATTGCCGATGCGGCCAAACAGATTGCTGAAAAGGTAAAAGCCGGCGATTTAAAAATTAAAGATATCGATGAGCAGACCGTTACCGATCATCTGTATCTTCCGGGCGTTCCCGACCCGGAACTGATGATCCGTACCAGCGGAGAACTTCGACTCAGCAACTTTCTGCTCTGGCAGCTCTCGTATTCTGAGTTTTACATTACCGATACCTACTGGCCCGACTTCCGCGAAGAACAGTTTTTCCACGCATTGGAAGCTTTCAATGGCCGCGATCGCCGTTATGGTGGTGTAAAGAAGAAGTAGCGACCTATGGATAAAAAACGAATCATTATAGCGCTTTGTATTGCCGCAGTCCTCATTCCTGCATTCTGCCTCATCCCCTGCAGCTGGCCGGTCGGGCTGATCGGCATGCTGATCTTTGCCGGTATAGGTACGTGGGAATTCTACGGACTGCTGAATGCGGTTGGCGTAAAAACATCCACAAAATGGGGAATCAGCAGTGGTCTGGTCTTTGTGGCTGCCACCTGGTTCAACGCACTGGGCAAACACATCACCTATCGCGGATTCAGTATCTCCGACAACATGCTGTGGTGCATTCTGCTGATGGTTATTGCATCGAACTTTTTCCGGATACTCAGCTATCCCAATCTGCGCAAAGGTCTGGACAGCTGCATGGGAACCATCCTCGGCCTGATCTATGTTCCGTTGCTTTGGAGTTTTGTTGTCCGCTTATTCCTGCTCGGCGATCTTTCCAAACCCGGATGGGCCGCTTTCTACGTTATCCTCTGCATGAAAATGGCTGACTCCGGCGGCTACTTTTTCGGAACCCGGTTCGGCAAAAACAAACTCGCACCGGTCATTTCGCCCAAGAAAAGCTGGGAAGGCCTTGCTGGCGGTATTGTGTTCTGCGTCGTGGTCAATGTGATTTGGTGGATTGTTTCGCAGGGACACATCAACAGCGCCGTTTCCTTTTCCCTTTTCCATGCACTGGTACTCGGCTTTCTCTTTCCCATCATCGGAACGCTCGGTGACCTGGTGGAATCCCTGTTTAAACGTGCGGTTGACGTCAAAGACTCCAATACCATGGTCTACGGACTCGGCGGCATTCTGGACATGGTCGACAGCATCCTGTTTGCCGCCCCGATGCTTTACATCTATATCGAACTCTTCCTGAAATAATACTGCAAGGAACACGCTATGCTCGAAATTCTCTACATCATCGTCATGATGCTCTTTTTGTTCGGCATCACCATCTTTGTCCACGAATGGGGTCATTTCATCGTCGCCAAAAAGTGCGGCCTTGTGATTGAAGCCTTCTCGATTGGTATGGGGCCCGCCCTCTGGAAAAAAGAGGTGGACGGCATTGTCTATAAAATTGGAGCCTTCCCGATCGGCGGGTATGTGTCCCTGCCGCAGCTGGATCCGATCGGCATGGAAAAAATTCAGGGCGATAACGATGAAGGCGACCGCACCACCATGCCTGATATCTCGCCGTGGAAAAAAATTGCCGTGGCCGTGGCCGGACCGTTCTGTAATATAGTCTTTGCCTTGTTTCTCGCTGCCATCGTGGCCCTGGGACCAACGGATAAGCTGGCCGAAGAAGACGGCGTTTTTATTGCGCAGGTTGAAGAAGACAGTAAGGCATATGAAGTAGGACTGCGGGGGGGAGACGAAATCCTTGCGGTAAACGGCAACCCGGTAAAGAGCTGGTACGGAACGCGCGTTGAATGCCTGCTGGGCGGCGGCAAAGAACAGGAAGTTCAACTCACGGTTAAGCACCTTGATCTCGGTGAGCGCGTAATCAGTGTCCCGGTCAACCACCCCGACAAATCCGAAGATCTGATTAACGGCGTTTCCCAAGCCTCCCCCTGCCAGGTGCTTGAAGTGGTTCCTGATAGCCCTGCCGAAGCATCCGGTTTATTGGCGGATGACATTATCATTAGCATCAACAACATTATGATTCAGGGCAACTCCCACTTCATTGAGGTCGTGCAGGCCAATCCCGATGCCGAGGTACCGATGGTGGTTGAACGTCAGGGTGAAACGGTCAAACTCGCCGTGACACCGAAATATGATACTGAAAACGACATGGTTATGATCGGCATACATTTTGGCGGAGCCCTATCCCTGCCCTGGACCCTGACCGGCAATCCGATTGAACAGATCACGAGCGATGCATCGTCGATTTTCAGACTGCTCAAAGCGCTCACGACACCGAGTGAATCGAAACAGGCTGCCAGCGGACTAGGCGGACCCGTTGCTATTTTCACCATGATCTGGATCGCGCTGAAAATGAGCCTGATTACCACCATCGGTCTGATTCGTTTCATTAACATCAATCTGGCCGTACTGAACCTGCTGCCCTTGCCTGTGCTGGATGGCGGTCATATCTGCTTTGCCTTATGGGAAGGCATCACCCGCCGCAAGGTGCACCCGCATGTGGTTGCAACGCTGGTGAATGTCTTTGCCATCCTGCTGATCTCCGCCATGCTGTTCCTCTCCTGGCGCGATGTGGATCGCAACTGGAACGTAAGCCGCTTCTTTAAAAAGGCGCCGGCGGAACAGGTGGACACGCCGGTTGAATAACCGCTTGAAGGATTATGAAGCGAACATATAAAAAGCGTGCATTGTTTGACTTCAAAAAGCTGGGACAGCTCGCCTTCACCCTGTTTATTGTTTTTATCGCTTATAAGATCCTGACTCCACCGAGCGATGAAACAGCCAGAATAGCATCTCCCGATGGTTCCAAGACGGCACGCTTGCGTACCTTTTATTATTACTACAATCAGCCTTCCTACAAAATTTACTATCGGGAAACCGGAAAGCAGGCCTGGCTGAACCTTCTATACCTTCCGGCGTATACCAACGCCCCGGCCGCATCCGTTAAAGCAGGGCTGGAATGGAGCGCCGACTCCAGACAACTCGACTTCCTGATGAATGGAACCTCCATTTGGCACCATGTTTTTGATTAGCACGTACCTCCATCACAATCGTCTTAACGAGATTTAATACTCCGAGGTAAAATAATTTTGGCCCCGCGCCGTTATACTTCCGAACCGGGGAAGTAACATAAGGAGCCAAAAATGAAAACAGCCATAAAAACAGCCGCAATACTCGCATCCATCTTCAGCCTTACGCTGGTTGCAGGGGCCGAAGAAGGTAAACGCCAAGGCGATCGAGATGGAAAAAAACGTCAGGGTCAGGAATGTAATAAAGGCGATGCCAATGGTGATCGGCAGGGTCGTCGTGAGCAGGTACTGAAACGCTTTGACAAAGACGGCGATGGAAAACTTTCTGAAGATGAACGTGCCAAAGCCCGGAAAGCTCATAAAAAACATAAAGAAGAAGGTCGTGGTACAGAAGCCTAATTACCCTTCCAAACAACGTAAATAGCGCAGAGACTCGCTCTCCCTGCGCTTTTTTTTCATTTAGAGGGCTATCATCTTACCGGTGTGGCGAACGGGCAGATAGCGCCTCCCCTCCATCGTCGCGGCCTTCCCTCCCGGTAAGGATTTATGAAGAAAAAAGATCTCCCATAAAATAATTTTTACCCGTCCTCGTTATTTACCTGTACCGGGGAAATAACCGATAGGAGGCAACAACATGAAAACAGGAATAAAAACAGCAGCAGTAACAACGGCCGTTCTTGCCGTAGCAGTACTTTCCGACGCCCGCCCTCAACAGGGAAGGCAGAACCAGCAGGGACGCAGACAGGGCCAGTGCCCGACCTGTGGTCAGCAGGTTAACCAGCAGCAGCGACAACTCCAGAACCGGCAGGGTCAGGGACGTCGTCAGGTAACCCCTCAGCAGCGTCAGCAGATCGCTCAGAGAAACCGGCAGCAGGGCCAGCCCCAGTTGTCTCCCCAGCAGCGTCAGCACATCATGCAAAAACAACAGCAGTTCAGGAATCAGGGAAATGTTGCCCAGCAACGGGGTAGAAAACCTCAAGTCCAGGGACGACAAGGGCAGCAGCTCCAACGTCGCCAGCAACAGGGACAGCTGCAACTGACCCCACAGCAGCGTCAGCAAATCATGCAGAAATGCCAGCAGTTCCAGAACCAGAGAACTTCACCTCCTCAGCAACAGGGCAGAAACCCTCAGGTCCAGGCTCGGCAAGGACAGAAACCACAACTGAATCCGCAACAGCGCCAGAAAATTCTGGAAAAGTTCGATCGCGATGGCGACGGACAGCTTTCTGAAAAGGAGCGCAATGCTGCTAAAAAGGCATGGAAAAAACAGAACCGGAAACCCAAGGCCGATGCCCCGGCCAAACCGGAACCATCCGTAGAATAAGATCAGGAAATAAAACGGCGCGGCAACCTGTTGGTTCCCGCGCCGTTTTTTATTACCCATAATAATCCTGTATCACATCCCGCCTCTCGGTAATACCTCATCAACCGAAGCCACCACATAGTGGCGGCTCTACTGGTAAAGCCTGCACTACGTGCTGGCTTCCCGCACGCAAAGCACTTCAATAGGATTCTTGCATGGCACGACACTAATCGAGGAAATAGTTATAGTCTCGTGCTTCCTTACTTTCGATGACTTCCATCGCATCTTCCGGACTGATTGCGGCGATCAGGCGTTCCCGGATGGCTTCATCGGAAATCATGGAAGACAGGCTTGATAGCACCTTGAGATGCATGTCCTTTTTATCTTCCGGGGTCACGATCAGCATAATGACTTTAACCGGGTTTCCATCAAGCGCTTCGAATTCAAGTCCATCCCGGCAGATCGCCATTACCCCCTGAATTGAGGGGCCTTTAGCAATATGGCCATGCGGAATGGCAATACCCTTACCCATCCCGGTCGACATTTCTTTTTCGCGGGCCACCACGGATTTATAGAGCTCTTCCTGACTGATGTGCTCCACCCGGTGCGTTTTCATCATGAAGTTAACGAGCTGACGAATCGCATCCCACTTATCAACCGCCTTAAGGTCGACGACAATAAATTCCTCAGCTAGAAATTCTACTAACCGCTCGCGGTCCCGATTCGCTTCACCGGAGCGGGCTAAAGCGGCCTTCGTGCAGAATGGTCCGATGATTTCCGCAATGGTTACGCCGGCCAGAATAATGGCACTCACCGCCTGCCGGATATCCGCGGGAATATTAACATCATTCCCGAGTAGAATTACCAAACCGATCGCAATACCCGATTGCGGATACAGCGCATAGGCCATGTTCTGCCAGATGCGCCGCGAGCTTTTAGCTACAATTCCACCGATTGCTGCACCAATGGTTTTCCCGGCCATACGGCCCACAATATAAACCGCCGCCATGATGCCTACGGCAAGCATGGCATCCAGATGCAGCGAGACACCAGCCAAGGTAAAGAAGCAGACATAGAGTATCGGTTCCAGCGGGGTCAGTGTGCCCAATTGCTTTTCAGCCACCTCCGAACTATTGCCTAGATAGACGCCAAAGAAGAGATTCACCAGCAGCGGGCTGAGCTGCAGATAGGCGGCAAGACCATCCAGCAGCATGATCGCCAGCAGAATCGTGCTGAAGTCATGGAATTTCGGTTTGCTCACCAACAGTTTGCTGATCCAGCCGGCGGCCAGCCCCAGCGAAAGGGCGCCCAGCAAATGGTACGCCGAAAGAATGAGTGCATCGTCCACCTTGCCGGAGGTTTCCCCGCTTTCGTAATAGGCTGAAACGAGGGTCCGCATCATCACAAACAGCAGAATGCAGACGATATTATTCAGAGCGACCACCGATATCAGGGTCTTAACAAACGGACCTTTGGCACGCATCTCCCGGATCAGTGCGATCGTGGTTGCCGGTGCAGTCGATGCAGATATCGCGCTCAGTAAAAGCGTCATGGGCCAATCCATTTTGAAAAGGCGTGCTGCGAGCATCACCGAGAAGAATGTGAAGCCCACTTCCAGCAGCGAACTCGATACAATGCGCTTCAGTGAATTATGAATACGGCGATAAGAAAGATGGCCTCCGATGCTTACTGCAACCAGGCTCATGGCAAAGGTGGAGAGCGGTTCAAGATCATGCAGTTGTTCATGCGTTCCAATGATACCGAGGCAAGCGGGACCTACAATCACCCCACCGAGAATATTCCCCGTTACGTGCGGAAGTTTGAGAAACTTTCCTACCCATCCGCCGGTAAAGCCCGCAAGAATTAATATTCCTACAACGAGGAAGGGACTCATGTGCTCAGAGTGCGATATGGTCTCTATGATCTGTTGCAATGCTTCCATCTACCGTTCCTTCATTCAGGTACACTATCCATATGGATTTACATATTTTGGCAAAGCTCTGACGCGCTGGCAAGGTTTCAGGACAAAATCTAAACAACAAAGATCAATCTCATACAATTCACTTACAAGGCCTGCTGAATATTATAATCGCGATTCCAAGGAAAGAACTCTATAACGCATCAACTTCAGGAGCCAAACCATGAATCTGATCGAAGAACTGGAAAAACTAAATGCGCTACACAGCAGCGGAGCCCTATCCGACGAAGAATTTCAAAAAGCGAAAGATGCCCTGCTGGCCAAACACCAATCAGCCGGGCAGAAAATCAAACAAACCGTTAACGAAGTCAGCACCGATACGGCGACCTGGGGCCTGCTGATTCATATCTCCCAGTTCTGCGGTTATTTTCTCCCGCTCGCTGGCTGGATTGTTCCGCTCTTGCTTTGGCTGCTGAAACGGAATGAATCGCGCGTAATCGATCTGCACGGCCGGGTTGTCATGAACTGGCTTATTTCCGAACTGATCTATGCGATCCTTTTCGGCTTTCTCTGCATCATTGTCATTGGTATTCCGTTTATCATCATCCTGGGTATTCTGGCCGTCGTCTATCCGATCATCGGGGCCATCAAAGCCAGCTCCGGTGAAACCTGGCACTATCCCGGCTCCATCCGGTTTCTGTCGCTGGAAAACTGATCAGTTCCGGTCAGGCGTTTCGGGAGAAATATCAAAGCCATTTCCAAAGAAGGCTTTAATACTGAAGAGCCAGACAGAAACCAGCCCCCAGCCGAGCCCGAGCAAAACGCCGGCATCGACAATGCCGCGCCAGGGCTGGGATAGCTCGCGGACGAGTATGATCAGCACAACAATCATCGTGGTCAGGCTGTAGGCCACGATCTTTCGTTTTCGGGTGGCATGGAAAAAACCCATGCAGAACAGCGGGGCAAACAGCACACGGACAAACGTTGGATTATTCTTTAAATAGAGCGCCCGGGCGGCCGCGCGCGGTGAAAACTTGAGATGGAACCCTTTGTACCCTTCCGAATAGCCCATGAACAGCAAGCTGGCAACCAGTGCAATCCAATGCAGCGTGGAGAATGACGAAAAACTCAACTCCTCGACATAGGGATAAAGACAGATCAGCCCGCGGCCAAAGATAAGCGACAAACCTACGATTCCCCATATGGCTCCGACTTTTCCAATAATTGGAGCCTTATTGTTCTCATTACTCATAAATAACCAAATCTCTCAGGATACCCCGCAGTCGTCTTTGGGCGGGAAAGTGCCGGATTGTAGCAGTACCCTTGCAGAAACAAAGCCCATTATGACGGCACCGCATACTTGGCACACGAACTGCTATATATTACGCACATCTCCTCCTCTAACGGGCGGTGGGTTGATCAACGGATCGGCTCGCCGCCTGTTTCTTTTTAGGAAGAAGCGTTATTTGAGTTCCAGACCGTCAAACGTGCTGATGAATTCGCAGATCTTTTTCCGCAATGGTTCTACACCGCCACCATTATCGCTCTCAATATTGATCGGCATTTGAGGATCGTGAAGTGATTTCCGCAGCAGGATCCAGCCGCCTTCGCAGGTAACGTGTACCCCTTCATAATTATTCGGGGTAAGGGACCAGCCATCCTGCTGCTCCACAAAACCGGTAAAGGCATCAAGAACCGTATCCGCATAAGCGGAAAAATCATCCACCAGAATCTGCGGACGGAATTCAACTGCTTCGGCCGGTTCGGGAAGCTCAGCGATCAACTCATCAACCGTGCCCTGCCCCGCGGCCTTGAGCTGAGCAATTTTTATAAGGATCTTGGCAATCTGATAGGCACCGTCGTCCAGGAAATAGTTTTCCTTGAGTGCGCCGTGGCCCGATGTTTCCAAGGCAAGGAAAGAAGGCGTTCCGGTTTCATTTAAACGGATCGCTTCGTTAATTACATTTTTATAACCGCGCTGGTAGCGGTGATGCACCCCGCCTAGTTTTTCCTCAATCCACCATTTCAGGCCGGTAGAAGTCACCGAATCCGTCACGATAGTCGAGCCGGGATGTTCACCCAGTACAATCGTCGCCATCAGCGCAATAAACCGGTTGCGGTTGATCGGCTTGCCGTTTTTATCAACGGCGCCGGCCCGGTCTACGTCGGTGTCAAAAATGATTCCGAAATCAGCTGCGTTGTTCTTTACCGCCGAAATGATGGCATCCATGGCATCTTTATCTTCCGGATTCGGGATATGATTCGGGAACGATCCATCGGGATCCAGAAACTGGCTTCCGGCCGTATCTGCACCAAGCGGGTTGAGAACCTGATCAACAAAATAGCCTCCGGCTCCGTTGCCGGCATCCACTACAATCTTCAGTCCCTTCAAAGGCTGTTCTGAACCTGCTCCTTCGCGAATAATACCAACCAGATGCGCGGCATAATCTTCCATCAGGCTTATAGTCGTGACGGAAGTAAGCTCAGCAGGCTCAAAGTCGCCGGTTTCGGTTGCAATGGTCAGAATCTCTTTAATGTTCTGCTTTTCAAGCCCGCCCTCTCGAATGAAAAACTTCATGCCGTTCCGGTTGAAGGGGAGATGGCTGGCCGTCAGCATAATGGATCCATCGTAGCCGTGGTTTTCCAACACCGTCGACATGAACATGGCCGGCGTAGAAGACAGTCCACTGTCAAAAACCGAACATCCGCCTTTTTCCAATCCCTGGAAAACCGCCGTCTTAATGGCATCGGAGGAGAGACGCGAATCGTGCCCTACAGCCACACTTAGTCCTGTTTTACCGAGCCGCTTTTCCAACCATTGGGAAAAGGCATAACCGATCGTGCGGGCGGTTTCCACCGTGAGTGTTACCGGTTCGCCCTCGACTCCTTCCAAAGCCACACCGCGTACATCGCTTCCATTCTGTAATTTAAAGTAGGTATCCATTTGTCATTTCTCCTTTTTCTAAAATTAAAGGGTTGCGGGAATAAGAGGATATTCTCCCAAGTCCGGCAACCCTTACCATCCCCTTTATACGGGATGCTTACCCCAGCAAGGTCTTAGCCTGCTCGTAGACGTTATCAGTTGTGAAACCGAATTTTTCCTGCAAGACACTAAACGGTGCGGAAGCGCCGAAGTCATCCTTCGAAACCATGACACCATTACGCCCGACATAGCGCTCCCAGCCGAAGGACGTACCGGCCTCAACCGCAATACGCTTGGTTACGGCATTCGGAAGAACGGATTCCTGATAGTCGGCATCCTGTTTTTCGAACAGCTCCCAGGAAGGCATGCTGACCACACGCACGTTCTTTCCTTCCGCACCCAGTTTCTGGCCGGCGGCCAATGTGATTTCCACTTCGGACCCCGTTGCAATCATCAGCAGTTCCGGCTCGCCCTCTCCACTCTGCCAAAGGGTGTATGCCCCCTGTTTGAGGTTGCACGCTTTCGGATATTCATCGCGGTCGATGGTCGGCAGGTTCTGGCGGGTCAACAGCAATGCCGTAGGACCGGTTTTATTATCCAGCGCCGCCACCCATGCAAATGCGGTTTCCGTGGCATCGCACGGACGGATAACGGTCATATTATGAATCATGCGCAGGCTGGCGCAGGTTTCGATCGGCTGATGGGTCGGGCCGTCTTCACCCACACAGAAGCTGTCGTGGGTAAATACATAGATAACCGGAAGTCCCATCAACGCTGCCAGGCGGGCTGCCGGACGAACATAGTCGGCAAAGACGAGGAACGTTCCGCCGAAGATACGGAAACCGCCGTGCAGCTGCACGCCATTCATGATTCCGCCCATCCCCAGCTCGCGCACCCCAAAGTGGAAGTTGCGACCTTCGAAGGAATCTTTTCCGATATCACCAAGTCCGGCCATATAGGTATTGTTCGACGGAGCGAGGTCGGCCGAACCGCCCACAAGGAACGGCAGTTCCTTGGCGAGGGCATTGATAACCTTACCTGATGCCGAACGTGTTGCGAGCGAGGATCCTTTTTCAAATTCCGGCAGCACATCCTTCAACTTAGGAATATCGCCCTGCATACCGATATCCCATTCCAGCGCTTTCTTTGGATCTTTCTGTGCAAATGTGGAAAAGTCGGCATTCCATAGCGCTTCCACCTGTTGCATTTCATCAACACGCGCAGCGAAGATATCGCGGACTTCCTGCGGCACATAAAACTTATCTTCCGGCATACCGAGATTTTTCTTAGTCGCCGCCACTTCATCTTCGCCCAGCGGAGCACCGTGCACATCGTGGCCACCGGCCTTGTTCGGCGAACCGAATCCAATGGTGGTGTTGCAGATAATGACGGACGGTTTCCCGGTTTCAGCCTGCGCTGCTTCGGTCGCCGCCGCAATTTCATCGTGGTTATGCCCGTCGATTTCCTGCACATGCCAACCGTAGGCTTCCATCCGTTTGGTCACATCGTCGGTATACGTGATATGGGTATCACCTTCGATCGATATAAAGTTCTGGTCGTAGTAGACGACAATTTTTCCGAGGCCATGGTTTCCGGCCAGCGAGAAGGCTTCGTGCGAAACGCCTTCTTCGAACTCCCCTTCCGAAGCAATGATGTAGGTGAAGTGGTCGACGATCTTTTGCTCAGCGGTATTATAACGGACTTCGAGCATTTTTTCCGCGATCGCCATACCAACGCCGTTAGTGCAGCCCTGCCCCAGAGGACCGGTCGTGGTTTCCACTCCGACCGTGTGGCCGAATTCCGGGTGTCCGGCAGTCTTGGAGCCCCATTGACGGAAGTTTTGCAGTTCTTCAACCGGAAGGTCATAACCCGCGAGGTGCAGCAGGGAATAGATCAGCATGGAGCCATGGCCGGCTGAAAGGATAAACCGGTCGCGATCCGGCCAGTCCGGATTCTTCGGATTATGCTTAAGGTATTTGGTCCAGAGCACAGCGGCGACATCGGCCATACCCATCGGCATGCCGGGATGGCCGGAATTTGCGGCCTGAACGCCGTCCATTGAGAGTCCGCGAATAGTATTTGCTACAAGATTGAGATCCATTATTCCTATTTCCTCGTTGATTTAAAATGAGACTGCGGAGCGTCCCATAATCAGAAGCCTCCTGCCATAAAGATATTCCGAAAAATAAGCACGATAATCCCGTATAGCGCCGAATAGCGCCGAATAGCGCCGGAATTTTCCATTTTCCCTGTATTACCAGGCGTTCAACTGCTCCCTGATCAGCTCGCTACCCGTGTTCTTACCGACCCAATCCAATAATGCATTAGCCTGCCCAGACTTTTGTTTCTTCAGAAGAATCACCGCATTCTTCCGGAGCTGCGTAACACCGGCATAGCCCGTGGCATTGCCCTTGATAAGTCGTCGAATTTCAGCGGCAGGCGTTTTCAGCAGCCATTCCAGATCGACCGGGATTCGTGTATCCACCTTATCCTTTGGAGGGCAAACCACGGAGCACCAGTCGCAACCAAACAGCCAATCCTCGATCATTTCGCCTTCTGTTCGATCCAGCACGCTGCGCTTTTCAATGGTGAGATAGCTGATGCATTTGCGGGCATCGATCGGTTTTCCAAACTCAATGGCATCGGTCGGGCATTTTTTGATGCAGGCCAGACAGTCATCGCAGGCAAACGGCATGTTGGCTTCCCGGATGACTTCCGGCAGCTCGGCATCAACAAACAGGCACCCGATAAATACCCGCACATTCGTACGGCCCGGCACGCGCAGCAGATCATTACCCCCGACAATACCCAACCCGCCGACCGTTGCAAAAAGCCGTTCATAGACCGCCTTGGTATCCACCGCGGCTTCGGCGGTTATTGCTCCACCGATCTTATCCTTCAAGGCCGCCAGCATGGCCTGGCCATTGATATGGTAGTCCTTTTCCTTGGCATAGGCCGATACATAACCGATTAACGCATCTTCTTTCGGGGCCGGAAACGGATGGAAAGCTTCCGGATCACCCCACTTATTAGTAAAGGTCAGCACAATGACCGACCGGGCAAAGGGGAAGGTTTTCCACGGAGCCGCTTTATCCGGAAACAGGCGTTCCAGATAATCCATTTCTCCCTGGAGCCCATCGCTCAGCCAACCGGCAACCAGCGCATTATTTTCTTCGACGCGCGCACGGAGAATGGGATTATCCATCCGGATACAGGCCGCTGAAAAAGCACCAATCTCCTGTGTCGTTTTGGTCAACCATTCATTAAAGTTGTCGAAATTCATTTTACTCCATGCGTAAAAAACCGTTAGCAACAGTATCTGACATGAGTAGCGGATTGAAGATCATATTTGTGTTCGTGGACGGACTCGGCATCGGCTCCGACGATCCGGCACGTAATCCCCTGCTGAATTCCCGTTATCCGGTACTGGGCAAACTGATTTCGAAAGCGACTCCGGTCGATGCGTGCCTCGGGGTAAATGGCAAACCGCAAAGCGCAACGGGGCAGGCCACCCTGCTGACGGGCGTTAATGCCGCGCAGGCCATGGGTCGTCACATCGAAGGCTTTCCTCCGGCAAGGCTCAAGGAATTGGTTCAACAGGAAAATATATTTTCCAAACTTCAACAGCGCGGTAAGCAATGCACCTTTGCCAACTGTTATTTGAACATAGACCCAGCGGAAATTCCGTTGCGCCGCCAATCCGTCACGACTGTCATGACGCTGTCCGCACTTGGCCAGGTACGCAATACGGCTGACCTGTTGGAAGGAAAAGCGGTGACACATGATATTACGCGCTGGACGATGTATGAACGAGGATACCGGGGTGAGCTCATTTCTCCGGAAACCGCAGCAGGACATCTGATGACCGTGGGAGAAGCAAACGACTTCACCCTGTTTGAATATTTTCTGACGGATCGTGCCGGACATTCCGATGAACCTGAATTTGTTTTGGAGTGTCTGGATACGCTGGAACGCTTTATTACGTCACTCACGTCATTTGCGGAGCAGCCGAACCGTTTGCTGTTGCTCTGCAGTGATCACGGAAATATTGAAGATAATTCTTCGCGCACGCACACTGAAAACCCCGTCCCTTTAATCTCACTAGGCACGGGAGCCGATTCCTTTCGGTCAACTGCAAGCCTGACGGACATTACACCGGCTATCCTTCGTCTTTACGAAGGCTGAGCAAAGCGCTATATTTTCCGAATGACTCAGGAACAAACCAAGCGCCCGGACTGGGACGAATATTTCATGGATATTGCCCACGTGGTTTCAAAGCGGGGCAATTGCTGCCGCCGCAAAGTGGCTGCTTTAATTGTGCGGGACCGACGCATTATCTCCACGGGCTACAACGGTACGCCCCGGGGAATCGATAATTGCTATGAAGGCGGCTGTCCCCGCTGCGCAAGCGATGCTCCATCGGGAGAAAGCCTCGGCGAATGCATCTGCGCTCATGCCGAGGAAAATGCAATCGTCCAGGCGGCCTATCACGGCATCAGCGTAAACGAAGCCGCACTCTACTGCACGCTTAGCCCGTGCCTGATGTGTACCAAAATGATTATCAATGCGGGTATCAAGGAAGTGGTTTACGAAACAGAATATCATTTTACAGAACAGGCACGGAAGCTGTTCGATACAGCTGAGGTAACATGCAGGCAGTTCAAACGCTAAGCAGAGCACGTAATCTTGAAAAATTTATTTCTCATCGCATGGGCTGGGCTGATCGCTGGCGCGGTCCATGCCGAGGATTATTCAGGCTGCTTTATTCCCGGAGAAATCGCCGAATATCGAATCAGCTGGATGGGATTACCGATCGCATGGTCAAAAACCAGCACCGAACTGATCACGCAAGATGGCCGGAAACTGTTTCGCCTGCGGATGGAATCAAAAAACTACAAAGCCTATAATCATATCTACAAGGTCGACGACCATACAGAAGTGCTCATCGATCCCGAAACCGCCCTGCCGGTCCGCATTGATTTACGCATTCATGAAGGTAACCGCCGAAGAAGCCACAGAACGATATTCAACCACGATAAGAAAATTGCGTTTTTTGAAGATCGAATTGCTAAAGTGACCAACGAAGTGCCCATCACTGCAAAAACGCAGGATGTCTTTTCTTTCATCTATGCAAATCGCAATGCCTCACTCGAAAGCCTGGCGAAACAAAACCATATGCTCTACGCCGATGGAAAAGTCTACGAGCTAGGCATGAAGATTATTGATGAAGACCGGATTAAAGTACCTGGTCATGGACGCGTCAAATCGGTTCAGGTAGAACCCATCGCAGAGTTCGACGGCATGTTTGTTCGGAAAGGGAAAATCGTGTTTTGGGTTTCAAAGGAAAACCGCCGTATGGTTACATGCATCAAAGCCAAGGTTCCCGTGGGAAAAATTACCGCAAAACTTCAGAAGGTATCGGGTCCGGGCGATGATTTCTGGGCAAAGAAAGGCAACGAAAAATGAAAATAACCGTTCAGCGGGCAAAAGAAGTGCTCCAAAGTGCTGCAAACAAACGCATTCTTGTGGTCGGCGATCTCATGATGGATCGCTTTATCTATGGTTCTGTATCCCGGATTTCGCCAGAAGCCCCGGTTCCCGTAGTCCATGTCTCCCACGAGAAAGCCATGCCGGGCGGAGCCTGCAACGTGGCTTCCAACCTGCTGGCACTCGGCGGCAAAGCGGCGATGGCCGGCATCATCGGCCAGGACGCGGTTGGAGATGACCTCAAGAAACAGCTGACCGATTCCGGTGTAACGCTGAACGCCATCGTGGAAACCGGTGAACATCCAACCTGCGTAAAGACCCGCATTGTTGCCGAACGACAGCAGGTGGTGCGCGTTGACCGCGAGGAATATCTCCAGATCCCGACCGAAGCGATGACCGCCTTTTCCCGCCTCATTGAAAAAGAAATTGAAGAGGCAGACGGCGTTATTATCGAAGACTACGGAAAAGGTTCCGTGCAACAGGACGTAGTGGATACCGTAATCAAAGCAGCCGAGCTAAAAGGTATCCCTGTTGGGTATGACCCCAAAGACGACCACATTCTGAAAATGGAAGGTGTATCCGTGGTCACCCCCAACCGCAAAGAAGCATTCGGTTCCGCCGGAATCGCCGAAGGCAAACCGTGCAACAACCCGCTTGAAGACCAGGCCCTGCTCGAAGTCGGCCGTGTGCTCGACGAAAAATGGAAGGCAAGACATACACTGATCACGCTCGGCCCGCACGGAATGCTTTTGCTCAACCAGGGCGATGAAGCACAACACATCCCCACCCGGGCCCGAGAGGTATTCGATGTCAGCGGCGCAGGCGATACTGTGATTGCAACCTATGTTCTGACCCTGGCCTGCGGCGCCACCTATCTGGAAGCCGCCGAGCTTTCTAATTTTGCCGCCGGCGTTGTGGTCGGCAAGCTGGGCACCGCCACCTGCACACAGAAAGAATTGATCGACTATATGGTTGTCCATGCGGAGGAACTTTAATGCAGCTTCGCAGCAGATTTTTGATTTTAGATTGCCGATTGCCGATTTTCGGGTCAGCGACACCTTTCCATAAAAGAGGCCAATCCCGTGACCACGTTGTCACGTGCAACGGGACTCACGTGGCGCCACTGAGTTCCTCCAATCAGAAATCAAAAATCGGCAATCGGCATTTCTTTAATACCATCATTGCTGTCCGGCACCGGAATTACGGCGCAGGACATAACAAGGACTTAAGCTCATGAGTGGAATCGCCTGTGTCATCCCCTCGCGCTGGGGCTCCACCCGGTTTCCGGGAAAGAGTCTGGCTATGATTTCCGGCAAGCGCATGATCCAATGGGTGGTCGAACGCGTAAAACAGGCCAAGAAACTCGATGCCGTGATTGTTGCCACGGATGATCAGCGGATCGCTGATTGTGTAAATGCGTTGAACATTCCGGATGTACAGGTCGCCATGACGCGCCCCGACCACCCCACCGGAACCGACCGCATTGCGGAAGCCGTGCAATCGCTCGACACGGATGCCGTCATTAACGTACAGGGCGACGAACCCCTGATTGATCCCATTTTGATTGATGAGCTGGCCGAAGCGATCTCCTCCAGCGAATGGGATATGGCCACGGCCGCCACCCCAATGAACAAAGAAGATATTAACGATCCCTCTGTGGTTAAAGCCCTCTTTAACCGGCACGGACAGGCCCTCTATTTTTCACGCTCCACCATTCCCTTTATCCGGGAGCCGGAAACTACTTCAACTGACGGCGTATACTGGCGGCACATCGGCATCTATGCCTATCGGCGCGAATATCTCCTGCAACTGGTTGCAGAACCGCCCTGCGCACTCGAAAATCTGGAAAAACTGGAACAGCTCCGGGCTCTTGATATGGGCTGCCGCATGAAAGTGATAAAAACGGAAGACTTCGGCATCGGTGTCGACGAGCCATCAGACATAGCCAAAGCCGAAGCGCTCTTGGCCCAACAAAATTAAATCCACAGATTTCACGGATTACATGGATTTAAAATCAGAGTAATCCGTGAAATCTGTGGATAGATAAACAGGAAGAATAGAATGACAAAAACGGTAAATGTTAAGGGTGTTAAATTCGGGGGTAAAAACTCACTGGCGATGATCGCCGGCCCCTGCGTGATCGAAAGCCGCGAGGGTTGCATGGCGATTGCCGACAAGCTCGTTAAACTTTCTAAAAAGCAAAATATCCCCTTCGTCTTCAAAGCCTCGTACGACAAAGCCAACCGCACCTCGATCAATTCCTACCGCGGTCCCGGCATTGAAAAGGGCCTCGAAATCCTAGCCGAGATCAAAGAAAAATATAACGTTCCCGTGCTAACCGATGTGCACAGCGTAGAGGAAATCCACATTGCGTCAAAGGTCGTTGACATTATCCAGCTTCCCGCCTTCATGATCCGTCAGACCGATTTTGTGGTGGCAGCCGGCGAAAGCGGCGCGGTGGTGAATGTAAAAAAGGCCCAGTTTGCCGCTCCGTGGGATATGGAAAATGTCGTAAAGAAAATTGAGTCGACCGGGAACAAAAAGATCATGCTCACGGAACGCGGTGCTTCATTCGGCTACAATACCCTCGTGGCCGACATGCGCAGCCTGATTATTATGCGCGAGATGGGCTATCCGGTCATCTTCGATGCCACCCATTCCGTTCAGTCACCCGGAGGTCAGGGCGACACCTCCGGCGGCGACGGACGCTTTGCCCCCTATTTGGCAAAGGCTGCAACAGCAGTCGGCGTAGACGGGCTGTTCATCGAAACCCACCCCAATCCTGCAGAAGCCCTTTCCGACGGCCCCAACATGATTCCACTGAAGGACCTTTCCAGACTCTGGAAAAAACTGGATGCAATTGATCAGGTGAAGTAGCACGGGGTTGCCACTCCCTAAAGGTCGTTGCTTTTCGTGCCTCAAGCCCCGCGTCGCGTCCAGTCCGTGAATACATGGGCAGGATGCCCATGCTACAAGCTCAGCAGTAACAGCGAATTAACTTGGTTGTCTTCTTTTATTGAACGATGCAAATACACTTAAAAAAGCAATAGTGGTTTTGAAGAAGAATCCCGCAATTCTCGCTGCTTATCTCCATGGTTCGACGGCAAAGGGAACTGCAAGATTAGATAGTGATGTGGATATCGCCATTATCTCTAAATCTGGCGAAGATATCTCATTGCCCCCCCCCTTTCCATTGCCGGAGAATTGGAAAGCGTGTTCCATCGCCCAGTTGATATCGGGTTGCTCTCGACCCAAAATCTTGTCTACTCAAAAGAAGTAGCTCTATCCGGCCAACAGCTCTTCACGACCAACCCATTTGAATCGGATCGTTTCATGGCAACCAGCCTCTCCATGTATGCCGAACTCCAAATGCAAAGAAAAGAAGTGCTCAATGCCTACCGCGCCGCTTGACGACATCCTTTTGAACAAAGCCGCCATCATTGAGCCATGCCCTCCGCGCCATGACCGGATTCAGAAATGTTGCCATCCATGAATACCGGGAACTTGATCAGGAAATTCTCCATTATATTGCAAGACAAGGTTACTCCGACTTCATGAAGCTCTGCTCAGCTCTGGGACTGAAAATTCAAGCATAGTATTTGGAAAGTCAGTAACCGCAAGGACACGGGTACGTTGAGTCCATCGCGATTTTAAAGGGTTTCCTGAGAAAAGAGTCAAAAAAAGACAAGGCACTTGGGCTGCCCCCAATCGTTATGACACCTTCGATGTGAGAATCTCCGGTTCATTGT
>CAZAPF010000034.1:0-52667 GCA_964486885.1 uncultured Verrucomicrobiota bacterium
ACTCTACAGGGAGATTTCACATTTTAAATGTCATAGTTTAAGGGGGGCAGCCCAAGAGTATTGTTCGAAATTTCCGGAAATATATAACAACGATTATTTACTGTTCCGGATAAACTGCGATTTCTATATGAGAACTAAGGAATCAAACGGTATCCAGACAGGTTTAGATTCCTTATTAGACGCAACTCGTTGTTGACCATAATCTTGTAGGGTGCAACTATCCTCGACCCTGAAAATAGGTGTGTTTATTTATGAATAAGTCTTTGTATAAAGTAATTATAGTTGGTGGAGGTCATGCTGGCTATGAAGCAGCATTGGCTTCTGCACGTATGGGCGTTAAAACTTTGTTAATTACTCTCAATAAAGAATTAATAGGAAGATTGCCATGTAACCCCGCTGTTGGTGGGATTGCAAAATCACATATTGTATCCGAACTGGATGCATTAGGTGGTGAGCTTGGACGAAATACCGATTATACTGGGCTGCAATATCGGATGCTGAATACCCGAAAAGGACCAGCTGTTCAATCCAACCGAATACAGTGCGATAAAGACCTCTTCCCTTTGAGAATTCAAGCAGTTCTTTCCATGCAGGAAAATCTGGACATCCTCGATGATATTGTAACAGCGATACGGACTAAATATGGAAATATTGAGGGGGTGTCAACGAGATCAAGTGGAGATATAAATTCCAATGCAGTAGTTATTTGCACAGGAACATTCTTATGCGGAAGAGTGCTTATTGGAATGAACAGCGTTAAGCAGGGCCGGATGGGAGAAGAATCAGCTGAAGACTTATCAGCATCCTTCGCGCGGTTCGGTTTTGAGCTTGGGCGTTTAAAAACAGGCACCCCACCCCGCATTCATCGGGACTCGGTTGATTATTCGAAAATGCAGATTCAGCCAGGCGATAATCCACCGCCCTTCTTCTCCAGAATGGCCAGAAAGGAATGGAAGATGTTCCACGTGGAACATGGAGTTGATAATCCTGAAGAAATGAATCGATTGTTCCACGTGGAACATCCTCATCTGCATCCCTGGATCCCTGGATCGGATCAGATGCCTTGTTATTTGACGCATACCAATGAGAGAACACACCAGATTATAGCTGATAATCTGGAAAAAAGTGCCATGTATGGCGGCATGGTCGAGGGAACAGGAGTTCGCTACTGTCCATCCATTGAAGATAAGATTGTAAAATTTTCAGATCGTAATTCGCACCATGTATTCGTGGAGCCGGAAGGGAGGAATAACATTCGTTTGTATCCGAATGGAACATCAAACAGCCTTCCTGAGGATGTTCAGGAACAAATGATCCATTCTATCGAAGGGATGAAGAATGCCGAAATCCTGCGTCCTGGCTATGCGATTGAGTATGATTATGCCAATCCGACCCAGCTTTTTCACACATTGGAGACAAAACGGGTAGAAAACCTCTATTTTGCTGGTCAATTGAACGGTACTACAGGGTATGAAGAAGCGGCCGGCCAGGGATTCGTTGCCGGGGCCAACGCTGCATTGAAGAGTCTGGGCGCTGATCCGCTCATTCTCAGCCGGAATGAAAGCTATATCGGTGTTTTGATTGATGATCTCGTCACAAAAGGAACTGATGAGCCTTACCGTATGTTTACTTCGAGATCTGAGCATCGCTTAACGTTAAGGCAGGATAATGTCTATTATCGATTGCTCGAAAAAACAAAGCAGCTCGGAATTGTAGATTCAGATGAAATCGCGATGATCTCCAATCATTGGACTCAGATTCAGAAGGAAACCAGGCGACTTGAAAAAGTATTCCATGAAGGATCTTCGTTGGGTCAGTGGTTAAGACGACCTGAAATGAGTTATGAACTTCTTCCGCAGGATAAATCAGCTCTTGATGAGGAAGTACTTAAGCAGGTAGAGATTGAAGTAAAATATTCAGGCTATATTAAGCGGGAAAAAGAACGGATAGCTGCTGCACAGAAACAAGAGGATCAGGTAATCCCTGTAGACTTCAATTATGATGAGGTAAAAACGCTTCGCACTGAATCCCGGGAAAAACTTCAAAAAATTAGGCCGGAAAACCTGGGGCAGGCTTCCAGAATATCAGGCGTAAATCCATCTGATGTTTCAATCCTCAGTATGTGGCTTAAACGGAACTTGCAATCCAAGTAATTTTTTATTCCGTGGCGCCGGTTTAGTCGGGGTACTGTGTCCCATCTTCGAACCTCTCTATCAAAGAATAGGGTCATTCAAACAGGTGATTCTATAGGGATTATCAAGTGCCGGTCTGGGCTCTTTTCCTGAATATATACAACCATTATTATCATAATTAAAACATATAAGGCCTTCGCTGTAATTTACTTCATAAATTAAAACGATATCTAAATTAGATAACGTATAAATATATCGATATAAAAGGAGAGAACTTGAACATTCTGATTTCTTAAGTAGTTTGGTTTGTGGACTTTCCATATTTGGTATCCGATAACCCTAGCAGAGGAGTCAGGCATGTTAAATGAAACAACATCTGTAAACTGTTCTTGTGGAATGAAAAACAACGAAGAACAGTTGTTCGCTGAGTTAGATGTAATCCTTGAAGAATATAAATATAAGGAAGGTGGTTTAATTCCTGTTCTTCAAATTGCGCAGGGTTTATTTGGTTATCTACCTGAAGAGGTCCTCCGGCAGATTGCAAAAAAAATGGATAAACCATACAGCGAAGTTGCCGGTGTGGTTGGCTTCTATTCCTATTTTTCAACAAATCCGCGTGGCGAAAACGTCATAAGAGTCTGCCTGGGAACAGCATGCTATGTGAGAGGGGGTAAACAGGTCCTGGATTCCCTTAAGAAGGAGTTGGGTATTGATGTAGGTGAAACGACAGAAGACCAAACCTTCTCTCTGGAAGTGGCCCGATGCTTTGGTGCCTGCGGTCTCGCACCTGCCATCATGATCAATGATGACGTGCACCAACGTGTAAAACCGACACGGATAAAACAAATTCTTGCACCCTACGGCAAATCTGAAATGGAGGAAGCGTAGCCATGACCACTAAAATAAAATCGCCTGATGATTTAGAAAAAATACATGATCTGGAAATACAAAAACTTGGGCTTCGTGCGGATCATTCGCTTCCAAAGTCCCATGATGATACCACGCACGAAATACTTGTATGCGTTGGAGGAGGGTGTCTGGCATCCGGAGCACTGGAAATATGTAAGGCATTCAACGACGCCATTGAGGCGAACGAGCTTTCGCATAAAACGAGTGTAGTGGAAACGGGCTGCATGGGACCTTGTGCCGCTGGTCCCGTTGCCAAAATTATGCCGGACAATGTATTTTATCAAGGCATTACAGCCGATGATGCAAAGACCATTGTTGAGCAGCATATTATGAAGGGTGAGATCGTATCGCATTTGCTTCATAAAGATGCGGCCAACGGAAAACCGGTGGCTGATGTTGATGATATCGAATATTTTAAGCGACAGACCAAAGTAGTGTTGCGAAACTGCGGAAATATTGACCCTCTTCAGATAAAAGAATACATCGCCGCAAAGGGTTACCAGGCCCTTGCTAAGGCTGTTTCTTCAATGAGCTCGGAAGAGGTGGTTAACAGTATTCTGGAATCAGGACTGCGTGGCAGGGGTGGGGGAGGCTTCCCAACCGGACTGAAGTGGAAATTTACCCTGGAAGCTGAAGGTGATTCGAAAAGCGTTGTTTGCAATGCCGATGAAGGGGATCCGGGTGCGTTCATGGACCGCAGTGTATTGGAAGGCGATCCCCATAGCGTGATTGAGGGAATGGCCCTTGCTGGTTACGCCATCCAGGCTGATCGAGGTTATGTTTATTGCAGGGCCGAATATCCAGTTGCGATCGAACGGCTGCAAAAGGCAATTAACCAGGCGCGCGAAGTCGGTTTGCTTGGTGATAATATATTCGGTTCGGATTTTTGCTTTGATCTGGAAATCAGAATGGGATCGGGAGCCTTTGTTTGCGGAGAAGAAACTGCATTGATGACCTCAATCGAAGGAAACCGGGGAGAACCTCGTCCGCGCCCTCCATTTCCTTCCATTAAAGGCCTGTGGGGTAAACCTACACTGCTGAACAACGTGGAAACCTTTGCCAGTGTTCCTGTGATCGTACTCGATGGAGCTGATACCTATGCAGAATTGGGGACTGAAAAAAGTAAAGGGACCAAGGTGTTTGCACTGGCCGGAGCGGTTAATAACACAGGACTGGTAGAAGTTCCCATCGGAATTTCTCTTGGTGAGTTGCTGTATGATATCGGCGGCGGAATGATTGATGGTAAACCATTTAAAGCTGCACAGCTGGGTGGACCTTCCGGTGGTTGCATCCCCAAAGAACATCTGAATGTTCCGCTCGACTATGAATCATTGAATGAGCTCGGTGCCATCATGGGCTCCGGCGGCTTGATCGTAATGGACGAAGACAGCTGCATGGTGGATGTAGCCCGTTTCTTCCTTGAATTCGTGCAGGAAGAATCATGCGGAAAATGTACGCCATGCCGGGTTGGAACGAAGCGGCTGCTCGAAATATTGGAACGCATCTGTGATGGAGAGGGGCAGGAGGGCGACATAGAAAAGTTGATAACGCTGGGCAACCAGATCAAAGAAACCGCTCTGTGCGGCCTTGGTAAAACCGCCGCGAATCCCGTGCTTTCCACCATCCGTCATTTCCGCGAAGAATACGAAGAACATATTCGTGAACACAAATGCCGTGCCGGGGTATGTGCCGGACTTGTACGTGCACCATGCCAGAGTGCCTGCCCGGCGTCGGTTGATGTGCCCGGTTTTGTTTCTCTTGTCGGGGAACAACGGTATGCCGAAGCACTTAAACTGCATCGAGAAAGGAATCCGTTTGCAGCGGCATGCGCGCGGATCTGTTTCCACTCCTGCGAAGAACATTGCCGTCGGTCCACCCTCGACAGTCCGCTATCCATCCGCGGTGTAAAGCGGTTCATGGTTGAGCAGGAAATGATTATTCAGGTGCCGGAATGTAAAGAAAATAAAAAGAATGCGGCCAAGAAAGTTGCAATCATCGGTGCGGGCCCTGCAGGTCTTTCATGTGCCTTTTTCCTCGCGCGGCTCGGTTACAAACCCAAAGTCTATGAGGCTGCTCCTCGACCGGGCGGCATGATGGCGCAAACTATTCCTTCCTACCGCTTACCGCGGGAAATCCTGGCCCGCGAGGTCCGGATGATTGAACGACTGGGCGTTGATATTGAGTGCGATAAAGCACTTGGTGTTGATTTCACGTTCGAAAGTCTGAAAGAAGACGGCTATGACGCGGTATTCATGGCAGTAGGGGCCCCGGATGGTCTGAAACTAGGATTAGACGGCGAAGATGCCGACGGCGTTTACGAGGCCATGACCTTCCTGCGGGACTATAATATCCGCGGATCGGTTCCTGTGGGTCAGCATGTCGTTATTATCGGCGGTGGAAATGCCGCAATCGATGCGGCCCGGACTGCGGCCCGTTTGGATGCAGAATCCGTTACAGTGCTGTATCGCCGCACCCGAGAGCAAATGCCGGCGTACGAAGAGGAAATCGAAGAAGCCGAAGCGGAAGGGGTAAAACTGCAGCTTCTTACTTCGCCAGAAGAAATTCTTGTAGAAGACGGCAAGGTGGTCGGGATCCGATGCAAACCCATGGAACTCGGTGCCTTTGACCGCTCCGGCCGCCGCCGCCCGGTGGCGGGTGACGACAAGGATTTCATTGTTCCGTGCGATCAGGTTATTGCCGCAATCGGGCAAAGTGTCGATTTGCCGGCACTAAGCGGAAGCATTGCCCTGAATGTCCATCGAAACGGTTATCTCGCTACCGATGCACTGACCAAACAGACCTCCGAAGAGTGGATATTTGCCGGTGGTGATGTTGCGACCGGACCGTCTTCCGTGATTGAGGCCGTTGCTGATGGAGAAAAAGCCGCAGCCGGCATTGATCAATACCTGACCGGAAAAGACAACGCCTTTTGGCGCGAGGAGAAGAAACTCGATACCTTCTTTGATCCGGATGCAGAGCCCCTCATGCATGAACGGGAAAAACAGCCGCTTATTCCGGTTGAACGTCGCCGCTGCAATTTCGATGAAGTGGAGCAGGTGTGGGATGAAGTGACCGCAACGCGGCAGGCCAAACGCTGTCTGCGCTGTGACTACCGCGAAGAAGTTCACACCTGGTAACCGGAATTTAATGAGGATTGAAAAATGATTGATATAACCATCGATAACAAGCCGATCACCGTCGAAGAGGGAACCACCGTACTGGAGGCCTGCAGGCAGGCTGGAATAAATATTCCCACGCTCTGCTATCTCGAAAAAATACAGGCAATAGGTGCATGCCGCGTCTGTTTGGTGGAGATCGAAGGGGTGAATGATCTGGCAGCCTCCTGCGTCATGCCGGTGGCGGATAAAATGAAAATCCACACCAATAACCGTCGCGTGCGCGAAGCACGCAGAGTGGTGGTTGAACTGCTGCTGTCCGAGCACGAGGGTGACTGCCAGATATGCGACCGTAATGAAGATTGTGAACTGCAAAACATTGCCCGGGATCTGGGTATTCGCCAATTGCGCTACGAAGGAGAAAAAGCCCCGCGGTGCAACGATGAAAGTACACCGGCACTTGTACGGAACAGTGCCAAGTGTGTTTCCTGCCGACGTTGCGTGACAGTCTGCACGGAAACACAAAGCGTATCAGCATTGTTCCCGCAAAGTCGCGGATTCAAAACAACGATCGGCCCCGCATTTGGTAAAGGACTGGATACCGTTACCTGTGTTCAGTGCGGCCAATGCTCAGCCGTTTGTCCGGTCGGTGCTATATCGGAACGGGATCAGACTGCGGAAGTGTGGGCTGCCTTGGATGATCCAGCTAAAACGGTGGTCGTTCAGACAGCGCCGGCTATTCGCGCTGCACTCGGTGAATGTTTTGGAATGGAACCGGGAACCTTGGTCACCGGTAAAATGACCACCGCCCTTCGCCGTATGAAATTTGATGCGGTGTTTGATACCAACTTTTCGGCTGACCTCACCATTATGGAGGAGGGGACCGAATTGCTCACCCGCTTGAAGCAAGCGTTGGTGGATGGCGAAGACGTTGCATTGCCTATGTTTACCAGCTGCTCGCCCGGATGGATCCAGTTCCTGGAATTCCATTATCCCGATATGCTGGCCAACCTATCCACCTGCAAATCTCCGCAGCAAATGATGGGCGCGCTGGTGAAGACCTATTATGCCGAGAAGCTCGGAAAAACGGCGGATGAAATGTTTATGGTTTCTGTAATGCCCTGTACGGCAAAAAAATACGAGGCCGCACGCCCCGAAATGAATGCCAGCGGTGCGCAGGATGTGGATGTCGTTCTTACCACCCGCGAACTGGGTCGCATGATTACCGAGGCCGGAATAGACTTTGAATCACTCGAGGATTCCGAAATGGATGCTCCGCTTGGTTTGGGTTCGGGGGCTGCCGATATTTTTGCCAATACCGGAGGGGTGATGGAAGCCGCACTGCGTACGGCCTATGAGATCGTGACCGGCCGTGAACTTCCGTTTGATAATCTGCGTGTTACCCCGGTTGTCGGACTGGAAGGAATCAAGGAAGGAGAAATAACCATTGAAGGTACAGTGCCGGAATGGAATTTCCTTGAAGGAGTTACAGCTAAGATTGCCGTCGCTCACACCCTTGGGCAGGCCAGGGAACTGATAGAAAAAATCCGGGCCGGTGAAGTGGAATATCATTTCATTGAAATTATGACCTGTCCCGGCGGTTGCATCGGGGGAGGAGGGCAGCCCCGTATTACGACCGATGCTGTGCGCGAAGCCCGCATGAAAGCCATCTATGCGGAAGACGAAGGAAAGGTCATGCGGAAGTCGCATACCAATCCACAAGTCACCCAGGTCTATGAGGAATTCCTTGTGGAGCCGCTTGGTCATAAATCCCATGAATTGCTGCACACGGAGTACTTCGAAAAAGAACGTATTTAATCCGAAAGGCCAGCAGTGATGGATAGGTGGAAACCGTGTATTAATTCCCGGAAAACAAACATAAAACCGGACCTAATATTCTTAATATTTTGAGTTGCAGGCCATAACTAGTACACGTATGTTCCTGAACCTTGATGGACGTGTAGCTCAGTCGGTAGAGCAGCTGACTCTTAATCAGCGGGTCCAGGGTTCGAGCCCCTGCGCGTCTACCATCTTCAGGGCCCTGTTTTTGCAGGGCCTTTTTTATTTCATAGGTTGACCAGATCAAAATTTAATGAAGATATTACACCTTTCATGAGGGTAATGTATGCTTGAACTGGCAGGTAGGGGCCTGCACAATGCGCGGCTGGTTAAATTATTAATATCGTTACACTAAAGCCGTATTGCGTATAACATATTTTGGTTGATCTTTTTTAATGGCTTATTATTTGGACTGCATATGAGTTTGCAATGGATTTCTATTATTCTGGGCGTGTTGGCTACAGCTGGAGGCCTGGTCGGTATTTTTCGGCCGGATCTGATTAAGCGCTTTTCCGAGTTGTTTCCACGAAGTGTAATACCTGCATGGATTTTTACCGCTCTATGTTGCTGGCTAGGTGCAAAAGAGGCATTAACCATGAATATGGGATTTCTTGATGCGTATAAGAAATACATATACATCCTGTCGCCGGCAGTATTTATCGCCAGTGTTGTGTATATGAAAGAGTTGCTAGCCCCTCGTGCACTGGGTGGTTTTCTTCTGTTGATTGCTGTTCCGATTGTACGAACTGCAGCAACGTCGGGATCGCCCATGTTCCAGATTTTGGTAGCCGTGGTATATCTGTGGGTCATCTACGGAATTATTCTGCTGATGTCGCCGTGGTATTTTCGGAAATTCTATGCTCCCTTTTTGGAAAAAGAAGGGCTTTTTAAATTCGCGGCCTATACCAAAACCGCAATAGGTATACTGTTTATTGCTTTGGGATTGTTTGTTTATTAGATGGTTAAACGAACTTCCCGCTATTTTTCTTCAGGTTTGGCTTCGTCGGTTTCCTCGTCTTCTTTTCCTTCGAGCATTTTCTGTGTATCCCATGCCCGTTTACATTTACGAATCTGTTCGTTGTAGCTCTCTACCGATTCTTTCGTAATATTCTGGCCGTAACGTGCTGCCAGACTGGCCATATGGGTGATGGCCCGGTAGGCTTTTTCATATTCGCCTGAAACATAATAGGCTTCGGAAAGCGTGCTCCACACATGGTGATCGTTCGGAGCAAGCACCATGGCTTCCTGGGCAACTTTAATGGCTTTTTTCCCGTCTCGAAATTTAGGATCTTCAGCGGTGGCATAAAGCCATGCCAGGTTATTTTTAAGTTTAAAATCTTCCGGGTAATCTTCGATTAAACCTAACAGCTGTTCTTCGGCCTTGGCATATGATTTTGCACTGATATATACATGCCCAATCACATAACGGGCTTCCTGATGTTTTGGATCAATTTCCAGTACCCGCTCATAGGCATCAATGGCTGACGCAAAATCCTTTTCTTTAAAGTATGCCGCGGCTACTTCAAGAAGAAATTTACACCGTTCTTCATCCGTTCGTCCTGCAATCTGAAGGCCGGAGGTGGATTCCGTTTCCTGCGCTGGAGCAAGGCATGAACACAGTGCAAGAATGGTAAGGGTTCGTATAAGAAATTTCATGATTACTCCTAGTTTCCGTTGCTGATTTCAACATGTACAACAACCGGATCGGTCTTGATGAGCTGCAGGCCCGAAGGCAGGTCTACGACGACAGGCAGGTCATAGCCCGTGCTTTCCTCAAGATCATAGCAACTCACATAGGCAAACACATCTGCCGTTCGCATTTGTTCAATGCGCTGGAGCTTTCCTTGAACAGTAACGCTGATGGTTTGCGGCTGAACATCGATATTCCGGCGATCACCTGGGGAACACATGGTGCGCACCGGTATCTTTTCAAAGGTTTCGGTGCTGTTGCGGGCTTCAATAAAAAATTCCACCGTAACCCAGTCCGGATCCACCAGCATGCGTCCTGCCTGGGGGAGGGCAATGGGAACACTTTCCTTGAATGAGGTCTGGCGGTCTTTCAGATCCACCATTTCAGTATGGATATTTTCCATTTCATCCAGCACCTGCCTTGCTCCGGAAACACTTACTGATGCCGGCGTGCAAACAATACGGTCAATTTCAAGTCCCTCGGGAAGGGATCCTGTAACGGCCGCCTTCACAGGCAGCAATCGGTCATTTTCCTGATCGAGTTTAACCACAATCTCGGATGGGCTGAACTGGACCACTTTAGCCCCGGTTGGATTCCGAAGATATTTTTCGGAGAGCTTAATTACCATTTCTTCGCCGTGCTCGGGTTCCGGCATGGGGATGACGACGCGAAGCTGTTCATTGTTGAGATAGCGAATGTCCTCTCGGGAACCGCGGAAAACAATATTAACCCGGTGTACGGATTTTTCCCAAACGGCCCATCCACTTGGCACGTCAACATCCACAGTAATGTTGGAGACGGATACCTCGAAACCGATGTTCTTTCGAATTCCCTGCCAGCCCAGAAATGCCAGCGCCAGGCAAAACAGGATAAGCCATTTATCTTTACGGACCTGATACCAGAATTTGGAAAGCCTACTTTTCATCCATATCCTCGTTGATGGTCATTAGAACGGTGTCCGATAGGGGCGCCTCACCCGCCTGGATTTTTTCGCGAAAACGGGAAAGCCCGGTTCGCTCGCGACGGAGCATCGAAGACAGCACGCGGTGGAGGCGGTCTTCTTCCAAACCACGGCGCAGCCGGCCGTTATAGGCAATTGAAATGGCGCCGGTTTCCTCGGAGACTACGACCACAATGGCATCAGTTTCTTCTGTAACCCCAATGGCCGCCCGGTGGCGCGTGCCCAGCATTTTACTGAGCTCTTCCCGTTGGGACAGGGGAAAAAGACAACCGGCAGCACAAATACGGTCGCCGGAAATAATTACGCCGCCATCATGAAGCGGCGTGTGCGGAAAAAAGATGGTAGCAAGCAGCTCGGCACTGACTACGCTGTTAATTTTAGTGCCGGTGTCCTGAATGGCTCGTGTTCCGATCTCACGTTCAATGGCGATCAAGGCTCCGATTTTCCGTTTGGAAAGAATTTTGACCGTTTGCATAATCGGTTCAACCAACGTTTTCTGCGCGGCCATACCGTTATTCCGCCAAGGCTGCCGGCCCAGTCGCGCCAGCACACGCCGGATCTCCGGATGGAAAATAACGATAACCGCCAGCGAGATATAGAGCATCAGTTTGGAGAGTATCCAGTTAAGTACATCCAGGTGGCTGATGCTGGTAACGGCATAAAGTACTCCGAAGAGGATAATCAGGCCGGAAAGAATGGCCGACCCACGGGTTCCTTTAAACAACCGGAAAATGAAATACAACATAGCCGCCAGAATGAATATTTCTATCCATCCGAGCACCGTGGGTAGTTCAAAAGCTTCATTCCATTGCATTACAGATCACCGGACCAAAGTGTATCCATGATCCGGCAAACATCGCAAGTATCGATTACGTCGTGCACCCGTAAAATATGTGTTCCCTGCAATACCGCCCACGCCGCAATCCCAAGTCCACCTGCCAGGCGATCCGCAGGGTTTTCACGGCCCAGCACATGGCCGATAAAACTTTTGCGCGAAGCCCCGAGCAAAACGGGAGCGCCGCACTCGGCCAATTCGGAAATATTCCGCAGCAGTTCCAGATTATGTTCCTGTGTTTTTCCAAACCCGATGCCGGGGTCAATCACGATAGAATTCCGATCCACTCCTTGTTCTATTACAACTTGCATCCGGTCCTGTAGAAAGTCGCGAACCGCACTCACCACATTACCATAAGATGGATCATCCTGCATGGTTTGCGGAGTCCCTTTCATATGCATAAGAATGACGCCGGCACGTGTTTGTGATGCCACTTCCGCCATAACGTTATCCGCTTCGAATGCCGATACATCGTTAATAATATCCGCACCGGCTTCCATCGCCCGGAGGGCCACTTCGGCTTTCATCGTATCAATTGAAATGGGGCTATCCGTTTGGTCCCGCAGCTTTTCAATGATCGGAACCGTGCGCTTAATTTCCTCAACAGCCGAAACCGGATCTGCACCGGGACGTGTTGATTCGCCGCCAATATCGATCATATCAGCCCCTTGCGCAATCAGCTCAAGCGCACGGTCAACAGCCTTGCCCGGATCTGTGTAATCGCCGCCGTCTGAAAAAGAGTCCGGTGTCACATTCAGAATGCCCATCACGAGCGTCCGTTTTCCAAGCACAATTGTGCGGTCACGGCATTTCCAGTTGTAGATTCTGCGGGAGTTCATATTTATCTCATAACACGATTTGAAGCCCGTCCCAAGGAACGGTTACGGCCTCACCAAGCTGGTTCTGTAGCTCATGGTGTTCGGAATTGTGCGTG
Source organism: uncultured Verrucomicrobiota bacterium (assembly GCA_964486885.1). GTDB lineage: Bacteria > Verrucomicrobiota > Kiritimatiellia > Kiritimatiellales > Pontiellaceae > Pontiella. The sequence continues at coordinate 12,417 of CAZAPF010000034.1, forward strand.
AGGTGGGTAATGAATGATTGTTTTGCACCGATCTTTTCCAGCTGTTCAACACATTCGCCGATCGAAAAATGGGTAGCATGTTTTTCGGGGCGGAGGCCATCGAGAATCATCACGTCCATGTTATCCAGCAATCGACCGGTTTTATCCGGTATGCCGTTGCAGTCGGGGATATAGCCCAGCCGTTTCCCGTCGGCCTCAATCAAGAAGCCGTAGATGACATCCATTCCGTGCAACACCGGCAGCGGGGTAACCTGCATCGATCCGACAGATACCGGATCAGTCTGATCCGTAAAGGTCACGCGGGGCACACCGCCGAAGGAATGGCTCTTCCGGTCTACATAATCAAATTTTTTCCGCATCTGTTTAATGGTTCGGGGGGATCCGTATACCGGGATATGCTCTTTCTGCAGGTCGGAAAAACGGCGAACATCGTCAAAGCCGTAAATATGATCGGCGTGCTGATGTGTTAGAAATACAGCATCAACCCGTTCCACGCCGAAGGTTAAAACCTGATCGCGGAAGTCCGGCGGTGTATCTACAACCAGATGCTGGCCATCGGCCACGATATAAAGACTGCTGCGACGGCGTTTATTTTTTATATCCGTCGAAGTGCAGACCTCACAGGAACATCCAATCATTGGAATTCCATGGGAGGTGCCGGTTCCTAGAAACGTAAATTTCATGAGCGTTGATAACCTATTGTTTAACACTGCCCACACAATGGCGCACCAGTGCCTTGCTGCGGGGGAAAATAATGTCGAAGCGTTCCGGCAGCTCGCTGCCGATATCAATGCCCGGTTTAAACGCTACATTTCTCAGCAGCAGGTACTTGCCGGAATATTCCTGCAGCAATCCCGCAAACTCGATAACATTGCCTTCTTCCAGCATTTCAACAATCACCTGCTTGCTCAGATACTTTTCCAGAACCGGTTCATAGGTATTGGGAACCGTGCCCAGCAGGGTATTGCCGATTTCCCCGGCGCGCTTATCGGCCCCGGCAACCTTTCCCATGGGCGTGCTTTTCTTCATGGTTCCGATAATCATGCCGAGTGATTGAGAGATCGCATCGCGGAGGGTATTAAAAACGTTCCACACCCAGCGGCGAAAACGGCGAAGCAGTGAAGGGTTGGCAATACGCTTGATTTCCTCCTGCCAACGCGCATGTTCTTTGGTTCCGGATTTCGGCGGGGGTTGAAGAATCTTTTTAATACCATCCACTTCCGGCGTGTAGAGTACATAGCTGCCTTTCCGGTGACCGGATTCGTCAACCTCCGGATTTTCGAATACGAGCTCCATGGCTTTCGGATAGGCCACAAAACGTCCCCAGATCCATTTGCCCGACTGCATAAGAACCATGACCGGCTCGCGGTTAAAATATTTCAGGCAACGATCACGCTTCCGCCGCGAGGCAATTGCGGTAATCATTGCCACCGCAAATAACAAAACCATCGGTAACCAAAAATCGAACATCACAAAAATCCTTTTTTAATATGTACAAAAAAAGTGGTGTCAAAATCGACACCACGCAATACACATAAAAGATGTAAAAGAAAAGCCCCGTTTGAATTTGCTCAAACGGGGACTCCTCTTATGCTGCCACGTGTTCGTAGTAGTGAACGTCTATCCAGCATTTCGGTAACGCTTCGCCTGAAGGGAATGCCAGTTCCGATTTCAGGAAGTTTTCCGGACGTTGGATAATTTCGCCGGTATGCGCTCGGGCCCGAATGGTAGGGGTATTCGGGTTGATTACATCCGGCAGGTCTATCACTTCAACCAGTTCGTCCGATGGTACGTGTTTCAGGAACATAATTTACCTCCTGGGTTACACAGCTTTCGACCAGACGGGTTCAAAAGGGTTCAATCCAGTGGTAAATTAGTTATAGAATTTTAAGCGCTTACAGCCTGATCATTCCCGGCTTTCTTCAGCATGAACCATTTCATCGGCAGGCCGAGCCAGGCCGTAATCATACCGCGGCCGACGAAGAACATGCAGATTACTCCAACGGTCAGAGAAGAGATAACCAGTCGACCTAAACTGCGGAATCCGAAGCCATTAATAAATCCGGCCGCAATGGCGGAAACCACCATGCCGCAGGTCAGGAGAAAATTGACAGCGGTATCATAAATAAAATGACCGACCGTATAGGATGAACTTTGCGCGCTGGCCGGATCGACTCCGAAGAATCCGGCAATCAGGTTAAGCATGCCTAGAATGAACGTCATCAACAGCAGAGTAATCATGATATAGCCGCTGCTGAATAAAAATGCGGCAAACTTGGTGCGTTTCTGAATGGTGCGCGAAAGGAACAGCTTTTTTCCGTGTGCCATAAAGGCACGCATCACACCATAGGCCCAGCGCATTTGCTGCCGGAACAGATCGCCGGGAGTATAAGGCACTTCGCAGCGGATTCGCAGATCGGAAACATAGGCAATCCGTTTGCCTTCCGTAATCACGCGGAGCGAATAATCCACATCTTCGGTCAAGGCACCGGCAGTCCACCCGCCTTGTTCTTCGAGATAACTTTTCTTTACCAGCTCGCCCGAGCCGCAGAATACGCACTGGTTTGTAACGGATTTAAGGAAGGGTAAAATGACCGAGTGGATAATATTTACAATGCCCGTACCCATCAGCGTGCTGTGGTTGTCGTGCACATTGATAATACGCCATGCAGCCTGTGCGCCTGCGAGGGTAGGATCTTTAATGACCGGAACCACGAGTCGTTTAAGAAAATCCTTCTTTGGCAAAAAGTCGGAGTCGAGAATCAGCAGATAGTCGCCCTTTGCCTTAGGCAGCATCACATTCAGGTTTCCGGGTTTAAAGCCTTTGTTATCACCGCGCCGGCTGATTTCAATCCGGGGATTGTCTGCCGCAAACTCATCGATCTTTGCAGACAGTTCAGGTTGGTTGCTGTCGTCGCCGATCATGATCTGTAGCTTTTCTGCCGGGTAATCAAAATCCAGACAGCGTGCAGCGCAGTTCAGCGCCGCCAGTTCATTATAGGTTGGGATCTGGACGGTGACACTTGGGTAGAGTGACTCGTCGGCAATGATTTCCGGTTTGTTGCGCAGTCTGGAAAGTGCCAGGGCGCAGGCCGTCACAATAAAGTAGCCGAGTGAAAGCACAAAAGTACCCATCAGCGTAATTTCAAATATGGTTTTAATGATGGAATGAAAATCCATAATTCCCCCTTAAAATTTTCTTTTCACCTGTGGTTTGTGAATAGACGGCGTTGTTTATAGGTATTTTACTGCAAAGGCAACCCCCCAAATGTTTTTATTTTTTTCGTAAATGCCTTTATTTCCAAGGGGATTTGACAGCGTGTGGGGAAATTTCCTCTTTTTTTCATTTTTTCGGGAAGATTTCACCACAACCGAACGACTTGCTTAAAAAACAGAGTCGATAGACCAAATAAAAGGGACGAAAAAATGGTTAAGGAAGAATGTGTTCATGTGTTGGTATGTCAGGGATATTGCCTTTTAAGACAGGCACTCACCGACCGCTTGAGCCAGGAAAGCTGGATCAATGTATGTGCTGTCGCATCCGGATCCGAAGAACTGCGCAATCTAATCAAACGGCATAAGCCGCATGTACTGGTTATTAATACCTCGCTCAAGTGCAGCGCGGGTGTTGCCGGAATAAAGCAGTTGAAGAGGGAGTTCTATTGGATGGGTATTGTTGCGGTATCCTGCAGTGGTGAGTTTGAAGACATCTATGCTGAGCAGATGCTGCGGTGCGGGGCCGATGGATTTGTTTCATCAAAAGATTCGATGGACGACCTGGTGCAATGTATTCAGATCGTCCATACCGGTATGCTGTATGCCAGCCGCTTATCCGAGATGGAACGGTGGAAGCGCACCGATCAGGATAAGCTTCTTGAAAAGCTATCCGTTCGGGAGGCCGAAGTATTTTGTCTAACAGGTTGCGGCTATATGCCCCAGCGTATTGCGGACGAGCTTAATGTAAGCGTGAAATCGATAGACAGCTTCCGTGAACGCATCCGGAAAAAACTGGAGCTGGCCAGCGGATCGGACTTACTTCTGGTTGCTTCCAATTTTATGCGCAGTGCAGCGCGTCGCCGGAATGATTATCGCAGCATCGAGGAACAGAACGTTAAAGCAGTGCTTTCAGCCAGAAAGTAGCAGGGAGAGCAGATTGCGGATCGTTCCACGTGGCCTCGAAAGCGGATTGCTCTTCTCCCAGCGTATCCAGGCTGGCGGTACCCAGAATGGTTTCCTGCGGTGCAAGGGTATCGATGCCTTCGCGTGTTATAATCTCAAAGCGATCCCCGACGCGTGCACCATGGAACCGGCCCCAGCCGGCTTCAAGTATCCCGTTTTCAATGTGGGCAGGAAGCAGCAGGGGACGGGCTTCGTTCATGGTTTCCATGGTCCGGTTAGCCAGATCCCGGCACGCTGGATCCAGGTCTGTATAGTCGGAAAACGAGGCCGAAGCCGAGCTCAGCACACGTGAGGTTTCCGTATCGACAATCCGCAGATGAATCTCCTTGGTATCTCCGACCGGGATGATTTCTCCGAATAGAATAAGGCTGGCTGGAAGCAGTTTCCCGATTTCCATGGTCACCCGCTGGTCGGCCATTCCAGAGCGGCCGAGTTCCATTTCCTGCAGGAGCGAATCAAACGCCGCACGTTCCACCAGAATGCTGCCGCCAACGGAATTAAGGCTGGCATGCAGCCGGTTCCGTACCATGGCCGTCTCTTCCGGGTTCGTTCCTGTGGGACCGAGGCAGGCAAGAATGCGTGGCCGGACAAACGAATCATCTTTGATTTTACGGGCCAGCTGAACCATACGGTCATCCAGCCCGCTTGCGCGGTAAACAGGTTCTATCGGCACAACTTCTGTCAACTCCATCTCCGGGAGTGCGGCTTCGGAGCGGACAAATACAAACTCACCGCCCGCATGGGCCGGGGAAACCAGTGGCCCCATGCGTACCAACTGCCCGGTCAGTTGACTGACCTTGGAGCGGATTGACACCGCAATATCCGATGCTGAAAAAACATCCTCTTCGGCATATTGCAGATAATTCAGTACTTCCTGGGCAAAAACACTGTGTCGGATTCCGCTATCGAGCACCGGCTCCAGGTTGCCGCTGGTAATCAGATAGCGCGAGGGCACCTCAATAGCCCGGTCGTACCAATGCATCGATTTGTCCGTAAGTTCGATACCGCGGAAGAGGGAACCGCCAAAGCAGGTGTCGGCAACCACCAGAATATGTCGAGCCGGGGATGCTGCCAGAATCCGGCCGATCGAGCTGTTCCAGAGCCAATCCTCCTTGGCCGGAAAATCCATTCGGGAACGTTCCGCACCGAACGGAATCCAGTAGCCCTCGTCCATCTTCTTGTCATAAAAGCCGTGTCCCGCAAAATAGATCAGCAGGGCATCGTTTGCACTCAGGTGTTTCAATTGATCCAGAGCCCTAAGAACGTTGCCGCGCGTTGCCTCAGAATCGATCAGTTCTGTAACTTTAAAACCAAAGCGGGATCGCAGTACATGGCCCATCGCTGTGGCATCAGCCTGCGCTGTTCCGAGTTGGGGCCAGCCCGTGCCGGCATAATCGCCTACACCAATGACCAATGCGTGATAATTGAGCGTATTGGATTGGGGTTCAGCTGTCGGCTCATTCGGAGCAACGGGTTCAGCCCGGTCGCAGGCGGAAACCATCAGCGCCAAGGCTCCAATTAGAATATACTGGAATTGCGTATTCATCGTGTAAAAACAAAGTCACCGGGGCGGACAGCGCCTTCGGGATGTCTACCCGGGATTATAAACAGAGCGGTTTCGGACTCAACCTCTGAAACAATACATTCTATAGGCTGTTTTTCGGCCCGAACGATGCGGCCCTGCTCAAATGAGCCTTCCGAACGAATCACGAGCAGGCGCATGCCGGTATGGGCTCCGCATTTCTCGCCGGCATCAATAAACAACTGCTTTTCCTGCATACCCACGCGGGCCTGAAGCAAAGGGAAACGCTGTTCAATTTTCATGACAAGGCCTTCAAGTTGGTGTGCCAGCCGGGAAATGTCTTCCATATAGACATCTTCGATAAACAGTTCCTTGCTGCCATGTATATCGAATACCTGCGTATAAATTGTCTGCCCCGGGGCATCGCTGATCACCCGTGTAATAAAAACCAGGTCGGAATTCAGCTGTTTACCGGTTTTCAGCAGGGCTCGCGGGTCGGCTAATGTACTGTCGGAAAGGGCCTGTTCTTCCTGAAGGTGTCGGGATTCCTCTTCCCCGGCCAGCAGGTAAAAGCGAACGGGATCTTTTGTTAGCTGATGCCCGATCAGATGATTTACCCGGAGTCCATACGCGGGTTCAGGGAGATCGCCGGCAAGGGGCGAAAGCGTGGTGGTCAGACGGTAATTCCGGTCCAGATATTCCGGTTTGCGGTAAACCACCGTAATATGCTTTTCCGTTAAGTTATTATCCATATCTTCCGTTGCAACCACCAGCCGGTTGGTTCCGGATGCCAGCGCGATGCGATGCAGCGTTCTGAACAGTGGCGTTGGACGCGTGAGCAGGTTTTCCCCATTAACCGAAACTGAATGCAGGGCGGTATCATCCTCCGCGCGGACATCCAGCACATATTCGGCATTATAGAGCGTGATGGTTTTTCCGGCATCGACCACGTGCAATTTGGGCGGTGCGGGTGATGGGTTTTGAGCAAGGTGCTCCAGTTCCTGTTCCGATAAAGACCAGGTCACCTTATTTCCTGCGCGGTCTTGGGCAACCAATCTTAGCGGAACTCCGGATTGCAGCGGCCATTCCAGCTTATAGGATGTTCCGGATGGTACGACTGTTTGATCGTTTACCTGCAACGGTCCCAACCCCCCGGAATCGAGGCACGAAATTTCCAACACAGCCGCACTGCGCTGAAGGTGGATTTGTGGAGGAGTCCAGTCCGCTGTAAGGGTCAGGTTGGTCGTGGTTTCCCGGCCGGCAAGATCAGTTGCACTTAGGCGGAATACATTTGGGCCTTCTTTAAGCGGTAATTTACGTTCAAAGGTTTGGTGTGAACTGGCCAGCTCAATAAATTCGGATTCACCGTTGATGATCAGGCTTTCAATGGGGTTCGATCCAATTGCGGTACCTTTCAGCACGATCTCCCGCTGGCGGGTTCGTGCGGGCTGGGGTGCGGTTTCGAATCGGGGTGGGGCAGAGGCCTGCGCGAGCTGTTTGCGGCTGCGGTTGATGTAAAACTTGGCCCGGGCCGACGGTTCCATCTGTATCGAGGTTTCCAACAGCTCCAGTGCCTGCTGATATTCCCCGAGTTCAAAAAGGCAGATACCCAGTTCGCGGTGTGGAAAATAACCTTCCATCATATGCATACCATAGGTGCGCGCCCGCCAGCGCTCCATTGCGTAGGGATAGCGTGCTCCCGGAATCAGGCCAAGCGCGGTTTCAAAATCCTTCCGGGCAGCGGCAAAGTTGCCATCTTTCAGGAAGAGGCGTCCGCGTTCATAGTGGTTCCACCAGTTATGGTGGTGCAGAACATAGGGATCGGCTGAGCTGTGCCGCTGGACGGAAAGGCACCCGGACAGCATCGATAAAACACCTGCGAGCAGGATTAACCGGTAGAGCAAACTGCTCATAACTCCCCGGCCACCTGTTTCCCAACCGCCGGAAGTCCGGCGATACATGTCTCCAGTTCCGGAAAATTCAGGGTCCAGATTCTGGACTCGTCCGGCCGGTCGGCGGGATGGCCGGAAAGTTCAATCATAATCGCACCGGCAGCCAGTTCCTGAATCTGTATTTTCAGTTGCCATGGTTCTGCCGGCTCGGGCAACTGCTTGATTTCGGTTTCAATAGCCAGTCGCAGGGCCCGTTCGATGCCTTTGAGTTCCGATGAGCTGTAGTGGGCCTGTATATTCAGCTGTCCACGCAATTGTGGAGCGGCACCAAAAATCGTGCGCTCCCAATCAATCGGGGATGGACGCAAGGGCATGGCTACCAGAAGGATGACGGCTGCCGCTGCCAGCGGAATGAGCAGGCGAATAACACGGTTTGGTTCGCGTTGCTGCGCAGTATCGGGCTCCCGGAACTCCGGATGCTCTGCTTCCCATTCTTCCAGCAATTGAGCTTCCAGCACATTATCTTCCGCATCATCCTGCGTGAGAATGGGTAAAAGATGCTCGAGATCCCCATGGATTAACCGGCGGGCTTCGAGGGCCTCGCGCAGCTCGGCATCATTTTCCAGTGCCAGCTCAAATGCTGCTATATCCTCAGGGGAAAGCTCGTTATGTAGATAGGCCCATATCTGATCTTCATGGGGATTCATGATTTACTCCTTTGAAATTCAGGCATCTGTTTGAGTTCTTTATGCAGCTTATCCAGGCATTTTGCTAAGCGGCTTCCCACCGTGTTTACCGAAATTCCCAGGCGTTCGGAAATTTGGCGGTAGCTGTAATGCTCCATATAAAACAGGTTAATGCTATCCTTGCAGGTAGCTCCCATGTGCTGCATGGCCGACCGCAGCAACTGCCGCCGCTCTTTTAGGATCACAGCATCGAGCGGATCCTGTATGTTGCCGTTTTCAACTTGAATTTCCCGGTCGTTCTTTTGGGAGATCGGGGTCATAACTTTTCTCCAGCGAACCTGACGGCGTACTTCATCAACGCATTTGTTAATCGCAATTTTCTTAATAAACCATGCCAGCGAACATTCCTGCCGGAAAGAGGGCAGTGCGGTTTGGAGATGTACATAAATATTCTGACGCACGTCCTGCTGTTCATGCTCTGAAAACCGCCACTTCGACCAGTTCGTAATCGAACGGATCAGCGGATCGAACTCAGAGCACAACTGCTCCCATCCGGCGGTGCCGTCTTCGCGAACTGCATGCAGCAGTTTTTCATCGGCATAGAGTGTGTTGTCAGGTTTCATCTATATAAGTATGGCACTTTAAATCGGAATGTATATTTTTTCTTTCAAGGGCCTTGTGGTAAAAATTCCCCGAAAGTGAAGACTTGCAGATTCCATATGATTTTCTTAACCGGGAGCCTTTTGCTGCCCATTTCCCTTCCAGCGGTTGAAGTTACCATTCCGCTGCCAGGAGGTGGAACGGTCGTGGTGGACATTACCCATGCCGGGCCGACCGGGCAGTTGGTGGATCCCGATCCACCGGACACCGGCGTATTCCACCCGCCCACACTGTTTGCCGCGCCGCTGCCTGTCGGCTCCGGAGCGAGGGCACTCGGGCAGGCCGGCGCCTTCACCGCGGTGGCCGACGATGCCACCGCCGCCTCATGGAACCCCGCGGGTCTTACTCAGCTCGAGCATGCCGAAGTCTCCGCCGTTTACCGCTTTTCTGCCCGTGAGGATAAACATGAAGCACGAAACAACCAGGTCGATGTTGGATCCGACCGCTATCATAGCAGCGAGCTGAACTATCTCAGTGTCGTCTATCCCTTTCTCCTGAGCGACCGAAACGCCGTTGTTTCGCTCAACTATCAGGAAGCCTATGACTTTACCCAGGAATTCACCGCCCGTTTTCAGGGCAGTGGGCAGGAAAATATCACCACCACCCTCAGTCAGGACTACGTAAATATCACAACGAATAATGTCGCCGATCCATTCAAGACGATTACGGGAATCACTGAAACCAGAACAACAGCGGAGAGCCAGATTAATCAGGTGCTTAACTCATCCCTGTTAACCGGTATCGAATTCCGCCAATCCGGAACTATCGACGCCATATCGCCCGCCTTTGCCTTTGCCCTCGGCTCCCGCTTCTCGCTGGGTGTCACCCTAAACATCCACACCGACGGCGCCAGCCGCGGGAATCCCATTGAATCGACCCTCGTGGCCGACTATGACGGAACCTCCGATAGCGTGGCCGATGTTTTCGACACTCGGACATCGGTCTCGGTTATCCGTTGGGAAGGGGAGGAATATATAGGCGATGAAGATGATCCCATAACCAATGCCGTTTCAGGAACCTTCACAAGCAATCCGTATATCGATCAGACAACCAACGTGCAGACCGATGCCTACACCGTCGACGGAGCCTACCGCGAAGACAACCGGACCGAGGATTTTTATGGAATCAACGCGACGCTCGGTGCGCTTTGGGCGGCCAGCGATAACCTGCAGCTTGGCGCAACCCTCGATCTCCCGTGGACCGGCCGCGGCAAGCAGACCAAACAGATCAATCATCAGCTTTCCACCTTCGACAGCAATTTGGTTCAGGTTGCCACCAGCACTTTTTCAGAAACCCAGCACCGTGACGTGGAATACACCTTTCCGCTTTACTGGTCCGTCGGTGCCCTCTGGCGCTGGACCGACCGGTTCTACACCTCGCTCGACGTCAGCCAGACGCATTGGTCCGACTATTCCTATAAAGCCGAGGGCGAAGCCCGCATCAATCCCATTGATGGCAAGCCCTACTCCAGTTCATCAATCGACGACTGCTGGTCCGTCCGCCTAGGTGGTGAATACTTGTGGATGCTCAAATGGACCGAAATTCCCCTGCGTGGCGGCCTCTTCTGGGAGCAGCGGCCTGCATCCGGAACGCCCGATGAATATTGGGGATTCAGCTTAGGCTCCGGTCTCAAGCTCGCAAATCGCGCCGTGCTCGACATTGCCTACATCTTTGAGCAGGGAAAAAATGTTCAGGGCTCACTCCTGCCCGAACAAGCCGTGCACTCCGACACCATCAAACACCAGATCTTTTGCTCCGCCATCTGGCATTTTTAAAAATTTCATCGGTATAGAATGCGTTAAAAAACGCAGCCTTCTCATTTGGGAAGAGCCGCGTTTCTTAATTACGGCCGAGTTTATGATGCACGTTCAACCTGGGCAATTAACCGGACGATGTAGCCGTCTTGCTTATCATCAAGGACATGCCGGTCTTTGATGAGCCAGGGCTCGCCTGACATTTTCATCAGCGTATTAAAAATGGCCTGGCGAACTTTCTTCCAGGCGGATTTGGAAGTTTCCTGCTTATTCTTTTTCAGAATCATTCGTTTACCCGCATGACTGTAAAAAGGTTCCGGGGGCACGTGCGGAACAATGTCTTTCTCGTTGACCACCCGGTGGTGAGGGCCGGGAATGGCCTTGTCCAGTGCATTGGCAAAATCGACATTACCGGGCCGGGGGCTCGCAAAGGTATAGATGCCATAAACGGGATAGTTGTTTTCCACCAGCATACCGGCGTACAGGGAACACTGGGCGCCTCCCAGACTGTGCCCCGTAAACCATACCCGCTGTCCATTATCCTGGAATTGATCGATTAGGTTGGTCAGGCCGATAACCGCAGGAAACAGAGCATCCTGAAATCCTTCATGTGCCTTTGTTTTTTTCATGGGACCGGGGTCATAGACTGCTTGAAAATTGGCAAACCAATCATTAATTGAGTCGCTGCCGCGAAAGACCACGATAATATCCTTCTCATTGGCCATCACAAAACACTGGGTGTCGATATCGCGACCCTTATTCACGCGTACAAAATCAACCTCCGGAAATCCCCACTTTACAGCGGTTTCTTTGACAATGGATTTAGACTTCTCGTAGGCCAGGTGACAGGCCACGGCTAGCGATAGCGATGTTTCAGGATCATAGGATTTTCTGGCGCGGACTCCGGTGAAATGCTTTGCATATTTGCTCATGTGGTTCTCCTTTTAATAGCTCAGTTTGTTTTCGATTCGTGCAACTCCTCAGTAGGGAATGGGACTGCTGCGTCTCATAAGCCACCGTGTAACGGCGGCTTTATCGGTAAAGCCTGCGCTACGCGCTGGCTTCATGCGGCAGATACGGGTTTAAGTTCATACCAATCTCCTTGGGTGGCTGGTTCGGTATCGTTCGTGGTTCTCCTTTCCTTGTATCCATAATACAGCTAAGGAACCGGGTTCCTATCTGTGCGGAGGTGGCTGATAATCATCCAGTTCCCGCAGGGACCTGGGTAAGGGTGCATCCGGATCAAGTATGCGTGCCTCATGAAGGCGTTTTTTTGCCAGCTCGTTTTCGCCAAGCGCTTTGTATGCCCGGGAGAGCTCCACATGATCATCAGCTGAGAGATCGGTTTGAGCTTCCAGTACGGAAGTTACTTCTTTCAGGCGGAGTTTTGTTTTGTTATCGGAGTCAGGCCGCACGGTCGGCGCTTTCTCTTGCAGGACCTCAATACCGGACTGTTTCAGCAGGATTGCCGCATCAGGGGAATCGGGTTGTTTTGTAACGGCAACGGATGCCAAATCAAACGCATCCTGATACCGGTCAAGAGCCAGATTGCCTTTGGCGAGAACCAGCAAGGTATCGGACTTTACCGAATCTGCCTCTGAAGTTCCGGTTAAACCTGCCCGCCTTTCAACTTTGGCGATTGCCGTTTCCAGTTCTGCCCGGGCTTCTTCGTTTCCGGGATTCTCAGAAACTTCTTCGGATAGTGTGACAATAGTAAATTTGCCGTTTTCGTATTCTACCTTTTGTATGCCCGACCAACCGATCATTACAATCGACACCAGGAACAGAGGAACCAGAGAGGCCAGTGATGTTCCTTTTTTCATCAGCTTGACCGCGAGTATAATAAACAGGATCACCCCACAAACCATGAGAATGACTTCCGGTAAATATAGTCCTTCAAACATACTTAACCTCCTTGTTCTGTTTCCTCTATTTTCGAAGCTTCCTTACTCGGGATCTTCAAGCTCAATTGGTGTTAACTCCAGCAGCTTGCAGGAGGCCAATTAAATCAGAACCGATAAAGTAATAGATTTCTCCTTCGTCGCTTGAGCTGGCAGAGAGGTTATATCCTAGGCCAAACTGCAACCGGTCGTTCCAGAATGACAGGGTTCCGCCAAGACCGATTCCGGATTCGTTGTCAAAATTCAGGAATGTCGAATGCATCCCCAGCGCCGGTTGGAATGCGCCGACAATCTGGAGAAAATCATTGGCGGACGGACGGGGGCGGTAGTGATGCATCCAACCGAGTGCAGGAGCAAAGCGAAATTCAGTATTACCGCTTGCTAATTGGTCGGGTCTTACCAGCACAACGCTGGGCGAGAGCCGGGCATGCCAGCCATAATGCGTTATTTTAAACTCTGCAGTCGATTCAACCGGTTTACGACCAGGTTCCTTCAAAGTGGCTTTTACCAGAATTGTATCACCTGCTTGCAATTCCACTTTTTTGAGATTGATCGATGTATCCTGTAGGTTTTCCAGATCCACATCGAATGATTCAGGAATTGAGGGAGCAACCTTGGTGCTATCTATTTGTGTGATCTGCAGAATACCCGCAATTTCATTTATGACTTCAATGCTTGCCTGAATATCTTCGTAGTAGCTCTTGATATCATCAGCCACTGCCTGGAGCTCTTCTGATTCAATTAGATCCTGCAGCTGCTCCACTGCGGCCAGTTCAACTCCCTCAACTTCCTGATTTAAAAAAAGGTCTGTAGAGTCTGCTGCTGTCTGCAACCATTGAGGAAGTTCATAATATGCATAGATTATGTCATTCCATAGTTGCTTGGAATCCATCGCCAGTATTGCCATGGAATTCAGATCCTGCACAGAGCCGACATTTTTCCATGCTTTGGTTAGCTGCTCTGCGTCTGTGATGATTTTCAGAGTAGCCTCGACACCTTTAACATCTTTTGCAAGCGAGTTGATCAGCATTGATGGCAATTGTTCGAGTTTTGTAAGTTGTTCATCCGTAAAGTTATGACCGTCCTGTTTTACTTTAGCAATGGCGGTATCAAAACTCTCATGAACCATTTTCAGTCGCTCAGAATCGGTGATCTTTTTAGCCAGCTCTTCAGCTTTTTCAACCTGTTCGGCCAGATCAGGCGCCACCTGCCCTAGGATTTCATTGAGGCCTTCGTGAAGAGTTATTTCCTTCGCCCGAACGGATTCGAGTGTTCTTGCAAGATCTTCGGTCGCTTTGATCTGCTTCTGAAGTTTCACGCGCTCTTCCTCTGATAGTGTTATGCCGGAGCGATCTCTTGCGACAGTTTTTTGTTCGGGAAGACTGTCGTAGCCCTTGACATGGATTGCGGAGAGTTCCTTTTCAGTGGGTCTGTCCACAAAGGCATTGATTCGCAACGTAGAACTGCGCTTTTGTGCTGCCTTCTGAATTTCTTTATTGGCTTGATCAATCTCGTCTATTTCCATCTGTAAGAATGGAGCGAGAGCCCCCAGCCCGCCGCCGGATCCTACGAGGGCGGTTGCTGTTGCATACGCGTCTGAATCTCGTGGAAACAAACTCATGAATGCTGTAATGAAGTCACCTGTCTTAACGGCCAATTCTTGAATAAGTTGATCTGTTTCTTCTCCGTCGGGTTCAATGGCATATGCTCCCAGCGTTTCTGTGTTAAGAGTCATGAGTTCATCTAATGATGTCATCAGTACTATGAGTTTATTTTTTCGATCCAGTAATTCTTTCATTGGCTTATCTGAAAATCTGGAAGTTTTGTCCGGTTGTGCCCTGACCTTGATTTTAACTGTGCTGTCTATGTCAACAAGAGCCGGGGAGGGAACTCTTGTTGACACATAGTTGTTGGGATCAATTGTGCCAGAACTGATGGCATAGTTCTCACCCATGCTGTCCTGCTCATAGTAATACAACATTTTGTCGGCCCGGTTTGTCGGGGGCTCGTCATAAACGGAATGGTGTGCGCAACTGACTGTTAACAGCACTAAGATTAAGCAGCATAGAGTTTTCATTGTGCGTCCGCCTGAGCAAATTTTTGTTTAAATGCGATATAGTCACATTTGTTATTCAGCCGCAGGTCGGAAGATACGGATCCGCTCGAAACAACTGCTTTAGTGTTCCGCCCAAGAAATACATAGTTGGTCGAAGCAGAGGGGAACCACAGTTGTCTTTCAGCAGGTGTCAGCTTTGCAGGGTTGGTAACAATAAACCACCGTTGCCAGGGTTTGTTGCCCCAGGTTTTTCGATCCATGCATGTATGCACTTTATCGGGATCCGAACCCGGAATTCCAATAAGTACGCAGATGCTTAAGTTATTATTGAGTGCGGCATCTAATTTGTCTCGACTCATATTTACCATCATTTTTTTATCTCCATATCAATTTTATTACTCACATCTCAGCGTCAATACGCTCTTGAACTAATTTCCCAACTATATTGCCTACAACATATGGTGGTTCTAGTTTGGCGGTAGCCATATCGTTATCGCTACTAGGGTGAACAAGGCCGATTCTATGTGCTACTTCATGAGCGATTGTATTAGATATATCAGCAGGTGAGCGCTTTTTGAGGGGCCATCTATTCAATCGAATTGGGCCATCAGTTGTTCCATCATAAGCGATATTGTGAAAGACCAAATATTTGAACAGTCCAACTGGGCCGCCATAGGTTTCTGCATATGTTCCATCTATTGAACTGCGCATATCTGAAATGATGTTTTCAGCCCTCAGGCCATCCCACGCTGGATAATATTTATCATCGGACTTAACTGATGAAATGAATTTGATTAATTCACTCTCAAACTGGTCTGAAAAAAGAGCATCTACACAGTAAGAAGCTGCCTTTTCATATTCTTTTACTTTATTACAGGGGATGCGCGACGCGCCCATTGTGATGGATATACCACCCATATTGCTCGATATAGGTTCTGTAGTGCATATAGATGTGCAACCTGTCATAAGCAGGCAGATAGTGGCGATGCAGAGCGGAACGATGCGGTTTGCTACAGATGACATAATGAATCTCCCTTGATTTGAACAACAGAGGGCCGCGCACAAAATACTGAAGTAAAACAGCACGCATAAGCCCCGTGGTTTATAATGTGAGTATAGAGATAAACTATTAAATGTAAACAAAAGGGCTTGTGGAGAGTTTCTCCACAAGCAACTAGTAAAAAATACTAGATAAGTGTTCCGAATTATTCCAGCTTTGCAGAAACGCAGCTGGGGGTGGTGACCTAATGCCACTAGCTTAAGGGTTGCCCCATGGTTACCCCGTTCATCGGAGCAGGCGAGCCGCCAGTAGTACAATTTCCGTACCGCCCGCTTCCAGCGGGCTTCCGGAGCCGCCAAGATGCCGGCGATACGGGTGTGCCTCCGTTGTGCCCTTCGTGTCTTTGTGTTTAATTCCCGGTTTATGGAGTCGGCGGTAAGCCACCTCCCCATCCATTTGTTCCGCCGCCACCGGTTGGCCAATCATTGGTTCTGACGAGTACGTGGTTGGTTCCTGTCCACCAGCTGGGGACGATTTCGACGCGGTAGTTGTTATGCCAGCTCAGATGGTGGTTGGTTTCGGCCCAGACGATTTCGATCTGCCCGTTCGTGGCTTCCCACGGGCCGGCGACCTGCACCCAGGTGTCAGACATCAGATTGGTGGTTCCATTGATGGTATAGGTCCGGTCGGGTTCGGTATACCACGCCAGATAATAATTGTTGGATTCGACAATCGATTCCAGCCAGAGATGGCTGTATCCATCAGTGGGATCGGTTCCGGCTACATATTCATTGCGGTTGCCCATGCCGTCACCATCCGCATCGGCGAGCGCGGCAACATTGCTGCCGCTGCCGAAAAAGGAAGTTTCCCAGGCATCCGCGATCTGGTTGGTATTGGCGTCAACGGGCTGGAGATAGATGATTCCAAGATCAATAGCATCTCCGGCGGTGGCGTTGACGATGATGTTGCTCTCCACGTAGGTCTCATAACCAGCTCGGGCAATTTCCATGTCGTAATCATGAACATACAGGATGGTGTCGTCCGGGAACTCCCCCTCGGTATTGCTGACCCAATTTGAGGCATAGGTAGCCGTCGGCGGATACTTGCTTTTGGTAATGGTGTTCCCGCTGGATCCTTTATACATGAACTTGATCGTTGCGCCTTCGAGCCGCTCCTCGGTCCATAGATCTCGAACTACTGCAGATGCGGTAATCATGGGATCGAATAAAAAATTTTGATAAGAGGACCCTCCTTCGTTGACTTCAATGTGTCGGGGGTTCCCATATGCGGAATCCGGATCATTCACGGCATCGGGATCCGTAGGACTTTGCCGGATAAGGTAGCCGCTTTCTGCTGTAACCACTTCGACGGTATGTATACCCACCGTTAAATCGGAAAAGTTAATCCATTGATTGGTTCCTGCCGATTGGCTGGATGCCCCCGCGTTGAGGATGGCGGTGGTATTCGGCGGCGGTTCATTGGCCGAACTGGAATCAGCCGCATAGACCACGATATGCCCAACAGCAAATCCCTGAGGGGGATAGAAAAATCCCATTGCCGAAAAGATAATAATTTGTACAGCCAGTCTTGTAACTCTCATAGCACGCTCCTTTTGTTAAGTGCGCTAATCGAGTCGCCGGAATGGCGGTGTTCTTCCCCGTTATTTCGGACTAAATATTAATAAATACGGGTAATTACATAGGTGATTTGGTGGTTAGCAGGCGGTATGCCCACTTCCTTTTAAGGTGATTTGGACAACAAAAAAACGCGCCCTTATAAAAGGACGCGTTGTCGATGTTGGAGGCTGTAAATACCAGCCGTAGGAACTATTTGGTCGTAATGTTAAGCAGCCCCTGGATGGCCGGTGAAAACTTGACGACAACCGGAGTGAATATCACGCTGACCATGGTCGTCAGTTTGATGAGAGTGTTGGGCGATGGCAGTACATCAAATTAAAGTTTACCGGGATTTACTCATTCCGCCCTTTATTCGAGGGGTAAACCGGGGTACATTGAATTCCAGTTTACTGCAATTTGCGCACGACCGGAGGTCAGGGCATGGAACAGGATTTAGATCGTGAATCATTGATATGGGCCAATTATGGCTTCTTGAGCAATCCCTTCGAAACGAGGCCATTGAGCTTGTTCAGTCAATCCGAACTCTCGGTGAGCAATGCTTATCTTCCCCGGGAAGAAACCGATGAGCTGAATCCAAGTGAAAAGCTGGATTTGTTCCTGAAGTCCGAAGGCGGTGGCTGCGTGCTGGTTGAGGGAAAAATCGGGGTCGGCAAGACTTCGCTCGTAAACCACCACCGGAATGAATGGCGCAAAACCGCCCATCCGCTCTTTACACCCATCAGCGAAATTTCGGCGGAGAAGGATTGGACGAAACGGCAGTTCCTGATCGACATCCTGAGCTGCCTGGCCCGAACCTTCATTACCGAACTGGATGACAAGTCGATTGAAAACAACCGGCTACTGATGGAAGTCATCGCGACGACGGGAACCTATTACCAGAGCAAGAGCGGAAAAACCTATGGATTTTCGATTGCCGGCTCAGGGGTTCAGTTTGGGCAGGGAAAAGCAACCACGATCCATAAGGGTGAGATTTCGAATACCCAGCTGGAGGATTATATCCGCCGGGTCATCGAGATGTGTCAGGCAGACGGCTACCGGGGCGTGCTGATCCATTTGGACAACATTGAAATCCTTCTGGACAAGGATGCCGATGCCTGCCGGGAGTTTTTCGACGATATCCGGGACATTCTGCAGATAAAGAATGCCTACTATGTGTTTGTCGCCAGAAGCGGGTTTTTCCAACAGGTCATATCTCCACAGGAGCGGGTGAGGAGCATCTTTTACAGCAATCCGATCTACGTTCGTCCTTTTACCGAAAACGAAACCATCGCCATCCTTAACAAGCGCTACGATGTGCTGGCCCACGAAGACCAGCAATTCATCAAACCGGTGGATGACGATCTGATAAGACGGCTTTGCCGGATTCATGACAGCCGGATACGGCATGTGATGAATGACATTGAGATGCTGATCCTGGAAAACATCTCACCCAACCGGGTTGGTACGCTGAAAACAGACCAGGCGCTCGACGCGTTGAAAAAACTCACGGAGGAAAAACTGAACTGCCTCACACCGGGCCAGAAAAAGTTTATGCTCGGCCTGTCGGAAGGCCGCTTTTCAAACCAGGATCTGGTGGATTCGACCGGCAAGTCCAAGCAGAATGTCAACAACGTGCTTCGGGAGTTGAAGAAAAATAATTTTATCCGGCAAGCCGAAGGCGAGGAGGATCACATCTACGAAATTTCTCCGGAGTTCGGAATTTTGTATGAAGCTGGAAACGAAGGGGAATAAAAGGTTCGCCTTGGGTGGCGGCCCGTAATGGGCATAAAAGAAAACGGGCTTCCAAATATTGGAAGCCCGTTCAGTTTGGAGGGACGGTCGTTTTTCTATTTCGTCGTAATGTTCAGCAGCTCCTGGATGGCCGGTGAAAACTTGACGACCACCGGAGTGAATACCACGCTGACCATGGTCATCAGTTTGATGAGAATGTTGAGCGAAGGTCCGGAAGTATCCTTGCAGGGATCGCCGACGGTGTCGCCGACGACTGCGGCGTGGTGGGCTTCGGAGCCCTTACCGCCGTGCGCGCCTTTTTCGACATACTTCTTGGCATTGTCCCACGCCCCGCCGGCGTTGTTAAGCATGGTGGCGAGTACGAAGCCGGTGGTCAGGCCGCCGGCCAGCAGACCCATCACGCCGGGAACGCCGAGCACCAGTCCGGTCAATACGGGAATGATGATGGCGAGCAGGGAAGGAACGAGCATTTCTTTCTGTGCACCCTTGGTGGAGATGGCCACGCAGGAGGCATAGTCGGGTTTGCCGGTACCTTCCATGATGCCGGGGATCTCGCGGAACTGGCGGCGGACTTCTTCCACCATGGCTCCGGCTGCGCGACCGACCGCTTTCATGGTCATGGCGCAGAAGACAAAGGCCATCATGCCGCCTAGGAACAGCCCGCAGAGCAGCAGCGGATTCATGATGTGCAGCTCGAAGGCGTTTACAAAGTCCATGATGCCGGCGTGTTCAGCCTGCTCGGCGGTAAATCCGGCAAACGTGCCTTCGCCGGCGAGCTTGGCGATCCAGATTTTCACTTCTTCAATATAAGCGGCGAGCAGGGCCATGGCGGTGAGGGCCGCTGAGCCAATCGCAAAACCTTTACCGGTTGCGGCAGTGGTGTTTCCGAGTGAGTCGAGTGCATCGGTGCGCTCACGTACTTCCGGCGGAAGTCCGGCCATTTCGGCGTTGCCGCCGGCGTTGTCGGCAATCGGACCGTAGGCATCGGTCGCCAGTGTGATGCCGAGTGTGGAAAGCATGCCCACGGCGGCAAAGCCGATTCCGTAGAGGCCCATCGACATATCGGAGAATCCGCCCGCAAAGCCGAAGGCGCAGAGGATGCCGATAATAATGGTGATAACCGGGATGCCGGCGGAATACATGCCGGTGGCCAGGCCGTCAATGATGGTGGTTGCCGGACCCATGACCGCCTGATCGGCAATGCCCTGGGTGGGTCCGAATTCATCGGAGGTATAATATTCGGTGGCCTGTCCGATAATCACCCCGGCCGCGAGACCGGAAATGACGGAAAAGACGATGCCCCACGTAATCATGTCGCCCATCGCCATGAAGATGAGTGCGAGCACGATCAGGATGGAACTGCCGAGCGTACCGGTAAGCAGGGCTTTTAACAGGTTTTTCTGGCTGGCCCCTTCCTTACATCTTACGAGGAACATGCCGATGATGGAAAGGACGGTACCGATACCGGCCACAATCATAGGAGCGGTAACGAGGCCGACGGCATCGGCTTCGGTGCCGGAGCCGTTCATAATATTGTGTGCGCCTACAGCCGCGCCGAGGGCGGCGGTGGCGAGGATGGATCCGCAGTAGGATTCGTAGAGGTCGGCACCCATGCCGGCTACATCGCCTACGTTGTCACCCACGTTATCGGCGATGGTGGCCGGGTTACGGGGATCGTCTTCCGGAATACCGGCTTCGACTTTACCCACGAGGTCGGCGCCAACGTCGGCCGCCTTGGTGTAGATGCCGCCGCCGACACGTGCAAACAGGGCCTGGGTGGAAGCACCCATGCCGAAGGTGATCATGGTGGTGGTCATGTGTACGAGTTTTTCAGCAACATCGCAGCCGGCCGGAACCAGCTCCATGCCCATCATATTCCAGCCGTCGGCCATGTGTGCGGCGGTGTAGACCACTTTGTCGAGAATGAGATACCAGAGGCAGATATCGAGCAGACCGAATCCAACTACCACCAATCCCATAACGGCACCGGAGCGGAAGGCAACCTGAAGGCCGCGGTTGAGACCCTCGGAGCAGCCCTGTGCAGTACGGGCCGATGCGGCGGTGGCGGTTTTCATGCCGATAAAGCCGCAGAGACCGGAAAAGAAGCCACCGGTCAGGAAAGCGATCGGGACAAAAGGATTCTGAATGCCGAAGAGGGCGAGTAATTGAAGAATAACCAGCAATACCACAAAAACAATGATCACCACGCGGTACTGACGGAACAGATAGGCCATGGCTCCTTCGCGGACGTGTCCGGCGATTTCGATCATGGTTTCGTTGCCTTCGCTGGCTGTCATCATCTTCTTGTAGAAGAAGATTGCGAAGATGAGTGCGAATACGGATGCGATGGGTGCAATCCACCACAGATTTGTGATTACTGAATTCATACATTCCCCAATGTTTAGCTAGTACGCGTAAATACGTACAAGATTTCGGACAATAAAGATGCTGGCGCCGCAAATCAATTGGAAAACTGCGCCAACCTTCTTCGTGTTTTGCGAATTATACACCCCACGGATAATCTCCGGATGTGATCCAATTCGGAGATGAGTGTTTCCCAATACGTTGACTAATATAAAGATCAAATAATTTACAATATCAGCAGAATATTAACCATTCTAACTGTTGTAAGCTTGGTCTAAGTGGCTTCGCCAGCAGCCGGTCGTATGAGCCGGTGCCGGGTACCGCGGGATCACTTGGAACGTATGGTTCAGGCGCAGTTAATTTAATAATGCGTTTCACAACGGCATTATTTCCGCACGATAAGATCAGCAGGCGCTGCTAAAGTGAGGCGGACCGCCACCATTTATGGTGATCCCGGTCCAGCGTATCCTGCGGGGGGAAGGGATAGTAGAGCAGGCTCGTTCCATCACCGATGTAGTAGCCGTTCTTGATGTGGTTCCAACGGAAGGTCAACTGGCGGGTGCGGTCGACCGTTTTCGTTGGTTTACCCGCTGCATCAAGATCGCTGAAGCATTCTTTGATGCGTTCAGGTAGATTATGAATGGCGATTGAGCCTTCGGCCGTTTTGTCGGATCCAATGATCGCCGCCGGATCAAGCTGTGCAAAAAAGATTTTGGGAACGCACAGCGGTGAACCCGGATTCGTTGCAAACTGAGTAAAGTCCGGGGGGTTGAGGTTGCTGGCAATCAGCGGGTGAACCGGACAGATTTCGTCGTACAGATAGTGTTCAGCAGGGAATTCGGCAGGCAGGGCACTCTGTTCAAGTTCCAGCACCTGGCCGTCGCGGGTGGTGAGATACAGTTTACCAAGGGCTTCGAGCGGAATATGTTCAAGTACGCGGTAGATTCCCAGATAAAGCGAATGCTTCGGAGAACCATCGGGATGGGCAACGCAGCGCTCCTTCACAATATTCATATCAAAGAAGTCGCTGGTAAAGTCCGGGTCCACTTCGAAGTAAATCGCCGCTCCGCTTGACCGTTTATGAGAGCCGACCGCGAGATATCGCCCGAATTCTTCGGGAGAGAGCATGGATGCAACCAGTGCTTCGGGGATCATTGATAGGTAGAGACGTGTCTTTTCCATGGCCATTCCTTCTGGTTAATGAATTGAAAATACCCTCACAAACAGTAGGCAGTTTGACAAAAGCAATGCCGCAGTACAAGGGGGGAATCCGTGTCTTTACACAAACAGTCCAAACTGGAAACCAACCTTGACTTGCCGGACATTATTTTTTATCCCTCTCCCTATGGATTTTTCTATAAATCGCTCCTTGGGGACTATTCCCCCGATCCATCAGAAAGCCGCATTCTCTATTTCCACACTGGGTTGTCCTATGAAGAATTCATGGGATGCCATCAAAATAAACACAAACCAGCCTGCACAAGTGCATGGCCGCCATGGAGGAGATCGATGGATACGCTTAGTTGGACACTGCTGATTGTTGCGGGAGGAAGCTTACTTGCGTTGGGTTATGCGGGAATAAAAACCCGCTGGATATTCAGTCAGCCGGTTGAGGATGCAAAACTCAATAAAATCGGAGGGTTTGTTGCCGACGGCGCTATGGCGTTTCTGACCCGCGAATACAAGGTCCTGATTCCTTTCGTATTGATTGTTGCGGCATTCCTTGCCATTGCCAACCAGGGCTCGCTGAAATGCCAGGCCATTGCGTTTGTGGTTGGTGCCATGGCTTCTGCACTGGCCGGATTTATCGGCATGAAGGTGGCCACTGCCGCCAACACCCGAACCACCCATGCCGCCCGCGGCGGATTGATTCCGGCGCTGAAGGTGGCTTTCACGGGCGGCAGTGTGATGGGCATGAGCGTGGTTGGCTTGTCCACACTCGGCTTTTTAATTCTGCTGTTCCTCGGCCGGAAGTTTTTTGGTTCCTCGGTTGAGATTCTGGCCGGTCAGGTGCTGCCGATCGTTACCGGATTCAGCCTGGGCGCCAGTTCCATGGCGCTGTTTGCCCGGGTGGGCGGAGGTATCTTCACGAAGGCGGCCGACGTCGGGGCGGATTTGGTAGGTAAGGTTGAGGCTGGAATTCCAGAAGATGACCACCGGAATCCAGCCACCATCGCGGATAACGTAGGCGATAACGTAGGCGATGTAGCCGGCATGGGCGCGGACCTGTTTGAATCCTATGTAGGTTCTATTATTGGAGCCATGGTGCTCGGGGTCAGTATTGCCGGAAGCGATGAATATCGGTTGAAGCTGGTGGTCTTTCCATTGTTGCTGGCCGTTGTCGGCATCGTTGCGGCAATGATCGGAATTGCGCTGGTGCGCGTGAAAGAGGGGCAGTCGCCGCAGTCGGCCCTGAACAAGGGAACCTTTGGCGCCGCCGGCATTGCCGCACTATTTGCGTTTTTGCTGAGTCGTTACTTTTTGGGCGGCGCTGCCGATGCCGAGATCAGCTACCTCAGCATCTTTTTTGCCTCGGTTCTCGGAATGGTGGCAGGAACGCTGATCGGGATGATCACCGAATACTATACCGGCACGGACACCAAGCCGGTGAATAAGATTGTGAAATCCTGCGAAACCGGTCCGGCCACGACCCTTATAACCGGGATGGGCGTCGGCATGGTTTCGGCCTTTCCCCCGATTGTGATTATTGTAGTGGCCATCCTTGGAAGCCATGCCTTGGCCGGGCTGTACGGGATTGCCATTGCCGCTTTGGGCATGCTGATGACATTGGGCGTTCAACTGGCGGTCGATGCCTATGGACCCATTGCCGATAATGCCGGCGGCCTTGCTGAAATGTCGGAATTCCCTCCGGCGGTGCGGGAGATTACCGATGAGCTGGACGCGGTTGGAAATACCACCGCCGCCATCGGAAAGGGATTTGCCATTGGTTCTGCTGCTCTTACGGCCATCATCCTGTTCTCCGCCTATCGCCAGCAGGTTGGCGTGGGAGCCATCGATTTAATGGATCCGAAAGTGGTCTCCGGTGTTTTACTTGGAGCGGTTTTGCCTTACCTCTTTTCTTCCATGGCCATGAATGCCGTCGGCGAAGCCGCCTTTGCCATGATCACCGAGGTACGCAGGCAGTTCCACGAAAAACCGGGTATTCTGAAAGAGACCGAAGAGCCGGATTATAAAAAGTGTGTCGATATTTCCACCGCATCGGCGCTGAAGGGGATGGTTATTCCGGGCGTTGTAGCCGTGCTGACGCCTGTGCTGGTCGGATTTATCGGCGGGCCTGAAATGCTGGCCGGAACCCTGATTGGCGTGACGGCGTCGGGGGTTGTGCTGGCCATCTTTATGTCGAATGCAGGCGGGGCCTGGGATAATGCCAAGAAAATGATCGAATGCGGCGCCAGCCAAGGGAAGGGCTCGGAGGCCCACAAAGCGGCGGTCGTTGGCGATACGGTGGGGGATCCCTTCAAGGATACGGCCGGCCCGTCGCTGAATATCCTGTTGAAATTAATGGCAATCATTTCGCTGGTGATTGCTCCAATGCTGAAAAACTTCTGGGGGCTTTAAAATGAAACCTGAAAATCGAATCTATATGGTGCTGTACCCGAACACGACCCTGATTGCTTCGCAGTATGAACCTGAAATGTTTGCCCGGCACTATACGGCCGGGTCGAGCCGGCACTATTCCGGCAAGGTGGTTTTTGCAGAAGTGGATACGGCGTACCGCAATGATTTTTTCGACATAGAAAATATCCTGAAGGAGCTGAAGCCGCATGCCGACGGACGGCCCAAGGCCACCAAGTTTATTGCATCCTACCGGGTGCTGGAACATGTCGATCTTTCGGCAATCGGTAACCTGTATATTTCTACGGAAGAAGGCCACTGCATCGGTCTGGAGAAAGGCGAATACGATACCACGCACCAGGAAGCGATCCGGATCTACGCGGAAATTTCGCCCATGCGCATGCTGGTAATGTCGAAATATAATCCTCGCGAGTTTGGCGCTTACATCACCGATCCCGATAATCATAAGAGTGCTCCGAAACAGTTCTATACCCAGCTCGATATCGACCTGCCGGAATTCATCGCGGAATTTGAGGAAAATCCCTTCCAGCCTTCACCAATAACCGCTTTGCACCCGTCCACAATTCGCGATGCATACCAAGAGCTGAAGTCTAAGCCGCATAAAAACAGCAAAGGCATTGCCCTCGACAGCAACCTCGACAGCATTTCCTACCGCCTGTTAAAGCATGGCTTCACCTTCGCAACAGCAGGCGAAAGTATCTTCTATCCGCTACCGAGCCATCACGACATCGAAGCCAAAAACCTCAAGTTCTGGCGAACCATGTAGTATTCGTAGTATGGGCATCATGCCCATGACCTCTGTGCTGCCGCGTGCCTTTTTAAAGGCATAGCTTTGGTCCGGTTTCTATTATTGGGCACGTGTGAGTGGCTGGCTTATGCGAAGCGCCTATCTTTTCAATTAATAAAATTAACTTCTTTGGGAGAGGTCTTTTCCCGAGGTTTATGAGTAAATTTACTAGAAAATTAGTGTTTTTAACTAAATTAGGAATACCCGCACAAAAGTTTCATGGATTCTGGATAATGACTCACTGGCATGTTCTTTGCTTAAAAGCGCCTGCACCAGCGTGCCGCCCTGATTTAGCAACAGGGTGGAGCGGCACCGCTAAAGGGAAGGAAGCAGAGAATGAGACTGAAAAGAGTATTTAAAAAGAATGTTAACGGATTAAGGAATGGTTCATCAGGGGGGCTGCTGGCTCGCTGTGGGCTGGCTGGCGCAATGGCCGGTATTTTTCTTACCCCGGCGCAGGCCGCAGTGTTAGTGCATGATTTTTATCTGCCGCTGCCGGAGGCTCAGATCCGCCAGACCTTCACGGCTATTGAAAATAATATCGGTACGCGTATTGATTCGGTTTTCTCAGTAGTGGTTACCGGCGAAGGAACTCAGATTTATTTTGACCATTGGGAAGATGGCTATGAAATCAATCTGGCTAATCCGCTGCAATCCTCCACCGAAATCTGGGGTGATGGCGATAACGGAAACGGGATTGCCCCGGGCTTTGCAAACGATCCGGCCGGACTGGATTCAGGTGCGGTACTTTCGCTTCGCAACTATGTGGATTTACCGCGCAACCCTTCCAATATTCTTTATGACGGACGTGACCGCATGGCCGCCACCAAGGCGCTGGTGGTTTCCCGCGCCGGGTGGGCGACTACTCCGGGGCCGGTTCTTTCCGGGGCTGTTGAAGTGAGCGCCACCATCGACTATGGCACCAGCTATGTGAGCCCGGTCGGTGAAGATCTTTCGAACAACTATTTTCAGTATGTCGGCTTTTCGATTATGGCTTCCGAGGACAACACTCAGGTGACGATCGATGCCGACGGCCCGGGTGGAAGTGCTGCAATCACCGCGACACTCGGTCGCGGTGATTCGCATCTGGTCAACGGCGGAGTGCTGACCGGAGGTACAATCGACAGTACCAAGCCCATTCAGGTACAGTTGGTGATCGGCCGGATCGGCGGCCGCTATGCTACGGACTGGTTTACCCTCGTACCGTTCGATGACTGGAGCGGAAGCTACTATACCCCGGTCGGCACGGCCTCCGACGGCAATGCGACCATCAATTATTTTTACAATCCGGGTTCTACGAACATCAGCATTCAATATCTCACGCAGGCCGGCAGCGGCAGTTTTACCGTCCCGGCCGGTGGCGTCAGCCCGTTCCAGATGCCGCAGAATTCCGGCGCCCGTTTTACGAGTGCCGGAAATGCACCGTTTTTTGCCCTGGCGAAAGCCGGTGCGCGCAGCGGTGGCGAAAGCGCTTATGACTGGGGATTCACCCTTCTGCCGGCTGACGGACTGACCTCCGAAGCCGTTGTCGGCTGGGGTCCGGGCAGTAGCGATGGCTCCCGCAACGGCAGTCCCGTCTGGCTTACTGCAGTAGAGGCCTCACGTGTATATGTCGACTTTAATGGCGACCATACCGGAATTGAAACTGATCCGAACGGCAATGATTATGATGTGCACTTTGATGTTTCCGCCCTCGAATCACTGATCATTTATGATCCCGATGGCGATCAGACCGCGATGCGGCTGTACACGGTCGACGGCACCGCCATTACCGCAGCCTGGGGAGAAGACCCGGCGGCGGCGAGCCCGGGAAACCCCTACTTTGATTTCGGAACCACCGTGCTTCCGTTCCCGACGCCGGTCATCCGGAAAACATCCCGCCTGTATCTGGATAATGGGGTGACGGGACTGAGTGTGGGCGATGTGGTTGAATATACGGTGGACCTGGATAACCGCGGCCTGCTTCCGTTGGGCAATACCGTGGTCATCGATGATCTGCCGACCAACCTGATTTCCTATGTAACCAACAGTACATATTATGACGGCAACCTGATTGCGGATGACGCTTTTGGAACTGCATTCCCGTTGGATGATCCCGGCTATACGATTCCTGTAATTCTCCGCAATGGATCCAGCACCTTTTCTTTCCTCGTCAGCGTTGATACGCCCGGTGCCATTACCAACGTGGTTCAGGCCGCCGGTTACAGTCTTTCTGCCTCAAGTGTTGTTACACCGCCGCCGGGCGGGGGCACCACGCAGAGCGTTATGGATTTCACGGATAACGCTGGAACACCGGTAGGTTTTTATTCTTCCGGTGACAGCGTTTATCTGACGCTGACCGACGCCGATGGAAATACCGACTCCGGATCAGTAGAAACAAAAACTGTTACCGTGGAAAATACCGACAGCGGCGACAGCGAAACCATCACCCTGACTGAAACGGGTGCAGCTTCCGGTATCTTCCGGAATATCGTCGGGCTCCCGTCTTCGGACATTGCCGGACTGGCCGATCAGGACGGCACCCTGAATGTTGCCCCGGGCGATAGCCTCTCAGCGTCCTATGTGGATCCGCTATACGGCGATTCGGATACGGCCGCCGCCATCATTCAGGTGCCTTCACTCACCAAAGTGCTATACCTCAGTGATACCGCCGAACTGGACCGTATCGATCCGGTCGCATCCGGCGATTCGTCCACCGCTTCTACAGCGGATCTGGTCGCTCCGGCCTCTGGTACCATTGTGGCAGGATCCGCGACAGCAAAAATAGAAACGGGCAGCAACAGCTCCTCGTTCAGTCATAATTCCGGCACCGATGCAAACCGGTTGCTCCTCGTATCGGTTTCAATTCAGGATGACACGGGTGGGGCTGTGGTTGGCGGGGTATCGTCGATAACATACGGCGGCCAGTCGCTTTCGCAAGTTGCCAGTGCCATGTCCCTGTATGAGGCAGGAGTCGAGCTCTGGATGCTGACCAATGCTCCCGGTGGTGCGAATACGGTGAACGTTTCCATGACCGATTTAGACGGAGGCACGGATGTTGCGATCATAAATGCCTTAACCTTGAGCGGGGTCGACCTCACGAATCCCTTGAGCCAAACCAATTCCGCCTCGAATCGGGGATTATCCGGATCCGTTTCAATAACGTCCTCAACAGAGGAACAGGTCTTTGGTGTATTAGCCTTCGATAACAGCCGCGATCTATATACCGGCCCTTCGGATGTTTGGGATGAACAGACCGGCGACGGTAATAATGGAGTTCATACGGCGGCTACACTCCAGACCGGTGCAGCATCCGTAAACCTGGCGTGGACATGGGATGGATGGGGCGGTTCATTTTTGCCGGGCTGGGGGGCCATTGCGGTATCGGTCCGTCCCGCGCCGGGCGGTACAGGCGGAAGCACATCGTTCACACAGACTCCCGCATTCGGTTCACCGTTCTCCATGCCGGCCGGTTCGGTAATTTCCGTCACCAACTATATTAATGTAACGTCCGGTTCAATGCCGGGCGCCCCGGCGGTAACCGCCACGCTGACGCACGGCACGAATACGGTTCTTCAAATGACCAGTCCATCGTATTCCGGCGGCATGCTGATCTGGAACGGGGTTCTGCCTTCAATGGTTGCCATTCCGTCCGGAGATGCTCTGACGCTGGATGTGGAAAACAACGAAGCCGGCGTCTCGTTTGAAATCGAATACGACAGTTCATCAAAACCATCACGCATTGGTCTGCCGACCACGACCGTAATCACCGTTGACAGTCTGGCGGTGTACGACGCGCCCTATCCGGGTGGAAACGTGATGGCCTCCGCGGCCGCCGGTTCGGAGCTTTATGTCCGCGCAACGGTCAGTGATCCGTTCGGGGCCTATGATATTACCGGCGTGGACCTGACCATCGATGGTCCGTCTACCTCCAATGATATTGCAGTAGCGTTAACCGATTCCGATGTGCTGGCATCGAACAGCATTTCCAAAGTGTATGAATATGCATGGCAGACCGGACCGGATCCGCTGGCGTTCAGCCTGTCCGCCATGGCCCATGAAGGTTCGGAGGGCATTACGGCCACGGCCGCTGCGGGCATTTCGCTCATCTTCCTCGACCTGGGTACACCGGGTACGGTTACCTTTACAGATGGTGACGATGGTCCGGCCACGAATTCGTTCCCGGCTGATGGCACCGTCTATCTCCGCGTATCCGACGCTGACCAGAACACGGATCCGGGCGTGGTTGAAACCGTTACAGTCGTTATTGTAAGCGGTGGCGATTCAGAAACCAATACCCTGACGGAAACCGGTCTCGATACCGGACTGTTTACCGGTTCGATTGCCTCGTCCACGACCGGCGGAACTGCGGGCGACGGTACGCTCAATGCTGCGGCCGGTGCGGTAATCACCGCCACGTATACGGATCCCGACGATGCCGGTGATACCGCATTTGTTACCGGAACAATTTCCTCACCACCGGGTATTCCGGGGTTGACCGTAAATAAATCGCTGGTACTTCCGGCGGATGGTAATGCCGCGCTGGGCGATGTTGTTCGATATGCGATCCAGGTGATCAACTCAGGAAGTACAGTGCTCACCGGAATCTCGCTCGACGATACCTATCCCGCTTCCAACCTGACGTATCTGGCCGCCAGCGTGATTCCGGATTCCGTGACCAACGGCATCATTTCCTGGACCGGCCTCGGCAGCCTCAATCCGGGTGAAAACCTTTCGGTTACTGTAGACTTTACGGCTACCGGCCTCGGGACTTCCGTCACCAACTCCGCCAGTTCCTCTGCCGCGGGCGGTGCTACAGGCGGCAGTTCTGTGCCGCTGAACATTACGCAGCCGGGGCTCGATGTATCAGTATCCCTGATTAGTCCGGCAAGCGGTCCGGTTGCAATCGGCAGCCAGGCCACCTTCCGCATAGCGGTAACGAATTCCGGCAGCACGGCTATTCCGACACTGCCACTGGAAAACCTGTTCAGCGGATCGCTGTATGAGTTTGTTTCCGCAACGGTTACTCCGGATGGGGCAGGGGCAGGTTCATTGCTCTGGAATGATATTACGGGCGCCGGTTCACTCACCTCCGGTTCCGGGATAACGATCGATGTAACCCTCCGCGTCGTCGGTCTGGCGAATCCGGCCGAAACCACGGCCCGTGTGGAATTTGCGGTCGATGAATTTGATAAACCGGTGCCGGTGGCTACCGGTACGGGCGGCGTCGAAACGCAGGCCGCCCTGCTCTCCGGTCATGTTTATAACGACGCCGATGAAAGCGGCACGCTGACTGTCGGCGACACCGGTCTCGAAGGTGTGGCCATCCAGTTGTTCAGCGATCCAAACAGCGACGGTGATCCCGGCGACGGTACGGAAATCCGTGTGACGGCAACCGATGTTTCGGGAGCCTTTGAACTGCCGAACCTTGAGTTGGGTGATTACGTGATTGTGCAGTCGGATCTGCCCGGTTATGCCAGCAGTGCTCCAGCGGATAACCGTATTGCGGTCAGCCTGGTATCGCTGGCGGCCAGCACGAACCATAACTTCTTTGATTATCTCCCGGCTCCGACGAACTATGCCTCGATCAGCGGTACAGTCTGGCTGGACGCAAACAGCAATGGTGTTGTGAACGCCGGTGAAACCGGAATCGTGAATGTTGCCGTGGATCTGGTGCAGGATGCAAATACCAACGGTCTGGCGGAAGCCGGTGAACCGACGGTGGCCTCGGCCTTTACGGATGGAGCAGGTGCGTACCTGTTCTCCGGCGTGGTTTCCGGCAGCTATGTCGTGGTGCAGACGGATCTGTTCGGCCATCTCAGCACCGGCGATGCCGTTCCGCCGAACGACAACCAGGTCGGTGTTTCGGTGACCAACAGCCAGGTGTCTGTCGGAAATGATTTCCTCGATTTCTTTACCGGCAATACGCCGGGGAATGATGTGCCGGTTGCTGTACCGGACAGCTATTCCGTGGATGAAGATCTTACGATGTTCGTGCTGCCTTCAGGCGTGTTGACGAATGATGTGGATGTGGATGGCGACAGCCTGAGTGTGGTTCAGTTAAGTTCCACAACGAACGGTCTGCTTTCCCTGAACAGTGACGGGGGCTTCCTCTATAACCCATCGACCAACTTTTTCGGTTCCGACAGCTTCAGCTATGCCGCAACAGACGGCATGCTCACCAGTGCGCCGGTAACGGTGTCCTTAACGGTTACTCCGGTAAACGATATTCCGGTAACGGTTGCTGACGGCGCAACGACCGGCGAAGACAGTGCTGTGATGGTCAGTGTGTTGACGAATGACTCGGATGATGACGGAGATGCACTCACGCTGACCGGTGTTACTTCAACCAATGGTTTCGCTACCATCTCCGGAACCAACGTGGTGTACACGCCGGCTACGAACTTTTCCGGAACCAGCATTCTCTATTATTATGCTACGGACGGAACGGATACGAGTACCGGGCAGGTCACCATCACGGTCAATCCGATCAACGATCCGCCGGTGGTTCTGAACAATACGGCGACAACCGGCGAAGACACCGCGGTACAGATCGGCGTACTCGGAAATGATTCTGATGCCGACGGTGATACGCTGTCTCTGCTGGGTGCGGATGCAACCAACGGAACGGCGGTCGTTTCCGGTACCAATGTGGTTTACACACCGGCCACGAATTTCTTCGGCCTGTCTGTAGTTTCCTATTATATGACTGACGGTTCCGTTTCCAGAACAGGACAGGTTGCGGTGACGGTTACACCGGTCAATGATGCGCCGGTTGCGGCGAACGATCTTGCCTCCACCGATGAAGACACGCCGGTTCAGATTGCCGTACTGGGCAATGATTCGGATCCGGAAGGAAGCGGGCTGTCGCTGCTGGGTGCGGATGCCACCAATGGCGTGGCGGTGATTTCCGGTACGAATGTGGTCTACACGCCACCGACCAATTATTTCGGACCGTCACTGGTTTACTATTACGTGACTGACGGTTCGGCCAGCAGCACCGGGCAGGTAAGCATTACGGTAAATGCCGGGAATGATGCTCCGACCACAGTGGATGATTCCGCGACAACCGATGAAGATACTCCGGTTACCATCAGTGTGTTGAGCAATGATTCCGACTCCGACGGCGACTCGCTTACACTCTCCGGCACACTCGCGTCTAACGGCGTAGCGGCGGTTTCGGGAACCAACGTGGTCTTTACGCCCGCAACGAATTATTTCGGCACCAATGTGTTCCACTACTATGTCAGTGACGGCACCGATTCGAGTACCGGGCAGGTGACAGTAATCGTGAATCCGATGAATGATGTTCCGGTGGCAGTTGATGACTCCGCATCCACACCTGAGGATACCCCGGTCAGCATCAATGTGCTAATCAACGACTCCGATGGTGATGGTGATCCATTGACGCTTACGGGTGTGTTCTCGACCAACGGATTGTCTTCGGTTTCCGGTACGAACGTGGTCTACACCCCGGCGACAAATTTCTTCGGAACGAATATGCTCTTCTATTATGTAAGTGATGGAACAGAAACGAGCACTGGTCAGGTCTCCGTGATAGTTAACTCCGTTAATGATGCACCGACCGCTGCAGGGGATTCATCTTCGACGCTGCAAAACACTGAAGTTACGATTCCGGTGCTGGGTAACGACTCTGATGCTGATGGTGATCCGCTTACACTGACCGGTGTATTCTCCACGAATGGTACGGCGGTCATCAGCGGAACAAACGTGGTCTTTAACCCGGCGACAGGCTATGTCGGAAATGCCACCATCAGCTATTATGTCAGCGATGGTTCGGTAACGAGCACCGGCATGGTTTCCGTTGCGGTAACAGAATCCTCCGACCTGCGAATGTTCTTGAGCGGCCCGACAAACGGGGTGGTGGGCCTGCCCATGACCTTCGTACTTACCGTGGACAATGCCGGCCCATCTGTGGCGAGTAACATAGTCGTGCAGAAGCAACTGCCAACGAATCTGGTATTTGGAATTACTTCTGAATATGGCGTTGCCACAAACAATACAGTCTCATGGCCGCTGCTCTCTTCGCTGGCGTCGGGAGCCTCGACTAATTTCACGGTCACGGTTACGGTCCCCAACCCGGGAACGTTTACCAACCGGGCATTGGCAAGCTCTTCAACCTTCGACCCGGATCCGTCAAACAACGATTCATCGTCCGGCATATCGAGACTTACCGTTCAGGTCGTTGCGGCGGATTACAGTCTGCTGGAGGGCCCGATTGGGCTCAATCCGCAAAACGGATTATTTGAGCAGCAGGTTACCGTTACGAATACAATGATCGCAGCCGCCCCCGCGTTCAGACTCTTTGTCGATGGCCTCAGGCCCGGAGTAACACTCAATAATGCTACCGGCTCAACAAACGGTGTTCCGTATGTTCAGGTAAATACGCCCCTGAATCCCGGTGAATTTACAGGGGTGTATCTCGAATACGTTGTTCCGGATCGCCAGCCGTTCACGAATTCATTGAGTGTGGTATGGACGCTTTCCGAGGACGCAACGGCTGATCCGACGGGCGCGGTTCCGGTTAATACGTCATTCATGGACACGCAGAATCCGAGCGCTCCCCGGTTTGTAATCGAATTCGATACGATACCCGGAGAAATCTATACCGTACTTTATACTGAAAATCTCACGGCACCATGGCGGGCTGCCCTGCCGCCGGTTGTAGCTGGTTCCACCCGTACCCAATGGTACGACGATGGGCCGCCTAAAACCCAAACCCATCCACGCGATACAACCAACCGTTACTACCGCGTGATCCAGGAAGACTAAGCTGAAAGGAGATATGATCATGAAAAACACACACACAGTAAAAATCAGCCTCCTGCTCCTGCTCGGTCTTGCGCAAACGACCGTTCATGCCGGAGAACATTCCACGAACCGGTTTTCGGTATCAGCCCGTGCAGGTTTCAATATCAAGTCGGATTTCCGATACTCGGCCACGACATTTGCCGGAGCATCGGATACGACTCCTAATGGAGATGCCTATAACTATGACGATGGGTATGTGCTGACGGATGTCAGCGGCAATGCCGGTGGAATGACCTGGTATTGGGGATACGATGACAGTGCTGCTCAGGTCGATACCCTGAACGATGAAATCGTTATGACTCGAACCGACAACATAGCCGATTCCGGAAAAAATGATATGGATGGCTCAACGCCGTTTGTCGGTGCTGAGATGCTTTTCAGCCACGAGTTCGAACGGTCTGAAGATTGGCGTTTCGGATTCGATATTGCCGCGAGCTTTATGCCGCTGGATTTCGAGGACGACAGCCAATTCATGACCACGGACGCAACGACAACCGATCGCTTTGCTTTCACTGGGGGCACAACGCCTCCAACTGCGACGCCGGGCACCCCGTATCAGGGGACATTTAACGGCCCCGGATTTTTAATCGGCTCAACGCCGGCAAGCTCATCAACGGTTACCGCACCAGGTGCGGCTGTGAATGTGAAAAGCGAGTTGGACGGCACGTTGTGGGGGCTGCGCATCGGGCCGTATATGGAATTTCCGCTTAGTGATTCGTTGCTGCTCCATTGTTCAGGCGGCTTATCTCTGGGATGGCTTGATGTGGATGTCGACTGGCAGGCGACCGGTGCCATATCGGAAACAGGCGGAGGCCGCAACTCGGCCAATCTTTCCGGAATGTATCTCGGGGCAGACCTCCTGTGGCTCGTCACAGAAAACTGGCACCTGACTGCCGGCGCGGAGTTTGAATATTTGAACGACTGGGAAGGCGATTTCGGAGCCGGCACCGCCAGCCTTGATTTCACCCGGACGCTCTACGCCACACTGGGTATTGCGCGCGATTTCTAACCGGTTTCGCTGCAGGATTCCATGTGCGCTGTGATAGGTTCCGGCGTATGGAATCCGAGCCTTTTATACATTTGGTCAAGCACCGCACCAGTTGCCGGTCCTACCAATCCAAATCCGTTCCACGGGAGCACCTGGAGCTGATGCTTGAAGCCGCTCGGCTGGCGCCCTCGGCCTGCAATAAGCAGCCGTGGCGCTTTGTTGTTGTCGAGGATCCGGCAACCCGTATGCAATTAATCAAAGACGCATTTCTCAAGGGTATTCCAATGAAATGGGCGGAAAATGCGGGAGCCATCATTGCGCTGGGCATGGAAAAGTCGGCCGTCACCCACAAGATTGCGCCGAAGATTTCCGGTGTCGATTATCCATTACTCGATCTTGGTATTGCGGGGGAGCACCTGGTTTTACAGGCCGAGGAGTTGGGGCTGGGCACTTGCTGGATAGGTTGGATCAAGCCGAAAGAGGTACGCCGAATTGTCGGCTGGCCGCGCAGTATAGAACCCGTCAGCCTGATCACCGTTGGCTGGCCGGTACCTGGTGAACGGAAAACACGCCCGCGGTTTTCTGCCGATGAAATCGCCAAATGGATGTAATCCGGTTTCAAAAACCCAGATATCACGTTCATGAGTGCGGATTGTTAGTCCTCATTTTTTGTCGTACATTTTGTGGTCTGAAGCGTAAAAATGAAGATAGAGAACATGGTGAATTGAATGGCAAAATGGGAAAGATATCTGGCACCGCACCTATACACAGCGGATCCGCACGCGCATGTGTTCGGCGGTAAACTGTATATATACCCTTCGCACGATATAGACGCGGGAATACCTGAAAATGATAACGGTGATCACTTTGCCATGCGCGATTACCATATTTTCTCGATGGATGACATCGACGGGGAAGTGACGGACCATGGTGTCGCCCTCGAAGTAAAGGATATTCCCTGGGCAGGACGTCAGCTGTGGGATTGCGACTGCGCCTGCAAGGATGGAAAATACTATCTCTATTTTCCCCTTAAGGACCGGTCAGACATTTTCCGCATAGGTGTAGCCGTCAGCGATAAGCCCGAAGGACCTTTCATTCCGCAGGAGGATCCCATCGAAGGCAGCTACTCGATCGATCCCTGTGTGTTCCGCGATGACGACGGGTCGCACTATATGTACTTCGGCGGCATCTGGGGCGGGCAGCTGCAGTTTTATCGGGATAACGATGCCGTCGATTGTGGGCAGGAGCCAGCAGACCATGAGCCGGCTTTGTCTCCACGCATCGTGAAACTAAGTGATGATATGCTGCAGTTCGGTGAAGAACCGCGTTCCGTTATTCTTCTTGATGAATATGGTGAGGAGCTGAAAGCCGGCGACCATGACCGCCGCTTTTTTGAAGCGTCCTGGGTGCATCAATATGATGGGAAATATTACTTTTCGTACTCCACAGGGGACACCCAGAAAATATGTTATGCGGTTGGGGATAATCCCTATGGCCCCTTTACTTATCAGGGTGTTATCCTCACTCCGGTTGAAGGCTGGACTACGCACCATTCCATTGCGGAGTTTAAAGGAAAATGGTATCTGTTTTATCACGACTGTGTTCCCTCGGGGGGGACGACCTGGTTGCGCAGCATGAAGGTTTGCGAGATGGAATACCGCGAAAACGGAACAATCTGCACCATCGACGGCGGCGGGAAAATGGAGCCGCTGAAACCACTTGCGTCCGAAGACTCGGACCAAGCGGTCATTATGGCATAAAAGGGGATCATGGAGCACTTTCAGCAGAAACTGTCATTTCGAGAAAAAGCAGGCTATAGCCTGGGTGATGGGGCGGCGAATCTGGTTTTCCAGGTACTGATGGCCTATCAGTTCATGTTCTTTACAACGATTATGGGGCTTAGCCCCAAGGCAGCGGGGCTCCTGTTCCTGATCGGCCGTTTCTTTGATGCTTTTACAGATCCGGCCATGGGTTTTGTTGCCGATCGCACCAAGACCCAATGGGGGCGCTTCCGCCCCTGGCTGATTTGGTCGGCACTGCCTTTTGCCGCTGTTTTCTGGCTCTGCTTCACAAGTCCGGGATGGTCGCCCAACGGACAGATGATTTATGCCTACATCATGTATTTTCTGCTGATGGCCGTCTACACGGTCAACAATGTTCCCTACTGTGCGCTTAACGGAGTCATGACAGGTGATGTTGACGAACGTACCAGCCTCTCCACCTTCCGGTTCGTTTGTGTAACAATCATTTCATTTATCGTTCAGGGAATGACTCTGCCACTGGTCGATAAATTCGGGAACGGAAACGATGCAATAGGTTGGTCGATAACGATGGGCATTTTCGCGATGGTGACCATCTTTCTGTTCGTGATCTGCTTCTTCTCGGTAAAAGAGCGGGTTGAGCCCGATCCGGATCAGCAATCCTCTGCAAAACAGGACATGCTCGATACCTTCAAGAACCGTCCGTGGGTCATCCTTTTCAGCGCGACACTGATGATTTTCATCATGCTGGTGGTCCGCGGCGGGTCCATGCCCCTGTTCATGGAACATATTGCCGATCAGCAGGCATTGGCTGATTTCATAGGAAGCATGGGACTCCAAAGTGTGGAAGGAACGGCTCCAGCCGGCTTTGCTAAGTTCCTCGATTTGTTTGGTTATCTCCTGAAACCCGACCATTCCAATGTGCCGAGCGTTGCCTATGGCATTTTCGGGATGCTGGGAACCTTTACTATGTTCCTGGGCGTGCTGTGCTCCAAGCCCCTGTCGAAGCTTTTCGGGAAGCGGATGGTTTTCGTGGGATCGCTTGTGATTACCCTGCTCGTGACCCTTTGGCTTTTCTACATTCCTTCAACAAGTATCCGCACCATGATGTGGCAAAGCGCATTATGGGGCCTGGCATACGGGCCAACTGTTCCCCTGTTATGGTCGATGATTGCGGACTCGGCGGACTATTCAGAATGGAAGACGGGTCGTCGTGCAACCGGATTCACTTTTGCGGGCGTAGTCTTTGCCCTCAAATTCGGTTTGGGGGTCGGCGGCTATATCCAGGGACATATTCTGGGGATGTATGGCTACGAAGGCGGAGCAGAGCTGACGGAGCGGGCCATGACAGGCGTTCGTGTTGCCGCTTCGGTGGCACCTGCCGCATTCATCATTGCTGCTGTGGCCATCCTCATATTCTACCCGATTTCCAAGGAGTTGAACTACCGGATCGGTGATGAACTCGCGCAGCGCCGTAAGAGCCGGGAAAGTTGATCGCACGGCGCCCTCCAGCCGGTTTATCCGAATCGAACTCGATGAGTAGACAGGTTTGAACAGCCGGGTTGCTCTGAAAAAACGGGTTTCAGAAATCAGGATTTTTCGTTCAGTTATTCCGATCGCTCGGCTTTCTTCTTTTTGCGGTATTTTCCGGGGGTGGTACCGAAGGAGGTCCGGAAGCTGTTGATGAGGGTATCGACGGAATAGAATCCGCAGTTTTTGGCAATATCTTCCAGCTTGGCTTCGGTACAGCTCAGCAGATGGGCGACCGCCTGAATGCGCTGGTGGCGTATTTCCTGTCCGGGAGAACGGGTGTAGTTTACTGAGAATGCCTTTTGCAGTCCTTGTTGTGTCACGCCCATCGCATCGGCCACGTCCGTGGCCTGGATGCCGGTATGGAAATTATTCTGAATCCAGTGCAACGCATCCGATACCAGCGGATTGCGTACCGCGTAGCAGTCGGTGCTTCGCCGGGTAATCACTTCGGTCGGTCTGTGTCGATGAAGGACGGCTTTCGATTTCTTTTCAGGGTGGGACAGGATGTCGAGAAGCATATTTGCTGCATGTCGTCCTAACCCTTCCTGATCTGTTTCAATACTGCTGAGTCCTACGGTCAGCCCGGCGTTGATTAGATCATCGTTATCTGCACCCAGAACGGCAATATTTTCCGGGACCAGCAGTTCATTCTGAAGGCAGAGGGAAATCATTTCTGCTGCCATATTATCCTGGTAGGCAAAGAATCCCAACGAAAGTTCCTCCAACCGGTGGCCCCGCTCTTTTGCAATCGATTTCAATTCCTGAATGACTTCGGGCTGCATGTTTTCCGATGTTTCAAGAACGGTAACGGAACCTCCGTCTTCCTCCATAAATTCGATGAGCGCATCCAGTCTTTCCTGATACATCCGGACATTACCGGGGCCGAGGGCAATCACTTCCCGATAGCCATGGTCGCGGAAATGTTCGGCGGCCAGCCGGCCGATTTCCCGGTTATCGGTCACGACGCGGGGGATAGGGAGTTTGTGCTCTCCGAGTCCAAGGTCAACGAGGGGGATTTTATGCGTGCGGAAATATTCCAGCGTATCCGTGCATTGCAGCAAGGCAATGCAACCATCGCCTTTCCAATCCTTCAGGAAACCTTCATTGGTCACCGGATCTTTCGGGCAGTTCAGCTGCCAGCCGGCTTCGCGGGCCACCTGCGCGACTCCACGGTGGATGCGGTAGTCGTACCACTCCAGTAACAGCATGATGTGTTTACGCTTAATCATCAGGTTTTATTCTCTCCGCTTTTTAGAGTTATGAATCATATTTATGGGCGTTGTCAATGGTTCCAATCATAGGAAATGGAGAGTTTCATATTTAACGATTTTCGATTCGACACTAGCCCGAATGTTGCATGAACGGATCTATTTGCCGCAAAGGAACGCAGAGA
>CAZAPF010000035.1:0-10914 GCA_964486885.1 uncultured Verrucomicrobiota bacterium
TTAAGGGCGCAGATTCCACTTAAGCCAGTGGTCCTAAAATCGGGGTCAACCGCAGCCCACGTTATGCCTTCTGGCAATGAACGCACCGATTCCGCCAATCATTAAATACGCAAGTGTGGCTGGTTCAGGTATGGCATCTATATTGTCGACTC
Source organism: uncultured Verrucomicrobiota bacterium (assembly GCA_964486885.1). Lineage (GTDB taxonomy): Bacteria > Verrucomicrobiota > Kiritimatiellia > Kiritimatiellales > Pontiellaceae > Pontiella. The sequence goes on from CAZAPF010000035.1 coordinate 153, forward strand.
CCATTGCAGCAGTTACATGAGGAGGATGTCCTGCCTGAGGAGTCGGTATCAATGAGTCGTGTCTGATTAAAAGTGTAGATACGTCACTCATAGTATCGTCCAGCTGGCCGGTTCCTCCATTTACATGAACCAGATCACTGGATGTCACCCCGAACGTATGCTTACTCCAGCTCCCCCCCAACCGCCTGCAATCCCGTGGTCGCCCACAAACCACCTGCCCCGAAAAGAACTAGCCGCACATTTAACGGATCTCCTGACAAATGCTTCAAATCCATGGTTATGCCGGTCACACCGCCAGCTAGATAGTTGCCAGACCACTGACTGGTATTCTTCGTGCCAACATGAAAACCAGTATGGCTTATTCTGACAAACCCACCCCCGTCCGGACCGCCGGAAGCGACATGAATGGGCCCTGGCCCACCAGCCTGCGTTCCTCCTCCCCAACTCATGACACCGGAGTCAAATGTATCCACTTGCGATAGGAGATCGCCCTGAATATTGCCACTGAACAGGAATATTGAAATCAGGGTCGTGACGTGAAGTGACATGCAACTTGTTGCTGAATTCATAGAGCCTCCCTATATAAATAGTACAAATGCAGTAATATTTATAAACTTAGGCTATCTCCAATCGAAAAATGCACAAGATAAATATAAGCGGTGCGTAGATTGCTACTTCTGCATTACATCCCATTTCGGCCGTTTCCAGCTGGCCGTAAATGCATCAGCATCCCGCTCAATAATGGAATCATTTTTTTCAACCGCATCCAGAAACAGGACAAAGGAGAAGGCTTTGTCATCACCCATTTCAGCTACGGCCTGTTCTGCCAGGCGATTTGGAGGAAGCAACCTGCGCCCACTGACCACCTCGGGCTTCAACGGCAACTTACCAGACGATTTATACGCCTTATAGACCAACTCGGAACAGACCAATGCATTGTCCGTGGTGAAATCAAAATTCAAGTCATACGCTTTTCCAAAGTGCGAAAAGGCATCCATTAGCGACTTAAACTTTTCTCCTTTGGAGAGGTTTGTACGAATCACCCCCAGGTAATCGCACCGCGCACTGGTTTCCAACGATTGGAAAACAACCCCCGGGCGAATAGCCTCGATGACGCGAACAGGAAAACCATCCTCACTTGACTGTTCCCATGCATGATATGCATCAGGGTAGAGCGCCTTAATGGTTTTCAACGGCTCAAAGCCCAGTTCACTAAAATAAGTTTCCATTTCCTGCGGCGTACCAACGTAGAGCGCGACATGAGGCCAGAATCCCGGAATACCGATATTGGTCATGTGCCAGTTTCGCCGTTGAATCAGAATGTCGCCCGGCTCGATTTTAGGCAGTTGCTTCTCCAGAATTTCCGGAGTGATAAGATAATCCCGCTTTGCCGTGCGGATGTAGCTCATTTGAACAGCAACATTTTTCTGAACCGGCAGCATGGTTTCAAAAGCAGCGCGTTCGAGAACCGCCAGAGGATTTTCGATAAAAATATCCGCATGCTGCCCCAGGTTCCGAACAAAATTTTTCCTGCGGACCTTAAAGTCGGAGACCAGTACTGAATCAAGCGTGGTGTCTTTCTTAACCAGTTCATAGTAGGCCGCCGCCGCATTCATACGGAGTACGACACTTGGATTAGTCAGCCGCTGTTTCATGAAAAAATAACTTTCCGCAGGTATCCCCTCACCTTCCTCGTTCAGCAATGTTTCCATAAAGTCATTCTTGCCAACCTGGTCAATCAGCTGAAGGCATGCATTGTACTGGGCCATGTAGGCCATGTAGGCCAAAAGAAAAGCATCGCTGTGCAGCTGAGGCTCTGCCACATAATCGACTTGATAAAAGCCGCGATATTTCCCTTTAAGCAGGTCAAATTCAACAAAGGCCATGGCGCCGTCGCGCCACAGACTTCGAATGGTTTCCCGTTCTGTATTGGTCAGATCCGTTACATCGCGTTCAAGCAAACCGTTTTTCCTGAAAGCGGCAACAAGGTCATCGGCCGTTTTACATAACATGCGATAGCTATCCAGATCCGCCTGTATTTCCCCGCGTAATTCATCCGGTGTCATATCAACGAGAGGGCTTTTTTCGACCGGAAATAGCGCCCATGTAACATAGAACGCCAAAAGCAGAATGAGAGCTACTGCAGTGTGTGGAATGAACGGGCGGGACTTTTTTTTGATGATCGCCTTTTGGACATGCAGCAGCCGGCGGTTTATCCGATAAGAGATGATCAGAGGAACAGTACCGATCCCCAGCAATACAAAAGCAAGAATCCGGTGCATGGGAAAGGCGATCTTCATACCCAGCACGACCACAGTCAGTAGGACAAAAAACAAAGGTAGCAGAAGTAAACGTTTATTTTTTAACATGCTCCGAGAATATCGTACCGCAGCCAAACTTCAACGGCATATTTATAGGTGTATTGATTATAATGTATTTTGTGGTATGTATGCGGATAGAGGATGTGAGCAGTTATGAGATCAGCAAAATTTCTGGTTATTTTGTTCATTTGCTTCGGAACAGCTAATCAGCTTACAGCATTCGGACAAACCAACAGGAATGAATCAGCTGCCCCAGCGGGGGAATACTATCGACCGACCCCGGTTCTGTCGCAGTTTGATAAACCTTATTCTACACGGCTGATCCGTCCGGACTATGGTGCCGATGGCGCCCGCGCCTGGTCACAAACTAAATCCATATTCATCTACGGATTCGGCGTAATCGGTGTGCTGGCTATTCTTCCTCAGGAATCCACCGGCTGGGAAAGCGATGCCAATATATTTGATGATTGGGTTGATAATGTTAGCGAAGGCCCTGAATGGGACCGTAACAAATGGGCGTATAATTATATCGGCCACACCTATTTCGGCGGCGTGTATTATCAGGTGGCGCGCAAGTCAGGTTATCGCCAATGGGATGCCTTCGTCTACACAACGCTCATGTCGACCTTTTACTGGGAATACGGTATCGAGGCCTTTGCTGAAGTCCCATCCATTCAGGATCTGGTGTTCACACCGCTGGCCGGCTGGGTCTACGGAGAATGGGCATACCGCACTGAAAAGAAAATCCGGGACAATCAAAATGAAGTACTGGGTTCCGGATTTATTGGCGGCCTTTCCCTGTTCCTGCTGGATCCGGTCGACAGCACCGGCCAGTTTGTAAACCACGTTACACGGCGAAATATCGTTAAAGCCGGCTACGGTTATTTTTCTTATGTACCGGTTGAACACGGCGATAAAACCGACCATCAGGTATATCTGCATGTCCGCATTCCCATTGGGGCGGCCGGGCCGAAAGAAACATCCCGCATTCTGAGTATGGATGATTTAGAGGATCCTGTAGATACAGGGATCGTCGGGATCAGTGCCGGCCAGGGATATACAAAGCTGGATGATAAATGGGAACTTCAAGACGACAGCTATACCAAGCTGACCATGGGACTCTATTTTAATCCACGGTTTTCACTTCGTTTCGGGTATGCGTGGACGGAGCTTGAAGACAAGGTGTCGGGTAATCCCGTTGACTATGAAAACTACAGTCTGGATACCCAGATCTATCTTAATGCAAAACACAATTTCAGGCCATATGTCACAGCCGGACTTGGCGAACAGGTCTGGGAACGGGACAATAATTTAACAGTGTTCCAATGGAACGGCGGTCTTGGTGCCCACTGGCAACTGCATCGCAAATGGGCGCTGAATGCAGACTGGATTAATTATTACAGCCCCGGCGATAAAACCTATGATCAGCAGTTTAATTTAGGGATAATTTATCGTTTCGGACGCGGTGAGCATAACGATTGGTAGAGGCTATTCTTCATTTGCCTTGCGCTTGTTGTCCATGTCTATTTTCCACAACATTTTCTGCGTTTGATACACCGTCACAAACAAAGCAAAGGTTGCCCCCGCCAAAACAATCGGCAGCACACGGGCAACCTCAAATTGGTCTGCAAAGATAATGATCAGGGTGTTGGCGATAATAAAGATCAGCCGAACTTCGGTTGGTCCTACACCCATATATGCAATTTTAAATGCTCCCGTTGCCGCAAAGGAGAGAAATGAATTCACCATGAAGGCCCCAAAGAGTGCCAGAATATAGAACAGCAGATATTTATTATGATCTTCAACCATCAGGCCGTAACCGATCAGGATCGAACAGAGAAAGAGGTAATCAAGAAAATGATCCATATAGTACCCCCACTTAATCAACCCTGTGTTGCGCCGCCGGCCCACCTCGCCATCAAGCAGATCCGTAATGTACTGACCGAATATCGCAAACGAAACCACCCAGAGAAAATGAATCCAGTAATTAGCCAGAAAGCTGAATCCGATAATCATCGCACACCAAAGCAATGTGGTCATTGTGAGGTGATAGGTTTCGATACCTTTCGGCACTTTAGGAACCAGCCAGTTTTTTAATTTATTTTCAGCATTGGCCAGCAGCCAGGTGCCCTCTTTTTTATCCCCGTGAAACGCCATGATGTATCCCCTGCTTAGGTAGTGCTTTTTACTAACGGTCGTGCTCTTTAAAAAATGCAAGCACTAACATTACACAACATACCCTTTCCTAAACACAAATTTATTAAAGGAAGTGTTTACAAGTCGGGATGAAGTGGCTACACGTACCCGCATCACGTAGCAAAAAGCGTGTTAAAAAAATCCAGGAGAAAAAAATGGCTGCAAAGAAAACTCATAAAAAACACCCGCAAAAAACGGCCGCTCCCAAGAACGCTCCCCCTAAAAACGCGTTTCAAAAAAACGCGCCGGCGAAGAAAAAAGCCGCTGCAAAAAAGGCTCCGGCTAAAAAAGCTGTTGCAAAGAAAGCTCCGGCCAAAAAAGCCGCTGCGAAGAAAAAAGCCGCTGTAAAAAAGGCTCCGGCGAAAAAGGCTGTTGCAAAGAAAGCTCCCGCTAAAAAAGCGCCAGCCAAGAAAAAGCCCGTTGCTAAAAAAGTGAAATACACTGCTGAACAGGTCTATTCCATGATCGAACAGGCGGCATACTTCGCTGCAGTAAACGACGGGTTCCAAAAAGATCCTGCCGAATACTGGGCTCAGGCCGAAGGCGAAATCAACGCAATCATCTAAGAGTTCCTCTCTCGATAGCGTGTAAAAAGGCAGTCCATACGGGCTGCTTTTTTTACATCCCGCTCTGTATACATTAGAAAAGCACCCAACATTTATCTTTCAATGTAAAACTTATTATGCATTAACTCACATAAGCCTTTAATAGGCTGCATTTTAAAACAGATGTGATCTCACATAAGTAGGGTTTGATACGAATACAGGGAGCTCAGGAGAGATGGAAAAACTGGATAATGCCATTAAACTCTGCATCGATCAGGATGGAGCTACAACCTTATCTGAATTCCGCAAAGGAGCTTTACGAAACCTCAACGGCACAGCATATAACTCATTTAGTGTTGACGCAGAACGGTTGATGCTGATGCTTTGCGTCACATCTCCGGATCAAATTCGACTGATTGAATATGCTTTAAAAAATATAGACCGGAATCCTGAATTTACCGACTGGGATGAAACAACCATTGCTCAAACCTTCATTAACACAGCAATGGGCCCCGGACTTACTTATCAGGAACGCAGAAATAAAAACGGGGATATCACCACGCTTTTGTTATGCGCAACAAATCCGGATTTAATCGGGTTGCTGGAGCAGATAGTCAAGCTGAGCGGGCGGTAACCTTTTCTACACCAGTTCGCCAGTGAGCGATAGCGCAGCAGCCGATGTAATCTTTACATTCCGGAAGGTTCCGATCAGATCTTCAGATGCATCAACGATACGTACCGGCAGTTTACCTTCTGTTCGGGAAGCGAGAGCCCCTTCCATACGTTTATCCGCACGTTCGACCAGCACCCGGTAGGTTTTTCCAATCATAGTTTGATTGTGTGCTCCTGAAGTTTCTTTCAGCACATCGCTCAGGCGAGCCAGGCGTTCACTCTTTTGCTCCAGCGTAATATCATCTTCCCACCGCGAAGCACGTGCGCCAACCCGGGGGGAGTAACGCGCAATATACGCCATGTTAAACTGAACCTGCTTCATCAGGTCCGCCGTGTTTTCAAACTGCGCTTCTGTTTCGCCGGTAAAGCCGACGATGATGTCCGTAAAAATGGTAGCGGTTGGCAGCAACTCACGAATGTCGCCAACAATTTTAAGATAGTCTTCAATACTGTGATTTCGATTCATGCGACGCAGCAGTTTTTCATCTCCGCTTTGAACCGGAAGATGAATCTGTTTCGCAAGGCAATCAAACTCGGAGATTGCTTCAATCACATCCCGCGTCATGTCACGCGGATGCGGGGAGGTAAAGTAGACCCAGAACTCTTTACCACTGGCCGTGCCCAGTTCCCCTACTTTGCGCAACAGCTCAGCAAAGGAAATTTCTTCGTCCGGTTTATCCAGCCCATAGGAATTTACATTCTGCCCCAGCAGCGTGATGGATTTGACGTCGTTGGCAATCAGCCTATCCACTTCCTGCAGAATCTCGGTGCTGGAGCGGGACACTTCACGGCCACGGGTATAGGGCACGGCACAGAACGAACAGAATTTGTCGCACCCGTTCTGAATCGGGACAAAGGCCTCGAATTTGGACGTGTAGGTCGGATCGACCTGCCAAAAATCCGTGCGTTCGTCTTCGCGGTGCAGTTCGTTTAACGGGTTGCGGGCGGAAAACTCCGTGGTTATGCCACACTGCTGCAGCATGGTTGGCAATTCCGGCAGCTCGTTCATACGGAAGAGCAGATCGAACAGTTTTAGAAATTTGACTTCGTCGGCCGGCAGAATGCAGCCGGAGACGAAGGTAATGAGCGGGCGTTTTGTTTTCCACGAATTCCATTTCTGGATTTTACTGTAAACCTTATCGATCGCCTTCTGCCGGACAGAACAGGCCACTACACCGATTAACGAGGCTTCTTCCTCGTTATCGGTCATTTCAAAACCGGCCGCCTCAATAACGCTTCGGATCCGTTCGGAATCCGATTGGTTCATCTGGCAGCCCAATGTGACAACACAGCATTTCATATTTCGCTTCGCTCCATTGCCGAATTTAGATTTTTAATTTCCGATTTTTGCTGAACTCAGTCGGCATTGGCCTCTAACAAACTAACGCTGTCGCAGACCCAAAAATCAGCACTCGGCAATCTGAAATCAAAAATAAACTTCGGTGTGAATCTGCGCAGTAGGCAGTCCTTTATCCTGCAACATATCGAATGCTTCATAGATCATATCGCAGTTGCCACATAGAAAAGCATTGGTTTCCGGCGGGATTTCCAGCGTTCGAAGATATTCCGTTACACGGCCCTTAAAATCGGCACCGTCTTCTCTGGATACACAATGAAAATAGTGATCGCCGTAAAAGTCGGCTTCATAGGCCTCCTCCACTTTTGCCGTTCCATGAATCAGACGATAGTCTAGATCATCGTAGGATTCAGCAAAGCTGTGAAAAGGAGAAATACCGGTTCCTGTCGCAATGAAAAGTAACGGCTTTCCGCGGAGTTCATGAATCAGTTTAAAGTGCCCATAGGGACCGCCGACCTCAACCTGCTCCCCGGCTTTGAGGTCACATAGCTGCTTGGAAACCAGCCCATCCTCAACGCGCCGCACCAGTACTTCGACATAATCTTTATTCGCTCCGGAATATACAGAATAATCGCGTATTTCCGGATCGCCGGCAATTCCCACGCGGAGATATTGCCCGGACTCAAATTCCAGATCAGGCCGTTCAAATCGTAATACAACCGTGGACTCCGTTAAGTTACGTACGTCCAGAACAGTGCAGATAAGTCGTTTTTTTGTGCTCAATGCCATTAATTCATCCTCACCAACTGAAGCAGACCGTTTCAGTGCTGTTTAGCTAAAGGGTCGCGTTTATAGATTCTGCCCCTGCGAAAGTCAAACCGAACTACCCGCATTTCGGAACATTGGAAACCGGACTTGCATTCAATCCCGAAGCCGATACCTTGGGACGCCTGAACGGAGCCTATTCATCGAAAAACCACGCATCAGCCTAACTCGCTACTTCATTCCCCTTCGCATGGAGATTCTTGCCACGCTGTTTTGCGGTTTTATAACGGTCGGCAGTAACCTGGCTATGCCGGTGATCATTAAGTGGGTCATTGACGGACTGCAGGAAGGCACGTTGACCACAGGGCTGATCCAGCGCTACCTGATCTATTTTTTCCTGATCGGCGCGGTATCGGTCGTCTTTTCACGGTTGCTCCGGAAGGTTCCGCTGAAACTTTCCCACAAGGTTGAGTATGCCCTGCGGCACGACGTATTCCGGCATTTGACCCTGATGGACCAGGAATACTACCGCTCCGAACGCACCGGCGATCTCATGACGCGTCTTTCGTCGGACATTAACATTATACGAGACTCTATCGGACAGGGACTCCTGCAGGGCGCCCGCACCATTCTCGTTATCGTGATGGCCTCGATTGTGATGGCCATTGCCGATCTCCAACTGGCACTGATCGTGATTACGGTTTTTACACCGATGGTGATCATCTTTTTTCTGGTTCTGCGCGTAATGCGTCGCTATCAGCAGGAATTGCAGGAGCACGTATCAGAAGTCTCCAACTATTCACAGGAAACCTTTTCCGGCATCCGCTGTGTGAAAGGCTTTGCTCTGGAGCGGCGGCGCAACCATGCATTTGAACATTTAAATTCTGACCTGGTTCGCAAGAACATGCGTATGCAGTCCATTCGTCAGATTCTTTTTCCCTTTATGGCTTTCTGGTTCGCGCTGGGTAATATTCTCATTCTGGTGGTCGGCGGAAAAAAAATCATGACCGGCGACCTGACGCTGGGAACCCTTACCCAGTTTACCCAATATCTGATCTTTATGCAGTGGCCCCTGCTGGCCCTCAGCTGGGTACTCTCCATGCTGCAGCGCGGCAAAGTCAGCTGGTTGCGTGTAAAGGCCATTCTGGAGCGGGAACCGGTCATCACTGAAAATCCGAAAGCACCTGTGATGGCGGAAAAACTGAATGCCACAATCGACTTCAACAATCTGGACCTCGAAATCGGCGGACGGCGTTTTCTGAAGGATATCAACCTCCATGTACCGCGCGGCCAGACGCTGGGCATTACCGGACCTACAGGCAGCGGAAAAACACTGTTGGCTTCGCTGGTTGCACGCCTGATGGATCCTACAAACGGTTCCGTTCAGATCGCCGGAAAAAATATTCGCGACCTATCCCTTTCCCAGCTGCGCGGCATGATCGGGTTTGCCGCACAGGAACCGGTTCTCTTTTCCCGCACGCTGGAACATAACATCGGCTTCGGTGTAGAAGGCGCCGACATGTCCATCATTGGCTGGGCGGCCGATATCGCTCATCTTCACCACGATGTGGAAAGTTTCCCGGATCAATACCAAACCATGCTCGGCGAACGCGGAGTTACCCTTTCCGGCGGACAACGCCAGCGGGCATCGATCAGCCGGGCCATTGCGCGCAAACCGGACATCCTTGTGCTCGACGATGTGCTCTCGGCGGTCGACACCCAGACGGAAGCCGCCATCATGTCGAAGCTGCAGCCGGTGATGAACGATCGCACCACCCTGTTCGTCAGTCACCGTATTTCAACCCTGCGCTATGCCGATGAAATTATTGTGATCGAGGACGGCGAAATCACCCAGCGCGGCACACATGATGAGCTCATCGGGAAGCCCGGATATTATTCCGAGCTCAATACCCTCCAGCAGCTGGAACAAAAACTGGAGGAAGAACAATGACCAAGGGCAGACGCTTCCTCTCCTATTCCGCACCCTACTGGAAATGGCTGATCCTGGCTTTCGTGCTGATCATGTTCACATCGCTGGCGATCAACTATCTGCCCGTGCTCATTCAACGCATTATCGACCAATGCCTCATGAATTCAGATGCGCCGCCTGACGACCGGATGGCTCTGCTCACACGACTGGGCATTCTATATATTGCCATTGGAGCCGTCGGACATGGTGTGCGTTATGTGCAGGCACTGCTGACCGCCTGGATCGGGCAGCGGATCATGTATGACCTGCGTCTTTCGGTATTCCGTAAAGTGCTTCGCCTGCATCAGGGATATTTCGATCGTACCGCGGTCGGCACCTTGATGACCCGCGTTACCTCCGACATCGAGCGCCTGCAGCATTTTGTTACGGAAGGCGTGGTCGGATCCATTGCCGACCTGTTTATGCTGATCGGTATCATGGGCTATATGATCTGGTTCAGCCCCATGCTGTCACTCTCCATTTTCGCCAGCCTGCCCTTCCTGTTCGCGCTGATGTATTTTATCAACATGCGCTTGCGCAATGCGAATCGGGACATACGGGACCGGCAATCAAAACTGAATGCCTTGATCCAGGAAGACCTGACGGGCATGACCACCATTCAGCTGTTTAACCGGGAAGCCAGTGCACTCGACGAGTTCGACGCACGGAATACGCATCTTCGCTCGGCATACTATGATGAAGTGCGCTGGTTCAGCCTTTATTTCCCCACCATGGAAAGTGGTCAGATTCTGGCCGTGCTGATTACGCTGACGCTGGGCGGTTATGCCGTCATGAATGGTTCGGATGTGATCACGCTCGGCAAGCTGATTGCCTTTCTGGCCTACGTGAAAAACTTTTTCCACCCGCTCGGTTCCCTATCGGATAAAGCCGGTTCTTTCCAGGTGGCCATGGCCTCAATCGAGCGCGTATTTGATCTGCTCGACGAAGAGGAAAGAATTGCGGATCCGGAAAAGCCGGAAAACCCCGACCGCCTTGC
>CAZAPF010000035.1:10924-42638 GCA_964486885.1 uncultured Verrucomicrobiota bacterium
GGCACCATTGCCTTCAACAACGTTTCATTTGCGTATGTTGAAAACAACTGGGTGATCAAGAATCTGTCTTTCTCTGTTGAACCCGGCCAGGTGCTGGCGGTGGTCGGCGCTACGGGCGCAGGAAAAAGCACGATCATCAATCTCATCGGCCGTTTCTACGATATACAGCAGGGTTCCATCACGATTGACGGGGCAGACGTGCGTGACTTCCGCAAACATGACCTGCGCAGTAGACTCGGCTATGTTTTTCAGGATCCGTTTATCTTTACCGGAACCGTGGCCGACAACATAGGACTGCAGACTCCAGGCATCGACCCGGACGACATTATCCGGGCAGCCAAAACGGTCAATGCCCATAACTTTATCCAAGCCATGCCGGACGGTTACGACACCATAATGAATGAGCGCGGCGAAGGTCTTTCGCTCGGACAGAAACAACTGCTGGTGATGGCCCGCACACTGGCGCAGGATCCTGAACTCCTTTTTGTACTCGACGAAGCAACCGCCAGTGTGGACACCGCGACCGAAATGCTGATTCAGGATGCGCTGGAAAAACTGATGTCCAACCGGACCAGCATTGTGATTGCCCACCGCCTCTCCACCATTCGTCATGCTGACCGTATTCTGGTGATGCGTCATGGTGAACTGGTTGATCAGGGAACACATGATGAACTGATGAAAAACGACGGGTATTACAAGCAGCTTTATGAACTGCTTCTCCATGCGCCCGAACAGCCCTGATTCTCAAACTTAAGAAGATCAATCAGTTGCCAAGTTGTTTTTAAAGGGAGTTAGGCTATGGCATCCTAAATGCTTGTATTTTAAGCGTTATGCGTGCGAGGAGTAAGAGCAGAGGGTTTTCGCTAGTGGAGATCATGATTGTGGTCGCCATCATTGGTCTGCTATCCATCATCGGCCTACCCAATATGCTGCAAGCCGGGCAGGCTTCACGAGATAAGCGGTTTGCCCGTAATGTCGTAACCGCTGCACATGCTTTTTTACAGTTTTCATTAATGACCGGAGATTACCCTCCTGATAACCTTCCTGCGCAAATGCCTATTGGAATGGAAGGCTACCTTTCCAGGTTTCCATGGGAGCAGGATACGGCCATCGGCGGTCAATGGGATTGGGACTATAACGTTTTTGGTGTTATTGCGGGTGTGTCCGTAAAATCACCGAACCGAACCGCAGAGCAGATGCGTGCCATCGACGAAGTTATAGACGACGGCAGTTTAGACAGTGGAATTTTTCGCGTTCGCAGCGGCGGCTATATCTACGTTATAGAAGAATAATCGCTATATCCGTTCAATTCTTGATAACAGCTTACTTCCTTTTATAATATCACGATATCAATCTGGAGGATGTTATGGAACGTACGCTGTTACTGTTGGTTGCCCTATCCGTCTCTATCTCAACAATTGCTGATCAGGCTTCCGATGAATTACGTAAGGAATTCGAAGCCTATAAAGAAACCTCAGAAGCCAGAATCAATGCACTCGAAAATTCCGGAAGAAATGAGGGCTATGCCGAAACCCATGATCTGATCGATAGAAACACCCGAGACTTCGAATTCCATGGCTATTTCCGGGCGGGTCTGGGAGTGAATGACGATGGCGATCCCATGGAAGCGTTTAAGGCACCGAACGCCGGAACAAAATATCGTTTGGGCAACGAAGCAGAGGCCTATCTGGAAGCGACCTATAAACAAAATTTCCGTACGGACGCGCTGATTGAAAATGAAGTTGATTTTTTCACGGTATTGACGCTGGCATACGTTACCCCAACGGTAGACAACAATGACTTTGACACCACAACTTCACTGCGTGAGGCATACTCTGGGGGGCGAGGTGTGTGGGATGCGAAAAAAGAAGCCCTGTTCTGGGTGGGAAACCGGTTCTATGAACATTTGGATATTCATATTACCGACTACTTTTATCGTGATATGGCCGGCTTCGGTGGCGGAATCGAAGATGTTGCGATCGGCGATGATATGAAATGGGCAATCGCATGGCTGGGCGGCTCCATTGATGACTTAGATTCCAGCGGTACGACCTTTGATAACGATTATCACTTTAACAAGAACACTCTCGACTTCCGCCTTTACGATATTCCGTTGTGCGCTGGAGATCTGCAACTCACATTTGATATTGCTGATTTTTCGGGGGACACGCTCGAAGACGATACAAATCCAGATGTGGAAATAAAAGACAGCACCGGCTGGGCTGCCGGCGCCTTCCTGAAATCTCCCATCACCGCTTCAATGAAGAATACGTTTACCGTGCAATATGGCGAAGGTGCTGCGGATAACTTCCGTTCAGTAATAACCGCTCCTCTGGGTATTGATATTACTTCGGGTGGTTCTATCGATATCGATGACACCCAGCGTCTACGAATTACCGAGGATATTGTCATTAATGAAGGAACTCCCCTTTCCTTGCAGGCGATTGCCGGATATGAATGGTACGATAACGGGAACGGAACAACCTTTGATTGGGTTACGCTTGGAGCGAGACCGGTCTACCATTTTAACACCTATTTCTCGTTGGCATTTGAAGCCGGCGCAGATTACACCAACCAGGAGGATGGCCCGGAAGGTGTGCTCGGAAAGTTTACGTTGGCTCCGCAAATCCAGCCAGCGGCAGAACATTTTTCACGCCCCTCAATCCGCGCGTTCGTGACGTATGCCGTTTGGTCTGATCAGTTCGAAGGTGGGGTTGCGCCTATTGCCTACGGAACAGATACCCAAGGACTTTCGTTAGGCGTACAGATGGAAGCCTGGTGGTAAGGATTATTCCCCGATAATTTTGACGAGCGCGCGCTTCCTCCGCATTCCATCGAGCTCATAGTAGAAAATTGATTCCCACGGTCCGAAGTCAAGTTTACCGTTGGTTACAGCAACCACCACTTCACGCCCCATGACGGTTCTCTTGAGATGGGCATCGGCATTGTCTTCATAGCCATTATGGGCATACTGATCGTAAGGTTTCTCGGGAGCCAGTTTTTCAAGCCACTTTTCATAGTCGGAATGCAGACCGCTTTCGTTGTCGTTGATGAACACCGAAGCCGTAATGTGCATAGCATTCACAAGGCACAACCCTTCCTGAATACCGGACTCCCTCAGACACTCTTCGATCTGAGGTGTAATATGAATAATCTGCCGGCGCTGTGAGGCTTCAAACCAAAGCTCTTTACGATACGACTTCATTTACGCTCCTTTGTATTCCTTAAGCGGCACTAAGACCTGATTCAGGTAAAGCTGTTTCATCAACTCGCAGTCCAACCGATGTCCGGCTTTATACGAGGTAATTTTACCCACAAATAAACCATCGGGAATAAGTGCAATGGCAGCGAGCAAATCCAGCACGGAACGGTGCCACACGGCTTCAAGCGCTTTACCTTCGTGGATGAGTCGCGGCTCGTTAACATATTTTTTCTTACCGGCAATGGAGACGTTTTTCTTGTTGTAACCCAAGTTGCGGACATCGGCAAAAATTCGGCCGATCGTTGCGCAGTAAATCACTTTGGTCAGTGAGGTGTTCGTGCGGGCGATCGAAGCCATTTTGGTCAATTCTTCGCAATGTGGAAAAATAATGCGTTGCTGGCCGATTGCCGTCTGAAAACTTACAGCCGCATCCACCATCAGTTTTGGGTTTTCCAGATCATCCGGCGGCTCCAATGTAACCAAATCGCCGTACGTCCCCCCCACCGTTACAGGCTCTTTGACCGTTACATATTTCACGGGCTTATCGAGGGTAACTTTACCGCAGCTTTCCAGAGCCTCCACCACATCCAGACTGCCCCGTTCAAAAAGCGGAGGATCACCGGAATCGAGCTTGATCATCAGGTTATCAATTCCCAGTCCCATCCGAAGGGAAATAAGATGTTCGACCATACGAACATAGTTGTGGGGATTTCCACTGCGCAGAACTATATTGCTTACGATCTGCCCGGTGGTCCAGACATTCGAAATACCCACGCGAATCGGGAGCGATCCCGGAAGATCGGTGCGGTCCAACCACCACCCTTCGAGATCGGTTGGCTCAAATGTGATGGTTCGAGTCGCCTTTCCCATGAACGTTCCCGGCCCTGAAATGGTTGCCGGCCGCGCTATCGTGGTCTGCTTTTCCCGGAGCGGCTCAACCTGTTTATCGCTCAGGTCCCAGTCAACGGGTTGTTTCATCATCTGCTCCATCGAAGCCTGAATGGCCTCGCTGTCGCCCATTAAAATTGTTCCTGGATGAGTCATAATTAAAATCCGATCTGTTTTGTACTGCTCATTTGAATGACATACATTAGTTTTTTTCGTTCAACCAACGCAATCAAAACAAAGGGGCAGTGCTTGAAGGATAGCAGGGTAATCCGTTCGGCCGGGGTGGTTGGCAGTTTCACGCTGCTGAGCCGGGGGCTGGGTATGTTGCGCGATATCATTATCGCCTATCACTTTGGCACCTCCCTGCTGGCTTCCGCTTTTTTTGTTGCGTTCACTATCCCGAATCTATTCAGGCGTCTCTTTGGCGAAGGTGCGCTTTCTGCCGCTTTTATTCCCGTTTTCGTGGAAACCCGAACGAAACAGGGCGACAAGGCGGCCTGGGACCTTGCGGCCAAAGTGGTAACCATGACCGCCGCACTGCTGACCACCATTGCAATCGTCGGCGTTCTGCTGTTTTCCATCGGGATTAACATCCCATGCATCTCTGAAAAATGGCTTACCACGTTCAGTCTTTCACGAATTATGTTTCCCTATGTGGTAACCATCTGCCTTGCCGCACTATCCATGGCAGTACTGAACTCCTTCAAACATTTTGCCACATCGGCTTTTGCCCCGTGCCTATTGAACCTGATCCTTATTGCGGCCATGCTGATTGTTTTTCCACTTATAGGAAATGAACCGACTGCACGGGCAACAGTCCTGGCCTGGGCGGTATTGGTGGCCGGCGTAGCTCAGGTAGCCATTCAGCTTCCGGCCCTTAAACGTTTTGGCTGCCCTTTTAAATTTTCAAGCCGATGGAATGATCCCCGCGTTACGCAAATGATGTTGCTGATGGGTCCGGCCGCATTAGGCATGGCCGTTACCCAGTTTAATGTTTTGATCGACCGGCTACTGGCCATGTGGATCGGCGAATGGGCTCCCGCAGCATTATTCTATAGCGAACGCATGATTTATTTTCCGCTGGGCATCATTGCAACAGCCATGGGTACGGTTTTGCTTCCCACCTTTTCACTGCATGCCGCCAAGGGCGATCACTCTTCGATGGGATCAACCATTACAAGTTCGATGCGTCACTTAATGTTTATCATGGTGCCGGCGGCCCTGGGACTGCTTGTTCTTGCTCCCGATATTCTGACGGCTATCTTTGAATGGGACGGGCAGTTTAATGCAGAATCCACCCTGCTCAGTGCCCGCGCGCTCATGTTTTATGCGCCGGGCCTGATTGTATTCAGCGCCGCCAAAGTATTTGTGCCCGCCTTTTATGCGATGCAGGACACAAAAACACCGGTGCGAATCGGAATATACATCGTATTGCTGAACCTGATCATGAATGTCATCTTCATCCTCACTTTGCCGGAATATTGGAAACATGCCGGCATGGCCTTTTCGACCGTAGTAGCCGAAGCAGTTGGCATGGTGACTCTGGGCATGTTACTGGCCCGCCGGGTCAAAAACATCGAGTGGAAAAAAATCCGTCGTAGCTTTTTCCATTGCATGGGAAGCGGCCTGGTTATGGCAACGGCCACCTGGTTGGTTGCACAGTATTCATGTCCGTTATTCGCAAAACTCCTTCCCGTTAAATTTGCTCAGATCGCCTGCGTAGGACTCGGCATTGCAACAGGGATTGCCACCTACTTTATTCTGGCACTCGGCCTCAAAGTACCGGAACTGGGCGAGATCAAGGCCGCTCTTCGTCGTAAATAAATCTTCTAATCCGATAAACAGAATTTATACTCCGAAGCATGAAATGTGTTTTGGCATTGGATCAGGGAACCACGAGTTCGCGGACAATCGTATTCGATCATGCAGGTAAGGTTCGGGCTGTTGTTCAGAAAGAGTTTAAGCAGCATTTCCCCCAGCCCGGATGGGTGGAGCACGATCCGGAGGAAATTTGGGATACTCAGCAGTTTACCGCAAAGAAAGTAATGTACCAGGCGGGTGTGCATAGCGAAGACATTCAGGCCATTGGCATCACCAATCAGCGCGAAACCACCGTGGTATGGAATCGCAAGACAGGAAAACCCGTTTGCAACGCCATCGTTTGGCAGGATCGACGTACGGCTCAAACCTGCGCGAATCTGAAGCGAGATGGCATAGAAACCCTGTTTTATGAAAAGACCGGCCTGCTGCTCGACCCCTACTTTTCCGGCACCAAGATCAAGTGGATTCTGGATCATATTGATGGAGCACGTGAACAGGCCGAACGCGGCGAACTGGCCTTTGGCACCATTGATTCTTGGCTAACCTGGAAGTTAACGCATGGCCGGTTGCATATCACCGATATCAGCAATGCATCGCGCACGCTTCTGTTTAATATTCATACCCTTCAATGGGATAATGAATTACTCGAAATCCTGGGAATCCCGCATAGCCTGTTACCGGAAGTGCGATCGTCTTCCGAAGTGTATGGAACCGTGGATACCCACCTCTGTGAATGCGGGTGCACGCTTTCCGGCATTGCCGGTGATCAGCAGGCCGCACTGTTTGGACAGGCCTGCTACGAACCGGGCTCGGCAAAAAACACCTATGGAACCGGCTGTTTTCTGCTGATGAATACCGGGGATAAACCCATTGTATCCCAAAACAATTTGCTGACAACCGTGGCATGGAAACGCGCCGAGACCGTGAATTATGCCTTGGAGGGCAGCGTCTTTGTTGGAGGCGCTGTCGTTCAATGGCTGCGCGATGGCCTGGGGATCATTAAATCTTCTTCCGACATTCAAAAACTGGCAATGGAGGTGCCGGATACCGGAGGCGTCTATCTTGTTCCGGCCTTTGCCGGACTGGGTGCACCGCACTGGGATCCGCAGGCCCGCGGAACCATTATCGGACTTACCCGCGGATCTACCAAGGCTCATATTGCCCGGGCAGCGCAGGAAGCGATTTGCTTTCAGTCACTGGAACTGTTGCAGGCCATGGAAAAGGATACCGGTGAATCGCTGCCGGCCTTGAGAGTCGATGGGGGCGCGTGCGTGGACGATCTTCTGATGCAGATTCAGGCCGACCTCCTGCAGGTGCCCGTTGAGCGGCCCAAGCGAACTGAAACCACGGCGTTCGGTGCGGCAGCGCTCGCGGGCCTTGCAGTTGGTTTCTGGGAAAGCCCATCCGAAATCGAATCGCGCAACCGGATTGACCGTGTATTTGAACCACAAATCTCTGCTGATGAAGCAAGCACCCGGTATAGCCGGTGGCAGCTGGCTGTAGAACGAAGCAAAGCCTGGGAGGTTTAAAATGATTATTGGTGTTCCCTGCGAAGTCAAACCCGATGAATATCGTATTGCCATGCTTCCTGTGGGTGCACAGTTGTTGATCCAGGATGGTCATACGGTGTTGATTGAAAAAAATGCCGGACTCGGCAGCGGATTTTCTGATTCCGACTATACGGATGTCGGTGCTGAGATCATCGATTCGCCAGACGATCTGTTCAGCCGAGCGGATATGATCGTCAAAGTGAAGGAGCCGCAAAAAGAAGAAATCAATAAGCTGCGGACCGGTCAAATAATCTTCTGCTACTTTCACTTTGCCAGCTCCCGGGAACTGACACTCCAATGCCTGGAACAGGGCATCTCTGCCCTCGCCTATGAAACACTACTGGATGATCAAGGTCACCTTCCCCTGCTCACCCCGATGAGCGAAGTGGCAGGAAAGTTATCCATTCAGGAGGGAGCAAAGTGCCTGGAGCGTCCCATGATGGGCCGGGGTATTCTGCTGGGCGGCGTTCCCGGGGTTGCGCCGGCCAATGTTTTGATCCTGGGCGGCGGTGTGGTTGGTTCGAACGCAGCCAAAGTTGCAGCAGGGTTGGGTGCCAATGTTACCATCATGGACATCAATCTCGATCGACTGCGGCAGCTGGATGAAGTCATGCCGTCGAATGTGACGACTATATTTTGCGAGCCGCATGCCATTGAACGCTATGCCATTCTTGCGGATCTGGTGGTCGGTTCCGTACTGATTCCCGGCGCACTGGCCCCCAAGCTGATCAGCCGGGATCTGGTTTCAAAAATGAAAAAGGGTTCGGTCATCGTTGATGTCTGTATTGATCAGGGAGGATGCTGCGAAACCAGCAAACCCACCACGCACAGTGAACCCGTTTATGTGGTCGATGATGTGGTTCACTATTGCGTGACCAATATGCCCGGTGCAGTCGGACGCACCAGCAGCCACGCCCTCTGCAATGCAACCCTGGCCTATTGCCGGGATCTGGCCAATCTGGGCCTTGAAGGTTTTCTGAAGAAAAGCGATGGGCGGAGCGCGGCTTTGAACATGCACGCCGGAGTGATTAATTGCGCCGCTGTTGCCGAGGCATTCCCAGAGCTGGGCAGCTAAATTTCAAAAATCTGTAACGTACCGCATTTAAAATCCAGCACTGCACAGGTGTTCGGCGATCCCCGCCCGGCGGTGCCCGGATTAATACAGCGGCTTCTCTTTTTCATATAGTCGTGAATTTCATGCGAATGGCCTGATAAGATAAAATCATACTCACCGGATTGCACCACAGCATTAAACCGTTGCTGATCATCGCTATGCAGTAATGCGATCCGCTTATCATTCAGTACGATTTCGCCGAAGCGGCCATGTATCTGTATTCCCGCGTTCGTTGGGTAATATTTCCAGTCGCTGGAATACACATCCACATTGCCGAAAACAACATGCACCGGCCTATCCATCGATGACAGCGTGTTCAGAACTTCGGTCGAGCCGATATCTCCGCAGTGAAAAACGGCAGCAACCTTTTCGTTTATAAAAACCTTAACAGCATTTTCTACAGTTGGAATATTACCGTGCGTGTCGGATAGAATACCGATTTTCATAAGTTCGAGGATTACACAAATTGAAATTTAGTGTCGATTCAGGAGTTGGGCTGGTTTAGGTTCTTCGCACATTTTTTGACAAGGACACACGTTATGATAAAGGCAAAAATAGTTGGTGCAGGCGGGTACGGCGGAGTCGGAATTACCGAGCTGCTTTTAAAACATCCTGAAGTGGAAATTGGCTGTCTGGTCAGTCTCTCGGATACCGGGCGCAAGATGAGTGATGTATTCCCGCATCTGCGCGGCTTTTGTGATGACGTCATTGTTTCCCCGGACGATCCGAAAACGAAAGAGCAATACGATGTCGTGTTCTTTTCTACACCGGACGGGGTGGGCATGCAGACCGCGGAAGCAGAACTGGCCAGCGGCGCCAAGGTGATCGACTACAGCGGCGATTTCCGCTTCGGATCCGTTGAACGCTACGCCGAATATGCCAATTTCATCGGCCTGGATCCGGTGCATAAAGCACCCGCCCTGTTGACCGAAACGGTTTATGGTCTGCCGGAATTGCATGACATTGATGCCTCACAAATGATTGTGGGAAATCCCGGATGTTTTGCCGTGAGCTGTATTCTGGGGCTGGCGCCCGCAATTGATGAAGGCGTGATCGATGCGAAGAGCATTATCTGTGACTGTAAAACAGGGGTATCGGGTGCAGGAAAGAAACCGAATGCCGCATTCCATTATCCCAACCGGTACGACAACATGAATGCCTATAAACTGGCAGGACACCAGCATGTGGTGGAGGTGGAACAGGAGCTTGGCCTGCTGGGGGATAATGAGGTTCAAATCACCTTCACGGCGCAGGTAGTTCCGGTTTGCCGGGGCATCATGTCGAGCCTGTATGCCACACTGAATGGTCAGAAAGCGGATGAAATTCTCGAAATCTATAAAGAATTTAACAAGAGAAATAGTTTTATTCGGATTCAGGACGCCAAAACACCGGCCAGTATCGCCGATGTCCGGGGCACGAATTTTTGCAGTCTGACAGTCGATGTAGATGAAAGAAACAACCGTTTACGGGTTATTTCGCACATTGACAATCTGATGAAAGGTCAAGCAGGCAACGCTCTTCAGAACATGAACCTCATGTTTGGTCTCGATTCTGGCATGGGTCTTGCATTTCCTGGTCAGTATCCGTAAAGGATAGCTGAAATCAGGAATATGCATGAATAAATATGTCAGATACGCTGCATCGATTGCAGCCATAGCCTTATATCTGCTGGTGCTTCGGTATGTCGCGCCCAGCGATAAACCCTATTTTATTCTAGGTATCGGCATTGTTGGACTGGTGGCATGGCTGCTGGGCGCTATTCATGGCTTAATTACTGCGATTGCTCTGATTCCATTGACTACTCTGGTCTATCAACAGTTTTCTGTTTCAACCAGCTATATTGCATTTTCCAGTTCACCCGCCTATCTGGGCATACAGATAATGGCTGCGGTTGCTTTGGGTTATATGCGTCGTGAAAAAAAGAAATTATCGTTAAAAGAAGCCCAGCTTGAAGAAATAAATCATCGACTGCAGACAAGCTTGTCGCAGGTTCAGGAACTCGGCGGTGTTCACAACCTTTGCAGTGAGTGTAAATCCATTCAGGATGACGCAGGAAAATGGCAAACAGTGGATCATTATCTGAAGGCGCAGACTAAAATGGAATTCAGTCACTGTATGTGTCCGGATTGTGCACAACAGTACATCAAACAATCCGAGTCCATACCGAAAAAATCGGCCTAATCAATCAGGACATGCCGCATGTTATGGCCTAAATGACAGGTAATTTCATACGGAACCGTATCCGCCAGCCGTGCCAGGCTTTCCACACAGTTCGGTGCTGTTGGATCGGATGAGATAACCTCCACCTCCGCCCCAACCTGCACATCGGGAATATCGGTCACATCCACGGTCATCTGATCCATTGAAACGCGCCCGCAAACCGGGGCTTCATGGCCTCCGATGCGCACAACGGCCTTGTTGGACAGGTTTCGGAAATAACCGTCTCCATAGCCAATCGGAACTACACCGATCCGGCTGTCGCGCTGAAACTCGTGTGTGAGTCCATACCCGCTTCGACTGCCTGCAGGCACGTGCTTTACAGCAATCAGCTTGGCCAAAACCGACATGCATGGCCTGAGACCCAGTTGATTACGAAGCTGATCCGATGGATGATATCCATAGACGGCAATGCCTGGCCGAACCATGTCAAAATAAGTTTCCGGTAGATCAATCGTTGCGGCCGAATTGGCCGCATGCCGCAGAAACCCTCCCGTTTTAGGAAGAATGGAATTAAATGTTTCCAGCTGTTGATACACCGATTCCCGGTCGGCCTCATCGGCAGCTGCAAAATGCGTGTATACGCCGGTCAGTTTAATACCGGGGGTTTCCTGAATAGAAACCATCATGTCAGCAGCCTGTCCGGCCAGAACACCGAGTCGCCCCATCCCGGTATCAACCTTCAGGTGAACCGGTGCCGTTCCGCCAACCCGTTCGGCGGCCGCCTGAATAGAGGCCAAAGCCGACTTCGACATCACCGTTTGGGTAATGCCCTGCCGAACCAGTTCATCCTGAATTTCAAAGTCATCAAAATAAGCAGAAAGGAAACAAAGGATAAATCCCTGATATCCCTTATTGCGCAGGTCCAGCGCTTCCAGTGGAGAGGCCACCGCGAAGCCGTCAACCAAATCAGCAAGGACCGGATAAAGAACATCCATCCCGTGTCCAAAGCAATCGTCTTTAACGACGGGACACAATTTGACATCACCGCCGATAAGCTTGCGCAGCGCGGCAACATTATGCCGGACAGCAGAGGCTGAGATTGAAGCTGTAAGATAGTTTTTCATTCCGATGTATAAGAAAAAAGCTTCCAGAAACTGGAAGCTTTCTTTTTTAGCCGTTCTTCCGATAGTTTTAAAGGCTAAGCCACAGGCATCTGCGTGTTGTGCCCGGATTCAAATGCGGTGATGTCTGCTTCAGACAACAGCGACTCCGCAATGTCATCCAGTCCCTGAAGCAGCTTTTCCTTCACGGCTGGATCAATCTCAAAAGAAAACTCAACGTCATTAAAGGAAACCTTCTGCTCCTCAAGACTCACGGTTGCCTCAAGAGGTTCATCAGCCCCGGCCATCGCAAAAATCTGATCCACTTCACTGCTGCTCAGCTGAACGGTCAGCACGCCGTTCTTCGCGCAGTTATTGCGGAAGATGTCGGCAAACCCGGGGATATCCCCTTCGATCGGCGCGATAACCACTTTAAAGCCCTGCTGGGCAACCGCCCATACCGCATGCTCGCGGCTGGACCCGCAGCCGAAGTTATTACGGCCGACCAGAATCGAGGCGCCCTGGGCTTTCGGCTGGTTCAGAATAAACTCCGTATTATCGGATCCATCATCGTTATAGCGCCAGTCCGAAAACAACGCAGAACCAAAGCCGGTACGCATAATTGATTTCAGGTGCTCTTTCGGGATCAAAGCATCAGTGTCGATATTTGCACGGTCAACCGCGCAAACGATTCCGGTAAATGTTTCAAACTTATCCATTAGTCCTGCTCCCTTACATCTACAAAGTGACCGGCGATTGCCGCTGCTG
Organism: uncultured Verrucomicrobiota bacterium; assembly: GCA_964486885.1. Taxonomy (GTDB): domain Bacteria; phylum Verrucomicrobiota; class Kiritimatiellia; order Kiritimatiellales; family Pontiellaceae; genus Pontiella. The sequence goes on from CAZAPF010000035.1 coordinate 23,528, forward strand.
CAGCCATCGCAGGGCTGACGAGGTGTGTACGTCCGCCACGGCCCTGACGACCTTCAAAGTTACGGTTGGAGGTTGAAGCACAGCGCTCCTTGTCCTTCAGCTTATCCGGGTTCATGGCCAGGCACATACTGCATCCCGCATAACGCCATTCCGCACCGGCTTCGTGGAAGATGCGGTCGAGACGTTCGGACTCAGCCTGATACCGGACTTTTTCAGAACCGGGCACCACCAAAACGCGTACGCCTTCGGCAACCTGTTTTCCCTCCATGACCTTCGCGGCAGCACGGAGGTCTTCGATGCGGCCGTTGGTGCAGCTGCCGATAAATACCGTATCAATTTTGATATCGGTCATCTTCTCGCCAGGCTCAAGTCCCATATAGTCGAGCGCAGCGCGCACATCTTCAGGAGCATAGCCCGGTACGCCGTCGAGCTCAGGAACGGTACTGTTTACACCCGTTACCATACCGGGGCTGGTGCCCCAGGTAACCTGCGGCTCCAGCTTTTCAACGTCGATGACCAGCGTTTTATCAAATACCGCATCGTCGTCGGAAAAGAGCGTGGACCAATGCTTGATGGCTTCATCCAGCGCTTCACCCTTCGGCGCAAACGGGCGGTCTTCAGCCGTGACATAATCCACCGTGATGGCATCCGGTGCAATGAGGCCGGAACGCGCACCTGCTTCGATCGCCATGTTGCAGATCGTCAGGCGACCTTCCATCGAAAGCGATTCAATGGCTTCCCCGCAAAACTCGAAGGCACAGCCGGTTCCCCCGGCGGTTCCGATTTCACCGCACAGTTCAAGTACCAGGTCCTTGGCGGTTACGCCGGTCGGAATCTTGCCTTTATATTCAACCTTATATTGTTTCGGTTTGCTCTGGCGCAGGGTCTGCGTGGCCAGTACGTGTTCCACTTCAGAGGTGCCGATACCGAAGGCAATTGCACCGAACGCACCGTGCGTGGCGGTATGGGAATCCCCGCAGACCACCGTTGTGCCGGGAAGTGTAATCCCCTGCTCCGGGCCGATAATATGTACGACACCCTGCTTTTCGGACTTCATACCGTAGAAGGTAATATTGTTATCCGCGCAGTTCTTTTCCAGTGCATCAACCTGCGCCTTGGCCACCGGATCCGTGATCTCGGAGCGACTATCGGTCGGCACATTGTGGTCGGTGGTTGCAAACGTCAGTTCCGGATGACGAACCGGACGGTTATTCAAACGAAGACCTTCAAATGCCTGCGGACTCGTTACTTCATGAACGAGGTGACGGTCAATGTAGAGCAGAACCTCGCCGCCGGGCAGTTCCTTGACGACGTGCTGGTCCCAGATTTTCTCAAATAATGTTTTTCCCATAATAATTACCTGTATTTAACGAACGCGGAATTATATGGACGCCCTAAATCCGTTCAAGCCTATCCTGTCAGTTTCTCGAAAACCGACCGAAACCGCTTAATCACCGATAATACTGCGCAGTACCGCCATATGTTCTTCAAAGGCGGCTCGGCCGGATGTTGTCAACTGTAGGTCCGTACGGGGCTTTTTGGCCACAAAATGCTTCTGCACGGAGATATAATTCGCATTTTCAAGCTTGGCCAGGTGTGCTCCCAGATTTCCATCGGTCAGTTCCAACTGCTTTTTTAAGTAGGAAAAATCAATGGACGCATCATGCTCTATGGCCGCCAGCGCCGCCATGATACGCAGGCGTACCTGCTGATGAATAATATCATTCAGCTTCATGAATCATCTCCGACCATATTTCAGATATAACCCGGAAACCAACAATCCGCCCCCTCCGGTAACAGCCATCCATAACCAGAATATGTCCATGAATACATACAATCCCAAAAGGGTCGATACGGTTATCCCCACTCCGATCACAATAAAAATACGGTCCTGGAGAAGTCCCATTATGACATAGACCAGCATCGCTGAAATACAGCCGAATGCATAAGCGTGCATGGGAGTATCCGGCTTCATAACAATAGCCAGCAAACCGATGAAGACAAATAGAACCAGCCATAGCAGCCCGACCTTCCGTCCCGATTTCGTTTTCACAGGCTGGTGTTTACGGACTCCAAGCCACCAGGTCGCTACGCCGCCGATCGGGAAAAGGACCAACGCAAAGTTAAAGGATTGCGGATGCAGGTGAACCCACAATGGAAAAACAAACCAGATCACTCCCCAAAGAAGTAAAAACGGGAATGCACTGTCGCCTGTAGTCTGCTTATCCGTGGTCTGCATAAGCTGTTCAATTTCATCAACGGTTTTCCGGGCCTCATCACTGGATACATTCATCCCATCTCCTTTGTTTATGCAGAGCACTCTGTCTTGCAGAGTTATAATTGTCAACCCGTAATTTTAAAAAGGATTATGTCTCACCTGCACTACGATTGCCGTATCGCCCGCTTCCAGCGGGCCTTGCGCAACCGCCAGATGGCGCGATACAGGCAATCGCGGACCACTGCTCCGAGGAAGAATCCTTAAGGAAGAGCCATTCGGGTCGTGAGCAAAAAAAAGCCCCCGTCGGCTGACGGAGGCTCTTTAAACGTTTGCGCGCAGTGTTTACAGGGCTGCTAGTGCTCCGTTGAAGGTCTCGCTCGGTCGCATGGCCTTAAACGCAAGATCTTCATCCGGACGATAATATCCGCTGATATCCATGGGCTGGCCCTGCACAGCATTCAGCTCATCCACAATTTTCTGGTCATTTGCAGTAAGGGTTTCTGCCAGCGGAGCAAACCGGGCTTTCAGTTCGGTATCCGTATCCTGCGCAGCAAGCGCCTGCGCCCAGTACAGTGCCAGATAAAAATGACTTCCGCGGTTATCGAGCTCGTTGACCTTACGCGATGGAGATTTATTTTCTTCGAGGAACTTGGTATTGGCCACATCCAGTGTATCGGCCAGCACCTGCGCCTTCGCGTTGTCGAATACCGTAGCGAGATGCTCAAGTGAAACACCCAATGCTAGAAATTCACCGAGTGAATCCCAGCGCAGGTGATTTTCCTTCTGGAACTGCTGAACATGTTTCGGCGCAGAACCGCCGGCGCCGGTTTCAAAAAGTCCCCCGCCATTCATCAACGGAACAATCGAAAGCATTTTGGCGCTGGTGCCGAGTTCGAGAATCGGGAACAAGTCTGTCAGATAGTCACGCAGTACGTTTCCGGTAACCGAGATAGTATCCTGTCCGGCCCGGGTGCGCTCCAGTGTGTAACGGGTAGCTTCAACCGGCGGCATGATCTGAATTTCCAGACCGTCGGTATCGTGATCCTGCAGGTAGACATTCACCTTTTCAATCAGCTGCGCATCGTGGGCGCGCTCCGGGTTGAGCCAGAAAATTGCCGGGGCACCGGTTGCGCGGGCGCGGGTAACGGCCAGTTTAACCCAATCCTGGATCGGGGCATCTTTCACCTGGCACGCCCGCCAGATATCCCCCTGCTCCACCTCATGGGAAAGCAGTTCGTTGCCGTCTGCATCAACAACACGGACCGTTCCGGCTGCCGGAACTTCGAAGGTTTTATCATGCGAGCCATACTCTTCGGCCTTCTGCGCCATAAGCCCGACGTTCGGAACCGTACCCATGGTGGACGGGTCAAATGCACCGTGCTTCTTGCAGAAATCAACCGTCTCGGCATAGACGCCGGCATAGCAGCGGTCAGGAATAATAAAATTAGTGTCCTGCTGTTTACCATCCTTGTTCCACATCTGACCGGAGGCGCGGATAGCGGCGGGCATGGAGGCATCAATAATCACATCACTCGGAACATGCAGATTGGTAATGCCGTGATCCGAATCCACCATCGCGAGGTCGGGAGCATTTTCATAGAGCGCAGTAATGTCTGCTTCGATCTCCGCCTTCTTTTCTGCAGGCAGGCTTTCAATCTTGGTATAGAGGTCGCCGATGCCGTTATTCACGTCCACGCCAAGCTCAGCCAGGGTGTCGGCATGCTTTTCAAAGACCGACTTGTAAAAAACCTTAACGCAATGACCGAAGATGATCGGATCGGACACCTTCATCATGGTGGCTTTCATATGAAGAGAAAAAAGTGTACCCGCATTCTTTGTTGCAGCAACCTGCTCAGCAAGGAACGCTTCCAGTGCAGCGGCGCTCATAAAGGTGCTGTCGAGCACCTCGCCGGCCTGCAGCGCAAGACCGTCTTTCAATACGGTGACGGAGCCGTCTTTACCGACCAGCTCAATCGTAGCCGTGGTGGCTGAGGGTACCGTAACCGACTTTTCGTTACCGAAAAAATCGTTGGCCGGCATACTGGAAACAACCGACTTCGAATCGGCCGACCAGGCGCCCATGCGGTGCGGATGGGTCTTGGCATACTGCTTAACCGCAGAAGCCGCACGGCGATCGGAATTACCTTCGCGCAACACCGGGTTTACCGCACTGCCTTTTACTTTATCATAGCGGGGTTGAGCCTCCGGATCTTCATATTCCGGCAGTGCATAACCCAACGCCTGCAACTCGGCAATGGCTGCTTTTATCTGTGGGATCGATGCGGAAATATTCGGCAACTTGATAATGTTCGCTTCCGGGGTCTTGGCCAGCTCGCCCAGCTCAGCCAGCGCATCGTTCACCTTCTGCTCATCCGTCAGGCATTCCGGAAAGACCGCAAGAATTCGTCCGGCCAGTGAAATATCCCGCGTTTCAACCGCAACGCCGGCAGCGGCCGTATAGGCTTCAATAATGGGAAGCAGTGAATGTGTGGCCAGCGCCGGTGCTTCGTCGGTGATGGTATAAATAATCTTTGCTTTATCGCTCATAGGGTCCTACCTTTTAAGATCGCGCCTCAGCGCGCCGTTCTATTGAAAATGTCAGAAAAGCGGTTAGAAAATCGCTTTTCAGCACATGAATCAATCTCAAACTCTACAAACCATTTGCAACTTCATCGATGGGGAACCAACTTCTCCAGCTCGAAACTACCTCTTGGCAGCACGAAACCAAGACCAGGCCGCACGGTAGTTTTTGGTTACACCGCGTCCATGCAAATAACATTTTGCCATCTGGAGTTGGGCTTCATCATGCCCCTGAAGGGCGGCTTTACGAAGATGCTCTGCTGCTTTGCGGTCATTCTGACGCACCTCATAACCATTCAGAAAGCACATACCCAGCTGATAATTACCTGTGGAATCATCCTGCTCAGCCGCTAAGCGATACCACTTTACGGCCAACCTCATGGAGGGCTCAATCCCCCGACCCTCTTCATAGCACACGCCAAGCCGAGCCTGCGCATTGGCATTGCCCTGTTCGGCCGCAAGCGTCAACCACTTTACGGCTTCTTCATGGTTGAGCGGAAGCACCTCACCTTCACTGTAATATACCCCGAGGGTTCGCTGCGCACTTACGTTGCCACCTTCAGCACTTTTCAAATACCACTCCAGTGCGATGTCCATATCGTTGGTTACACCGTTACCGTTCACGTAGCACCACCCCAGATTATTCATGGCGGACACATCATCCTGTTCAACTGCTTTAAGCAACCACGCCACCGCTTCATCATAATCGGTTTCAACTCCGTTACCTCGTGCATAACAGATCGCCATATTATTTTGAGCGGTGGAATTTCCCTGGTCGGCCGCAAGGCGATACCATTTTACGGCTTCCATACAATCCTGCTCTACTCCCCGGCCGTGCTCATACGCATAACCCAATTCGTTCTGCGCGGCGGCAACCCCGAGATCCGCGGCTTGCTGAAAATGTTCAGCAGCTGTCTTTTTATTTATCCGAACACCATTGCCCCATGCATAGGCCAAGCCAACCCGATAGTGCCCGAGACCATAATCCTGCTTTGCGGCTTTTGAAAACCACTGATAAGCCAGTGTTTTATTTTTTTCCACCCCGAGTCCCCGGGAATAACACCAGCCCATATTGTACTGAGCAACGGCCAGCCCGAGCTCGGCTGCCTTGATAAACCACGCCACAGCCGCTTCATAATCCTGCGTAACGCCACGGCCATAATAATAACAATCCCCTACTTTATTCTGGGCGGTGGCATAATGGTTAGACGTAGCTCGCAGATACCAACCGAACGCGGTGACCAGATTGGTCTCAACGCCCTGTCCTTCCTGATACCGGTAGCCCAGATTATATTGCGCATATCGATTACCCTGTGCCGCTGCGAGCCGGTACAGCTCAATAGCTTTTTCATAGTCCTGCTCCAGCCCGACTCCGTCTGCATACATTGAAGCCAGATTGTTCCGGGCTTTGGAATGCCCCTGATCAGCAGCAGCCCGGTAAAGACGGACGGCTTCCGAAAAGTTAGTGGCAACATTATCGCCATTCCGATACATCCACCCCAAGTCTGTTTGAGCATCGGCCACGCCCTGATCAGCAGCTTTCATATACCACTGCAATGCAACGTCAGGATCCTTTTCAACACCATGGCCATAATCGTAGGCCATGGCAGTTTCATATTGAGCACGCGCATAATTCTGTTCCGCAGCCTTCAAAAACCACCGCAATGCTTCCACGTCGTCTTCCTCAACACCAAGTCCCCGGGAATAACAATAAGCGAGGCTGAATTGCCCGCTGGCATAATTCTGCTCAGCGGCCATCCGAAACCATTTCACGGCTTCTTCATAATTTTGCCCCACGTCTCTTCCGTAATAATAACGATCGCCTAATGCATCCTGTACGGCCGTATACCCGGCTTCACCGGCCTTATGATACCACTCCAGCGCTTTCGTAAGATTGCTTTCGCCTCCCTGCCCATGTTCCATGCAATAGGCAAGGTTACCCATAGCAGTCGAATGCCCGTTACTCGCAGCCCGGCTATACCAGTAGCGCGCCTGAAAATAATCCTGCTCAACACCGGATCCGCTGCCATACATAACGCCGAGACTGTTTTGCGCTTGGGGCAATTCATTGTTGGCGGCCGCTTCATACCAACGAAGCGCTTCGGTCAGGTTAGTTTCAATACCCGCTCCGTTCTGATAGGCCCATGCTAGATTGTTCTGTGAACGTGCATTTTTCCCTTCAGCCCCCTTCCGGTACCAGAACACAGATTCCTCTATATCCTGCTCAATGCCATATCCATAATCATAGGCTCGACCTACCTCATAACACGCACCGAAGTGCCCCTGCTCGGCCGCTTTTTTGTACCAGAGAAAAGCTGCAGCATCATCTTCTTCACAACCAGTACCGCTCGACAGGCAATAGCCCAGGTTATATTGAGCCTGCATATGCTCTAACTCTGCTGCCGAACGAAAATGACGGACTGCCTGTATATAATCCTTCGGCACACCCTGCCCGTAATAATAACAATCACCCAGCCGATTATACGCAATGGCCGAGTCCGCATCCGCCCCCTTGCGGTACCACTCCAGTGCCTTAATCATATTGGTCTGCGTGCCCAGGCCTTTCTCATAGGCATCCGCCAGATTATACATGGCACTCGGATAGCCCTGCTCGGCGGATTGATGGTATAGCTCAAAGGCCTTGGCCGCATTGGTTTCCACCCCGTCACCATAAAGATACATGGAAGCCAGGACATTCTGTGAATACCGGTTTCCCGCATCCGCCGCTTTTTCATACCAACGGGCACTCTCTTCGATATCGGTTTCCGTCCCTTTGCCATTGTAAAGGCACCATGCCCACGCATGCAGACCGGCGGAATAATTCTCTTTCGCTGAGCACTTGAACCAATGGGCCGCTTCTTCCCAGCTTTGATCCACGCCGTCCCCGTTTTCATAACAATTGGCTAGATTATACATAGCGCGTGGCCATCCGAGATCCGCGGATTTGCGGAACCATTCCGCAGCTTCCACGAGATTGATTTCCCCGGCCATCCCTTCCTTCAGAAGATACGCCAGATTACACTGTGCAATGCGGTTGTCCTGCTCAGCGGCAGCCCGATACCATTTCACCGCTTTTTCCAAATCCTTTTCACACCCCTTCCCGACCTCATACCGATAACCCAGACTGTTTTGCGCGATAGCATACTTTGCTTCTGCCGCTTTTTTCATCCATTCAAAAGCTACCGTATCATCCTTCTCAACCCCCTCTCCGGCATCATAGGCCCTGGATAAATTATACATGCCGCTTGGATAATCCTGTTCGGCTGCCTTGCGGTAAAGCGACGCTGCCTCAACAAAGTTTGTTTCCACGCCCCTGCCCTTACGGTAGCAGTGCCCAAGTTGGGTAAGGGCCAGCTTATACTCCTGACCTGCGGCTTTCCGATACCATGAGACTGCAGTTTCCAGATTGGTCTCAACCCCTTCGCCGAGTTCATAGCGGTAGCCCATCGAATACTGTGCCCTCGCATAACCTTGTTCGGCGGCTTTGCGATACCAGTAAACCGCCTTCGTCATGTTAGTTTCAACCCCAACACCCTTTCGGTAACGGCCAGCGATAACATATTGCCCTACATCATAATCCTTCTCAGCCGACTTTAAATACCAGCGGCTTGCTTCCGTATCGTCCTGTTCAACACCCTCCCCCTTGGAATAGCGATAGCCGAGTGAATACATGGAGCGTGCATAATCCAGTTCAGCTGCACGTCGATACAATTCAATGGCTTGGGTCAAATTGGTTTCAACGCCCTCGCCTTTGCGATAGCAGATCGCAAGCGAATGCATGGCGTTGGGATAATCCTGTGCAACGGATAGGTGATAAAGCTCGACGGCTTTAGCAAAGTTGGTTGCCACTCCTTCACCGAGTTTATAGCGGAGCCCCAGGCTGTGCTGTGCTTTGTGGTAACCCTGAGCAACGGCCAGTTCAAACCACTCGATCGCCACCGGCATATTGGTGTCCACGCCCTCGCCCCTGCGGAAACAGTGCCCGTACTCATACTGCCCTTCGGCATAACCCTGTTCAGCGGCTTTACCATACCACTCCGCAGCGAGTACCAGATTCGTTTCAATCCCGTCGCCTTCCTCATACATGCGGCCAAGTTCACACTGCGCAGCCGCATTACCGCGCATAGCTTTACGTTCCATTTTTTCAAACGACGGGGACGATGCTGACAGGCAACCGCTGAGAAGTGCTGCGAAAAGGAAAATCCAAAAATACTTCACTGATATGCTCATGCTCTGAAACCCCGAAAAAAACTCTTAGACAGAGTACGGGTTTAATGAACAAGCAGCAAGGAACAAGAGGCGTTAAGAGTTTGTCTTGTTAGCTTTGTAAAGCATCCACGCGGCAAGGGTTTTGGCGTCGGCGATCTGGTTGGTGCGGATCATTTCGTCTACTTCGGCTTCGGTTACGAAAACCGTTTCAATCCGCTCGTCGTCATCAAACGAAGTTTCGCCGCGCTCTTCCGATAGCTGGGCAAAGAAAATATCAATCCGCTCGGTGCAGTAGCCGACACTCGGAAAGATCGGTCCGAGCAGCTGAAGTGACTCTGCCGCATAGCCGGTTTCCTCCTGCAGCTCGCGGGCGGCGGAAACGGCTTCGTCTTCGCCGGGGTCGCAGTTGCCGGCCACCACCTCAAAACAGATGCGTTCCATCGGCTTGCGGAACTGGCGGATAAAAACAAAGCGGCCGTCGGGCAGTTGCGGAATAAGGGCGACCGCCACGCCATGCTGTACGATTTCGCGTTTGGACTTTTTGCCGTTCTCCAGCTCCACATCCAGCACATCGACATTCAGGATAATTCCTTCATATACCGTCTTTCTGGAAAGCGTTTTTTCGTACATTCGGTCTTCTCCGTTTGATCTCTGCCTGAACGCTCTTTATAGTATACGCAATATGAATCAAGCGAGAAAAGATTGGGAATGGGCTGAAGAGAACCACCTGGCCCCGTATGCCAGCAAGAGTGCGGAAAGCCTCGGCCGCAAACACCACGAACCGCCCCACCCGCTTCGCTCCTGTCTTGCGCGCGACCGGGATCGGATTTTTCACAGCCGCTGTTTCCGGCGGCTGGAATATAAGACGCAGGTTTTTGTGAATGGCACCGCCGACCACTTCCGCACGCGCCTGACCCATACCATGGAAATGTCGGCTGTTGGGCGGACCCTGTCGCGCATTCTAAAACTGAATGAGGACCTGACGGAATGCATCTGCCTGGCCCATGACATCGGGCACAGTCCGTTCGGGCATGCCGGCGAGGCAGTGCTGGATGATCTGATGAAAGGCCACGGAGGATTTGACCATAACCTGCAGAGCCTGCGGTCAGTCGAAGTGATAGAATCACCCTATCCCGACTTTAAAGGATTAAATCTCAGCTGGGAGGTCCGCGCCGGACTGCTGAAGCATGAAGCCCACATCAACGGAGCCGAACTGGATGGCTCCCCGATCGGTCCGCACCAGTCACTCGAAGCGCAGATTGCCGACATTGCCGATGACATGACCTATCACGCGCACGATGTGGATGACGGGCTGGAAGCCGGTATCGTTTCGCTCCAGCAGCTCGAGACCACCGAGTTCTGGCGGCTCGCGGCCTCCACAACAAAAGAGCGCTATCCCAACCTTTCCGAATACCAGTTTGTCCGCGCCACCATCCGCTGCATGCTGGAGCTGCAGGTGGTCGACGTTGTTGAGCATGCAAACCGGGTTCTGGCCGAACTCAAACCGGAATCGGTTCGCGACATCATGACAGCCGGGCAGCGTGTAGCCGATTTCAGTCCGGCCATGCAGGACATGCTCGATGACTTTTCCGCCTTTATGTTTAAGAACCTTTATTTCCACCATGGTGTGGCAGATGCCACGCAGGAATCGGTCGAAATGATGCGCAGCCTGTTCCTGCATTATATCGAGTTTCCGGAAACGATGGGCATGAAGGCCCGCGAACGCCTGCCGGAAGAAGGCCTCTGGCGCACGGTGTGCGACTATGTGGCCGGATGCACCGACCGCTATGCCATAGAAGAATACCGGAAATATGGCCTTGATGATGAATGATGCGCTTTCCAACGCATTGGCCTGGGGGCGGAGTTATGCGCTCGTCTATCAGGTTGTAAAGCGAGAAAAATAGAGGGCGAGGCTCTGTCCGAGCTTCCTTGCTTCGGTATGGCTCGGATGGAACCTCGCCCTCCAGTCGCTCCAGGTTCTCGCCATACATTTGTGCGCAGGTTCAATTGTAGAGGATTTTTCAGCATACAGAGTTGTTGCATACCCCTGCCGCTAAATACATATATGTAATCATGTTGGTCGGTTTTATTGGGGTTTTTACTAATGCTCATTGGGTTCGGTATTTTATCCCTGCCCTTTCATGTTCCCTTACAAGCCGTTACACGAATCCGTAAAACTACACTTTTCAAACCTCTGCGTTGGTACACTGCATGCTCTAAGCGCGGGATTATTGCATGCATCAGAACACCCAGGATTTTAATGAATTCAACAAAACCATCAGAAGGCTGCTGCGGAGGCGGAGGATGTTCTTCCAGGTCTCCCGAACCGGCATACCCCCCGCTCACCGCTCAACCGCAAAAACGAACCCCGGTTGATCAGCCGGATCTTCCGGGCTTCCGGACCGATAACCGCGAAACCCAGACCCGCTTTCATTTTCATATGGACCTCTGCGTCGGATGCCATGCCTGCGAAGTGGCCTGCGCTGAACAAAACAATTTGCCGGCCCACACCCAATGGCGTCGGGTCGGCGAAGTACAGACGGGCACCTTTCCCGAAACCGAAAGCTATTTTCTTTCCAGTGGTTGCAACCACTGTCTGGATGCGGCCTGTGCCAAAGGCTGCCCGGTCGATGCCTATGAGATTAATGAACAGGGCATCGTTGTTCATTTGGATGACGTTTGCATTGGCTGCGGCTATTGCACCTGGAACTGTCCCTACAGCGTTCCCAAGTTGCAGCCGGATCGCCGGATCGTAACCAAGTGCGACATGTGTCACAACCGCCTGGCCGATGGCCAGGACCCCGCCTGTGTGCAGGCCTGCCCTGCCGGCGCCATCGAAATTGAAACCGTGCCGCTGCAGCAGATTTATGATGAGCACATGGAAAAAGGAATCGGACCGGACATGCCGGCACCGGACATTACGATTCCATCCACCAAAATCACCTTACCGGAAGGCATGGATGTGGAAGCCTTTACCAAGGTGGATCAGCCGTTTGTAAAACCGGAACATCCGCACACACCGCTGATCCTTATGACCGTGCTGACCCAGCTGGGTTTCGGTGGGTTCTGCACCATCTTTTTAGTGGATCTGATCCGCACGTTCTTTTTTGCATCGACCGAAGCCGGCACGGTACTCGGCTGGCTGGCCCCGACGCTGATGGGTATTGTCGGCATGTCGCTCGGCGCTTCCACCTTGCACCTCGGCCGACCGGTCTATGCCGGACGTGCCATGAAAAACTGGAAGACTTCCTGGTTGTCGCGCGAGATCCTAGGGTTGTCGGCCTTTGCCGGCGCGGCCATGGTCTATTCTGTATTCCTGTTTGCCACCGAAGGACTCCAGCTGATCGAAACCGCAAAGCTGGGCGGATCGCTGGTGCGCCTGCTGCTCGGTGCCGGCACGGTGGTTTGCGGCATTGCCGGAATCTACTGCAGCTCGATGATCTACCGTGTGCCGGCCCGGCCCGCCTGGGACAGCCGGAAAACCACGATCGATTTCTTCGATGTGGCCGCCATCCTCGGTCCGGTGTCCTTCATCGTTGCGGCCATGGTCGCCATGCTAATCCTGGACACGTCGGTTGACTTTCTGGTTTCGGCTACACAGGCCACCGCTCTGTTTGCGGCATTGGCCTATATTTTCAAGCACGCCAAGAATGCCTACATCATCAAAAACTGGCTGGAGTCTGAAACCTTTGAACTGAAAGCCAGCGCGGAAATGCGCATGAAACATTTTTTCCGCCTGCGCATGATCCGCAACTGCATCGGCATCGCCGGCATGTTGGCGCTGTGTGTTTTCATGTCCGGCACGCCGGTCACTAACCTGTCCGGTTCGCTGGCCGTTGCACTGACGGCGCTGGGGCTGTTTACTATCGTAGGCTTTATCAACCGCTACATCTTCTTCGTCTCGGTGGTCCCCAAAAATATTCCCGGAAACTATATGATCGCGGCCACGGAAACCGGACACTAAGCCTGTTATGAAAATGGATTTTTATTTAAAAAGATCAGTACTGCATTCTGTTGTGTTGTGTGGAATTGGTAACGTAGACGCGAAGCGAGGCGATAGCCAACCGACGCCCTCGTCGCTTTCCCGGCATACGGGCTTTCCAGGCATAATGCGACGAGGGCGTCGCATCTACGTTATCAGCAGGACAAAACTTTTTGGAACTGAAACATGATCAATAAAATCAAACATCTCATCGGCCTCGACATTAAGGAAGAGGAATATGCCTACGGCGTTGATCCGGAACACGGCTACATTTCCGCGGCCAAGATTCCTGATAAATGGGTCAAGTCCACCTGCGGCTACTGCAGCGTCGGCTGCGGTATGCTGCTGGGCGTAAAAGGCGATAAAATCGTTTCCGTGCGGGGCGACAAAAACCATCCCGTCAACGAAGGCGATCTCTGCCCGAAAGGATTGAGCGAACATCATCCGCTCACCAGCCCCGACCGGGCAACCGATCCCTTAATGAAGCAGGCGGATGGAACCTTTAAAAAGATTTCCTGGGACGATGCCTATTCGCACATGGTCGATACCGTCAAAGGCGTGCAATCAACATATGGAAAACAGAGCTTTGGCGTACTCTCTACCGGTCAGTTGCTGACGGAAGAGTTTTATGCCCTCGGCAAACTGGTTCAGCTGGGATTCGGCACCACCAATTATGACGGCAATACCACGCTCTGCATGTCCTCCGCCGTGGTGGGCTACAAGCAAAGCTTCGGTTCCGATGGACCGCCCGGATCCTATAAAGGTTTGGCGACGGCCGATATGATTTTTCTGACCGGCGCCAACATTGCCGACAACCACCCTATCCTCTGGCACCATATCCGGAAGAATAAGGATTTTAAACTGATTGTCTGCGATCCGCGCAAAACCAAAACCGCCATGCTGGCCGATCTGTTTCTTCCCTTAAAACCCCGTCGCGATGTGGATCTGCTCAATGGGCTGATTCATCTGATCATTAAAAACGGCAAGGTCGATCAGGACTATATTGATAACCACACCACGGGGTACGAAGAACTCGCCAAACATGCCGCTCAGTTTGATCTGGCCACCACCGTTGAGCGCACGGGTATTCCGGAAGAAAAAATTCTCGAAACCTACGAAGCCATTGCCAACGGAAAAAATGTGTTCTTCGGCTGGACCATGGGTATCAATCACAGCACGCAGGGATCGGATACCGTCAGCCTGATCAATACACTGGCGCTGATTACCGGTAACATTGGCCGCACCGGCGCCGCCCCCATGAGCATTACCGGGCAGTGCAACGCCATGGGTTCGCGCGAATTCAGCTTTTCATCCTCCCTGCCCGGTTACCGTAAGTTTGAAAAAGAAGCCGACCGCAAAGAGCTGGCTGACTTATGGAAGCTCGATGAATCCCTCATTCCCGATGCGCGCGGTGGTAACTATCCGGAAATTATTGACGCCATTCTCGATGGAAAAATTAAAGCGCTCTGGGTCATTGCCACCAATCCGCTGGTCAGCTTCCCCGATCAGGACCGGTTGAAAAAGGCGCTCGCTAAACTGGAACTGCTGGTGGTGCAGGATGGCTTCCACCCGACGCCGACCACCGAACTGGCCGACCTCGTTTTGCCCGCAGCCATCTGGGGGGAAAAGAACGGTATGTATACCAACTCCGAGCGACGTGCCTCCCGCGCCAATGCCGCCGTACCGCCGCCCGGAAACGCTAAATCCGACTTTGATATTTTCATGGATCTCGGGAAACAGCTCGAAAAGAGTGAACAGATTTTTCCCGGCTGGACCCGCTCGGAAGATGCTTTCGAGGAAATCAAAGTCATTTCAAAAGGCCGCCTCTGCGATTACAGCGGTATGACCATTGAAAAGATGATGGATCAAGGCGGTTTGCAGTGGCCCTGCAACGAAGCCAACCCCGACGGCAGCGACAGCCTGTATACGGATGGAATTTTTAAATCGGACGACGGAAAAGCCAAACTGCTGTTTACCGACTCCGAAGCCCTGCCGGAAGAGACCGATTCCAACTATCGGCTGATTCTCAATACCGGCCGAACGGTGGAGATGTGGCACACCGGAACCAAAACCCGTAACGTCGATCTGCTGAACAAGCTGGCCCCCGAAGCCTGGGTGGAAGTCAACCCGAAGACCGCCGAATATTACGGCATCACCGTGCACGACCGCGTTTCACTGGTCACCCGCCGCGGCCGTGTCGATGATCTGCTGGTCCGGATTGCTGAAACTATTCACCCTGATCATGTGTTTATGCCCTTCCACTTTGCAGAAAAATGCATCAACAAACTGACCTACCCGGCCTTCGACCCCAAATCCGGCGAGCCCAACTATAAACAGTGCGCCGTGCGGCTGGAGCTGTTTAAAGGGTGACCGGATTTTCACCACAGAGAACTCAGAGGTGTATTAGAGCGAATTAATTAAAACCATTGCCACGGACAAACACACAATTCCGGCCAAGCATGCCACTGAAGAAAAGAAATCCGTGTAAATCAGTGTTTATCTGTGGCTATAGAATTATTTGAAATGCTTATTTGTTGACGATCCTGCTACGCTTGCTGTGCCTGCCGGCAGATGCTATGAGGGCTGTCCCGCACCAACGGTGCTGCGACGAGCAGCGCCTTCAGCCAATGGATTGACTTTGCGGAAGTCTCAACATACAATTAAGTTACACGTTAAGAGATACATTAAGTGCTGCAATTTCTACAAACTCTGGCAGGAGGGCGTATAGCAAATGATTATCAAACGGGCCTTCATTATTACATTTGTTCTGCTGGCGCTTTTGATCACAGCACCGGTAGGCGTTCTCTGGTTATCCAGCATTGAGAACGAGCATGTGGCGGAAGCGGAAATCCGACGCTACAAGTCCTTTAAACTGGCCGATGAGCTGCGGCAGAGTTCAGATGACCTGACCCGCATGGCCCGCACCTATGCGGCCACGGGCAATCCGGTATACCGCGAGTATTTTCAGGAAATTCTCGACATCCGCGATGGCATCCGCGGCCGCCCGGTGGACTATGACCGTGCTTACTGGGATTTGGTCAATCTGAACGGACAAAGACCCTCCCCCGAGGGAAAAGCACAGTCCCTGCTGGATCACATGCGGGAGATGCACTTTACCGACGAGGAGTTCGCCATCCTCGAACTCGCGAAGAAGGAATCGGATGAACTCGTGAAACTTGAGGATCAGGCGATGTTCGCGATGGTCGGTCGGTTTGATGACGGCAGTGGCAGCTATTCGGTAATACGGGATCCCGATCCGGAGCTGGCGCGGCAACTCCTGCACGGGGAGCAATACCACCAGGCGAAAGCTGAAATCATGGCTGACATCAATGCATTTTTCGACCGCGTCGAAGCACGGACCTCGCGCGAGGTCAGGATGGCGCAAGCCAGCGAAAAATATTACCACAACCTCGCATGGCCGCTGGGGCTGCTCGCCATAGCCGTAAGTGTGCTCGCCTATTTATTCCTGAGGCATAACGCGGTCGAACCGATTCAGCAACTCAGCGACCATGCCGCGGCCCTCTCGGAGGGCGAATATCAACAATATGTGGAAGCGCGCGGCTTCAATGAAGTGAAAGAACTTTCCAAAACCTTCAACCAGATGTCGGAAGCCATCGTCGATGATATCGAGCAGCGCAATGTCATACTGGAGGAACTCAAGGTGGCCAAGGATGCCGCGCTCAATGCATACGACAAGATCAAAGCCAACCTGGCCGCAGCGGCCAAAATTCAAAAATCGCTGCTGCCGGACAAAATGCCCGATTTCCCAGGTGTCCGTTTTTCCTTTGCCTATGCCCCCTGCGACGATCTTGCAGGGGACATGCTCAATGTCTTCCCGCTCGATGACAGCCACATTGCCCTCTATATCCTGGATGTCAGCGGCCATGGCGTACAGGCTTTCCTGCTGGCATCCACGCTGAGCCAGCTGCTCACCCCGGTCAAGACACCGAATTCCGTGCTCTGGGAGGAGGCAGGCGACGATTACAAGATGGCCAGCCCTGCCTCGGTGGCCAAGGTGCTGAACGAGCGTTTCCCCATGGATCCGGATACCAACCAGTATTTTACCATCCACTATGGCGTACTGGACACCCGCAGTCTTGAATATACGTTTATCTCCGCCGGCTATCCCGGGCCCATGCATATTTCCGGGGCGGGAAAACAGGAAATCCTCAGCGCCAGGGGTGCCGGCATTGGCCTTTTAGTGGATTCCGTATTTGAGCAGAAGACCGTCAACCTCACGGCTGGCGACCGCCTCCTCCTCTGCTGCGACGGCATCCTTGAAACCGGCGATGAAAACGGGGAACCGTTCCGCGATCGCCAGCTTTCCGCATGCCTCGACGCCGCCCTGGACATGACCATAGAGGATTGCATGGAACATTTGATCCGCTCCGTAAAAGAGTGGTCGCACGGCGATCAGGAAGACGATATCTCCGCGCTGATGATGCAGATCGACCGGGCATAGTTCCAGAACCACAGAACCACGGATGAATGGGGATGGACTCGGATAACCATGTGAAACTACATCGCTTTCCCCTTCGGGGTTAAGCGATCGCTACACCAGAAAGATTGTGTAGAGAACGTTTACCCGCAGCGAAGCAAGGGAAACGTTGAACGTGATGGCGGCCTTCACTTCTCTTGCAAGCTTCGGGTAAGCGAAACTACACAAGCCATTGCCTTTCGGATTAAGCGATCAAAGCGCAAGCGTTATATGATTTTCAGGGTCGCGCTCTGGCTCGGGCCTGCTCCCGTTGTTTCCGGGTCATGCCCCTGCTGTCTACGATCTCAGCCTTCAGCTGGCAACGGGTTTCTTTACCGTCCACTTTAGCGGCGGAAAAATCAACCGTGTCGGTGCCGGGCGGGAAGACCACTGAAAACGGTACGACCAGCTTAGAACAGGAATAGCTGGCAACCGGAATGTTTCCATCCATAAAAACGCCCTCCCGATCCTGCATCTTGGTCAGGATGGCCACACCGGATACGCGCAAATGATCGCCGATTATCTGAGGTTTGGCGGCCAGCCGGATTCCAAGGTTCGCCAGATCCTCCTGATGAATTTCATCCGTCCCCAATGGGTAGGTTTTGCGGCCCGATCCGTTTTGCACTACCTTGATCAGCGCGTCATTCCCCGGCTTAGTCGTCACCTTGGGTGCAGACAGAACATCCCGTTCTTTATCGGACTGGGGCTGATAAACCTGAGCCTCAATCGTAACCAGTTCGGAATCGACAAAATTTAATCCCGCCAGTTCCACTTCGCTTCCGACAGCACGAAGCACTGACAAGACCTGACCATAGCCGACATGTAACGACTTAGGCACCTGTTCGAATACAAACGGGCTTCCTTTAAATTGTTTTTCGGCAAGTTCGACGGCAGTTACTTTTGAACCGTTAAGGTACGTGGGCCCATTTCTCTCCACCTCAACATGATGATATTGATTCCGTTTCAGTTGGGGCTGCAGATACAGGTTGATCCGCACCAGCGCGGGATCAATTCCTGCATGGTCGATCAGCTCAAGAACAGATAACAGAAGACCTGAAGACACAACCGGCGGCTTGCCGGAATATGATGCCGCACCAAGAGAAACCGAATACGACGGCTGGAGTCGTTCGGCCAGTTGCTCTTGGCTTACCGGCTCATCATTGAATTTCAGGTTGCCTGTATCCAGATCCAGCTCAACGCTGTCCTGCGTAAGATGTGCATATGGATCTTTCGCACCTTCTTCCCCGGACACCTTGCCTGCTCCCAGAAAAACCAATAACCCAACTGCAACTGTACTGAATAACTTCATCCTTAACCTCCTTACTGATACGTCCTCAAACCACACTGAATAGCCCCCTAGCCCAAATACCATAATAGGATCATCGCGATTCCGTTATTAAAGGCGTGCAGCAGAATCGGCGGCCATAGACTGTCATACCGCCGGCGCAACAAGGCGGCAAAAAATCCGATAACGGCGGTCGGGATCGCCATGGCCCAGCCATGAACCAGACCAAAAAGAATGGAGACAATAAGTACGGACCAGTTCCACGAAAGTTTTCGTCTGAACCAATCCAGCAGATATCCGCGAAAGGCGATCTCTTCGATAACGGGCGTAAAAATGGCAATCACGAAAAAGGTCTTGAAA
>CAZAPF010000035.1:42648-50102 GCA_964486885.1 uncultured Verrucomicrobiota bacterium
GTCAGAGACATTATTCGTTCGCAAAAACTCCAGTATGAGTTGCTGGTTCATCTCATGCCCGGTGACCATCTCAACAACCGCAGCATAGGCAAACTCGATCAGGTAGATCATAAACAGCCAGCCGATTACCACGCCCGTCACCCGGTATACTGTTTTAGCGGAGGGCAGCGGAAAGATCGGAATATAGGCCTGCCGCAGTCCAGCATTCAGCGACAGCACGATAGCCAGCAACATAAGGCCTCCGCTTATAAACATCATGGACGGGGAATGAATCCATATCCCGGTAGCCAGTGCGGGAACCAGAATCCAATATGCCGCCAGCGAAAATCCTGCTTTGGTGGCAATATACCGACGGGTCAGGATAATCATGATCACCATCAACCCCAGCATACCGATCGCGAGGATACCGGCTCCAACGGCAACCATACCCCGGGGAATCTTTTGCAGCAGAAATTTTAACGGTACCTGAAGGTCCGCTTTATCCAGCTCCTCCGCGCGTCCGATTTTATTCGCAACCTGCAGGCGGATCAGGTGGGCTTTCATTTGGTTAAACGGTACGGAATCCGGGTGGTCCAAAACCTGGGTAGCCATTGCCCATGCCCCTTCTAAATCCCCCAGCTCCTGGCACACATAGGCTGCAAGCGACAACGAATAGGCATGCAGCGGATCAACCAACAGGACCGCATCCAGAATCTCTTTTGCTTTCGGCAGATCCAGCGGGTCCATTTCTGCGGACAGGTGGTAGGCCACCTCATCCGCCGTGCGGATCGCATTTTTATAATTCAGCTCCAGGGCCCCCAGCACCAGCTCCGCCGCCTTATAGGCATCCCGGTTTTCCTCATCGCCTTCAATCAGTTCCCAGGCCAGCCAACGGGCACCACCCGGGCGCCCCATTTCCAGTCCAAACCGAAAACGCTGTTCCGCTTCATGCAGATCCCGCGGTGTCCCGATGCCATAGAGATACAGGTAGCCCAGTTTATAGATACTTTCCCGATCCCCCGCTTCGGCCTGTTTCCACATTTCGCTGAAGCCCAGTTCATGCCGCGCCTCATCCGACGGCTGCGACTCAAAAGCTTCCGCCAAATGATCAGGATATAACCAGGTAACCGTACCCTTCCCGTCTTTGCGGCTCACGCGCGCTTTCACGCTCGTCACTTTTTTTGTTGGTTTTGGGTTCTGCTCCTGGGCCTGATTGGCCTGGGCAGCCTTTTCAACATTGAGCAAAACCGGTTGACCTACTTTAGCACCACGGTGCATCAACTCCCGGTTGCCCACCTGCTCCAGCGCATCGCCCACATACATGCCCTTTGCGCCGATACAGAAATAGGAGGTCCGGAAATCCTGTTCCAGCAGACCGGTTTCCGCCCCGATCAGCTGCAGCGCCAGCTGAGCGTTATCATCAAATTTTCGCGTCGCCTCATCCTTCGCCGCCACCACCACAAACGTGCCGTCGGGCAAGGCATTCAGATCGCTCAGCAGCTCGGCACCGGCATTCAGCTTCATATAGGTGTTATACTGACGCTGCAGCACGACTTCATTATGGAGTACCGCAACAACATACAAACCGGCCGTTGCCGGACCGGAAGGAACGTCCTCAAAAAAGATATGGTCCCCCAGCACGATGCGAACCCGGTTACCATGACCAAACCCGGCACTGGTCACCTCGGTGCAATCGGCCCATTCAGGAAGCAAAGCCAATAGCTGTTCAGGATCATTCGAATGCACCCCGAACGTCAGTTCCGGCGCGGACCACGCCATACCGCATAGCTGCAAGCAACAAATGACCGCGATCCATAATCGACTCTTCAGCATCCCCATTCCAACACCCCGGCTGTATGTATATAAAAATAAACACACAGTGTACGGGTATGGAGAATTAAGTAAAGTAAAGAGCTTGTAACAGGACTTTTCTGCCCCGCAAAAATCATTTAAAGCTCAATAATCTTGTAGAATTGTTTGGCGGAAAGTTCCCGCGTATCAACATACATTTGGGAGAGCCCATCTCCTATAACGGTTCCGATTTCGGCGTAAGTTCCATCCACAGCGTCGGCGGCCTGTATCGAATAAGTTGATCCGTTGTTGGTGGAAAAGAATAACTTTGGGGCAAGTGAGATTTCAACATGCACGGGTGCTGAGCTGATGCCAACCACCCGGAAGGCCGCTGCAACAGAATTGGTTGAGGTCCAACCCCAGGTTCCGCCCCCTTCGATACCGGGATCCCATGCCTGGCTTAATTCGGACTTGAACGAAACATTATTGGGAAGCCAGCTTGTGTTTGCATCACCAGGGGCAGATAACCAAATCCAGTATTTCTGGCCGGCTTGTAAAACCTGGGTATTGTCAAAATCCGCACGAACAACCGAGCCGGTACTTGCTGCAAATAGGGTGACCTCCTGCAAAAAGCTTGTATCGGGAACTCCACCATCGTCTTCCGTAATGCGAACCTGAACCTCGTTGGTTCCTCCATAGTTTATCACCGCAACATCCACAAAATCCAACGTTGTTATTTCCGCGGGAATAAAAGAAGCAGCCGTATCGACTTCAAATCCCAAGGAAGAGGTCGTATTAGAACCCAGGACACCGTATCCGGCCTGGTCCAGGTGCCCATTATCGGGACCAAAGCTTGAAAAAACTTCAACGGCCATCACTGCGCCGGCAAGGAGAAATAAAATGCCGCTGATTAAATGTAATAATTTCATAATACACCTCATTCCTTTATACGATTTACCGTACGCCTTACTGCGTATATAGGTCTCACCCAGCCTGTTGGGCAAGGTATTATAGAGGGAAATAAATAAACGATCGGCAAAACGTCAGGACAACAGACTTCATCACCGATTAGCACGCCGGGAAGGAGAGGAGCTATCCAAGCAACCTAGGTGAATAAATCCTATTTTTACATCGAAAAATATCACGCAGCGATATCAGGGTTATCAGAGAAAAGAATATTAATACCTTAGTGCCTTCGTGGCTTAAGCGATCAAAGTGAGCGGGCGAGAGATTTCAATCTGCGTACATCAGCGTGTATCTGCGGGCTAAAGATTTCTTTTCTTAACCTCTCACAGAGACACGGAGCGACAGAGAATTAAAATATTAATACCTTAGAGCGAGCTTGTTGATAAAGTTCGGCTTTATCGCGAAGCTATCTCAGCAACATAAAACAGAGGGGCAAAAATATTTTACGGCAGAAAAATTTAATCCATTTAATAGCACTAGGTAATCCAGATTTTTCTGCCGTTTATCTTTCTGCCCGTTGCCCCCTTAAATTCAGCAGGATCCGCATGACAGGTTGCAGGATTCAGTTTATCAACAGTCTGACCTTAGTGCCTTGAGCGAGCAACGAGAGCGAGTGAGTGATTTCAATCTGCGTACATCTGCGTGTATCTGCGGGCTAAAGATTTCTTTTCTTAACCTCTCACAGAGACACGAAGCCACGGAGAATTAGAATATTAATACCTTAGTGCCTTCGTGCCTTTAGCGATCAAAGTGAGCGGGTGAGAGATTTAATCTGCGTGTATCTGCGGGCTAAGATTTCTTTTCAGCACTTGCCTCTGCGACCTTTGCGTGAGACACGCTGTCAGACGGCATTCTTATTATTCCATAAAAAGGGATGCATGGATGGAACGGATTTATCCATACTGGCATGCATACAAAGCGTGTAGTCCATGCGCCGGAGAACTCATGGTATTTATTAAAATCCTGCTGCTGTTTATCATCCTCCTGCCCGGTTCCTTTGCCGGATCGATCAACGGCAAAAAGCCGACGGGTTATATGGGCCGGCAGATTGCCTATACCATGCATTCCGATGCGGCCGACTGGCTGACCCGTCAGGGACGGGAAAAAGAGGAAAGCACAGCGGAAATGATCCGGGCACTGCAACTCAATCAGGAAATGGTCGTGGCGGACCTCGGCTGCGGGGTCGGATACCATGCCCTGCAAATGGCCCCGTCGGTCAAACAGGTCCTCTGCGTCGACATTCAGGACGAAATGCTGCGGCAGCTGAAACAACGGGCCGCAACCAACCACATAAGCAACCTAACGCTCATCAAAGGCAAATTGGATGATCCAAAGTTGCCGGCGAATGCAGTCGACCTGATTTTATTGGTCGATGCCTATCATGAATTCAGTGAACCGGAATTGATGCTGAAAAAGATGCGGGCAAGCCTCACGGATATAGGAGTCATCGTGCTGGTTGAATTCCGGGCCGAAGATAAATCCGTTCCGATCAAGAAAGACCACAAAATGTCGAAGCAGCAGATCCTCAAAGAAATGACCGCGAACCGGTTTAAGCTCACCCGCTCCTACGACCACCTCCCCTGGCAGCACATGATGTTCTTCGAAAAGTCACCTCCCTCTCCCAAATAACGAATTATCTCTCACAGAGACGCGGAGCCTCAGAGCATCAAAATATAAATACCTTAGTGACTTAGTGCCTTTAGCAAACAAAGAGCGCGAGTAAGAGAATATAATCTGCGTACATCTGCGTATATCTGCGGGCTAAAAAATTTCTTTTCTTAACCTCTCACAGAGACACGAAGCCACGGAGAATTAGAATATTAATACCTTAGTGCCTTCGTGCCTTTAGCAAACAAAGTGAGCGGGTGAGGGATTTAATCTGCGTACATCAGCGTGTATCTGCGGGCTAAAGTTTTTTTTGCGGTTAACCCTGCATGCGGCTAAAACCGCTCACCCTGAAAACTCCGGAGTCCTATGGTTTGCGGGTCTTGCGACCCTTTTTCGGAACATGAAAAAAGTGGGTCTAATATTTTTTTGCCCTGTTGACAAAACTTCAGCCATATGAACGTTAAAAGTGAGCCTCGTGGATTGTGCATAACCTAATCAACAGGCGACTAACACGTAGGCTCTAATTTCTGGTGAGGTTCACTTACGTTTGCCTCTCTTCTTATCTTTTGCCGGGAATGGACCAACTGCTCTAAAACTAATGGCGATTCCTCTGAACTTTCCCGCCGTTCGTTTTATATTGTTGATGCTTTCAGCTTTGTCTTTCGGTTTTTTTGAACCATTTATGATCAGGCCGTCTACACCATCAGCGTTCTTAAGACTATCGATTATATCAGTATACCAATTACTGGTTGTTTCTTTTTTGTAGAGTTTGGATTTACCACAGAGGTTTGAGGCAATGATCACTTCAAAAGAGTCTCGCAGTTGCCTTAACGTATTACCATGTACGTATGGAATGCTGTCCTTCTCTAAATCAGCCGCAATATTGACTAAACACTCTGCAACTTGATCAAAGAATGATGCAATGCGAATTTGAGCTTCGGCAGTACGGTTTTTTTCTTCTCCAAGCAAGCTGAAGAGTTTATCTGCTGACCATTTAAGAAGTTCAATTTCAATCATGATATCATCCTTCTGTTTAATTTTACCTAACAGTTGGTTAGATGGAAAATTTTCCGTTATATCACCCTATGGAATAGAAACATGTGAACCTTTTCCTTCGGTCATTATTTCCGTTCCGAAAATTATCTGGCAACGCCAGGTCATCTATTACCGAGATAGCTTTGTTAGTACGCAAAGTTCCTTTTCTATTTTTCCCGATACCCCAGCACCCGTTCCCTAACCCCGCGCTTTTGAAACACGTATAAGTTATATCTATTTTCTACTCTTCTATCGAGCAAATGGTTACAAAAAGTCTTAAAGGATATTTCACCACACCTCCCTAGTATTTATTACTAGCTTGTCCTAATTGCGTAGCTGTAGGTGGGGGCGCTGACCCCGCCCTTTCATTGATAGAAGACCTTTCCAGGAATCCGGGGTCACCGCCCTAATACGACTAACTTAAGGAATACTTGCATGGGATACTCTCTCCGCTTTGCTGCGAGAGCACTACATAGACATCATCTCTCAACCCTTTGTAGTGCCATCGTAGTGTAGCGGAGATGGTAAAATCGTTTCAGTTAGTGGGATTAGGTCACCGCCCCCGGCTACAACTTTTTCAAAACATCTGCGAGATATTCTTATTCATCATATCTTTCTACGTTAATCAGCGGGCAACTCATTCCTGCGAGGCGTGACATGTCCGCGTGAAAACCCATAAGGATCTCTACACTACTTTCCACCTAATCGTTTTACACCGGAGTCATCGGTCAGCAGTTGCATCTGCCGAATGGCTATGCCGTTGAGCTTAGCCAACCGTTCACTGCGTTCCAGTCCGTCGGCAATAAAATGGGCATTGAGGTTTTCGAGATTGGACAGGCAAACCAGTTGCGCGGCGTTGGCGTGGTCGCGAATATTTCCTTTATCTTCTGGGTGGGCTTTGCGCCATAGTTTTGCTGTCATGCCGAAAAGCGCCATATTCAGCACATCGGCTTCGTTGGCATAGACAAAGTTTATTTGTTGCGGGGTGAGCTCCTTAGGGATCAAGTTGGCCTGTACCGCATCGGTGTGTATGCGATAGTTGATTCGGGCGAGATTTCGTTTGATGTCCCAGCCCAGTTGCTTTTGCTCATCTTCTTTGAGTCGCTGGAATTCCTTGATGAGATAAAGCTTAAATTCCACCGAAACCCACGAAGCAAATTCAAATGCAATATCTTTGTGAGCAAACGTACCACCGTAACGTCCCGCTTTTGAGATAATGCCAATAGCCCCTGTCTTTGTGATCCACTGCTTAGGGGTCATCGTAAAGCTATTCAAACCAGATTGTTTTCTAAACCCGTCGAATTCGACGGAATTAAAATCAGGATTGTTCAACTGCTCCCAAATCCCAAGAAACTCGATGGTATTGCGGTTTCTGATCCAATTCCTGACAATATCATCTGTTCGCTCGGTATCTTTATGACGTGCTATATCCGTCAAGGAAATATAATCCTCTTCATGTGAGGTATTTACACTGATCTCTGTGCCCTGAACTTCTATTTTCTGCATCTTCTTTCCCATACCTTTGACTACTCTGCTCCATAGCTACCGCTTCAAACATGGAATTAATTGTAGCCCGTTTTTAACCCTATAACCAAGCTTCTGATTTAAAAAAGACTTTCACGCGATTACATTTCCAGTGTTGTTACGAACCTACAGGACTGAGCGAATTTTATACCCCTTCATACGGAGTCACCGCCCCCGGCTTCAATAAACTATCCTGTTCATCCTGTGATCCTGTCAAAAAACCATCCGCGAGATATTCTTATTCATCATATCTTTCTGTGTTAATCAGCGGGCAACCCATTCCTGTCCTATTTGTCAGCTTGCTGTTTATTGACTTTCGGCTGTTTTGTATTACCCTTTTTCCTGTGATAACAGGGAGCGTTTTTTGGATTCATATCCCATCTGCGAGGAGAAGAACATATGCTCTGGATGTACACGCGACGCCCTCGTCGCGTTCCCGCCGAACGGCAGAGACTATGCGTGTGTAAAGCGACGAGGGCGTCGCCTCTACATTGCCGCTCCCCGGAAACGGGTCGTGGATTTTTTGAAAACACGCAGGGTGTTGCATACCG
>CAZAPF010000036.1:0-47441 GCA_964486885.1 uncultured Verrucomicrobiota bacterium
AACGCAGTAAACCTATGATCAAGAAGTGGTCGTGCCCGCAAGGTGCGGCCACTTTTAACGTAGAGGGGAAAAGGTCAGAGTACCAGAGCAAGCGCAAGTGATATTCTTTAAAATGTTTATGGCTAGGTCAATACGACATGAATATGCCGGGGCGGTTTATCACGCGATGTGTCGGAATAAAATAACGTAACCCATACGGTTTAAACCTATTGCGCCTGCGTAGTTAGTTTAGGTGACATGACGGATTTTCGTTATCATGTATAGTTTTTGTCTGAGTAAGGTCCTCGGTAGAAAAGAGAAGAAGAAGTAAAAACGAAAAGGAGAACTATGAAGAAGCAGTTGATTATATCCATGATCATCATGGCAGGATCCATGGGTGCGAAGGCAGATGTGATGACATTGTCATTTACGAATGCGAGCGGCAGCGCGTTCGGGAGACTCTTGACCCTTAATACCGAGAGCAACACCGTCTCAGGCAATGGGCTTATCGAGGCCCATGCTCTTTCGGGAACTTCAACCGTAAACGATGAATTCAAGTTGGATGTCAAAGCCGGATACGACTTCGACCGCGATGCTCCCACATGGGACACTACGGCCCCCACAAATGGCACCAATAGTAAAGTCCATTACGATTCAGACGGCATGGCACCCGGTGGAGGAACCGATAATTTTGCGGATGGAGAGATACTCTGGTTCGCCGTATCGGGACTCGATGAAGGAAACAGCTTGAATCTATCCAGCTTCACGCTCAATGGAGGTTTAGCCAAACGCGTGGACTTCTACTATGAACACACGAGCGGTACTGACGGTATCCAGCGGTTCAATTCTGGGGGCACGATGCCTAACGCCATCGACTACACCTTCTCCAACGACGACATTTTTGGCTTCGCCTACTATAACACCGATGGCGGAACAAAAGGCGCCCTGGCGGAAATCACCTTCGATGTGATTCCTGAACCCGCAACGCTTGGCCTGATCGCCTCCGTCGGTATCGGAGTCCTGTTTATCCGCCGCCGTTTAATGATGTAATTTAAAATAGTTTATCGTGGGAGAGAGCCGGCCGCTTTGGCCGGCTCTTCCCATATCTCAATAAGCAAACACAAGCGGCATTGAGTTTGTCGGCAGCGGTGCCGGACCCGCGGGGTTCTACCTGGTTGCAACTTGGCATTGAACTGAAAGAAACGATAAATGGAGAAGGAAAATAAATAAGAGATCAAAAAGATCAATACCGGTAGGTCTGGTTGTGATGGCAGCCGGGTTGACCCTTCCCTTGGCAGCTCGGGCGGGTGTGTTGTTCGGAGACTCATTCACCAGGGCCGATAACACGACGGCAATTGATGCAACCCTTGGCGGGATCACGGACAATACCGGATCCAGCCTTGCGGCAGGCGGAGTCTACGTCCGCCCGTTTTCAAAGCAAACAACCAGTAGCCAGATCGCAGGAAACCAGCTGAAGCTGGCAACAGGCACGGGATCGTCGAACGCATACATTGACCACAACTTCACCAACAGCGACATTCTGACGGCTGGCGGTTTTAGGGTGAGTGTGAACGTAACGGATATTATGAAGTCAAACGGCACCGGTCAAGGGGGTGCGTTTGCGATTGGCATGTCCGAGGCAAGGGCTAATAGCGCAGGAGCTTCCCTCTTTGCCATGACTAAAATGCATGATGGCATCTCCGGCGTTGGCAATAAAGAGGAGGACGTGTCTGTTTCCGATTTTTGGGTGATGTTGCGTGGCGACGGCAGCCTTATCTGGGGAGGTCTCGGTAATTCGATCACCGCTTCGGATGAGTCCGGGTTGCTGGGCAAGGTAGACGTCGGCTCCAATACCGGCCTGATCTCTGCCGTGTTTACGCTGAGCAGTTTCAATGCGGCGGAAACCGTCAACTACGAAGTATTCTTTGACGGCGTCTCGAAGGGCAGTGGAAGCTTTGCCTGGAGCGAATCGAACCAGAACTACATCGGTCTCGATGCGCGGGATAAGCAAGGCGTAACGTTTGACAACCTGTCGATCGAAACCATTCCGGAACCCGCAACGCTTGGCCGGAGCACCCTTGGCCTGATCACCTTTTGAACATAAAGGACACGCTGTTTATGTGAATGAAGGGCCGGAGATGTTGAAGCATGAAAAAAGGTGAGAACGAAAAAATGGAAATGAACAATAAGCAAACACAGGGGCGATTGATTTTTCTGATACTGCTACTCGTGGGTACTGGTTTTTTTACAGGCTGTATTCAGCAATCAGAGAGGAACCTGCAGACGTTTACCAATCCTTTACTGGAGTCTGGCCCCGATCCTTGGGCCTTTTTTAAAGATGGGTATTACTATTACATCAAATCGCAGAGAGGAACTCCGGGGCTCGTTCTGCTGAAAACCCGGGATATCACCGCTTTGGATCAGGCCGAGCGGAAAGTGATCTGGACCGCTCCAGAGGGTACCGACCATTCCAACAGTCTTTGGGCTCCTGAGATTCATTATATTCAGGGCGCTTGGTATATTTATTATGCAGCCGATGACGGTAACCACCATAATCACAGGCTTTTTGTTCTGGAGAATAAGAACCGTGATCCTTTCGAAGGAACATTTGATATGAAGGCTCGTCTCGTAACCGATCCGGGTGACAACTGGGCCATTGATGGTTCGCCTTTTGAACATAAAGGACAGTTATATTTGCTCTGGTCGGGATGGGAGTCTCCCAAGGTCGATGTAGAGACTGCGCGAATATACATTGCTCGCATGTCCAATCCCTGGACCGTCTCTTCGGATCGTGTACAGCTTTCAGAGCCGGAGTATGAGTGGGAGCGTAAATGGGATTACCCGTTTGATAAGAAACGACACGCGATTTATGTGAATGAAGGGCCGCAGATGTTGAAGCATGGCAAAAAAATGCATCTGGTATATTCATGCAGTGGTTGCTGGACGCCTGATTATGCTTTAGGAATCCTGACATCGCATATAGACAGCGATCCGATGGATCCGGATTCATGGGTTAAATCTCCAGAGCCCGTATTCCGGCAGTCCCCGGAAAATGGGGTGTATGCTACCGGGCATAATTGTTTTATTAAGAGTCCTGACGGCAAGGAAGATTGGATCATCTACCATGCCAATAATAATCCCGATGACGGTGGTGGTTGGACGCGTTCGCCTCGGGCACAGAAGATCAAGTGGCTCAAAGATGATATACCTGACTTCGGAATTGCACTGCCAACTTCGCAGTTAATAACGAAGCCTTCGGGGACTCCGTAAAGAATACAGAACGACTGGCCTTGACCGAAAGGGGCTTGGTTCGCTTTTCCATCTACTCAGGACCACCTGGCTGGATGGCTTTGCAAAAAGCGAAAATCGGGTCGATTTGACGCAGCTTCGCACTTTTTTGATGCAACTTATTGTCACTGCGAGACTTAGTTTTTAAGATTCCAGGTTCGCATTGCCATCCACATCGTAGCGAGCTGGATGGAGAGTCGTTTTAGAGAGGTTCGCATTGCCATCCAACTGCCCCGACCATTTGCGATATTTCTATGGGGAGCAGAGGTTCAACTCTCGTTAGCGGCGTAGAAAATGTGAGAAAGCAAGGTGTGGGCCAGAGAAAAAACGACCAGACCAAGCTATTCGTAATGGCTCCACATCCGGATTACTTTAACGGTTTTGATGTCTTCCAGAACTTCATATACAAGGCGGTGCTGTATGTTGATCCGCCGGGAATAGGCACCCGATAGATTACCGATCAGTTTTTCGTAGGGCGGGGGATTCTGGTAGGGGTTGGATTTAAGAACGACGAGTAGTTTTTCCGCCTGTGGTTTCAGTCCGGATTTTGACAGTTTCTTGGCATCGCGTTTTGCGTGGTTGGTGAAAACAATTTTCCAACTCACCAGTCCAACTCCGAATCACATTTTCCCACAGGTTCTGCCAGTCCGGCCTTGATTGACTCAGCCATTCCTGAGATGGAAGAAAGGTATAGGGTTTCCTGAACCGCCTTCCAGTCCGCTTCGGAAATCAGAACAGCGGTACTTCTTTTGCCGGTGATCTGGATCGGTTCGTGGGAGTTGGATACATCGTCCAGCAGGTTATACAGCTGGCGCCTTGCTTCTGTTGCGGTCAAAGTTGTCATATTACCTCCAAGTACGTTATAGCGTACGCTTATTGATTCATGGGTCAATAGTAATCTTGGAGGAACCCGGACTTTTTAAATCTTCTGATATTCAGGTTCAACGCCCGTCAGCAGAGTTGGACTTGGGTTGTCGAGATTATGGTTTTGCCTAAATTCAGGCCGACCAGCTGGACGGATCTTGCGTGCTACGGCAGCGATTTTTATGAATCGCCGAACATTGATAAGCTGGCGGAGGAGGGGATGAAGTTTACGGATGCGTACGCGCCAGCGCCGCTCTGTTCCGCCAGCCGGGCCGCCATCCTGTCCGGCTGGGCTCCTGCGCGGCAGCATATTCATGGGGTGACCCCCAGCGTGAAAGGGGAATCTCCCTGGGGCTTCCATAACTATACCTCCTGGCAGGATGAGGCACTGCATCAGTTTCCGCCCGTCTATGCCAATTTCCTGTTGACTATGAGGGAATGGTATGGGAAATGTATTTCTGTTCGTAAATAATGTAATAAAGAACAATTGAGCTGAGGGCTATCCATGACCATCGGCTTTGGGCCGCAGTCGGGTGGAAGTGAATGGAACAAATGGAATTACTGAGCTAAAGGAAGCCGGTACTATGTCAGACTTGAAACGCAGAACATTACTCGCGGCCGCAACGGTTGCGGCGACGGGTGCGATTTCCAGGAAAAAAAAGGTTATTCGGGGCTTCGACCAGACGGAAACCGATGTCGATGAAACGCAGGTGTGGAAGCCCTATACCGACCGGAAGATCCGGGTCGGGCTGGTTGGGCATGGAATGTGTCAGTTCGGGGTGAAATTTGAGTTCCAGCATCATCCGAATGTCGAAGTAGTCGCGGTCAGCGATCTATTCCCGGACCGCTGCGCCGACATGGCGCTGCAGGCGAAGTGCGAAAAGACCTACCCGTCGCTGGAGGAGATGGTGAAGGACGATTCCATCGAGGCCATCTTCTGCGCCACCGATGCGCCGTCACACGCAAAGCACGCCATTCTCTGCATGGAGCACGGAAAGCATGTTGCGGTGGCGGTTCCCGCGTTTTTCGGGGATATTGAGGATGCCGAACGCCTGCTTGTATGCTGCCGGAAACACAAGGATCTGGTCTACGCCATGTTTGAAACGTCCTGTTTTCATGACGACCTTTACGCGATGGAAAAGCTGTTTGCAGCCGATGTGTTCGGGCGGATCGTCTATTCCGAGGGGGAATATTTCCATCCTCATCCTGTGGGAAAATCCGGGATTGGATCCTACAAGGACTGGCGGAAAAACGGGGCCGCGATGTGGTATCCGACGCATGCGACGGCGTATTATGTCGGCGTCACGCACAATTCGTTTGTGGATGTCTCCTGCCAGGGCACGGCACCGTTTGATGAGGCGATGCGCATCCCCAACGCGATCGGGAATATATATAGATCGGAGGCCGGCCTGTTCCGAACGGTGGAGGGCGGACTCTCCCGGATGATCATATGCGGTGGTTCACAGGGCCACTATAGGGAGTCGGGACGGATCCGCGGTGAATACGGCGGGTTTGATGCAGCCTTTCGGGGCGACCACGAAGGAAGCCGGCGTTACCACAAAGCGATCAAGGACGGCCTTAAAATTAAAAAGTATGCCTTGCCGCCCGGCGTTGAACCCGGATCCCACGGCGGATCCCACGGTTACCTCTGCCATGACTTTATCGATTCGATCCTGCGCGGGTACCAGCCGCGTGTGGGAATCATCGATGCGTTGAACATGACCGTACCCGGCTACTATGCGCATCTTTCCACAATGAGGGACGGCGAAACTATGAAGATTCCGCAGTACACGCTGTAGAGGCTGTTCGGAGCGTATGGGCCGGCGGATTTTGCGGAGCCGACCTTTTTTGAAGGCATGTTGTTCCGCCTTTAGGCGGATTAGAAATAAATATGAATAGGAAACATTGGATGAAGTGGGATGCTGAATGGATTCGGGGGGGATGGGCGACACGGACCTGTCCGATGTTGAGGCGGGATTTCTTTCTGGATCAGGCGGTGGTTTCCGCCACGCTACACGTTACGGCGCTCGGGGTTTGCGAACCCTGGCTGAACGGCAAGAAGATCGGCGATGTGAAGCTGCTGCCCGGCTATACCGATTATCACAAGCGCGTTTATTATCATTCCTTTGATGTAACCGGTTCGCTGACGCCGGGAGCCAATACCTTGTCCGCGCTGTTGGGGCAGGGTTGGTTTGCCGGATATTGGGGCTTTAATCACCATAAGGGCTATTATGGGCGCGACGCCTGGTTTGCCTGCGTACTGGAGATGGAACTGGCGGACGGCACCCGCGAACGGCTGGTGTCGGATTCTTCCTGGGTCTGGAAAGACAGCCCGTTGCTGAAGGCCGACCTGCTCGAAGGGGAAACCTATGACGCCCGCAACGAGACGCCCGGCTGGAATGAGCCGGGGATGGATCCGGCTGAATGGCATAATGTGGTTCTCATCAACCGCATGGAAACCCCGCCGGAACTCATCGAATCCCATCCCGGGGTGCCGGTCCGCGAGATTGATACGCTGCCGGCAAAGTCGGTCAGCGAGCCGAAGCCCGGTACCCATGTGTTTGACCTCGGGCAGAACATGGTCGGCGTGGTCCGGCTGAAGGTGAATGTGCCGCCTGGAACCGAGATCGTCATCAAGCACGGTGAAATGCTCAACGCCGATGGAACGGTCTATCGCGACAATCTGCGGTCGGCCGACTGCATCGACCGTTACATTGCCAAAGGGACCGGCGAAGAGATCTGGGAGCCGC
This sequence comes from uncultured Verrucomicrobiota bacterium, assembly GCA_964486885.1. Classification (GTDB taxonomy): domain Bacteria; phylum Verrucomicrobiota; class Kiritimatiellia; order Kiritimatiellales; family Pontiellaceae; genus Pontiella. The sequence continues at coordinate 6,882 of CAZAPF010000036.1, forward strand.
GCTTTACCTTCCACGGATTTCAGTTTGTTGAAATCGAAGGGTTTCCGGGGAAACTTGAAACTGGAAACCTGAAACCTGAAACTGGAAACTCTGAACTCGAAACTCTGAACTCCAAACTCTCCGTCACCGGCGTCGTCTGGATGTCGGACCTGAAGGAGACCGCGACGTTTGAATGCTCCGACGCACGGGTCAACCGCCTGTTCGAAAATATCCGATGGTCCTTCCGCGGCAACTATCTGGAGGTTCCGACTGATTGCCCGCAGCGTGATGAGCGGATGGGCTGGACAGGCGATGCACAGATGTTCGTCAAGTCGGCGACCTATCTGGGCGATGTTCGGAAGTTCTTTAAAAAGTGGCTGATCGACCTCAACGATTCGCAGCACGAAAACGGTGCCTACCCGGAGGTAGCGCCCTACATGGGCATGTTTATTTTCGGGGTGGCCGCCTGGAGTGATGCCGGTATCGTATGTCCCTATACCCTCTGGAAACAGTATGGCGACCTCTCCTTTGTTCGCGACAACTGGTCGCGGATGAAGAACTACATGGAATACCTCGTTTCCGAGGGGAATAACCATAACGACACGATTAAGCATGCCTACGGCGACTGGCTGAACATGAATTGTCCGACCCCCCACCGCCTGATCGGGTTGGCCTACCGCGCGTTTGACGCGAAAATGATGGTGGAGATGGCCGGGGCGCTCGGGCTTCAAGACGATGCGGTGCATTTTGAGGAAGAACTGCTAAGAAGCCGCGCGCTGTTCCGGGATGAGCTGTTCGATGGAGACCGGGTTCTGATTAGAACGCAGACTGCCTGTGCGTTGGCCATTACCATGGATCTGGTCGATGGCGATGATTTTGTACAGGTGTCCGACACACTGGTTGAGTTGTTGGAGGAGAGCAACGGCTACCTGACCTCCGGCTTTATTGGAACCGGGCTGATGTGCCCGGCGCTGACGAAGATCGGACGCAGTGACCTGGCGCTGCAACTGCTGTTGAACGATCAATATCCTTCCTGGCTCTATGAAGTGGACAACGGTGCAACCACCATCTGGGAGCGCTGGAACAGCTGGACGAAGGAGGACGGTTTCGGCGACGTTGGCATGAACTCCTTCAACCACTATGCCTTCGGGGCGGTGTGTGAATGGATGATCGAATCGCTTGCGGGAATCCGGCCGGGTTCCAACGGGTTCCAAACCCTGGAAATCGAACCGTGCCTGACCGATAAACTCGATTTTGTGAAGGCATCGTATCAATCGGTACAGGGACCTGTTTTCATTCATTGGAAAAAGGCGGGGGCGGGTTATGAAGTGGAGTTGGAGACCCCGGTTCCGGCGACCGTTCGGCTTCCGTTCCTGATCGAAAAAGTAGAGGCCGGACGTCATCTGTTCAAGGTTTTTCCGGATGATGAGGAAACCTGTCTTCTGGATAGCATCGATGCCTTGCCTGCTCTTGCATAACCTAACCGCAGGGTTCCATAACCCAATCATCTGCACCGGAAGATTCGAGCAGTCTTGAATAGATTCGAGTAGGAGAGTAACGATGATTACAAAACGAAGAGCGTTTCTGAAATGTGCCTCCGGCGCAGCCGTGGTGGGCAGCGGTTTCCCGGCTATCCTTCCGTCCGCGGTTTTGGGCAAAGAAGGGCAGGTCGCGCCCGGTCACCGAAGAGCGTGCCTATTAAATCCGTGCCGAGCTTGAAAAACGGCGAGGACCCTCGTTATAAATACCCTTTTCCGGTGGTGGTAAATAAACACATGGTTCCTTTGTCCTTAGAGCAGTTGATTGAGAAGCTCCGCGACTTCAGTCTGCAGATTGATTTCAACGAAATCATTGTGCCGTACCGGAAGGCGGATGAGCTGTATGAGTGTCAGGATCGGCGGTTGAAATTCCAGGAGATCAACTTTGTCATCAAGGGCTCCATCTTCGGCAGCGTCAATGGGGACAAGGTCGACTGTAAACCCGGGGATGTGTTGTGGATGCAGCCGGAAACGCCCCATTCATTGTCCTGGCCGGAAGAACTGATCTATTATTCATTCAGTTTTGAGATTCAGGATCGGGAGGGCAACGCCTATACCATCGACCAGCCCTATCTCTATTTCCAAAATGCGATTCCCCTGCAATCCATCGCCTCTTCGATTGCGTGGTGCCTGCGGCACTCGGTCGGTTATAAACAGGAGCGCATTCAGGCCAACCTGCTGCTGTTCTGCATTCAGCTCGACCTGTTGAATGCGGAGAGCCTCGGAGAAAAGCAGGGGGGATGCCTGACTGAATTTCAGCAGGCAAAGCTCTACAACTATGTGCAGGATCATATCCATGAGCAGATTATCCCCTCCGACCTTTCGCTGCTGCTGGACTATTCCCACCACTATTTCGCCCGCCTGTTCAAGAACTCGTTCCAACTCAGCGCGCGCGAGTGGATTCTTCGCCAGAAAATCCGCCAGGCCGCTTCGGAACTCTTAAGCTCGGAAAAAAGTGTCGGGCGGATCGCCGAGTCGCTGGGCTTCTCCGATGCCTACTTTTTCTCGCGGCAGTTTAAGAAGGTGATGGGCCACTCGCCTAAACAATACCGCGAACGCTGCCGGGTCTATCTGTAAACCGCCCGTTTTCTTCCAAGGATTGGAAAAAACTCGTGCAATGTATGCAAAACCGCCGGATTTCCAACCGGTAGTTACAAAAACGGACTCCTATGCCCATTGTGAACGTTTAGTGTTTGGCCTACCGTCAGTTGCTTTGAGAGAACTATAAGTAGGAGTACCTATGAAACTTGCACAGGATGAAGATGTCATTATCAATTTTCGCGAAGAACAGCTGAAACCGATCCTTCTGGAGGATGACCGCCGGCTGGAGCTGGCCACGCTGTTCACCGATGTGTACAAAAAGCACATGCATGAACACGTAGCTTTGCGCGAGGCCTATTGCCAGCAGGCGCTGCTGCCGGAAATCCTGCGGGACATCCGCCACGACCATCTGTTTGCCGGCGGTGTGTTTTACAACCTCATGGCCTGCATCGGGCTGGAGTATTACTGCAACGACAAGGTGGAGGCGCTGATTGCCGACGATACGCCGCGCGCCAGCCGCAGCGACGAAGATAACTGGCTTCTGGAAACCATCGGGTTTTCCAGCAGCGGATTCTGCTTCGACTACCAGACGCTGGGCGAAATGCGCGATGCGCATGAGGCCGGAAGCGATGAGTATGTCCGGATCGACGGGATGATCAACTTCTGGCTTAAGGAATCCACCCGCACCAAATACAATGAAATGCTTCCGAAAAGCATTACGGATGCGCTGGGAACCACCTCGGCTTTTGATGTCCGCTTTGCCGTGGGATACCCGCGCCTTGCCACGTTCTCGATGGACTATGACCTCCTGCTGACAAAAGGCATTCCTGGGCTCGAACAGAAGATTCAGGAAAATCTGGATGCCTCCACCGAAAACGGTGAGGACGAAAAGGTTTCAGTCTATCAAGCCATGCTGATTTCGCTCGATACCGTTAAAGACCTGTGCCGGATCTATATTGAAAAAGCGGAAAAAAGCCTGGAGACGGAAACAAATGAAAAGCGGATGGGTGAGCTGGAAAAAATGCGCGATTCCCTCGCTGCCGCCATCAATCACAAGCCGGAATCGCTGCACCAGGCCATTCAGCTTTTCTGGATCTATATGGTCACCACCCGGACACGCAATTTCAGCCGCATGGATGTCTATTTAGGGGACTTCTATGCCAACGACATCGACTCCGGCGTTGAAACCGAAGAGAGCGCACAGGAGCTTCTGAACAATCTCTGGCTGATGATATCGGACCTGAACTATTTCGGGCTCGGCCTTGTTCCGAACGGCCGCATTTTTATCGGCGGCAAAGGGCGGCGTAACGAAGTAAACGCCAACCGCTTTGCCATGGCGGCCATGGAGGCCTCCGATCAGGTGCGCGAAGTCGTGCCGCAGCTGACCCTGCGCTTCCACGAAGGTCAGGATCCCGCGTTGTTTGAAAAGGCCGTGGATATCATTGGCAAGGGGACCGTTCATCCCGGGCTGTATAATGACGATGTTCACATTCCGTCGGTCATGGAGACCTACCATGTGAGCGAGTCGGAAGCTGCAAAATATATTCCGCAGGGTTGCGGAGAGCTGAATCTTGACGGATGCACGATCGGTTCGCCAAACAGCATTCTCAACCTGGTTCACGGGCTGGAGCTGGTTCTCCATAACGGATACAACCATGTGATCAACGATCAGCGCGGACTCGCGCAGGGGGAGCCGGAGAGCTTTGATACCTTCGATAAGCTGCTCGACGCCTACTACAAACAGCTTGATTTCATCTACGACGTTCTGGCGCACCGCCATGCGATTGAGCATGAAGCGATGGCCAAAGAATCCGGCTTTGTACTGCACAGTATTCTCACGCATGACTGTATCGGACGCGGCGAAACCCTCTACAACGGCACCCGTTATAAAGGCGGCATCATTGAAACATTCGGCATGACCAATCTGGCCGACAGCCTCTATGCCATCCGCACACTGGTTTATGAGGATCAGAAATATACGCTGCGGGACGTGGTCACGATGCTGGATACCAACTTTGAAGGCTATGAACAGGAGCGGATGGAATTCCTGCGCATGCCCAAATACGGCAACGACCACCATGGGGTCGACGAGCTGCATCGCGAAATCGCGAACAAGCTCAACTTCCTCGCCTACGATAAGGCCGGAAAATACGATCTGGACTTTTTCCTGAACTGCAACCTGAACCCCGGCGGTGCCATATATGGCGACAACACCTGTGCCACGGCAGACGGCCGGTTGGAAGGCGTATCGTTCGCGCTCGGCAACTGCCCGACCGCCGGAATGGATGCCAGCGGGATGACGGCGTTGCTGAACTCCATGGCCCGTCCGGTCGAAAAACATGCCGGGTGCGTCCACAACCTGAAGCTGTCCAAGGATCTCTTCTCCGAAGAAAACCGTCCGAAGCTGATGATGTTGCTGAAAGCCTACTTTGCTAACGGCGGGATGCAGTTGATGATGACCGCCCTCAACAAAGACGACCTGAAAAACGCGATGGAAAAGCCGGAAGAATATCGCGAGCTCATGGTTCGCGTCGCGGGCTGGACCGGACACTTTGTCGAGCAGGAGTCCTACCTGCAGAAAGAAATCTACGAACGAACATTCTACAGTTGAACGTTGTGGGCTAACACGGTTTTGAACCACCCGCTGCGCTCAAGGCACTAAGAACTCTAAGGTTCTCTTGTAGACTCGCTTTGTGCGCTTGGTGTCTTTGTGGTTAAATTCAGTTGCGGAGGTTCCAGGCTGGGTATTTGGAGCGTTTCGTGGTTCGATTTTTATGGAGAGAAGGGTGAGTCGAGAAAATCTATATTTCGATATCATGAAGTTCGCGATCCACGACGGGCCGGGAATACGCACGACGCTGTTTTTGAAAGGCTGCCCGCTGGACTGCGCCTGGTGTCATAATCCAGAATCCATTTCGCGGGATAAAGAACTGCTGCTCAAAGAACAGAAGTGTGTGGGTTGCGGGGAATGCGTTACGGCTTGTCCGCACCAGTGCCATACGGTTACTCATTCCGGACAAAGCGGTACCCGACCCGTTCATACCATCGACTTTGAACAATGCGCCGCCTGCGGAACCTGTGTGAATGTCTGCAGCTATGACGCGCTCTCGATTGCCGGGATGGCGGCCGATGCCGATGAGATTCTGAGCGAAATGCTGAAGGATAAGCCGTATTATGAAACCTCCGGCGGCGGTATCACAATCAGCGGCGGCGAGCCCATGATGCAGTTCGACTTTCTGCTCCTGTTTGTTCAAAAGGCTAAAGCCGCGGGGCTGCACATCTGCCTCGACACCACCGGCTATGCTCCATGGAAGCGATACGAAAAAGTGCTGCACCATGTGGATCTCGTTCATCTGGATTATAAAGAGACCGATCCGGGAAAACATCGGGAATATACCGGCGTCGATAACCAGCTGATCCTTGAAAGCCTCGCGCGGATGGATGCGGCGGGGGCGTCAATCATTCTGCGATGCCCGATAATCCCCGGCCTCAATGATCGCGAAGATCATTTCCGGGCCATCGCAGAACTTGCCAACAGATATTCGCATTTAGAGGAGGTACATGTGCTGCCGTTTCATCCGATGGGCATGAACAAAGGGCAGTGCACCCAACGGGCAGAGTCGTTCGGTCTGGATAAGGTCGGATTTGTGGAGCAGGAGGTTTGGGAAGACTGGATCAAAACGATACAAGCCGAAACTGAAACCGTCGTTAAGAAGGGCTAAACACGATAAGCGACGAGAATAGATGTCAGAATCATTAAAACCTGGCGTGCGGAAAAAATGATTGCCATTTCATTGCCGCCGCTTCGCGTCAGCCTCACTCCGTGTCTGCTTTTAATGGTTCTGTCGAAAGAAGCTTCTGTAGAGGTGAATTTAATTAGCAGAGAGAAATGTCAGTGAAACCTGTAAAATTAGAAACCAATCATCATGTAAATCCGCTGGGGATCGACAGCGCGCAGCCTTCGTTCAGTTGGCAGCTCAGCGAGGAGGCCGACCGTTTTCAGCAGTCCGCCTTTGAATTGCGTGTTCAGGCCGGTGCCGAGGTCGTATGGGAGAGTGGCGTTGTTGCGGAATCACAATCGCATGCCGTTTTGTACGATGGAACTAAGCTTGAAAGCAAAACCCCATATTCCTGGGCCGTTCGCGTTCAGAATGCGGAAGGGGAGTGGACGGACTGGAGCGAACCCGCCACCTTCGAGATGGGCCTGCTCGAACGCGGCGAATGGAAAGGGCAGTGGATCGGTGAAAGGCCCCGGACGAAAAGCGAAACGATGCCTGCATCGCATTTGCGTTCGGTCTTTAAGGCCGAATCCTCTGAGGTTAAGCGCGCGCGTCTGTATGCGACGGCCGGGGGGCTGTACGAAGTGTTTATTAATGGCGAGCGCGTTGGCGAAGACGTGCTGGCGCCCGGATGGACGAACTATGACAAGCGCCGTCAGGTGATTACCTATGATGTAACGTCACAGATTCAGTCCGGCGACAACGCCATCGGTGCGATGCTCGGCGAGGGCTGGTTCTGCGGTTATCTTTTTTATAAACGCGAACGCGAATTTTACGGCACCGATCCGCACCTGCTGCTTCAGCTGGAAATTGAATATGCGGATGGAACCACGCAGACTGTCTGCACCGACGAAAGCTGGAAGGTGACCTCAGACGGCCCCATTGTGCTGGCGGACCTGTATGACGGGGAAACCTACGATGCCACCAAAGAGCTGGGCGATTGGAGCAATCCCGTTTACAACGACAGCGGCTGGCACGCGGCGCACATCTATGAAGATGGCGGCGCGCAGCTGGTCAGCAAGCTGAATCCTCCAATCCGCCGCATTGCCGAGCTTAAGACGGTGGAGCTCTTCGAGTCATCCCCAGGCATAAACGTATTTAACCTCGGTCAGAACATGGTCGGCTGGGTTCGTCTCAAAGTGACTGCCCCGCGAGGCACAAAGATTACACTCAAATTTGGCGAGTGGCTTAACGATGACCGATCGGTCTATGTTGGCAACCTGCGCACAGCGAAGGCGACCGATACCTACATCTGCAAGGGCGGCGGGGAAGAAATCTTTGAGCCGCACTTTACCTTCCACGGCTTCCAATATGTGGAACTGGTGTGCGACAACGATACCGCGGTTTTCGGTGCCGATTCCATCACGGGGATTGTGCTCTGCACGGATATGGAGCAGACCGGTAGCTTCGAATGCTCCGACCCGCTCATCAATCGTCTTCAGCAGAATATCATCTGGGGACAGCGCGGAAACTTTCTCGATGTGCCGACCGACTGCCCGCAGCGCGACGAGCGCGTCGGCTGGACCGGCGACGCCCAGGTTTTCGTCGGGGCGTCCTCTTTTAATTACAACGTGGAAACATTTTTTGAAAAATGGCTCTGCGATTTGGCGGATGACCAGCGCGAAACCGGGGCTTATCCCGATGTGGCGCCTGATGTGGTCTGCAAGACCGGAGAGCATTGGCCGAATCCATCTCCGATGTGGGCAAAGATGCTGCGTCCCAGCGCATTCGGCGAGGGTGGCACCGCCGCCTGGGCGGATGCCGGAATTATCTGTCCGTGGGTGATCTATGAGCGCTATGGCGATGCCCGCATTCTGGAGCGCCAGTACGAAAGTATGGCGGCCTTCCTGAAATTCCTTGAGGATGAAAGCCCTGACCTCATTCGGCCGTTTGAGGGCTTCGGGGACTGGTTGGCGATCGATACCTCGCCTGCGGAAATCTTCTTCGCGCCCACGCCGCAGGATCTCATCGGCACGGCTTACTTCGCCTATGACGCCGATCTGATGGCGAACATCGCGGGCATTCTGGGCAAGGCGGATGATGCCGAAAAGTACTGGAGGCTGGCGGCGAACATTAAAAAAGCCTTCTGCGATGAGTTTGTATCGCCCAACGGGCGCATCGCCGGGGATACGCAGACCGCCTACCTGCTCGCCCTCGGATTTGATCTCGTTCCTGAATCCATGCAGGAGAGGGTGTTTGAGAATCTGGTGCGTGCGTTGGAACGTCGCGAGTGGAAACTCTCCACCGGCTTTCTCGGTGCGCCGCTGCTGTGTCCGGTGCTGACCAAATTCGGACGCACCGACATCGCCTACCGACTGCTCCTGCAGCAGGAATATCCATCGTGGCTCTATTCCGTGCTGCAGGGTGCGACTACCATATGGGAGCGATGGAACAGTTGGACTAAAGAAGACGGCTTTGAAAACATCGCCATGAACTCCTTCAACCACTATGCCTACGGCGCGGTCGGCGACTGGATGGCGCAAACCGTCGGCGGAATTTCATTTGCGGAACCCGGCTATAAAAAAGTACGCATCGCACCGATCCCCGGCGAGGGGATCACCTGGGCCAAAACCTCCTATGAATCCCCGTATGGAAAAATTTCCGTGGATTGGAAAACGGAAGGCGATGCGTTTGAGCTGAACTTTACCATTCCACCCAACACCACGGCGGAGGTTCTCGTTGCCGGTGCCGATGCATCGCTCGCGCTGCCCGACGGCATGACGTCGGTTGGCGAAACGTCCGCCGGTCTCGAATGCACCGCCGTGCCAGGAGTCTATTGGCTTAGAAATAATATGGCGTGCGGTGGCAACTGAAAGGCGACACCGGTTTTTGCGGTTTTCCAACCATTGGAAAAGTATCCTGTGGATCCTGTAATCCTGTCTAATTATTCTTCCGAGCTTTGGAAGCTTTGACCTTCGTTTTTCCAATGCCTGGAAAAATCTCTTCCAATCATTGGAAAAGCTGGGGGCTTTCTGCTTTGAGTTCTTTGCGCTTTCTAGTGGCAAATACCTGATACGCATCGCGCCCGGTCGGGGACCTGGCCTACAGGAAATTTGCGTTAATCTGTGGATAAGCCAGATCCGCACTGAATTATTCTGTCCATAATTATTCTGTCAAAAATGCTCCGCACCGAAAGCGGTGCCGCCTTTCAGTTGCCTGCGCACTCCAAACCTTTTCGCGGTTTTTCAACCGGTAGTTACAAAAACGAACTCCTATCCCTATTGGTGGAATTGTTGTTTTAGCATACTGTTTACGGTCAGCTTGATTTAAAATATTTATTAGAAGTGAGCGATGATGAATTACCAGTTTGCTGAGGATTATCGGTCTTTGACCCTGGACACGGCCGAGCCGGACCGTCCGTTTGAGAACATGCTGTTTAATGATGCCTATCTGACCCGTATTAACCAGAATGGTTTCGGGAACGGCATGACAATGAATGAGGATGGCCATATCGCGCACATCGTCGAGAACGAGCGGATTGTTTACATCCGTGACGATGAAACCGGCGAGGTGTTTTCCGCCGGATTTGCGCCGGTCTATACGCCCTATAGCAGCTATCAAAGCACATCCGGGATCGGCTACCAGCTGATTGAAAATGTTACATCCGACCTGAAGGTTACCTGGCGAATCTTTGTGCCGGTAGGTGACAATCCGATAGAGATCTGGGATTTGCGCATTGAGAACGGGGGTGACAAAAAACGGAACCTTAGTGTCTTTACCTATGCCGAGGTATCGCTGAGTGGAGTCGATCTCTACAACGGCGCGCTTTACCGTTTTGCCGAGTATAAGAAGGAGTTGAATGCGATTTTCATTCTTCAGGATGCCGAGCAGCATAAAACGATCAACTTTCCCAACCACAACGCGTTTTTTACCGCGGACCGGCAGGCGGAGTCCTGGGATGCGCTGAAGGATGCGTTTGTTGGCGAACGAAATCATTTGTCTCTTCCGAGTGCCGTGAAAAACGGCCGGTGCACCGGCAGTTACGCCTCGGTGTTTAATCCGGCAACCTGTCTGCAGTTCAAGCTGTCGCTGGATGTCGGCGGGGTGGAGGATACCCGCATGATGATCGGCGGCTGCGGCAACGAAGCCATGATCGCTGAGTTGAAGGAAACCTATCTCACGGGCAACCTGGACGCGGATGCTCATTTTGATGCGCTGTTGGCAGATCGGGAAAAAATGATGGAGAACATCACCATCTCGGCGCCGGAAGAGTCGATGAACTACATGCTCAACACTTGGGTGAAGCATCAGCTTCAGTACGGCGCCAAGTGGGTGCGCTGGGGTTACAAGGGCTATCGCGACATCGTGCAGAATTCGCAGGGGATTGTTTATCAGGATCTGGATCAGGCCAAAGAAAGTCTGCTCAAAGCGTGCCGTCATCAGTATCAGGACGGATTCGCCCTGCGCGGGTGGCATCCGACCGACCCGATGCGTTACGCCGACAGCGCCCAGTGGATGATCGGTGCCTTCAGTGAATACGCCAAGGAGAGCGGGGATATCGGCATTTTCGACACGGAAGTTCCCTATTTTGATGAAGGCAGCGATACGGTTTATGACCACTTGATGAAAGCCATGGTTCGGTTGCGCGAGGATCGCGGGGCCCATGGCCTGAACCTGATCTTTTTCGGTGACTGGAACGATTCGCTGACCGGGGTGGGGCGCAAAGGGAAAGGGGAGAGCGTCTGGCTCTCCATGGCCTTCGCCCGCTGTGCGCTGCTGATGGCCGAGCTGGCGGAAGAGCTGGGCAAGGCGGACGATGTGGCGCTGATGAAGACGTGGCATGCTGAAATGTCGGTGTCGATCAACGAGCATTGCTGGGATGGCGAATGGTACATCTGCGCCCTCGACGATGACGGCGCGCCAATCGGTTCAAAAGAAAACGAGGAAGGTAAAATTTTCCTCAACACCCAGAGCTGGGCCGTTCTCGGAGGCGTCGATCAGGGCGGTCGCTTTGATCAGGCGATGGAGTCAGTGGAAAAATACCTCGACAGCGGCTGGGGTCTTACCCTCAACCATCCGACGTATACAAAGCCGGTCGACAACGTCGGGCGTCTCAGTTATCTCCGCCCCGGTATTTGTGAAAACGGAAGCGTCTACACGCATGGTAATGCCTTCCTGCTGGTGGCGCTCCTTGAACGGAGGAAAGCGGACCGCGCCCTCAAACTGTGGCAGGACGTGGCACCGGGCAACCCCGCCCGTCCCATCAAAAACCCGCCCAATGTGTTTGTGAACGGTTACCATGGTCCGGACTGCGACCTCCGTCCCGGCATGGCGGAGCACACCTGGGTCACCGGTTCGGCCGGATGGATGAATTTCGCCGTGATTGAATACCTGTATGGGCTGCGGCGGACCTTCAAGGGCCTGACTTTGAATCCCTGTCTACCCAGCAGTTGGGGGTGTGCTTCCATCGTCAGGACGTTCAGAGGTGTTACCTACGATGTGACCATTCAGAACCCCTCAGGGAAGGATGGGGCGCCTCTCAGCTCCCTGACCGTGAACGGTGAAGATTTCCCGGTGGGCAGCGTGTTACCTTCATCTGAAGAGCACTATACAATCACAGCAGTTGTCGAATAGAGGAGCGCCATGAAGGATCGCAAGAAGACAGAGCATCACCAGACGGCAGCGGCGGATAAGATTCCCGAGTCCAAGAAAATTGCCTATGGAACCGGGGAGATGGGACTCATCATTATGAGCAACACCGTCATGCACATGGCGAATCCTGTCTACAATATCGGGCTGGGGCTCAGCCCGGTTCTGGTTGGCTGGGCAAACAGTATCCCGCGGCTGTGGGATGCCATTTCCGATCCCCTGATGGGGCTGATTAGCGACCGCACACGCTCGCGTTTCGGTCGCCGGCGTCCCTATATCTTTGTCGGCAGCATTTTGTCCGGCATCGGCTTTGCGCTGATCTGGTTCTGCCCGCGCGGGCTCTCTGAAATGGCGACCTTCGGCTTTCTGCTCGCCATGTCCATTCTCTTCTACACGGCGGGGACCATCTTCACGGTTCCCTACAACGCACTTGGCTATGAGATGACGCCGGACTACCACGAGCGGACCCGCCTCATGGCGCACCGTTCGTTCTTCGGCCCCATTGGCGGCATGCTGGCATGTACGCTCTTCTGGTTTACGCAGCGTTCCTGCTTCACCGACACGGTTCACGGCATGCGCTATGTCGGCGCCGCAACCGGACTCTTCCTGCTTGCCGCGACGATTCTTCCGGCAATCTTCGTAAAGGAACACCCTGTTCCTCAACAGGAACTTCCCACGAAAAAACTCACCCTGTTCTCTGACATCAAGAAGACGCTTACGGTGAAGCCGTATCTCTGCCTGATCGCCGCCATGTCGCTCATTTTGCTCGGGTTGCTCAGCGTGATCCAGCTCGCGTTCTACATCAACGTCTACTACATCTATGGCGGCGATATTAAGGCCTCCGCAAGCGTCAACATGGTCGGCGGTGTGCTTTACCAGGTGCTTAACCTGCTGGCGGTCTTCCCGGTTTCCAAGATGGCAACTCACTTCGGCAAACGGCATGCGCTGATCTTCTTTCTGTTCCTCGCCGCGTCGGGAAGCATGGTGAGCTGGTTCTGCCTGACCCCGGCAGCGCCCTGGCTGCAACTCGTTCCGATGCTGCTGACCGCGCCCGGATTTGCCGCGCTCTGGATGCTGCTCAATTCCATGATTCCCGATATCTGCGACTACGACGAGCTGATCCATGGCGAGCGCCGCGAAGGCATGTTCGCCGCGACCACCAGTTTTGTCGGCAAGCTCGGCATGTCGCTGGCGGGGCTGACCGCCGGTTATGTGCTCGTCGGCTCCGGCTTCGATGCCGATCTCGGCGCGGAGCAGGCTGAAGGCGTGTTGACCACTATTCGCATCCTGTACTGCGTTGTTCCTGCCGTCGTCGTCCTGCTGGCCATCTGGATCTTTTCAAAATATCCCATCACCGAAGAACGTGCCTATGAAATCCGCGCCGAGCTTGAAAAACGGAGAGGGAAATAAGATGCGCGAGAGAAACCACGGATTGTTTGGGGGGAGTCTAATGATGCTGATTTTAATGTTGTCGGCGGCTTCCGGCCTGGCCGGGAAGATGGCGGAGGATGATTTCCTGGTGCAGGTCTGTCCACGCATGCTTGCGATTGAAATTCCTGGCAATATGGAGAATGCCGAGTGGATGTCCGGTGAGGGATGGATCTGGTCGCCCATTCCGGATCATATTCCGACGGTGACGGACACATCAAAATGGTCAACCGTTCTCGCTCAAACCGATGTGCTGAAGTTTTACATTGATCCCATCACGGGAGAGTGCGACGAGGCATACCGCAAAAAGATCGCCGGCGTCGTTCGTCAGACCGGTCGCAAGGTTTGCGTTGAAGTGGGCGGCTCCCGAATGAATGACGGAATCAAAAAGCATGGCGACCAGGCGGGAGAGCAGGCGGCACGGCATGAACAGAAAAAGCTGCAGGTCTGGCTGGATACGCCGGGAGCGCAGTTGGATTATCTCTCTATCGATCATGCCATGATGTGGTTTATCCGCGAGATGACGCCGGAGCAGATGGAGCTGCTGGTGCAGGAGCATCTCGATTATATTGAAGCGATGCAGCAATGGCGGCCGGGGCTGAAGGTCGGTTTTATCGAATCGCTCGGCTATTTCTGGTTTACAGGCAAAAACGGAAAGCAGTACCGGCAGACCGATGTGGGATTCCCCAAATTTGATTTCCGCGAGTTTATGACCACGTTGATGGAAGAGGCGAAGAAACGGAATATTGAAATCGACCACTTTGATATGGATTTCGGGTTTGCCGGGTGCGTTGCCGATTCGATTGGATGGGGTAACAACCATCTTTGGCGCGAAGAAAAGACATTGGATTTCGGACGTATCCTTGAAGCGGAAAGCGTGTGCAAAGACCTCGGGCTAAGCGTTGGTGTTTTCTTTAACGACACGCTTTGGGATCGGCTGTATGCAAAGGCGGGATGCGAAACGCCGGAGGATGCGGATCGCGAGTGCGGTGATCGAAGTGTCGCATTCATTAAAGGGTACTTTGAAGCGGGCGGACGTCCCGACCGTCTCTGCTTCCAGAGCTGGATGACCCATCCGACGAAGACCGGTCCCGAAACCCATCCTGATTCGTTTTTCGGTGTCACTCTGCGCCAGTTGAAGGCAGTCAAAAAATAGCATTGAGAGTCGAGGCCACGCGAGGGTTTTAGGCGGGATGAATAAGGAAATGATTTGAATAGCCTCACCACAGAGCGCACAGAGACACAGAGCATCATAATATCCCTGCCCTCTGTGCCTCAGTGACCTCTGTGGTGAAAAGAAGTTCAGTTTAATTAGATGGAGTTTTTTATGAAAATGAAGAGTGCGATTGTTGCTTTGGCAGTAGGTTTGGTTTCGGTGGTCTCGGCGCAGGAGCGCCCGAATATTCTATTGATCATGGCCGATGACATGAACTGGGACAGTCCGGGTTTTGCGGGCGGGGTGATGCCGGATGCGACGCCGCATCTTGATCGCCTGGCATCGCAGAGCCTTTATTTCACCAAGGCGCATGTAACGGTTGCGGTCTGCCAGCCTTCGCGCCAGTCTTTGATGACGGGGCTGTATCCGCCGAACAACGGTGCGCTTGGGTTTAAGCCGATTGCCCCGGGGGTTCCGACCCTGAGTGGATTGCTGTCGGATCAAGGCTACTTTAACGCGGTGTATGGAAAGATCGGCCATATGCAGCCGGTTCAACAATTCCGTTGGGACATGGTGGAGGGCGACCTCGATAAACGCGAAACCCTTGCGCTGGGGCGCGATCCTGAATTTGCATACCAATGCACCAAGGAATTTATCCGCAAGGCCAAGGCGGCGGGGAAGCCGTTCTTCATTAATGCCAACGCGGCCGATCCGCATCGCCCGTTCCATGGCAGTAATGATGAAAAGGGCCGTTTTAAACACCTGCTCAACGACTATCCCGATCCCTCCAAAGTCTATCGGGCGGGAGAGGTGCCCGTGCCGGGTTTTCTGCCGGATCTGCCGGGAATCCGTAGGGGCATGGCGGAGTATGCCTCGTCGGTGCGCCGGGCGGATGATGTGGTCGGCGCAACCTTAAGGGCACTGAAAGAGTCCGGCGAGGAAGACAACACCATCGTCATTTTTCTCTCCGACAACGGCATGCCGTTCCTGTTCGGTAAATGGGATGTTTATAACAACAGCACGCGCACGCCGCTGCTGGTGCGCTGGCCGGGCCATGTGAAGCCGGGCAGGGATGACGAGCACTTTGTTTCGGCGGTCGACCTGATGCCGACGCTGCTGGAGGTGGCCGGAGTGAAGGCCCCCGAAAAGCTGGATGGGCGCTCGCTACTGCCTCTGTTTGAGGGGCAGCCGGTGTATGATTGGCGTGATGTGTTGGTGACCGGTCATTATGAAGCGGTGCTCTACGGATTTGCCATAAAGAATCTGGCCCGGCACCAGAATAAAACCGTGGAGCAGTTTCATAAGGAATATGAAGAGAAGGGCTGGGTGGTGCGCGAAAACTCGGACGGCACCATGGATCTACCTATCAATAAGCGGGCGATCCATGTTGGTGAGTTTGTCTATATCTATAATCCGTGGTCCATCCATAAAATGGAAAACCGCGGGGAGAGCGGGGAAGCCCTGCAGGGGATGAAGAAGGCCGCAGCAACAGATGCCGCGATAAAAGAACGCCTCGATTTTTACCTCAATCGCGTTCCTGAAGAGTTTTATCACGAGAGCAAGGATCCGCACTGCCTCGACAACCTGATCGATAACCCGGAGTTTGCAACAAGGGTCAAGGCTGCGCGCGGCCTGATGCAGCGATGGATGGATGCCAACGGTGATCCAAACGCTGATGAATTCAGACAATTCCTGGATGGAATCCAATAACCGCTTCGACCGAAATTCAGGGGGAGTTAAAGCAGAATCATGGAGAGCAGAATCATTTTCCTATGCGCATGATCTTAAATGATTGCCATTTCATTGCCGCCGCTGCGCGTCAGCCTCACTTCGTGTCTGCTTTTAATGATTCTGCTTCAAATGGGTTGTGTTTACTGAACAAAAGAAAGTGAGTGGAGTTTTGAGAATGAGTGGATTACGAAAGATGGGTGTGGCGGTGGTTTGCGGGCTGCTTTTTGCCGGTGGGTTTTCGGCGGATGCTGAAAAACCGATGAATGTGATTTTTATTCTGGCCGATGACCTCGGCTGGAGTGACACGGAGCTGTACGGCACTACGCAATACTATAAAACGCCGAACATCAACCGGCTCGCGGAGCGGGGAATGCTGTTTACGCGGGCCTATGCAAACAGCCCCTTTTGCGCGCCCACACGTGCGAGCATACTGACCGGACAAACTCCACTTCGCCATGGCTCCACCGCGCCGAATCATCATATTCACGGAGAACACAAGCTTCGTGCCAAAGAAAGTCCGAACGCGCCCGCGTATCAAAAAGCGACCGCGCCTGCTACGGCGAACCGTCTGGATACCGCCTGGCCGACGCTCGCCAAGTTGATTAAGGCCAAAGGCTATGCGACCGGGCATTTCGGGAAATGGCATTTGGGAATGGAGCCCTACAGTCCGCTGGAACATGGATTTGATGTGGATATTCCAAATTATCCCGGCCCGGGTCCGAAAGGCTACGTGGGGGACTGGAAATATCCGAACCTGAAAGCGCGGCATCCGAAGGAAAACATTGAAGACCGGATGGCGGAAGAAGCGGTAGCGTGGATGAAGACCGTGAAGGATCAGCCGTTTTACCTGAACTACTGGGCCTTTTCGGTGCACGCCCCGTTTGATGGGCATGAGAAGCTGGTCGAGCACTATAAAAAGACGGTGGATCCAAACGATGAACAACGCGCACCCACCTATGCCGCCATGGTGCATACGTTTGACGATGCGATCGGCACGCTGCTGGATGCGGTCGATGAACTGGGTATTGCCGACCATACGGCCTTTGTTTTCACGTCGGACAATGGCGGTAACATGTATGACATCATCGATGGCGGGCTGCCGCCGACGAGCAATCGCCCGCTGCGCGGTGGTAAGGGCACGGAGTGGGATGGCGGTGTCCGCGTTCCCACCGCGGTCGTCTGGCCGGGGGTGACGGAAAAGGGAACACGCACGGACGAGGTCATACAAACCTGTGATTTCTATCCGACGATTCTGAGCCTCCTCGATATTCCGCTTCCTGCAACGTGGCCGGTTGACGGGGCGGACATTACGCCCGCTCTCAAAGGTGGAACGATGGACCGCGACGGGATATTCGTCTATTTTCCACACGCGGCGATTGGTATTCCTGATTGGCTTCCGCCCTCCATTCAGCTGGTGTCGGGCGACTGGAAACTGATACGTCTGTTCTATCATGGAACCGATGGCGGAGATGAACTGATCCTGTCCAACTTCAAAGAGGATGTCGGTGAGACGGAAAACCTGGCCTCGAAATATCCGGAAAAGGCACAGCAGCTTAACGGTGTGATTGAGGACTATCTTCAGTCGGTCGATGAAAAAGCGCTTCCGCTTCGGAACCCGCAATTCCGGATCAAAAAATATGTTCCGGAGAACCGGGGGGTTCCCAAGCCGGATTGGAAAACACCGGAAGGCGGAATTGAAGGGTGGGAAGAAGGCGGCACCGCGACGCTGGAGAAGAAGATGGGGTACGCTCTGCTGGAAAGTGCCGGTATGGATCCAAATCTTGTTTCGACGGAAATCTACTGGAAAACACCGCTCAGCGGCGGACCCTTTAAGGTTTTGTTTGCCATGAAATCGACTTCAGAAGGTCTCGGAGAAATTTACTATCAGCACGCCTTTAACCCAAAACATTCGGTTGAATTCACAGTAAAGCACGACGGGGTGAGCCATGAATATGTGGTGGAAGTGCCGGATCCAATAATAGGCGGATTTCGAATTGATCCGGGGTCCGCGCCGGGACGCGTTGAGTTTGATTATATCCGGATTGAAAATGCTGCCGGTAAAGTCGTTAAAGAATGGAGATTCGAATGAGAAGAAGAAATCTGGTCTTTGTGCAGTTTGACCAGCTTCATTATAATGCGCTGTCAGCCTACGGCAATCCGTATGTAAAAACACCGAATCTGGACCGGATCGTCGAAGAGGGCTATTCGTTTATGAAGAGCCACTCAACCTCGCCGGTGTGCTGTCCGGCCCGTGCCTCGTGGTTCACGGGGCTGACCAGTAAGGAGCACGGTCAGTTTGTCAACGGGGCGCCACTGCGCGAAGATATTCCAGACCTTGGAAACTGGATGAAGGATGCCGGCTATGAAACGGTCTACACCGGCAAGTGGCATATCACCCGGCCGAATACGGAGTGTTTTGAAAAGGTGCTGCATAACGAGGGGACGCTGAAAGGCGAACACATGGATGAGTTTGTGGCGCGCTCCGCCATCGGCTATCTCCAGAAACGCACTGATGAACGTCCGTTTTTCCTGAACGTGAGCCTGATGAATCCGCACGACTGCTGCTACAATGCTGCGGCGTCGGGCGGCCTGGGAAAATACCGGCTTGCGGAAGACATGGAAGATGACCTGCCGCCTATTCCTGATAATTTTGTGTCACCGAGCAAGATGAGTTCGCGTGGATGGGGCGAGCTGGAGTGGCGGTTTTATATCTACCTCTATTACCGTCTCGTCGAGATGGTCGATGCCGAATTCGGCACCTTTTTCGATTACCTGAAAAACTCGGAGTACGCAGACAACTCCCTGTTGATTCTCAGTGCCGATCACGGGGATGGATTGGGTTTTCACGGCAAAGTCAGCAAAGGATATCTGGAGGATCAGGCATGGCGTGTTCCCGCCATTGTCTGGGGGCGTGATATTCCGCAAAACGTGCGTGATGAAGAACATCTGGCGAGTTCCCTCGATATTCCGATGACCTTTACCGACTATGCAGGTGCTCCCGATTTGCCGAACACGAATTTCGGAAAGAGCTGGCGTCCGATTCTGGAAGGCCGGAGGCCGAAGTGGCGGGAGTATGTTTTCGGGGAAGCGTCCGGCCCGTACACTGCCGTGTGCTTCCGTGACACGCAGGATACGAAAACCATTCATTATTCCGACGGAAAGATCGATGTATACGACACTGCGAAGGATCCGCTGGAGAAAAATAATCTGGCCGGCCATCCGGAAGCACAAGGGCTGATCCGTCGGCACAAGACCTACTTCAGGGATTATTTGAACCGGGTGAATGAGATTCCGGAGCCTGCGAACCAACCTGCGAATATTTCCAGATGTTTTGGATATGAAGCCTGGTACAAGCAGATGAAGGAGGAACTCTAATGGATAAACGGGATTTTCTTAAATGGTCGTCGGCCGTATCGGCATGGGTCGCTTCGGGGCATCTTCCGCTGCTCGCCGCACCCGGAAAAAGCAAGCTTCCGTATAATTTGACGGCGATGCCGGAAATCGAACCGATCGGCGGGGCGATCAAAACCTTTCAGCCGCAGCCGGGAGCGTTGGTGGCCAAAGGAAACTATACCCTGCTCTACGATGTGGTCACCTGGAAGAATTCAATGAACAACAAATGCGTGAATGATCATAACGGAACGCTTTCCGTGGTGCGTAAAAAAACGGGGCGGGGGGCTGAATATACGGTGGTCCAATCGCTTAAACTGATTAATACCAAACAGCCGGGCGGCTTCACGCTGCAGTTGACCACTGACAAAAACGAGGTTCCGGTCCGGTGGGAAATAAACGCGTCGTTGAGTACGCGGGCCGGGGCGTTGATTCCAGAGTCGGTGATGGACTGCTCCGGTTCGATTCAGGGAAACAGACTGACGTTGGATTACGGCAAGGTGAAGGTGGAAAAGAAGCTGGATCAGCCGGTCTATTTCCAGTGGGGCATCCCGCACCTGATCGCATCCGGAAAAGCAAAACGGGCTCCTCTGAATTTTACGATGTTGGAAGAAGCGCTGAAGCTGAAGGCCAATCAGCAGCTGGCGTATCAGGGGCGCGTGGACATTCCGACTGACGCCGGAACCATTCCGCTCGATTCCTACATGCAGACCGGCGACGGCATACAGCCGACCCATTACCTGGCCGACAAATACGGCTGCGTTCAGGTGGTTTCCCGCGAGGTCGAAAACCAGCTCCTGTCAAAAATTTCATAGATATAAGGAGAAACAGGATATGAAAAAAACAGTATGCACAACCATTGCAGGATTAATCTGTTGCTCGGCTTTCGCGGCCGAACCCTCGGGCGATGCGCAGATCAGCGCCCCGTTTGGGGGATCGGAAATTGTCATCAAAACCACGACGCGTTTGGCCGGTGCGATCGACTCGCTCACCTGGCGCGGGAAAGAGTTTATCGATAGTCACGACCATGGTCGCCAGCTCCAGTCGGCTTCTGCATTCTACGCCGGTGGGCCGGACGGTCAATCCGAGGGGTACAATCCCACCGAAGCCGGCTCCAGCGCCGACCATAAAGGGCCGACGAGCACCAGCAAGCTTCTCTCCATCGAAGCCAAAGGCAACGTCCTCAAGACCCGAGCCCAGATGGCGTTCTGGCTTCAGCCCGGCCAGAAATCAGCGTTCGGAGCGGCCAGAAATACTAAGGCGCTCTCGGATCACATCCTTGAAAAGACCGTTACGATCGGAGCCATGGGCATGCCGAATGTGATCAAATATGAATCGACGTTCATCATTCCTGATCATGAATTTCACAATCGGGCTCGCTTTGAGACCGTGACGGGGTATATGCCGGCGGACTTTTCGGTATTCCATCATTTGGATCGTGCGACGGGTGAACTCAAACTTCTTCCCGACGGTCCCAGTGGGCAGTCTGATCCCATTGTCGTCTCTACACCGGATGGCAAGTATGCGATGGGAATCATTACACCGGTGCTTGGCGCGCCGTTTGACGGACCTATGTATGGATGGAACCATTATGTGCCGGCGAAGGTTTGCAAGTGGAACTCGGTCTACCGTATTGAGAATGAAGATGGGATCAAGACCGGGCCGTATCGGTACGTCTCCTACATCCCGATAGGAACCCGCGAAATGGTTCGCACCGCGCTGGTCGATCTGGATAAGCAGCTCAATCTATAACGCGGAATCTTTTTTCAGGACCGGTTGGAAAACCAATCCCAATGCCGATGAGTTTAGACGTGCTCTGAATGGATCGCTAAAAATCGAAGAGATAGAATGAAGACGATGTGGAGAAAAATTTTCCAACTGCTTTTGCTGGGGGCTTTTTTTCTGTTGGCGAGTTCCCTTCAGGCTGAGACGGATCGACCGAACCTGGTGTTTATTCTGGTGGATGACATGGGCTGGACGGACCTTGCATGCTATGGCAGCGATTTTTATGAATCGCCGAACATTGATAAACTGGCGGCGGAAGGGTTGAAGTTTACGGATGCGTACGCACCGGCTCCGCTCTGTTCCGCCAGCCGGGCCGCCATCCTGTCCGGCTGGGCTCCTGCGCGGCAGCACATTCATGGAGTGACGCCCAGCGTGAAAGGGCAATCCCCGTGGGGCTTCCATACCTATACCTCATGGCAGGATGAACCCCGGCATCAGTATCCGCCCGTCTATCGTATGACGATTCCCATTCAATTGGGCCAGTTCCCGCTGGAGAGAACGACGTTTGCTGAACGGCTGAAGGAAAAGGAATACAAGACCGGGTTCATCGGAAAATGGCATCTGGGTACGGACGAAGCCATGGGGCCGCACAGTCAGGGTTTTGATTATACGTATGCCGTATCCGAGCGCGGCTATCCGTCGAGCTATCACGCGCCGTATGAGCGCGGTGATTACAAGATGGAGTTGAATCCCAAAACCTCGGATGAATACCTGACGGACAATCTGACCGATGCGGCGGTCCGTTTCATTGAGGAGAATAAGGACGAACCGTTCTGCCTCTATTTTTCGCACTATTCGGTACACAGCCCGTGGGAATCGAAAGCGGAGTATACGGAATATTTTGAAGGAAAACGCACGCCAGGCGCGCGCCACGACAACGCGAAATATGCCGGCATGATCAAAAGCCTCGACGACAGCGTCGGCCGCGTGATGCAGACGATCGGAAAGCTGGGGCTGGATGAAAATACGGTCGTCGTTTTTATTTCGGATAACGGAGGAAAAGCGACCAGTACCTATGGCGGAAGTAAGAAGGATGAAATCTTAAAGATTACCTCCATTGCACCGCTGCGCGGGGAGAAGGGATTGATCTATGAGGGCGGGCTGCGCGTTCCATTCATCGTGCGCTGGAAAGGGCAGGTTCAGCCGGGTGTGTCCGACGTGCCGGTCGTCGGTACCGACCTCTATCCAACTTTCCTCGAGCTCGCCGGTTTGCAGGTGAACGCGGACAACCCGGTGGATGGTGTCAGCCTGCTTCCGCTGCTGAACGGGAAACAGGGGTTAAGCCGCGATCAGATTACCTGGCACATGCCGCATGTCATGAAGGCGGGGGAGGGCATCAAGCAGAGCTCTTCCATCCGGCAGGGAAAATACAAGCTCATCAAATTATATACAGGCGGCGTGGCGCTGTTTGATCTGGAAAAAGACATCGGCGAGCAAAACGATTTTTCCGCCTCAATGCCGGAGCTGGCCGCGCAGATGGAAAAGAAACTGATGGCCGAGCTGAAAACTCAGAATGCCTTTTTGCCGATCGATAACCCGAAATACAATCCGCCGACCGAAAGCAAAGAAGCCGCGGCGCCTAAACAAACCGCGTTAACCGCAGCACCGGCTGCGTCCGTGGCCGGGTTTCAGGTCTTTAACGGCAGGCTGACGCAGGAGGGCGAGCTGGGCTATACGCTCTCCGCAAACAACAACCAGGCGGCCTGGGCTTTGAAACCGATCGGAACGGATGCGGATGTGGTTCAGATCCAATCAGCCCTTCGCATCAAAGCGAACGCACAAACCGCCAATGCCTGTCTCGCCATCGGAGACGGCACGGACGAAAAGAAAGTCCTGAAACTCGGTGTTTTCTACAGCAAGAGCATCATCAATATCCAGCCGGTCACCATGATGCGGCCGGTAGCCGGTAAAACCGCACAAGCGCAGTTGGCCAAAGGGAAACTAACCCCCGTCATGGTCTCGCTCAATCAATCTGCACGAACCATCACCTTTGAGGTGAACGGCACAAAGCTCAACACCGACTTCCCGAAACAGATCAAGCAAGTCACCCACGTCGGCTATGCCAACCTCAAATCGGAACAGGAATGTGCGCCGCTGGAAATAACAGCGAAATAGTTTTTCCAAACCTTGGAGCCGCTGGTTGGCGGAAGGATAGAAATAATGAATAAGCAAAAGAACATCGGGGTCAATCTGTGGAGCGTTAAGGAGCATTTTTCATCGGTCGAGGAGGCTGACGAGTCATTGCGCCGGCTGGCGCAGGCGGGCTGTGATTCCGTTGAGCTCTGCCTGATTCCTGAAATGCCGGATTTGCCGACGATGAAACGGTTGTGCGATCAGCATGGGCTATCGGTCTGCGGGCTGCACGATAATGATGTGCTTGATCATCCGGAAGCTTCGCTGGAAGCCGCGAAGGCGGTCGGCAGTGCTTTTGTCACGTTTTCTTATCCTGTGGGCCGCGATCTTTCGGATCCGGAACAGGTGTCGAAACTGATTGCGGACTTGAACGAAGGCGGGAGCTTCTTTCAGGAAAACGGGGTGCAGCTGACCTACCACAATCATCAGGTTGAGTTTGCGCGCGCGGGTGGTGCACTCGTTCTGGATCGACTGGTGTCCGAAACCGATCCCCGGGCCGTTCAGTTTGAGCTGGATCTGTACTGGGTTCAGCTCGGAGGCGGCAACCCGGTGCAATGGTGCGAAAAACTGGCGGACCGCATGCCGCAGCTGCATGTGAAGGACTATGTCATTGGAGCGGACCTACAGCCGTGCTCCTGCACCGTCGGCAAGGGAAATCTGCCGTGGTCGGATCTGGAGGAGCATTTTGGTGGTCGGCAGTTGATTATTGAGCAGGAGCACTACACCTCCGCTCCGTTCGATGAACTGGCTGAAGGCATTCGTTTTCTCCGCGGTTTCGACGCATAGTATCCTTCTTTCGGTTTTCCAGACTTTGGAAAGCAAACGTTCTGCACATCAAAAACGGTGTTAACCCACCAGTGGTTACAAAAACGAACCCCTATGCCCATTGCCGGAAACGGGGGAACACTTTACCGTTCTATGCATTAAGCATGAGAAAAGCGATGCGGTTATAAGGGGTGGGGATTGGTCGTTCTCCATTCCAGACCGCGACTACCGGTTATGAATAAGGAGAAAAATATGAACACCCCTACCGATAAACAACTCGAACAGTTCCGCGAACAGGGCTATTATATCGCCCGTAATCTGCTCAGTACCGAGCAGACCGAAGCCATACGAGAAGGCCTGATGCGCAAGGTCGAGGATATCGCCGCCAGCGACAGCTACGGTGACGACCCCATTCTTGAAGGGGTGGCGCACGATGCGCCGGATGAAACGCCGCTGCATGAGCGCTTCCGCAAACTCAACGACCTCGATCAGGTCCCCGAACTGTGGGATCATTGGTACGCTGGCGAATCGGTTCTCAAGCATCTACGCGGTTTTCTAGGCGACGAGATTCTCAATAAATACGCCTCGGCGTTCCTTAAGCCGGCCAGGATCGGCGGCCCCACGCCCTGGCACCAGGATATCGCCATTTGGGGGGATCGCAACGAGGGCGCGATCAATGCCTGGCTGGCGATTGATCCTGCGACTAAAGCCAACGGGTGCCTCCAGGTTGTGCCCGGCAGCCACACCGGGCCGGTGATTGAGCATATTACCTACGAGGACTCAGTCCATTGTGAGCTGCCCCGCGAGCTGGTGGCCGATGTTGAGGTCGACCATATTGAGCTCCAGCCGGGTGACGCCCTGATCTGGGACGCGAAGCTATGGCATTATTCGCCGCCCAACACAAGCGACCAAGGTCGTATCGGGGTCGGCGCGGTATGGACCAGCCTGGCGCAACTCGACGAATTGAATTGCGTTGAGATGCTACGCTGGACGATGCGCGATGGGGAGCGTTGCGCCCATCCCGCACCCGCCTATACCCATGAGCGTACCTCCGCCTCTAAGCAGGGGGTCTACGCATGAGCGCCTCTTACGTTCCTGCGGAAGATCGATATGCCGGGGCATCCTACCGCCGTTGCGGCCGCAGCGGGCTTTGCCTGCCACCGGTCTCGCTGGGTCTATGGCAGCACTGCCAAGACGTCGAACTGGTGCGCGCGCTGGTGCGCGCCGGCTTTGATCGGGGAATGACGCATGTCGACTTGGCCAACAACTACGGTCCGCCGCCCGGAGCCGCCGAGGCGAGCCTCGGCCGGGTGCTGGCCGAGGATCTTAAACCCTACCGCGACGAGCTGATCATCAGCACCAAGGCCGGTTGGGATATGTGGGAGGGCCCCTATGGCGACTTCGGCAGCCGGAAATACCTGATCGCGTCCCTCGACCAGTCGCTGCAGCGCATGGGACTGGACTATGTCGATATCTATTACCACCACCGGCCCGATCCCGATACCCCGCTCGAGGAGACCATCGGCGCGCTGGCCGACATCGTGCGCCAGGGCAAGGCCCTCTATGCCGGCATCAGCAGCTACGGCGGCGAGCTGATCGGCGAGGCCGCCGCTATCGCCGCTGACCTGAAGGTTCCGTTGATCATCAACCAGGTGAAATACAACATGCTCACCCGTGATGCCGAGCAGTCGGCGCTGGACCAGAGCGCGGCCTGTGGCCAGGGCGTGATCGCCTTCAGTCCGCTCGAGCAGGGTCTGCTCACCGACCGCTACCTCGACGGCATCCCGGAAAACTCCCGCGCCGCAATGGGGATCAACAATCTGGGCCAGGCCCTTAGCGATGAGCTTCTGGCCAAACTGCGCCGGTTGAATACCATCGCGCAGGATCGCGGCCAGACCCTGGCTCAGCTTGCCCTGACCTGGGTGCTGCGTCACGACGAGGTTGTCAGCGTCATCACCGGCGCGAGCAGGGTGAGCCAGCTGGAGCAGACCTTGGACGTCGCCAACGCAACGCCCCTGAGCGATGATGAGCTCGCCGCGATCGACCGCGTGCTTGTTTAACCTGATTCGCGTGAAGCTTGATGGATGTCACGCGAACGGGGGGGGCATTTTAAGTGAATCTTTAGGTATGTAGAAATTGTATGAGAAAACAGTTGGTGAAAAGAAGGGTTGATCGGGGGCTGGCGGCATGAGATAAAGGGGAGAGTTTGTAAAGTTTAGTAAATCGAACAGGTGGCGAGGGTATGAAGTGGATGGGGTGCTGAGTAAGATCATGGCGGGGATGGTGAGTCTGTTCCTGTTCTCAGGGCTGGCGCAGGGCGCGACACTGGAAGAGCGTTTTCAAAGTCCGGGGGAAGAAACCAGGCCGTGGTGCTACTGGTACTGGATTGCAGGCGATATTACCGCCGAGGGGATTACCAAAGACCTGGAAAATATGACGGAGGTCGGAATCTCGCGCGCGATGATCGGGAATGTCAATGCGGGTTCAAAAACCAATAACGGGCAAGGTACTCCCGTAAAAATCCTTTCACCGGAATGGCGCGAACTGAAAATGCACGCACTGCGCGAGGCGAAGCGGGTCGGGGTGGACATCTATTTCTTCAACTGCCCCGGTTGGAGTCAGTCGGGCGGACCGTGGATTAAACCGGAACAGTCGATGCGGCGCGTGATCTGGACGGAGTTCGACTCCAACGGGGGCGCATTTAGCCAGAACGTTCGCGCGGAAGGGGTCCCGGGCGGGGGCAGACAGGATATCGCGGTGCTGGCGGTTCCGAAGCTCGACAGCGTCTCGATCGAAGGGGAACGAACGGAGACGCACTATATTTTCTCACACAACGAACCTTTTACCGCGCGTTCATTGCGGATCGACGGAGGGGTGAAAGGGACGCTGTTTGCCGTTCGTAATGGAAAACGTGAACCCGTTGCAAAAATCGATGTCGCAGCGGGTTTTGCCAAAACTGACTTTCTCGCCAATGAAACCCAGACGGTGAGTTTTTCCGATGTGCAGGCGCAACGGTTCGAGCTCGATTATGAAAAACCGAAACCGCCAGGAATTAAGAAGGGGAAGAAGAAGGCACCGCCGCCCGCTCGCTTAATGCTCTCGTCTGAGCCGATGGTCGCGCAGGTGCTCAACAAACAGATGGGACGGATGCATCCCTCCCCCTTGCCGACGTGGGATTCTTATATTTTTGACGACACGGTGGAGCCGAAAGACTCATCCGTCCTCATCCGGCAAAAACAGATTATCGACCTCAGCGACAAGCTTGATGCCGACGGCCTGTTGAATTGCACGCTGCCCAAAGGGAACTGGCGGATCCTTTATTTCGGGATGATTACAACGGGACAAAAGAATGGTCCCGCCGCGCCGGAAGCGCGCGGACTGGAAGTGGATAAAATGAGCCGGGCGCACACGCAGCATCACTTCGATTCCTATGTCGGCTCCCTGCTCAAACAGATGACCCCTGAAGAAAAAGCCGCCTTTAAAGGCATTACGATCGATAGCTACGAAGTCGGCGCGCAGAACTGGACGGATGGATTCGCCGCCGAGTTTGAACGGCGGAACGGATATAACCCGATCCTGCTGCTGCCAGTCTTTACCGGCACGGTAATCGACAGCGCGAAAACCTCCGATCAGTTCTTGTGGGATTTGCGCCGCACGGTGGCGGACATGATCGCGCAAAACTATCTTGGCGGTCTTCGGGATGTTGCGAATAAACACGATCTGGTGCTCTGGTGCGAACCCTACGGCCATTGGGGATTCCCCGGCGACTTCACGATTTATGGCGGCTATGCGGACCAGGTGGGCGGTGAATTCTGGTCAAAAGGCCATTTGGGCAATATTGAATGCCGAGCCGCCAGTTCCGTCGCCCATACCTACGGGAAACAACGCACGTATGCGGAAGCATTCACCAGTGGACTCAACCTTGCGGACACTCCCTACACCTTCAAGGCGCGCGGTGAACGGATGTTCTGCGACGGGATCAATCATTTCGTCCTGCACCTCTATCTCCATCAGCCCCGCGACGGCGGGATGCCCGGAAAAAACGCGCCGTTCGGGACGGCGTTCCACCGCAACACGCCGTGGTTTAACGAGGCACAGAGCTGGGTCAACTATCTGCAACGCACACACACGATGCTGCAATGGGGCGAGCCGGTCAACGATGTGCTGGTGTATATCGGCGACTTCGCGCCTCAGATGACCGGCCCCCCGAATCCCGTGCCCAACGGGTATCAGTACGATTATGTCGGATCAGACGCGATCCTGAGAAAGATCGATGTGGTCGACGGGAAATGGGTCAGCTATGACGAAAACGATCCGAGCCGCATTTCCGCGAGCTGGAAGGTGATGACCATCCCGAACACGCTCAAATACATCCGCCCGCACATCCGGAAGCGCATTGACGAGCTGGAGAAAAAGGGCGGCCGGATTATCCGTTCGGTTCCGGTAAACGCGGAACAACTCGACGCGCTGCATATCAAACCCGCCCTTTCCGATGCGAGCTGTGCGATCCGCTGGATTGAGCGCAAGCAAGCCGATCAGCATCTGTTCTTTATTTCGAACTTTGAAAAAGCGGGGCTGTTTACGGTGACGTTACGCGCTAAAGGCCAACAACCGGAACTGATGAATCCGGTGACGGGCGAAATCAAAAAAATCGCGCGATATCAGGAAACGGCGAGCGGAACGAAAATCGAGATCGATGTCAAAGATCGTGCTGATTCCTTCTTCGTGCTGTTCCGCGAAAAACCGTCCGCGCCGTCGGTGGTCAAAGCGTCAGCATCAGCCGCCGAACTTGAGCTGTTTTATAACGCCAGAAACGAACTCATCGCTCAAACCTGCAACGCGGGAACGTACGTGCTGACCATGAGCGACAGAACCACGCGGTCGGTAACGATGAATGGCGATGCCACGAAGGCGGAAACGAAGAGTCCGGAAATCGTCATCACCAAGGCGCTCTATGGTGTGCCGGGCATTCCGGAACAGCAGGTTGATATGACTGAAAAGGTTCAGGCTCGGGTTTCCGCAGGCGAAAGAAAGATAATCGGCAGTAATGAACTGGCAGGGCGCGATCCCGCAGACGGTATCCCGAAGCGGCTTGAGCTCGTTTATACCGTGGATGGAAAAAAACATACGGTCTCCGCTGCTGAGGACAAAATGATCATCCTGCCCGGCATGGATCAGGGAAAAGGAAAGGCCTTGCTTGATCTCTCCGACTGGAAAACCGAATCGACCGACAATGAAGGTTTCACCGAAACGCGTATCGCGGAATTCCGCCTTCCGAAAAAGCTCGGTAAGAATCAGCGCGTGATTCTCGATCTGGGCAACGTCGAAATCATGGTCCAGGTGACGCTTAACGGTAAAACCTTCGACACCCTCTGGATGCCGCCGTTTAACCTGGATGTAACCGATGCACTTAAATCCGGAAAAAATAAGATCGCGGTTCGCGTCACTTCCTCGACGGAAGGCAAACCGAATCTCGCTGGATCCGTTCAGTTGAAAACGGTCAGTAGGGTTTCGGTAAAATGAATAGAACAACGGTACTCATTGGTTTGTTAATAGGCGCGTTTTGCGTCAGCGCGCAAGGGGCGGGGACGGTTAAATTAACTCCGGTTGAGCTGCGCTGTGAATATTTGCACAATCCGCTGGGCATTGATGTGGTTCAACCGCGATTAAGCTGGCGACTGGAAGCGGATACGCGCGGCCAAAAACAGACCGCCTATCGGATCCTGGTTGCGAGTTCCGCTGAAAAGCTGAAGCAGGGGCGGGGCGATCTTTGGGATACGGGCAAGATTACGTCGGATCAAAGCACTCAACTGAATTACAGCGGAAAAACACTCGCTAGCCACCTGCAGTGCTTTTGGAAAGTGAGAGCCTGGGATGTTGACGGCAATTCGAGCGATTGGAGTGCTCCGGCGCACTGGAGCATGGGCTTGCTCAACCCTGCCGACTGGAAGGCTGAATGGATCGGGTTTGATAAAGAGCCCGACCCGGACAATAAAACCCCTGAAATCGTGATTACCCAGGCCCTCTATGGGGTGCCGGATAACGCGGACGAGCAAATTGATGTGACTGAAAAACTACAGGCGCAAGTTGCCGCAGGAAAATTCAGGGTATTGGCGTCCAATGAGCTGGTAGGAAAAGACCCGGCACCCGGTAGAAAGAACGTGTTACTGATCCATCTCATATTCGACGGCCACGCTAAAGCCGTGACCGTGCAGGAAAACAAGAAGGTAAACCTCTTAACCCAAAAGCCGAAAGAATACCTGCCGGCGCCGCACCTTAGGAAGGAATTCAAAATCAATGGCAAAATCGCGCGCGCCACGCTTTATGCCACGGCGCAGGGATTTGCCGAAATGCATCTGAACGGGAAGCGGATCGGGGACGAATATTTCATGCCCGGCTGGACCGATTACCGTAAACGCATCTACTACCGAACGTATGATGTGAGCTCGATGCTTGAACCGGGTGCAAATGCAATCGGCGCGATTCTCGGAGACGGCTGGTTCCGGGGGAATATTAGCATTAAGGGGCAGAATCAGTACGGAAAACATATCCGGGTAAAAGCGCAATTACAGATCGATTATGCGGACGGGCGTTCGGAGGTAATTGCCTCTGATTCGACCTGGAAAGCAGCCTTCGGTCCGATCCTTGAGTCGGATATGCAGGCGGGCGAAACCTACGATGCCCGCAAAGAAATGCCCGGCTGGGATCGACCCGGTTTTGACGCAAGGAACTGGTCCGCGGTCAATGTCGGGTCGGCGTTAAACGGGAACCCGTTGATTCAAGCCTATCCCGGTGTGCCCGTTCGTAGAATGCAGGAACTGCCTGCTCTCAACCTAAGCGAGCCGCAGCCCAGAAAATTTGTGTTCGACCTCGGTCAGAATTTTTCCGGCTGGATCCGCCTGAAGGTAAAAGGAGCGGCGGGCGAAAAAATCGTGATGCGCTTTGGCGAAATGCTCAATGCCGATGGCACGGTCTATACAGAAAACCTGCGTTCGGCCCGGGTAACTGACACCTACATTTGTAAAGGCGACGGCGAAGAGGCCTGGGAACCCCACTTCACCTTCCATGGTTTCCGTTATGTTGAAATGACCGGACTCAGCGCGAAGCCGAACCTGGAGACGGTCACCGGCATCGTCGTCCATTCCGATGCCCCGTTGACGAGCTCGTTTGAGTGTGCCAACCCAATGTTGAACCAGCTCCACAGCAATATTGTCTGGGGGCAACGCTCCAATTATCTGGAAATCCCCACCGACTGTCCGCAACGCGATGAGCGGTTGGGCTGGACGGGGGATACACAGGTCTTTATCCGTTCGGGTGCTTATCATCAGGATGTATCCGCCTTTTTCACTAAATGGAATGTCGACCTGATGGATACGCAGAACCGAGCCGGCACCTTTGGAAATCAGGCTCCGGTATTTCATGGGCACGGCAGTCCGGGCTGGGCGAATGCCGGCATAATCTGCCCTTGGACCATCTATCACGTCTATGGCGACGTTCGGATGGTTGCGCGACATTATGATCAAATGGCGCGCTTCATCGAACACGGTAAAAGCAAGGGGCTGAAGGGCCCGGGCAATATCGGGTTTGGAGACTGGCTGGCGATTGGCTCAGAAACGCCGAAGGATCTCATCTCGGCGGCCTATTTCGCGTATTGCACGAGCCTGATGATGGAGATCGCGGATACGCTGGATAAGTCCGAGGATGCCGAGAAATACCGCCAGCTATTGGAGGCGATAAA
The DNA here is from genome assembly GCA_964486885.1 of uncultured Verrucomicrobiota bacterium. Lineage (GTDB taxonomy): Bacteria > Verrucomicrobiota > Kiritimatiellia > Kiritimatiellales > Pontiellaceae > Pontiella. The sequence continues at coordinate 38,934 of CAZAPF010000036.1, forward strand.
GTCCGATTTCCAGAGAAGCTTTGTTCAGGCGGATGGAACGATTGCGGGCAACTCGCAGACCGCCTACTGCATGGCGATTTGTTTCGATCTGCTCACCGACCAACAGCGTGAACAGGCCGCCGCACATCTGGTTGAACGGGTGAAGGCGAAAGATTACCATTTGTCGGTCGGCTTTCTGGGCGTGAACATTCTCTTGCCTGCCCTCACAGAAATCGGGCGGAGCGATTTGGCCTACCAGCTCATCCAAAACAAAACCTATCCGTCGTGGGGCTACTCCATCGAACAGGGCGCGACGACGATTTGGGAGCGTTGGAACAGCTACACCAAAAAGGACGGCTTCGGCCCGGTAGGGATGAACTCCTTTAACCACTACGCCTACGGTTCCTGCAGTGAGTGGATGTTCCGCAGTATGCTGGGTATTGATACCGACGGTGTGGGCTACAAAAAGATTAAAATGAAGCCGGAATTCGACAAAAGCGTGCCGTGGGCAAAAGGGCATTACGATTCCATCCACGGGCGCATTGGCAGCGATTGGAAATGGAACGACGGAATGTTCGAATGGACGGTCACCCTTCCTCCGAACACAACGGCAACGGTCTATATGCCCGAAAACGCTTTGTCGCTGACCGAATCCGGAAAACCCATCGCAAAAGCGAACGGTGTACAGTTCCTGCGAACCGAAAAGGGACGCGCGGTATACGAAGTGCAGTCGGGTGACTATCTCTTTAAGGCCAAATGTAGGAACGGTAAAACATGAAAAATGTAATAGGGTTAATGTGGATGGGGCTTTTGATGGGCGCGCTTTCGGCGTTTTCAGTGGAAAAGCCCCTTCGACAGGCTCAGGGCAGGCCGAGCGTGCTGCTGATTAATGTGGACGACTGGAACGATTGGAACGAGGTGCTGCAAGGGCATCCGCAGGCCATTACGCCCCACATTAAACGGCTTGCCGAGCAGGGGGTCACCTTTAGCAACGCGATCTGTGCTTCACCATCATGCGGACCTTCGCGCCCCTCACTGTTTACCGGTATCGCGCCCGCACGTTCCGGCAATGTTTCAAACGACAACAGGGGCGGGTGGCGCTTCTATGCGGGGCCGGACGCGGTAACGATTCCGAAACTGTTTTCGCAGAACGGCTGGAAAAGCATCGGCATTGCCAAAAATTTTCACAAAGGGGATGCGCCTGAATTCGACACCTATATTCCACCCTTCAAAACACCGAAAAAACTCAAAGGCGTAGGGATTAAATTGAACGCCTCCGCCGTTTGGGATATTGCCGATATCCCGTCTTCTGAAATGGGCGACTACAAGGCGGCGACGGCGGGCATCGAAACGCTTGAATCGAATGTTAACCCGCTCTTTCTTTCGGTAGGCATTTTTCGTCCCCACGTGCCGTGGATTGTGCCGCAAAAATATTTCGATCTGTATCCACCCGAAACCCTGCAGCTGTCGGAACGTCGCCCCGACGATCTGGCCGACCTGCCGGAGCGGTTCAAATTGGTCGCCGGGTTTGAGGCCAAGTTTGGCAAGGGCTATCACGACATGCTGGTCGAAAAGGGATACGACAAACAGTTTGTGCGCGCCTATTTGGCGAGTGTCACGTTTGCCGACGAACAGGTTGGTCGGATTCTGGACGCGTGGTATGCCAGCCCGTACGCCGAAACGGGTTACGTGGTGCTGTGGAGCGACCACGGTTATATGCTCGGCGAAAAAAGCGCGTGGTCAAAAATCAAACCGTGGTACGACTCGTCGCGCAGCAATTTCATGATTGCGGGGCCCGGTTTGCCGAAAGGCGCGGTTTGCGGCAAAGCGGTGTCGCTGCTCGATCTCTATCCCACGCTCATCGAGTTGCTCGGTCTGCCGAACCCGCCCCAGGCACTCGATGGAAACAGCTTGGTGCCGCTCCTCAAAAATCCGAACGCCGAGTGGGATCGCCCCGTGCGGATGACCAGCCAGATGGACGGCGTATTTTTTGAGTCGGTACTCGATAACGACTTCCGGATGACCCGTTTGGTAACCGGCGAAACGGAGCTCTATAAACTCGCCGACGATCCGCACGAATTCAGTAATCTCGCGCAAAATCCGGAATATGCACAGGTGATTAGAAAACTGGAAAAACACCTGTCGTTCAGCTATCCGGAAATTCCGGCCGACGGCTGGGTCGAGGCGGAGTCCGTTCCGGCGCAGACTTCGGCCGATTATGGACTGCGTGGAAACTGCCATTATCCGAGAACGGACGCGAAGGCATCCGGCGGACGGATTATTTGCGCCGATTTGCGCGCGGGTGCCGGCAGTTACATCGAGTTTATTTTAGATGTGCAAACGCCCGGAACCTACCGGCTCGAAGGCACCATCGCGGCGGGCGGAACCTGTTCGGTGCAGGTGGATGATGTGAAGAATGATGCGGCTCAGGCGGATGCGGGTTATCCAATGAAAACGGTCGGCACACTGGATCCATCCGCCGCACTCGCCGACGTTTCGCTGGGCGTGGTTCGGTTTGACGAACCCGGACTCAAAATCATCCGCTTCGTTTCAGCAGTCCCTAAACAACAGGTAAAGTTCGATCGGATCCGGCTTCTTAGAGACGACAAAGCGCCGGTGGCGGAATCGAAACCATCCGTCAAAAAGACAATCGCCCCGACTGTTCAGAAGCCGAGCGCACAAGCTCGGGATATAAAATGGGCCTCGCCGGAGGAATGGAGTCGGGATAAACCCGGGTTAGAGTGGCTCTTCCCGTTCATCGATCAAAACCGCGACGGTAAGATTGATTCGACGGAATACGAAGCTCTACAGCAATTTAAAAAGAAACATGGAAAAGCGTGGAAGAATCAGGCTCGCAAAGAGCTGGAGTCTGCAAGGAGAACGCAATGAAAAACAATCAGGTTGGACGTCGTAACATTCTGAAATATTCCGCTGCCGGCATTGCGATGGCCGCCACGGCAAAAGCGCAGGCGGAGGAGCAGGTGGCCGTGCAGGGATCGAATGGGAACGAATATAAAAAAGAGACGCGGAAAACCGAAGTGCTCGTGGTCGGCGGAGGAACGGCTGGTACGATTGCCGCCATCCAGTCAGCCCGGGCAGGCGCACAAACGATGTTGGTTGAAAACGGAAGTATGCTGGGCGGAACGATGACCGTCGGCGGCGTGGCCTTCCCCGGACTGTTCCATGCGTGGGGGCATCAGATTGTTGCGGGTATCGGGTGGGAGCTGGTAACCGATACCGTCAAAATGAACGATGGGAAATTGCCCGACTTCAGTATTCCGACCGGGAAGGCGCATCCGCGCCATCAGGTGAGAATAAACCCGCACATCTACGCCTTGCTTGCCGAGGAAAAGTGCCGGACTGCCGGGGTCGAGCTCCACTACTATGAGACGCCGGTCAACGCGGAGTTTTCCAACGGTCGCTGGACAGTCGATGTGGTGGGTAAAGGAACCCGGGCCACGATCCAGTGCAGGCAGATAATCGACTGCACGGGCAATGGGTATATGACCGCGCTCGCGGGGTTCCCGGTGCTGCGCGAAGATGTCATTCAGCCGGGTACCCTGATGTTTAAAATCGGCGGATACGATTCCAGAAAGGTAAACAAGAAGGTCTTGAGGCAAAAATACGCTGATGCCATTAAAGAGGGGCGCTTCGATAAAAAAGATTTCCGGAACAGGATTGAACGGTTGCTGATCTCCGCAGGCAGTAACATCCATCACATCATGGATGCGGATTCGACCACCTCGGAAGCGCATACAAAAACCAACATGGACAGCCGTACCACGCTGCTCGAAACCATCCGTTTCCTGCGTGAAGAAGTTCCGGGCTGCGAAAAGCTGAAGCTCGAATCGATGCAGCAGGAAACCGCGGTTCGTGAAACCTATCGCATCGACGGGGAATATCGGATTACGAAGTCGGACTATACCAGCGGCAAGGTGTTCGACGATTCGGTCTGCTATTCGTTCTACCCGATTGATGTTCACGACGAGCGTGGCGTGATCCCCGAACATCTGAACGAAGGGGTTATGCCAACGGTTCCGTTGCGGGCGTTAGTGCCGAAAGGCAGCCGGAATCTCATTGTGGCGGGCCGGTGTGTAAGCAGCGACCGCGAAGCCAACAGCGCGCTTCGCGTGCAGGCATCCTGTATGGCGATGGGGCAGGCGGCCGCCGCCGCGGCGGTGTTGGCGGTAGAGCACAATACGACCCCGCTGTCCGTTCCGCGTGCGGAACTTCGCGCGCTGCTCCAAAGGCACGACGCGGTTTTGGTGGGTGAACCCAGAAAAGTGCCCGGCGCCAAGGGGGCGTAGTTATGAATGCACAATGCGCGCGTTTAAACATTTTAAACGAAATCCAGAAAGGATGAGTTGTGAAACTGAACAAAAGAAAAATAAGTGCTGCTACAGGCGTACTTTTGCTCTGCTGTGGTGTAAACGTCAACGCGCAGGAGACGGCTCCACCAAATGTAGTTTTCATCCTGGTCGATGATCTCGGGATTACCGATGTGGCGGCATTTGCCAGCCATTTTACCGGCAAGAAAACCGACGAGCTGTTTTACGAAACCCCGCATATCGACCAGCTGGTGAGCCAAGGCATTGCCTTTTCGCAGGCCTATGCCAATCCGCTGTGTTCCCCGACCCGGGCATCGATACTGACGGGAAAGAATGCGGCGTGCTCCGGCTTCACGACGGCGACTCCGAGAACGCCAACCTATTTTCGAGAGCAGCTGCCGGTGCCGGAAGGGTACAGCCCGCACGATGCGATCGATCACAAAGATCCCATTAAACAGCAGCAGGCCTGGCTGAACGGAAAATCCAATACCGGGTTGGCTCCGTCGCCGTTCAATCTGCCGAACGTGCTGGATAGCCACCATTCGGTCTTTATCGGTAAATGGCATGTGGGCGGGCACGGGGTCGAAGCATTGCAACCGGCCGCGCATGGCTTTGATGAAGTCCTCCGTGCTGTCGATGGAGGCGCTTCACCCTATTTCACCAAAGGATCGAACGAATACCTGACCGATAAACTGACCGACCTCGCCGTAGACTTTATAGATAACTATGGGGCTGAACAGAAGAAAGGCGTTGATCAAAAACCGTTCTTTCTCTATCTCTGTCACTTCGCGGTGCACACCCCGCTGCAGGCCCCCGAAGCATCCATACAACACTTTGCCAACAAGCCGCAGAAGGGAACGCTGGGTCATGAAAACGCAATCTATGCGGCCATGATCAAGCACCTCGACGACTCGGTCGGGCGCATCATGGAGACGCTTGAAGCGCAAGGGTTGGGTGAGAATACCCTGATCGTGTTCGCATCGGATAACGGGGGGGCGGAATACACTACATCCACCGATAATGCTCCGTTCAAGGGCGGCAAAGCCACCATGTATGAAGGCGGCGTCCGCGTGCCGTTGGTGTACTATTGGCCGGGAAAATATGAGGGGGGCGTTTGGTGCGATTCCGTGGTCTCCGCCTATGACCACCTGCCGACCCTTGCCGCCATCACCGGAAATAAAATCCCCGCGGATCTTGATGGGATGGATTTAACCGACATCCTCGACGCCCCGAAAGCGAAAGGGGCCGATCGCACGATCATCTGGCACTACCCGTACAATGTAATCGTAAGGCATCCCGATCATAACCTGCCACTGACGCCCCGCACCGCGATGCGCAAGGGCGACTATAAGTTGATCTGGGATTGGCACGGTAAACTGGAGCTGTACAACATTGTCAAAGATCCATACGAGAAAAAGGATCTGTCGGATCAATTTCCCGAAGTAACACAAGCGATGTTCAAAGAGGTGACGGGCTGGCTGACGAAAAACGTGAAGCCGCACTACATGCCGCAACGCAACCCGGATTACGACGCAGCACAGGATAAACGACCCTATCCGTTTCGTGATCTGAGAGAATTTTAGAAGGGTTTAACAGGGTTGACATGATCTTGGAAGGCGACAGACAGGAGCAGGCAGCAAGTAACGGGGTTTTGGAAATCATGTTCATCATGTCGATCCTGTCAAATGAAATGAAGTTACAAAGGTACCGTAGGAGAGTTTTAGACAGGATTTACGCAGATTTACATGATCTTGGACGCTTACAGCAAAGAGCTGACAGCTTGCAGCCATTAAGGGCGTTTTTGAAATCATGTAGATCCCGTCAAAAACAAAACAGTTGAAAAGGTGAAGTATGAATGGATTGAAGACGATGGGGTTTGCGGCGGTTGCGCTGCTGTGTTTAGCGGGGGCGGTTTCGGCGGAAAAGGAAAAGCCGAATTTTTTATTTGTGATGGTGGATGATATGGCGCCGGACGCCATTTTTCATAACCGCTTTGATTTTCTGGAGACGCCGAACTTTCAGCGACTGGCCGACGAAGGTGCGGTGTTTGATAATATGAAGGTCACCACGTCGCTCTGTTCGCCGAGCCGCGCGTCGATCCTGACCGGAACCTATTCGCACATTCACGGGGTGCGCTATAACGAGATTCAGGATCCCGAGCCGCACCTGGAGCAGTTTCCGCAGGCGTTGCAGAAAGTGGGCTATAAAACCGCGTTGGTCGGGAAGTGGCACATGGATCACCACGCTCGCCCGCGTCCAGGATTCGACTACTGGCTCAGCTTCAAGGGGCAGGGCGTCTACTACAATCCCGAGCTGAACATTAACGGCGAGGTGGTGAAGGAAGAGGGGTATATTACGGATATCCTCACCGACAAGGCCGTCGACTTTATTTCCGAAAATCAGGAGGATCCCTTCTGCATGCTGCTTTGGCACAAGGCATGTCATGCGCCGTTCACACCCGCGGAGCGCCATAAAGACGCGTTCCCGGAAGGACGGTTCGAAGAGCCGGAAAGCTGGTCGTACGATTTTTCCGATCGCCCGCTATGGCGGCGGCGCTCACACACCTACGGCGAGCATTATGACAAATGGGTCGCTAGCGAGGGAAAGCCCGTGCCGGACAAGCTTCCGCCTGATAAATGGGCTGAGCAGAATGAGGTCAGTCTGAATATGCTGCGCTGCCTGCTGGCGGTGGATGAAGGCCTCGGCCGGGTGATGGATCTGCTGGCAGAGCAGGGGCGGCTGGATAACACCGTCATTATTTTTATGGCGGATAACGGTTGGTTTTACGGCGAGCACCGCAAGGGGGACAAGCGGTTGGCTTATGAAGAGTCGATCGGTGTTCCCTTTGCCATGCGCTATCCGCCGAAGCTCAAAGGGGGCCGGCGCATTGGCGGACTGGTCGCCAATATTGACATTGGGCCGACCCTGCTCGAGCTGGCCGGTGCAAAAACGCCGAAAACCATGCAGGGTGAATCCTTTGTACCCGTGATGGAGGGCAAAGCCGTTGGTCGCACCGACCCGTTTTTCTACGAATATTTTCAGGAAAAATATGCGCCCGCCATTCCCACCATGCTGGCGATCCGAACGCCGGACTGGAAATATGTTCACTATCCCTACGAGGACGAATCCATCGGCAACTTCGGCGAACTGTATCATCTCAGCAAAGACCCGAAGGAGCTGGTCAACCGGATCCATTCGCCCGAAGCCGCCATGCAGCTTAAAAAAATGAAGCGGCTGCTGGAAAACGCCATGGAGCAATATGAGTACACCGAACCGCCTTACAAATATGAGCCACCGAACCGCAAGGGAATCAAATGAACGTTGCAGCATCATCTAAAAAACTGAAAATCCGTGATCTGTGGGGCTATGCCTCGGGCGAGGGCGCGAGCTCGATCACGATGAACGGGATTGCCAACTATGCGATGCTCTTTTACACCCAGATTATGGGGTTGAGTCCGGAGCTCGCCGGTATCGCTTTTGGAATCGGAACTATTTATGATGCGATTACCGATCCGGTCATGGGCACGGTTTCCGACCGAACCACCAGTCGGTTCGGCCGGCGCCACCCCTACATGTTGATTGGCGGACTGCTGCTGGCCGTCCTGTTTTTCTTCATGTGGTTTGTTCCGGAATCCTTTCAGGGCGAAAAGCGGCTCTTCGGATATCTCGTGGCCATCAACATCCTCATTAAAACCGCCTTTACGGTCTTCGTGGTGCCGTTTACCGCCCTTGGATTTGAAATGTGCAAAACCGATGATGACCGTGCGCGTCTGCAGGGCGTGCGGTGCGGTTTCAACATGATCATCAATATTGTGTTCGGCGGTTTGGGCTGGATCCTGTTTTTTCCCGACGGAAAAGCGGCGGACGGAACGAAGATCGACGGAACGAAGATCGCGGAAAATTTTAATGGCATGGGGATCATACTGACAGCCTGTGCCGCGCTGCTGGTTCTCTTCTGCGTTTTTGTTACTTATAAGTTTTCCGATAAGGGGCTTGTGAAGGTTGAGGGCGAAGCCAAGGGAGATCACCTGAAGGCATTTATCCATGATCTGAAGGATGTCTATTCCGACAAGCTGGTCTGGTTTGTATTCGGCTTTTTCGGATTGGCCCAGTTTTCCATGATGGTGGTTTCGCAGGTGCAGATGTTTACCTATGTGGAATACATGCGGTTTTCCGCTCTGGAAAAAACCTTCGTGCATAC
>CAZAPF010000037.1:0-16741 GCA_964486885.1 uncultured Verrucomicrobiota bacterium
TTAGAATAGCAGGGATAGTTTTCATTTTATTTCTCCTTAATTTCAACCTGTAGCAGTATCCAGCGTTTATAGTGTTTTTGATGAATAATGTAGACGAAGCCATTTTCGACTCTCCGTCCGTGAGGATTTTCATCAGCACTTGCGCGGTTCGCGAAAGTGACCATTTCCTCGAGGGTTCCCGGGCCCAGCGCCTGGTACGTGCAGGGAGCGTAAAAATAGGTGAACAGAATATCATTCCCTCGTTGCTTAAATTCCAGATCCCAGCCCTTGATGTGGGGCGTCGCTTTCCACCGAGCGCCTCCGAAAACAACAACCTGTTTTTTCTGCGCTAGGTCAAAAGGCGGTTTATCCGCGGTCACATAGCTAAGGACGAGTTGCACGGGACGTTCCAACCGGATGGTCCCGAAATCGTGCACCTGCCCTGGTTTAAATGAAACGGAAAAGGATCGATCAACATACCCCGGTGCTGTGACGCTGCAGTTGTACTTCATTGCAGAAAAGCCTGATGCTGACACCGTGCCATCCTTACGGACCTCGGCCATGATTGGCTCGGGCCAATACTTGCGGGGAGATGAGCCATTGTGTGGTGTATTTACCGGACCGCGTCCGACCCAAATCTTCACCGTTGCCGCCGTCGCCTCTTTCTCTCCTTCGAGTTCAATCCTGCCTTTCAGTCCGGCAAGTTTAGAGGAGGGGATCTGCTTCATGTGTACCGTTCCGATATCGACGACATTCCCGGAGAAGCCCTTCAATTCTATATCCAGGGGAGCGTATTGATGCATCCGAAATGCGATGGGCCTATGCAGGTCTTTGGTCTCGCCGGCAAAGTATCCCCCCGGAAGAATTTCCATTTGAGCGTTTACATCACGTGGATCTCCAGGACCGTCGAGCACCACCCGGCCGACTACAACGTGCCCGCCACCGTAACGCTCTACCGTATTTTTTGCCCGTTCGATTTTTGCCTCAAGTGCTTCCCTGCACGATGAATCTTCCAGGGTTGGTAAGGATTGACCTGCCGTCGATTCGGTAATTGCTCCCAGCGCAAGGAGCAAAATTATGCGTTGGAGACCAGTAGCTTGCTTAGGAAGGTTTCTGATCTGGCCGGTGAGTGTCACGAACATTTTTTTCATCCCGCACCTCCTGTTTCCCTTTGCCCGGAAGTAAGATTGTATGCCTGTTTATTTTTGCCGACAAGTATAAGTCCGATATCTGACATGCGGCCCTCCTGTTTTGGAGAGCCGCACTTAAATGCAAGGTTGCTACGGTGCAGGGGCAGTGCCGAAGTCAACCCATTCAATGAGTTCCTCAAATGCTCCGAACACTTCGGTTGCCAAGAATGGTCCAGTGTGTCCGTAGCGGTTGGAGATGCGCTGAACCAGCATATCTTCGTCGCCCTGTTCGGTAACCAGTCCGGCATAGAGTGTCTGATGGAAGACCGGTACGGCCGGATCGCGACTGTTGTGCAGCGCCAGATGCGGCATATCCAGTTCGCCGGATGGCTCGTAGTAGCGCCATAAATATCGCGCAGCCTGATTGGAACCTTCGAATCGTTCGGCATAGGCATTAACTCCATCGATAACAACAGAAGGCAGCAACGAGCTGGTGTAGAGCGTGTCGCTGTTGTCGTAGAATCCCTTTTTCCCGGTACGGGCGATCATGTCATGGTAATCACCATACCAGAAACCGAGGGCCGTTGCGTACGACTCCACCAACTCGGCCCCGTTAACGAAATCCCAGGGTACCGGCGTCTGGTGGATCAGGGCAATGGCTCCTGCTCCGGTCGGGTCACCCGAGATGGCCGTGATAATCGGGACCACGACTTCGCCGGTGACGTCCAAATTTTCCGGCACCTCATCGATCGCTCCCGGCAATGTGCCGGGATAGAAGAACTCGAACAGAATGCGGACATTGGATATGTAGTCGATCTCCGCCTGGGAACCGCCGATCATTCCCGCAATGGTTAACACACCATCGTACTGCTTCGGATAGAATTCCGCCAACCGCACGCATACCGCACCGCCGAGCGAATGACCGACCAGAAACGTCCGCTCGGGCTGGCCATAACGCTGGATGAACTGATGGTTGAGCGCATGGGTATCGAGTACGCCCTCCCGTACAGCGAATCCATTTTTTGAATAGCTTGAGTAAGCGACGGCATAACCGTTGGAGGTCAGCATATCCCGCAACGGCTCAATATCGTCCACCGTGGGTAATGCAATGGGATATGCCGGGAGGACAATCCCGTGGGCATAAACCACCAGATCGCCATTCCAGTTGTCCGGCATAGCGAGCAGGTATTTTGCCCCGGATCCGGTTTCTCCTTCCTCCAACTGAGTGACCGCAGTTGAGCTTCCACATACCAGCAGCGCGGTAAGGGTGATGCAATGTATCCATTTAACCTTCATTGTTTTTCTCCTCGCACGTTTATGAAGCTGAAGCATCAGCCGATGCGGGCACCCGCCCGGAGAGATCAGCCAATATCCGCTTCATACTTTTCACTCCCGGACCTCCGGTCCTGCCCACTCCGGTTCCTGCCGGTGTCAGGGTGTGCGTACTGAAATCCATTGAGTGCATAATATCCTCTCATTCAGTACATGCGCAGTTTCTAAGAAGAATGCGCAGAGAAAAAATGTGGATTAGAAAGGCTCATGTCCTGTCTGCGGGAAAGGGATATAAGCGTAGATGCGACGCCCTCGTCGCATTCCGTTGGAGCGGGCCTGAACGGCGGGAAAAGCGACGAGGGCGTCGCGGCTACATTGCTGACTCCCCTAGCTGGGATGTGGCATTCAAACAGCCACTATCCCCATGTTAACTATTCTTGCGTCCGGCATAAGGGCTGTATTATTGGCGGTATAGTTATGCTTCTTATTTGGGGGCTGTCTTTTCAGTGATCAGTTTGGCGAAGCTAGGGGAGCCCATATTAAACATGGAGTGAATATTATTGAGTATGTACTCAGCTTGTTCCTCTTTGGTGCCATCCATGATTATTGTATTGTGCGCGTTCGTATGGGCATTGACGGTTCCGTCCGCTATGTCCTGTTTCATCTTATCCCTGTTGACGCGAAACAAGACCACCGAATTACCGCCGTCATAGGCAGCATGAAAGATGGTATAATTATCGCCACCGCTTTTAATGTTCAGGAAAGCATGCTTCCCCAGTTGCGAAGGTATCAGCAGGAAGGAATGAGAAGTGTAGTCGCCCTTCTTATCATCCCACTTTAATGTTGCGGCAGTGTATGTATTGGATGTTGTCCGCATTACATAATACACATCGTCCTGATATCTCCAGATGCTCTCATCGCCGAGGTCAGCTGTACTGATAACGATCGGTTCCCCGGGGTAATATTTTGATTCCAGCCCGGAGCACGATGATAGGATGACGGCGCATGCAATAACACAGACTGCACACAGGATTTGCCTGATTATAGTATGTTCCTCCAGTAATGTTTTCATTTCAGCCCTCCTGTTATTTTTTATTTTACGGCTTCAAAGGTTAACTGATCCTTATCGCTTTTCATGACCAACAGCCCGTTCTCAAACCGGTACTGCCAGACTTGCTCCGAATAAAAATCTTCATAGAACCGGTTCCCCTCGATGCGATAGCTGGATCGCCATATTTCATGGGTTCTATCTTTATAGTGCATAATAGCGAAGGCCCTGTTTTGAGGGGTCAAAGCCAGGCGCATTGCAGCTAGTGGAGGATCACCCGGGGGTGGTTCGGATTCAGCATCCACCAGATGCCAGGTGCCGATTAGCTTGGCCCCAGAGCCGGACTGTTGTGAACCTGGGGCAGGTCGGGCATCTTCGTCGGAAGTAACAAATGAATCATCGTTTACATCCATGTAGGAAAAGTATTGCATCCACGTCTTTGAATCAAAGTGAGATACTTTTCTTTCTGCTGATCTTTTTCCTTCCGACAAGTACTCGGCCATCGAAAGTTTTCCGTCCCCGTTGGAATCGGCACATTCGAGCCAGATACTTAACTCAGGTTCCTGTCCATTAATTTCAGTGGTAGCAGATTGTGGCAAGGTTCGAAGTATTCCGACAACTTCGGTATGACCATTTTCCAGTGCATATTGCAGAGGAGTCTTTCCTTTATCATCCTTTGCATTTACAGGTGGATTCCTGGTCAGGAGCAGTTCAACAATTCGCTTATGGCCTTGGCCTGCTGCATCGTGCAAGGGCATGACTCCATATCGGTTGACTGCACTGGCATTTGCTCCGAGCGACAGAAGCCACTCCGCAAAATCGGATCGTCCGTTATAGGCTGCGAAATGCAGTGGGGTTGACTGGTAGCCATTGCCTGCCGTTGCGTTGAGCAGGCTGGGATGTGTCTTGAGCAAGTCGGCAGCTTTAACGATGTCGCCCCTGATGGCAGCACTAACCATTTGCTCTGCACTAGCGTTGAAATCCAAGGTTGTTTGGGGTGCCGGCTTTGATTCTGTTTTTAAGGCGGGGTTAGCTGTTTGTTCGGGTAGAGCGTGCTTATGTTTGCCCGTGCTGACCGGTTGCGACTCAATGCCGGGGCCGGAAAGTGTCCAGATGCCCCGATCTGCAATAAAGTAGAGCTTGCTGCCGTCAGGAGCCCACCGCATGGCGTCAATAGATCGGGAGAGTACGCGGCGGGGCGTGGTTTTTCCCGGAAGAAAGGCAAAGATTTCCTGTTGGGCGCTGAAGAATACTTCGCCGGTATTAGGATGTACGGCTATATTACCTGAACCCTGATTCTTCCCTTCGGTAATATAAAAATACCTGAGAACAACCTCCATGTTTCCATTGGGGGAAATCCTCAGAATACTTACTCCGCCTTTCTTGTGCGTGTTGAGGCTGGCGTACAGCGTTCCGTCCGGTGCAAAGCTTCCTAAGAGAAAGCGTTCTTTCAGTGGATTCCCCACAACGAGAGGATGGACGGCTCCAGTGGTTCTGTTTATGGTCCAGATGGTGGTTTTATCGTGATGACCTAAAGCATTATCCAGAACCACTAAATCGCCCGGGTTTACGTTCGCCCCCTGAAAGCCGGCCGGGGCGATAAGAATTGCAAATGGATTAATGATTGGTTGTTTACAAAATATCTCGGGTTTTCCTCCTTCAACAGGAATCTTGAGTACGCTGCCTCGAAAGCCCCGCGGACTATTTACGGTCACATAGATGCCCTCGGGAAGTTCGACGGCATCTTCAGGGTCGGTGAAGTCTTTGCTGATAGAAAATGAGTCTGCCTCACTCCATGTGCCACCTTTCTTCGCCCAGTACAACCCTTTAGGCATTGGGCCCCATTCGGCAACGAGTAGAACCGATCCGTCAGGGCGCAGGGCGAATGCATTTGCCCCGACTTTGCCCATGTCATAAAACTTTTCCAGCTTCCAGCCCCGCTCTTCAATCAGGGATGCCGGTTTTTTAGTAAGTTGAAAATAGCTGAAGGTCATGATGCAAGCACCCAGCAGTACCGTGATGATTACAGCGGCGAAAACAGAGCGGGTTGTTTTGTGACGACGGATAAATTTTCGGGTTCTGTAAGCAAGGCTGGGCGGCCCGGCGGAAACCGGTTTGTTGCTGAGATAACGGTCGAGATCTTCTGATAAGGCAATTACGTCGCTGTAGCGGCGTTCGCATTCCTTTTCGATGGCTTTCATGACGACCCAATCGAGATCGCCGCGGAGCAGTCTCTCCAGCACGGGAGGCTTGATCCCTCGTCGTTTGGCTATGACCGTGGTTTTTTTTCCAAGAGTCTGGAAACGCTTGGAAGGGCGGGGCAGATCCTGGTCATGCAGCGCTTGCCGCATGTCGGCAAGGGTCATGGCGGTCGGAGTTTTATGTGGAAGCGGGGTGGTTCCGGCTACCAATTCATAGAGGATGATACCCAGCGAATAAATGTCCGAGCGCTCGTTCACATCAGAGCTGTTCTGCTCCAGTTGTTCGGGGCTCATATACAACGGGGTACCGATCAGCATATCCTGCAAGGTGGCCAGGGTCTCTTTGGTCAACCGTCCCTGTAGCGATTTGGCCACGCCAAAATCAATCACCTTGGGCATCGGAGTGCCGTCCTGATCACTCACCAGAATATTACTGGGTTTCAAATCCCGATGGAGGATTCCTTTTTTATGGGCATGCTGGACGGCGTCGCAAACCTGCCGGAAAAGATGCAGGCGGTCGGGCAGGGATAGCCGGTTCCGGTCGCAATACTCGGTGATCGGTACGCCGCGCACCAGTTCCATGACAAAATAGGGACGCCCCGAATCGGTGGACCCGGCATCATAGGCGTGCGCAATGTTAGGGTGATCCATCCGCGCCAGGGCCTGGCGTTCTGCTTCGAACCGGGCAACCACATCCTTGGTATCCATGCCCAGCTTAATAATTTTAAGGGCCACCTCCCGTTTGAAGGGTTCAAGCTGTTCCGCGCGGAAAACCTCCCCGAACCCGCCTTCGCCCAACTTGGCCATAATCCGGTAATGGCCGAGGGTCCGGCCGATCTGGTCGGAGCACTCGATTAATGTTTCCCCGGAGGCATCGCAGCGGAGGAAATCGTTGGTGGTTTCATAGGCTTTAATCAGGCTTTCAACTTCTTTGCGTAGCCCGGTATTTTCTCTGCAGGTCTGCTCTAGGAAGGCTGCGCGTTCTTCCGCATTGGTAATATTCTGCGCCTGGGTGAAGAGTTCCCGTATCCGGTCGATCGACTGTTTGCTTGGATCCATAGTTGGCCTTTAAACAGTAAATGCGGAAAACACATAGGTTTTGCGCAATCAAAATGGATAAAATCCCGTGTCCCCGTTTACCAACATAAAAAGGGTACAGCCCATAGGTGATTTTAGCAACACAGCAATCGGGATACAGATCGGATGGCATTTGGTCTTAGCGGCAGGCTCCTGCCTCGTGCAATATTTCGGTATGTATGAACGTTATATACACATACCAGTTCCAGATCTCGCATATATTAAATGACAGAGCCGGAGGAGCACTATGAATATTCAATGGAGCAATATGACCGGGTTTGGGCCGATAGCGTGGAACCACGGCGGGCAACCGTTGAAAATCCCTTCTATGGCTCAACAGCATCGGCCGCATTCAGAGCTTGTTTTTCATCCACACGAAGCCAGCACGGTTCGTCATGAACGGACCGATCTCTTTTCTCACAATGCCGATCATAATGAGGGCAGTTGAGTAACCGAAAGCTGAGGCTGATACGTTATCCTTCGTTATGGATTGCACGGTAAAGCCAGGCGCGGGCAAAGGCCCATCGGTTATCTGCGGTACGTTTTGAAATGCCAAGAATGTCGGCGCACTGCTGTTGGGTGAGTCCGGCAAAGAAACGCAATTTAACCAGCTCTGCACTTTCGGGATCCTCTTCGGCAAACTGGTCGAGTACTTCATGGAGTTCGAGCACTTCATCCGAGAGATTGTTCACACCGACTTCGGTCACTTCCATTTCAGTTCGCCGCCATTCGCCCCCGCGTTTCTGGCAGCTTTTTCGGCGGGCATTCTCAATCAGAATACGGCGCATGGCCTCGGCTGCAGCCACAAAGAAATGACGTTTGTTTTCCCAGTGTGCATCGGGATTCTTGACGAGGCGTAAATAGGTTTCATGAACCAGAGCGGTAGCCTGCAGGGTTTGCCCCGGCCGTTCCTGAGCCAAACGGTAAGCGGCAAGGCGGCGAAGTTCTCCGTAGACCAGTGGCAGCAACGCGGCTGTTGTGTCCGGTCCGCTGAGTCCTTCTCCGAAGATCCGTGTAATTTCCTTAACGGCTTCCGGGCCGCCACCCTTCTGTACCTGTGCTTCCTCCACGCAATGCCCTCCGCCTAAAGTCTCTATTACCGATATACGCCCATTCGAAAGGTTTTCAAGACAATCCTGAGGTGCTTCAGATTATCTTAAAAAACTTTGCGTGTTTTGTTTGCGGACCTCGCATGGATAAGCGGAATGGGGAATAGAATGAAAAAGCTAATCGTAACCGCGCTGACGATATTATTATATGCGGGTTCAGTATCCGTATTTTTGCTTGCATGGTTTGTATAGCCGTTTAATCTCAGCCGAAGCGCTGAAGAAGGAGGTAATTAAGATGAAGCAGAAAATTAGAACAATGGGTCTGATAATATCCACGGGTTGTATCGTCGCGGCGCATGGTGCGGTACACCCCTATACGGCGCTCAGGGGAGGCCTGAGCATTGTGAACACGGTCGATGTCGACGTCTCTGACTATGGCACTCCCCCTATGACGGGGCGTGGAGAGCTCGATCTGAGTACAGGGGGCAACATCGAAGGAGCCTTCGGAGTTGGAATTTCCGGAGGGATTCCGATTCGCCTTGAACTCGCCGGGGGCTACCAAAGAAACAACATTACTGCTCTGGAGGATGTACGTGTGGATGGAAAGATTGAAGTTGGATCGATCATCGCAAATCTCTATTTCGATATTGTCGACTTCGAAGCAGCCTATGACCCGGGGCCCTACGACAGTCCGGTTATTCCGTACTTTTTCCTCGGAGGCGGAGTTGCCTTTGCGGACGGAGAACTTGAGGGTGACAGTTCTTCTGATGAAATCGGAATTTTTAATATAGGTGTGGGTGTTGGCTTGAATCTTACCGAGAGGCTGTGGGCTGATCTGCAATATAAATATCTCGTTGCAGAAGATATGGAAATTTCTGATTCAACCGGGAAAGCAGAAATCCAGATGGAGGCCAGTCAGATCCAGTTTGGTATCCGCTATATGTTCTGAAGCTATCTTTGTAGCGAATGAAACCGGCCAGTTTCCGGCAATGGCCGTCCAGGTTTCCAGGCATTGGAATGCGGCAGGGGTATCGTTCAGGCAGGGGATCATGCGGAACGGTTCGCCGCAGGCTTATATCAAATTTGCCGTTTAATTTTCTCCGTTCTGGAGAACTGCATCCATTTCCTGGGCCATTCAATTCAGCCCAAATGGATTCTTCGCAAATAACGAAGATTTAATGCGCATAAGACCAGTTGCAATACTTGCCTAATTCACTAGAACGGATAAAAAGCGGGGAGAAGGGAAGGCAACCTCAACCTGATCCTCTGTAAATGCGAATAGTCTAATCAAAGGAGAAACGGTATGAGCTGGAGCAGGATACTAAGGTGCATGTTGGTAGCGGTTGGTTTCTGGATTGCGACGTCGGGAAATGTACAGGGCTTGGTCGGTGATTTTACAGAGACGTTTTCGGGGGGCGGGGGAAACAATGCCGCAACCGGAATCTTCAGCCTTGGGGGTTATGCCGCCGATACTTCATTCACGCTGGAGGACACTGCCGCCGATGCCTCGTTTCTCGATGGTGCAGATGATGGATACGCTCTGCTGCACCGGACGAGTACCGCAAAGAAGACTGTTGGTTTTTATACTGATCTGGGCGTGGTGGCCGCGGCCGATGTCGGCCAGACCGTGATTGTGGAAGTTGCGTTTCGGCAGTTACAAAGTTCGTCCACTGATTTTTTCCTGCTCCTTGATGGTGCACCGCTTGACGGTGATGCGGAAATGCGGGTTGGTGGATATACCAGCCAAAATGGCACGATCGGGTATGGATCCGGTACAAAGCCGGATTGGTTGCTCTCGACCGTGCCGCTTCGCAACTATCAGGTTGGAGATACCAACGGAACGCCGACCGGAGTATACAATGCAAATAACGGAAACCGCTCTGGTACAGGGCCTTTATTTTATACCATCCAGTCATCGGACGTAGGTAAGACGATTTCCGTGCGGATATCGTTCTATGACAGCAGCAACGTGGGCGGCGAAGGGTTGCGGGATCTGGCCATTGATTCGATCGAGTACTCCCTGCAATCGAGCTGGGATCAATTTCTCAAAGCCAAAGCCAGCAACGGTGCTATCGAACCGATTCTTCCTGACTATTCCTATGCCGGGTATGCAATGGGTGAAACGAATATTCCCCCGGCTCAGGGAACCATTTTCAATGTGATGGACTTCGGTGCAGAACCGAACGATGGCGAGAGCGACCGGGCGGCTATTGAGCTGGCTATCGCGACGGCCGAGACGAATGGCGGTGGCATAATCTTTTTTCCTCCGGGCGTGTTCCGGGTAAGCGAGGTTCCCGGAGCCGCGAACGGTATTGCGGTACGTGGTGCAAACATTGTGTTGCATGGCTCGGGCAGTGGTCCCGGAGGAACCGAGATCTTCATGAATGAAAACATAGACGGGAAAGTGATGTTTGGTTTTAGTTCGCCGACGTACCCCATCCAGAACAAGACCGATATCACAGCGGACGCAAGCCGAGAAACCTTCAGCATTACCGTAGCGAATGCATCGGGATTACAACCCGAAATGCTGGTCGAACTCTATATGAACAGTAACACCAATGCGAATGAAGAGTTCCTGGACGGATTGGAGCCCTGGGACCTCTGGAGTACAACAGTGACCAATGGTGTATTTGTCCGGGGGGAGCGTCATAGAATTAAAAGTGTTGTGGGTAACGAAGTGACTTTTTACGAGCCGATCCACTGCAACATTATTGCGGCGCATAATTGGAAGGTGCGCGCCACCGCATTTGTTCAGGGATGGGGCGTTGAAGATATCCATTTCCGCGGGAACTGGACCGATGTGTTTGATCATCATCTGAACTCAACACATGATTCCGGGTGGCAGTGGATCTCATTTTTCTATGGCGAGAGCCCCTACGTCCGCCGTTGCCGCTTTAGCGACTGCAGTAAAGCCGTCGGTATTGCGGGGTGTTATAACGGGACGATCCTCAACTGTTCGATTGAGGGCAACCAGGGTCATGCTTCCTTCGCGAGCGAATACTATTCCGGTGGAACGTTGATGTCCTATTGCGCAGACATGGTAACCAACGGAGCGTTTCATGGATTTGCGGCAAATGCAGGGGCGGTTGGTACGGTTATCACACGGTGTAAGAACTCGAACCGCGGCTTCGATTGGCATGCATCCTGGCCCTACTGTACGCTGATTGATGCCTGTTCCGGAGGGCTGATCGGAAATGGGGGGAACTATCTGGTGTTGCCGAATCATATGCGCCATCTGACGTTTTGGAACTTTAACCAGACGGCTGGGGAAGTATTCAGCGATTATAATTGGTGGGAACCCCGTGTCGGCACGGAAAACTATAGTGGTGCAAAGGTTGTTAATCCGCTGATTGTTGGTTACCATGGTCTGGGAACCACCTTTAAGGCCGACAGTTGTCTGCTGATTGAATCTCCCGGAGCAGCAGTGGGGCCTGCCTCGCTGTATGAAGCGCAATTGGAGGCATCCCTTGGCTATCTGCCGGATTGGATTAGTGCCGCCAGTAACGAATATTCATTCTTCATGGGGAATGGTTACTGGAATAGTGAAAAAATCAATCTGGCACCTGAGTTTGACTCAGAAACGATTAGCAAGTCCAATGCTACCGAGGACAGTGCTTATTCAGCAACGCTTGCCGGAGACGCAACAGACCCCAATGGCGATGTTCTTGTATATAACAAGGTCGGAGAAGATCCGGCATGGCTTACGGTTGCTTCCGACGGGACATTATCAGGCACTCCGGGCACCGGTGATCTTGGGCAGAATACCTTTACGGTACAGGTGTCAGATGGAGAAGTTGTAGATACAGCAACGCTACTGATTACTGTAGACCCTGTAAACTGGACGGTACTCACGAGCGATGATTTTGATAGCGGGTGGGGTAACTGGAGTGATGGCGGCTCGGATGCCCGGCGCACGTCGACTCTGGCCAACGGTGCGAATTGTGTTGAGTTGCGGGATAACACATCCAGTTCTGTAATAACGTTGACCAGTTCCCTTGATCTCACCGGCTATTCAGAATTGCGTGTCGATTTCAGCTATGCGGTTTTGAGCTTTGAAAATTCCGAGGATTTCTGGCTGCGCTACAGCTCGGACGGCGGATCGTCATGGACGATCGTGCAAGCATTCGTAAACGTTGTTGATTTTGTAGATGACGGGACGCGGTACAATCCATCCATCACGATCAACAGCGGGGCCTATACCTTTAATAACAATGTAAAAATTCAATTCCGCTGTGATGCTTCCGGCAATGGTGACGATGTCTATATAGATGACGTAATCCTTTCCGCCCAATAACGTATTAAGCCGGGCCTGAGCCCCTTAAATTAGGGGCCAGTTTCCGGCATTAGCCATCAGGGTTTCGAGGCAGTGGAACGCCGCGGGCGTATCATTCAGGCAGGGGATCATGCGGAAGCTTTCGCCCCCGGCCTTCATAAAGGTTTCCCGCCCGCGGATTTCAATTTCTTCCAGTGTTTCCAGGCAGTCGCAGAAAAAAGCCGGACAGATGACCGCCAGGTGTTTGATCCCTTTCGCGGGGAACTCTTCGAGCATCTGATCCGTGTAGGGCTGGAGCCATGGATCGCGCCCGAGTCGTGACTGGAAGGACACGGTATACTGATCGTTTGACAGGGCCATACGGTTGGTAATCGCTTTTGTGGTTTCGAAGCACTGATGCCGGTAACAGGTGGCATGTGCCGGTGAAGGGGTGTTGCAGCAATCCTTTTTTACCAGGCAGTGGCTCCCTGTCGGGTCGGTTTTTTTCAAATGGCGTTCGGGTAAGCCGTGGTAGCTGAAAAGAATATGCTCCTCCACTCCCGTCAATGATTCGACCATCGGTTTGATCAATGTGGGCTCAAGATAAAACGGTGGAGCAACGCGCAGTTTTGCGGCGCATTTCTGACGGCCAAGTTCCCGTTTCACCACAGCGGTGCAGGCCGCGGTTGTAGCCATGGCATAATGGGGAAACATAGGAAGCAGACCAATTTCATCGACACCTTTGGCCGTCAGGTTCTGAACCGCATCGCGGTAGGAGGGATTGCCATAAGCCATCGCGAGTTCCACCGGTTCCTCAAACTTTTTATTCAGTCCTTCGGCCAGTTGAGAGCAATAGTGAATCAGCGGAGAACCGTTCTCGGTCCAGATTTCCTTATAGGCCTCCGCTGACTCAGCCGGACGACGGGGAAGGATAAGCCCGTAAACCAGCAGGGCGCGCAGCAGCCACGGCAGATCGATCACAAATGGATCCATCAGAAATTCTTTCAGGTAGCTCCGTAGGTCCGCCACATCGGTCGAGTCCGGCGACCCCGTATTCATCAGTATAAATCCACGTTTCATATACGACCTCGCTAAAAAATTAAGAACCACAGATGAACGCAGATTGACACCGAGGAAAAAGCGTTTTTGGAAATTATTCTATTCAGGGAATCTGTGTCCATCGGTGTTAATCCGTGGTTCCAATAATTCGTTCTGCGACATTAATGCCGGAGAGAATGGAATTGGCGACCGAGATGCCGTCGCGGTAGTGCCCGGCAAAATGAATTCCCGCATGGGTGTTTTCGATCTGTTTCATGTGGTCAAGGAACCGCTCATAACCCAGATTATATTGAGGGATGGCCTGGGGCCAAACGCTGAGATGTTTAAATTCCGGCTCACCGGTTAGCCCAAGCAGCTTTTGAAGATCGGTCAGCGCATTGGTCAGCATTTTCTCTTCATTTTGCAACGCTTTTTCGGGCGCTAAAGCTCCGCCGATAAATAGAGTCAGCAGGGCCGCTCCGACCGGAGCACGTTCGGGAAAGATCGACGAAGGAAAGAGAACTCCCAGAGCATACTGGTTTTCAACTTCCGGAATCAGCATGCCGAATCCATCCAGCGCATGCATGAGCTGGTTTTGGTTGAAGCCGAGCGACAGGCTTGCAACAGCGGGATAGTAGATTTCTGAAAACGGGGCAAAATTGAATGGACCATTCAGGCTGGTCAGGGCATATGCCGGTATGGCTAACAGCACATCACTGAATTCTTCATCGTTGATTTTCCAGCTTCCATTCTCCATGCAGTGCAGTGCGTCAACCGGACTGTTGAGCCGGACGAGATCGCCCAGCTTCGCTGCCAATTGATTGGGCAAGACCTCCATGCCGTCGTCGAACGTAAACATGCGTGCATCCTTGGATGCGGTCTCTGCGCGCTTCTTGCGCTCCTTCGCCCCCTTGATTGCTCCTTTAATGAGCGAACCATACTGTTGTTCCAGCGCATAGAGTTTAGGGAAGGCATGGGCGGTGGAAAGCTTCATCGGGTCCCCGGCATAGACGCCGCGCACAAACGGGTTGATGGCATAATCGAGGAATTCCTGTCCCAGCCGCCGCAAGACAAATTCGCCCAGACTTTCCTGTTCGTTTGATTTCGAGCGGATGAAGGGCTCTCGCAGCAAACGCAATTTTGCCGGGGTGGAAAAAGCGTTCGATTTAATGAAGGCCGACGGCGAGGTCGGTAGGGCAACAGGCTGGCCGTCACGGACGATGAAGCGGTTCATGGCCGCCTGATTAGGAAGCAGCTTATTACCATCGAGTCCGAGACGCGCAATCAGATGGCCTAGGTCAGGATGTGTATCAAGAATCGAGTTCGGGCCGCACTCAACGAGAAATCCGTCTTTATGAACGGTTTTAATGCAGCCGCCGACACGATCTGAAGCTTCGAACACCGTGCAATCGATGTTTTTTTCCTTTAGCTCAAAAGCGGCTGTCAGCCCCGTGATTCCCGCTCCAATGATTGCGACCTTTTTCATGGAATTCTTTTAACCGCTAATGAGTACAAATGAAAGAAAGTTTGTAGTTCCGCCTTTAGGCGGTTCTGCGGATTGACCGCCTAAAGGCGGAACTACGAACCTTATCTCCTAGACCGTCTGGGAATAACGGCCTTTGGATTGCTCGTTTTGCAGGTAGGAATCGAACCGCATGGCAATAATGCGGACGAATAGGCGCCCGAGCGGGGTGACGTGCAGGCCACCGGGTTCGCGGCGGAGCAGTCCGTCGGCCTCAAGATCATCGAGCGAGGCAATATCTGCTTTAAAGTGCTCCGCAAAATCGACGCCGATCTCTTTGGAGAGTTGGGCATAGTCAATATAGAGGTTGCACATGATATGCATGATGGCGGCATACCGGACTTTATCTTCGGCGGTCATGGTATAGCCGCGAAGCAGAGGCAGCTCACCTTTTTTCAGCGAAGCATAATAGGTATCCAACTCTTTATGGTTCTGGAGATACCGTCCACCGAAGTGCGAAATGGAAGACATGCCCATGCCGTGAAGTTCGACGCCCTTGAGCGTGCTGTACCCCTGGAAATTGCGCTGAAGGGTTCCTGTGTTCAAGGCCTGCGCCATAGCGTCTTCCGGTTTGGCAAAATGATCCATGCCGATGTAGATATAGCCCTCATCGGTCAGCTTCTCGATGACCAGCTGGAGCAACTGCAGTTTCATCTCGGCATCGGGAAGCTTATCTTCAAAACTTTTCTGGAACGGTTTGATCCACGGGATGTGGGCGTAGCTGTAAACCGCAAAGCGGTCGGGTGAAAGGGATAAAACATCATCGATGGTTTGATTGAACGATTGAATGGTCTGATTCGGCAGTCCGTAAATCAGATCAAAATTAACCGAGTCCATGCCGCTGTTGCGCAAGGCCTGGTTGGCCTCGCCGACTTTCTCCAAAGTCTGGATGCGGGCGATGGTTTTCTGCACGTTGGGATCGGTATCCTGAACCCCGAGCGAGGCCCGGTTGAACCCGGCATTGCGCAGGGCTTTAACCTTTTCGGGCGTCAGGCATCGGGGATCAACTTCAACGCCGGCTTCAATGGTTTCGGCCATCGGAAAATAGGTGCGGATCATTTCGCCGAGTTGCTCTATTTCTTCGGGTAACAGGAATGTGGGGGTTCCGCCACCGAGTTGAATCTGTACGACCTCGGAACCGTTTGCAATATACTGCGCCCGCATTTCCATTTCTTTCTGGAGGTAGCCGAGGTATTCGGCGCTCTTGCTCTGGTCGCCCGTAACAATATTGGTGCAGCCGCAGTAAAGGCATTGTGTGGAGCAGAACGGTAGATGGAAATAGAGCGAAAGCGGTCCGGCTTCAGCCGTTTTAATTTCGGGATCCTGAGTAAAGTGGGTGGCCGGGGGGTAGGACGTATAGCGAGGCCCGGCCTGGTTATATTTACGGAGCTGATCAAGACTGACGGTAATCTGGTTCATGGAGCGCACTATGCAGGAAATGCGGAGTCTGCGAAATACACGAATTGTATGAAATAACCTCCGGGAGCGCCGAATCCCAATTCGGCCTTTGCGATGGTTCTCCTGGTATTATTACTCGTTTATTTTATATATCTTGCGTACTCTTTGTGAATGCATGAACCGGTTCCATTTTGGCATTCACGGGGATATCTTCCACATTTCGAGACTCGTGAAAAGATGCAGTCGATCACGTTTCGGCTGGCAGATTCCCTGCCGCAATCTAAGCTGAAAGAACTGGAGGCAGAATTGATGCACCTGTCCGGGAAAAAGTTGGCGGTGGAGCGGCGCATGCGGATTGAACACTACCTGGATTCGGGAATGGGATGTTGCGCATTACGGCATGAGGCGGTTGCTGGGGTAGTACAGGAGACGCTGTTTCGGTTTGATGGTGAGCGCTACAGATTGCTGGCGTGGTGCATTATGCCAAACCATGTGCATGTACTGATTTGGCCGCAGGCGGAGCTAAGCAAGATTCTACAGTCCTGGAAGTCGTATACCGGGCGTTGGGCTTTGGCTAGGAATGCTGAGTTGGGGCTTGGTGTGCCGGGGAACACATTTTGGATGCGGGAATATTGGGATCGGTATATCCGCGATGAAAGGCACTATCATGCCGTCGTGGACTATATTCATAATAATCCTGTGAAGGCCGGACTGTGCAAGTTGCCGGAGAACTGGCGGTGGTCGAGTGCCGGGAGCGCCCGCCCCAAGCCCCGCC
>CAZAPF010000037.1:16752-47257 GCA_964486885.1 uncultured Verrucomicrobiota bacterium
GTAGTGCTCGGCATTCCCGAAGTTTTGCACCGTTTCGGCGACCGCCTGAATGGCGGCGATATCCGCTTCGGGTGGAACGCCGTGGCCGAGGTTAAAGATAAAGCCGTCACGTCCGCGCATGGATTCACAAATCCGGGCTGCTTCGGCTGCTGCTGCTTCAGGCCTGGCAATCAGCAATGACGGATCCAGATTACCCTGTACCGCAACATCGGTCGGAATTGTGTTGGCGACTTCCCGAAGGTCAATGCTCCAGTCAATACCAAGGACATTGCCGCCGGTCTGTACTACCTGTCCCCAATTATGGTGAACGTTCCGGGCAAATACGATCGTAGGAACCTTGCCGCCGATGGCATCAATAATCTGCTGCATCCAGAGCCCGGATACCTTCCAGAACATGTCTTGGGAAAGCGTGCCTCCCTGACTGTCGAAAATCTGAATGACATCCGCTCCGGCTTCGATCTGAGCCTTGAGATAAATGATCGTGGCTTCGGTGATTTTTTCGAGCAGGGTGTAGAACAGTTTGGGTTCATTATACAGCATTGCCCGTGAGCGTAGGTTTTCGCGCGAGCTTCCGCCTTCCACCATAAACGAGGCCAAAGTCCACGGGGAACCGGCGAAGCCGATAATAGCCCGTTCATCGCCAAGTTCTTCTCGGGTAACTCTGATGGCTTCCGGCGTATAGCTGATGTGGTCGAGGACCCTGGAGGGATCCAGTTTATCGACGTCCGCCTTGGAGTTGAGTGCAAAGTCGACCTTTACACCGCCTTGATCAAGCAGCTCGTAGGGTTGTCCCATGGCTTCCGAGATTACGAGGATGTCGGAAAAAATTACGGCGGCATCGTAGCCGAAGCGGCGGATGGGCTGCAGGGTGACTTCGGCAGCCAGAGCCGGATCCTGAACGAGTTCGGTAAATTTATAGCCGTCCTTCAGTTGCATGTATTCCGGTAAAGAGCGGCCGGCCTGACGCATCATCCAGATAGGAGGGCGGTCATTGGCTACGCAGTTACAGGCATTTAGAAAGCGTTGACGACAGGTAATAGTATCAGGTGTATTCATAAGCCCGCTCTTATCGCATATAGGAGCAATGCGATCAATTCATAAGCGGATGTAGATGAATCAGTTGGCTTTTACTGCATCGAGTTCAATTTCGAAGAGCAGGTCATGCCGGCACACATCAGCGTGCGAGATGGCCACAGGCAGCTCGGGCAAATTGTTTTCGATACAGTATTCTTCCAGCATATAGGCTTCGCTGTCGTCTTTGAAATAGGCAATCGCCCGGGCAGTGTCTTCCCAGTCCATATTGCGCGATTTCAGGATTTCATGAACGACTTCCATCGTCAGTTCAATCTGCTTCTTGGTGTCATCCAGATGAACGGTTTCCCCGCCCGGTTCGATGCTGGCGGTTCCGGAGATGGTTAAAAGGCGCGAGCCGGGCTGGTCGATTTCAACCGCACGGGCAAAAGAGCTCTTATAGTCGAGTGCGGGGCATTGCAGCGGAGAGGGTACCGCAAAAATCTTAACGCCGTCGTGTTTCGGTTTGACGGCCAGCAGGGCGCAAACCATTTCTTCGCCGGCTGCGGATCCTGCACCGATGCCTGTGCTGGCGGGTACCATCTTATCAAATGTTCCGCGCTCCTTGAAAAAGTTGGTACGAACAGCGTTAAACTCGTCGTACCATTCCAGAAGGTTGTTGAGGTAGAGCCAGGTGCGCGCAATATCCGTAAATTCCATATCAGCCTGTTGCAGCAGGCTTTCCATTTTTTCGAATACAGCCTGGGCCTGTTCTTCGCGTCCCAGCGATAGGTCATCGGCACGGATATCGCCCAGCAGGCAATAGCGAGCATCTTCAGTGTCGTACCAGTTGCCCACCTTGCGATCGCCGTCCATTACCGGGTTCAATTCTGCTCCGGAAAGGGCAATGAACTGGGTGCCGGTAATCGTGGAACCGGAACAGGCATCGCCGTGCAGAAGGGTCAACGGCCAATCCAGCTGCTTAATGGCGGAAACGGCCTTGGGATAAAACTGGCGGCCACCGAAGAGATATTGAAAAGCGATCTGTGCATCATGGGACGCCATTTCAGCTGATACCTGATCAAACACCCCATTCATACTGTCTTCAGTAGCCTGCGCGGTGATGAAATAGGCTTTCACGCCATCATGGGGAAATTCCACGATTTGCGGTGAATAGGCATTTATAGTTTCGTTCTGTTCTGTTTCCATGACTTTATCCATAACGCTTTTGCTACGGGTTTTATTGCCCGGAGTCTTTTTGCTTTCTTTCAATACCGTAAACATAACCGTCGCCTCGGTGCCTTGATTTAGGTCAAGCCTTTCAGGGTTGTCCTTCATACCAAGAGACGCATGCTGTTTTCCTTAGTGGACAGTAAGCATATCCAGTGCCGAAATGTCCGGTAGAGTAAGAAAAGGCGGATATGGAATAATTCAGGATTGGACGTGCGTTTCGAATGCTCCGACCGCTTCATGCAGCCGGTGGTCATCCTCCGGATTGGTAAAGCTTCCAGTTTCCGGGTTAAAGTTTTGATGGAAACTACCCAGGCTGAAATCGGCAAAAACGGCCGACGCTCCCCAATGCGGAAACAGATTGGCCATATTGGCGAGGTTGGTTGCGCCACCGCGGGGTCCGGGTGAGGTGCTCATGAGCATGACAGGCTTGCCCTGAAATATTTTTCCTTCCGTACGGGAAATCCAATCCATGGTGTTCTTGAAAAAGGCGGGCATCATGCCGTTGTGCTCGGGAGAGGAGATGAGGAATCCATCGTGTTTATTAAAAAGCTTCTTAAGCCGATGGACTTCAGATGGAATTCCGGTCTCTTCTTCAATATCCATGCTATACATTGGTACAGGAAAATTCCGCAGATCAATCAACGTTGTTTCAAGCGTTTTAACGTTAGCCAGCGCCATTTCAAGGAGCTTTCGATTGACAGAGTTGGAACTGTTGCTGCCGGTAAAAGCGAGAATAGATTTCATGTGAGATTCCTCCGTTAAAAAGAAAGGGGACAATATTGGTCTTATATCATTTTGTCGAGTCCAGTTTGATAAAAGATATAGCGGTTATTTGGATGTTGATAAAAAAAGAACCGCCCGAATGAGCGGTTCTGTGGTTTCCGGTACAGTATTGCTGATTAGATCGCAATCGGATCAGCACCGATGGTTCCGGCGTAGTCCTCGATGAATTTATCGGATTCCACATAAGCCAGCCGTTTTTCAACAATTTCCAGCCGTTCCCGGCAATCAAGCTGATCAACTTCAGTGGCGTTGTGTTTCTTGCTGATAAAGTCCGTGAGGTACTCGATGTGCTTGCGGCAGCAAGCGGCTTTGCGCTCTTGTTTAATTTTGAGGCGCTCCTGGTACCAATCGCTTCCCAGAACCGCTTCACGTGTGAACAGGTCGCGGACGGCCGGATCGCTGATGGTTTTACCTTCGTAGGAACCGGATGCCATGATGTTGATCAGGGCTTTCAGCGGAGGAATGAAGCTGTCCACGCTGCCGTCATCAATATAGCGCTGCGCAATCATCTGCTGTGTTTCAACGATGTTGTGAATGCCGTCAACATATTCTTCCAAGCTCTGGAGTTCCGGTTTGAGCATATCTGCTTCGAACACGGTTTTCGGCGCTTCAAATATTTTTCCGACAAAGTCGTTCACGAAGGTTTCCGTAATGCGGTAGCCGAGACGGCTGGCCAAAACCGGTTTTCCATCGTGCTCGAAATCTTCGAGTTTTTCGAGCTGACCGGTCTTAAGCATATTTTCCGGATCACGTTCGGCAACGCTCATGCGGCACCACAGTTCCGGAATCAGGAGGCTGATATCGTGTTCAACTTTATGTTTGGAGCCAATATAACCTGCCGCTGTACTGAATCCGTTACTCCCGGTCAGGATGAACGAGAGCAGGGCGTTGTTCAGGTCGGCTGTTGCCGGCAAGGCATTGAACGGACCCTTGGTCAAGGCACCCTCCGTACCGGCCCCCGTGGTGGACGGTGATTTTCCGGTTAGGCTGCAGACAAAGTCCATGAACAGTTCCGGCAGCTCCTGATAGTGGATCGGCCCGTAAACCGCAAGTGGCCGAATACCCGGTTCTGCCGGGTTGTTGCGGCGTCCCGGAAGAACGGCATTAACCGGAGTGTAAAGCGGGTTGCCTTCTTTGATTTTTCGGAACAGACGGGTGGAAAGCAGCGCAAGGTATTTCGGCATGCCGTCCACGAGATCCGGGCGGGTTTGCAGATAGCGCGGATTCTTAGTCGGTACGCCATTGACGATGCGCGGTGAAGCGGAATCGACAAACTGCTGTCCGTCATTTTCGGACGTTGCCGTTTTTTTGATCAGCTTACGCATCGGCTTGGTGTACTGGTTGTAGATCACGGAATGATCCACGAGATCCTGCGCATCCGACTTAGTCAGCGGAGCAAAATTAGAGAGGAAGTTATTCGGGCTGGCGAGGTCGTCCTCGGCCTGCTTATCGAATCCACGGTTTACCGCTTCGTCCGGCCGCTGGAAGAGGCGCGACTCGCAGTTTTCCACAATCTTGACGCTCTCGAATTCGGCATAATCCGGATTCAGGTCGGTGAGCAGATGCGATGGCACGACAATGGAAGCAGAGATGTCGTCTTCCCACTGAACTTTAGCTGCAGGAATAAAGTCGGTGCGCAGTTTGCTGGTGCGCCAGATGCCGTCGGTATTCATGCCGATGCGCAGGTAGTTCCCGACAACTTTCTTTCCATCAAATTTCAATTCATGGCCCTGTTCGCCATTAATGAAATCCACACTCAGGTGCGAGCGCCAGTCGGATCCCCACTCGGGATTATAAAAGCGCTTGAGCAGGAAGACCAGACCCTTGATGCGGTTCGGGATGGACTGCAGCCAATCATTGAATTCATCGGTGTTTTCGGTGGACGGATTGAGCAGTTTGATGACCGATCCTAAAGAGCGTTCATGACCGAGAATCGGCCGTGTTTTATGGCCCTCTTCGCGCGGAACTTTAAAGCGCGTGCTGTAATCCTGATCCAGGACATTCTGGACCTCATCCAGATCCTTTTCGAAATCCGCAACAAAGATGGAACCTGAAATCATGGCATCGGTAAGCGATTTGGAAATCTCGGATTTTCCGCCGCCGGATACGGTGCAGGGCTTGTGGCAGAGCGAGCCTTCGGCCACGGTGCCAACGAGTCGCCATGTGCCGGCGGTTGGGCTCTGCTGGAGCGTCACGCGATAGCCGGACGGATAAATAAAGATGCTGTCTTTCAAAAGCTTCAGGCTTTGTTTTTTGCCGGCCTGCATCCAGGTAACCCGCTGTTCCGGAATGCTGAATTCAGCAGTCTCCGGAACGAAGAAGACGTTCGGGTGTTTATTGTCGCTTGCATAACCTTCCGGGTGGATGGTGATCTTATCGCCCATCACATGCATCACATTGGCCAGCGTGTGGTCAAGTTGTGTAAGGGTTCCGTCCGGCGAAAAGTGTTCGGCCAGGTTGTACTGCGGCAGGGCCAGCGCCCCCCCGGCGTGCTCCTCTTCGCAGAGCCCGTAGAGGTTGGCCGCAAAACCAATCTGGGTTTTGACTTCCTTTTTGCAATAGCCGAAATAGTTGTCGGAAATCAGGGTAACCATCACGCCATTTTCATCGCGCGCAGTAACCTTGAACGGGGTGCCGCCGTTGTAGAGTTCATCCGGGCTTGCCCAGCACATGCCATCGCGCTTCTGGCGTTCGGTGGCATCATCCACATAAGGGAGTCCGAGATCTTTCTTTTTCAGGCCGCAGATATGCGGCGCGAGAATGACGCATCCGGTATAGCCGCTCCATTTGTTCGGCTCGAGCCCCCCATCATTTTCCGGCAGGTAGGGATCGCCGGCATTGCCGAAGATCGATTCAACGAAGTCGAGGTTGCAGGCATAGTTTCCGGGCGCAAAAAAGCGCACCTCCATATTTTTCTCCGGAAGGAAGCCGGGAACATCCGGGCTGACCATCGGGCGCAGCAGCAGGGAAATATGACAGGCCGCCTTGTTCTTCTGGGTGGAGGTGAACGGCAGTTCCATGTGCTCCTGTGGTGGCTGCAGAGCAATTTCGAGCAACTTGGCGTAAGTCTGTTTGGGCACTTCCAGTTTATCGGCCGGAACCGGGAATCCGCCCTCGGCAATATGGAAGACACCTTTGGTGGTGCGGCGATCATGTTTCGGGTTATGCAGAACGCCCTGCTGAATGCGGTAGGATTCAATGCCGTTGGCAATAAAGGTATCCTCATGCGGCGGTAGTGAGAGCTCGCGGGCAAGACCGTGGCGGTCAAGCGTGAGCGTGCGGTTCGGCAAGGTGGGTACTTCGTCGCACACATCCTCGAGATAGCTGTTCAGAAAGTTCTGGATGCGTTGATCTACCGGGCAGAGATAGTCGTGAAGAATACGGTTTTTCTCTTTAATGTTGCTGATCAGATCGAGGGCAATATCGAGTTCCTTGCCATCGGTCTTTTCATAGATGGGCAGGTCAAGTGCTGACAGCTTCAGATTAATATAGGATATCAACGTCTTACGATGGCTCATGGAGGCCGTGTCGACGCCAATGCCGAGTGATTTTTTTAAGTCTTTCATTTTTATCTCCGTTGAAAATGGATGTGTCGAGCAGCAAAAAATAGGCATCCCAGCTCGAAATCCAAGCCTAATGCCTAATTTTCATTCCCGTGTTAAGCTTACGTATTTACGGTTCTAGATAGATTCCGCCCCGTGATTCCATGTGTTTTCCGTTTTCGAGGGCGTGTACGCCATTCACAAAAACATGGACCATTCCGTCGGAGAGCTGGTGCGGATCGGCGTAGGTGGTGTTTTCCTTAAGGGCATCAGGATTAAAAACCAGGATGTCGGCCGCATAGCCTTCTTTGAGAACACCGCGTTTAGGCAGATTAAATTGTTCGGCTGGCAGGCCGGTCATTTTATAGATAGCTTCGGGAAGCGGGACGGTTTTACCGTCGAGCGCAGCGCGCAGGAATTTGGTATGGCTTCCATAGGCACGGGGATGCGGGTGATCGTGGCTGAGCGGACCCCAGGGTGCGCGCATGGATCCATCGGATCCGATCGAGACGTAGGGCTCGGCCAACACCTGCCACATGTTTTCTTCTGACATACTGAAAAAAATACCGCCCGTTTTCAGGTCATCTTCATCAACCAGATGGAGCAGGGCGTCGACCTCATTCATTTTCAGGGTCTCCGCGACTTCAGGAAGATATTTCCCTTTAAATTCTTCAAACTGCGTCGACCCCACCATCACGTTATCCCAATGCCCCTCCGGTTTAGTGAGCAACTCAGTACGAATCTTCTGCCGGGTTTCCGGATCGCGGAGGCGCGCGAGGATGGCATCGCGCCCTCCATAGGTGGCCCAGAGCGGAAGCACGATGTCGAGGTCAGTGCATCCAGCTGTATAGGGATAGCGGTCGGAGCCTATTTCCAACCGCTGTTTTGCGTTTAGGATTTTTTCAAATGCGGAATCGATTTTATTCCAGTTGCGTTCGCCGGAGGCTTTCAGGTGGGAGACCTGCAAGCGTGCTCCGGAACGTTCAGCAATATCGATGGCTTCGTCGATGGACTCCAGCAAGCCGTCCGATTCAGAGCGCATATGCGTGGTATAGAGCCCGCCCTTACGGGCAACTATCGTTGAGAGTTCAATGATCTCTTCCCGTGGAACCGCGGAGCCGGGCGGATAGGCCAGTCCCGAGCTCAGACCAATGGCCCCTTCGTCCAGCGCCTGTTCGAGCGTTTGAATCATGACGCTCATTTCGTCCGGTGTAGCTGCCCGGGGCTCATAGCCGCAGATGCCCGCATGCAAGGTGTTGTGGCCGATCAGCAGCGCGGCATTGATGGCCGGCTGAGACTCGGCATACCGCTCCCGGTAGTCGGCAACCGTTTTCCAGGGTTTGGCATAATCTTTATCGAGCCAGTCGGACGGCATTTTATAGTCGCCATTGAGCGGGGCTGCCGAGGCCCCGCAGTTACCGCATATTTCCGTAGTGATGCCTTGGTAGATCTTGGATGCTGCAGAGGGCTCCAGCAACAGGTAGGTATCCGAATGCGAGTGGGCATCAATGAATCCGGGGCAAACGATGCATCCGGCGGCATCGATCGTTTTTTTGGAATCAGACAGGGAAAGGTCGCCCAAATTTGTAATGCAGTTGTTGTTAATTCCTATATCGCAATGGGTAGCGTTATTGTTGTCCCCGGTAAACACAGTTCCGTTAATGATCTTAATATCGAATGGCATGGGGTGATTGTAGTGAAATGCAGGGGAAAATGGAGGAATTTAGGACTTTTATTGCGTATTAGTCATATTATGAGTACAAAATTGTATAGATATATTTATATCGTACATATATGACCATTCGTTGAAATCATAACTAAATATGAAATATTTATAGGTAAGTATTTAACCATTTGTTCATAAGGTAGATACGAAAGTTTCGGGGGCCGGTTGGGCCCGTTTGGCACACCTGTTGCAATAAGGGCTCGCAGTCACGGACAAAGGGTGTTCGGGCATGAGATTAAACCTCAGGGAGTGTTAACGAATGAAAATGAAGTGGTTGAAGATTCCGGTACTGGCAGGGGCTGCATGGGTACTGGGAGCGTCATCACCGGTATGGGCGCAGGAAGCTGCCGTAGCGGAGGCGGCATTCGACGCAGCGGGGGCCGCAGGGGAAACGGCCTACGCGATCGACAATATGTTCCTGCTCTTCTGTGCCGTACTTGTACTGTTCATGCAGGCAGGTTTTGCGCTGGTTGAAGCAGGATTCAACAGTGCGAAGAATACGGTGAATATCCTGTTTAAAAACCTGATGGATCTCTCCATTGGCATGATCCTGTACTTTATCATCGGTTACGGTCTGATGTATCCCGGCGATGGAAACGGATTCTTCGCCTTTGGTCAGTTTGGCATTGGCGGTAACGGTGCCGACGTGGCTGAAGCAGGTGCATTAACCCTTCAGGTTGACTGGCTCTTCCAGGTTGCTTTCGCTGCGACGGCCGCGACCATTGTATCCGGTGCGGTTGCCGGACGCTTAAAGTTTCATGCGTACCTCGTCTACAGCGCCATTTTGACAGCTCTGATTTACCCTATTTCCGGTTACTGGAAATGGGGCGGTGGCTGGCTCGACAGCCTCGGCTTCTATGACTTTGCCGGTTCGCTGGTTGTTCATGCCTGCGGTGGTTTTGCTGCACTGGCCGGCGCCATTGTACTCGGCCCGCGTATCGGGCGCTTTTCCAAAGATGGGAAATCCCGCGCCATGCCGGGACACAATCTGCCGATTGCGATGCTGGGTGTATTCATCCTTTTGATCGGCTGGTTTGGATTCAACCCGGGATCGCAGCTTGCGATTGTCGGTAAGGACAATACGGAAGCGGTTATGCTGATCGCCGTAAACACACTGCTTGCTGCAGGAGCCGGCGCGGTTCTAGCCATGCTTTGCACCTGGGTGATGCATAAAAAACCCGACCTTACGATGGCCGCCAACGGTGTGCTTGCCGGTCTGGTGGGGATTACGGCCAACTGCGATGGTGTTTCCAACGTGTCCGCCATCATCATCGGAGCAGTCGCCGGTATCCTCGTTGTGCTGGGTGTTAAGTTGCTCGATAAACTGAGAATCGACGACCCGGTCGGTGCCTTCCCGGTTCACGGTCTCTGCGGTGTCTGGGGGGGTATTGCCACAGCCATTTTCGGGACGTACGACGGTTGTTCTTCACAGGCTATTGGCGAATACGGCAACTGGGTGGCTCAGCTTACCGGGTCCATTGCGATTCCGATCTGGGCCTTTGTGACCATGTTCATTTTGTTCTCCATTCTGAAGGCCATCGGCATGCTGCGCGTCAGCAAGGAAGAAGAGCTGCGTGGTCTGGACATCGGTGAACACGGCGAAGAGGCCTACAACGGCTTCCAGATTTTCACGACTAACTAAGGGAGTTTTAAGTTTTAGGTTTTGAGTGTTAAGCACGAATAAATCCAAATGACGAATACGAGTTCTAAAACTTAATCACTTAAAACCTAACACTCCGAAGGGAATTACTATGAAACTGATAATTGCATATATCCAGCCTGAACAGCTCAACGATGTGAAACAGGCGTTATACGAAAAGGAAGTTTATAAAATGTCAGTGACCAATGCCATGGGTTGCGGTCAGCAAAAAGGTTATCACGAAACGTACCGTGGAGCGGACATCGAGGTAAACCTGTTGAAGAAAGTGCGGATGGAGATTGCAGTGAATGCCGAGTTCGTGGACTCCACGATCGAAGCCGTTATTGCAGGCGCCCGCACGGGTAATATTGGCGACGGGAAAATATTCGTGCTGGACCTTGCGGAATGTATCCGCATCCGGACCGGAGAAAAAGGCCCAGAGGCAATTGGTTAAGTAGAGTTGACCGGAGGCCGGGTTCCCGTGCGATTTCCTTTCGCATCCTCGAGGGACTTAACCGGGATCCGGCCTCCGCATAAGTTAATTAACAAATAACAAGTAGAAGGAGATAAGCATGAAGAAGATAATTACGACCACACTCGCAGCCGGCCTGTTCGCCGGCATGGCATACGCTGAAGGCGAAGCGGCTGCCACGGAAGTTCCTGCAACGCAAGTGAGCGCTACTGTAGACTTTGCTTCGGCATATGTTTTCCGCGGTGTAACCCTGAATGATGGATTTGTGATTCAGCCCGGCCTGGAAGCAACAGGATTCGGACTCGCAGAACATTGTGGTTCGTTGACGCTCGGTACCTGGGGTAACTTTGATATTAATGATTACAATGGTGGCGAAAGCTCTGAGTTTTCCGAAGTAGACTGGTATGCATCCTATAGTCTGCCGAGTATTGTTGATGGACTCGATATCTTCGTTGGCTGGACTGAATACACCTACCCGACCGGTGGAAATGCAGATAAAGAAGCAAATGTAGGTGCTGGTTTTGATCTTGCCGGTGTTGCTCTTGGAGCGACGGCATACTTTGGTGCCGGTGGTGCAGTTCACAGCTCGCAGTATTATGAATTCACAGCTGGATATGATCTGGAACTGGCAGAAGATCTTGGGGCATCACTCGGAGCTTCCGCTGCCTATGCCGATATTGACGGTGGTGAAAATGGATTTGCGGATGGCAGTCTTTCTGCGGCATTGAGTTATAGTCTGACTGACAACTGGAGCGTTGGTGCATCTGTTGTCTATATCGCTCAGCTGGATGATGACGTGCTTCCTGATGAAACGATCAAAGCTGCTGTTTCTCCATCTGTTGGATACGATGTTGATTTTGTTGGTATGCTCAGCATTGCCGGCAGCTTCTAATCAGAAGTTCATACAATCATTGATAAAAGCGCTCCTGTCGGGGCGCTTTTTTGTGTCTCGAAGCAGGAAATCTAGTGGTGTTTTTGGGAAATACGTATAATGGACCACAAGATGTAGGAGAATAAAGAATTGACAAGGGGACTTGCTCGGTGCTATTTCGCATTCAAACCTCGAGGAACTTAATTGACGGGTGTATGTCGATTAAGTTGTGCAAGTAACCAGAAGCAAAGGAGATAGTATGAAGAAGGTGCTTACATTAGCAATAACAGCAGGTCTGATGGCTGGCAGTGCAGTGGCGGGATCAAGTTTGTCGGTGGATTTCGCTACGGCTCACATTTTCCGTGGACAGACCGTTATTGATGAGCTGGTCGTTCAGCCGGGAGTTGAACTGTATGGATTTGGTATGCCGGAAGAATACGGTGAGATTGCGGCGGGAGTATGGGGATCAACTGCGCCGTTTAATGATGATTCGCCGAGCCTTGATTCCGTTTATGAAACCGACTGGTATATTAACTATTCTTTGCCGCAGATCGTTGAAGGGGTTGATCTGTCTGTCGGGTATACCGAATATCAATATTCATTTGGAGCGGATGAGAAGGAACTGAATTTTGGTGGGGGTTACGCAATATCCAACCTGTATTTGGGGGCATCGGCAAACTTTATGATCGATGACCGGAATCTTCTCACGGAAGATCAGATCTATCTGGATTTCTTTGCGGACTATGCGCTCGAAGTTTCCGATGAAGTTGATGTCAATTTTGGTGGACTCATCAGTTACATGATTCAGGGCGATGGCTATGATACTGCAGGTTTGGATGATGGATTTAATCATTATGAAATCTATGGGGCCTTTAACTATGCACTAGGGGAAATGTGGAGCCTCGGAGCATCGCTTGCCTACATCGGCCAGTTGGATGATGATGTGTTGATTGATGCATTTTACGACAAAGGATTGATCGCTATGTTCAGCGTTAACTGCGAAATGTAATCTTCCTGGAAGGCTTACGAAAAAAGCGCCCGGCAAAGGGCGCTTTTTTATTGTTCTGACGTGCTGTTCTCCCTTCTCAGCGGAGGGATGCTTTTCTGTATCTGTGTGAGTTTATCGCGCTACTTAATCTTATCCGATTCAGCTTTTCCCTTGGCTTCATCCATCAGCGTGATCTTTGAGCGCGCCGCAGGAAAGCCCAATAATGCTTCGCCTTTCACATAATACGTTTTTCCGGCTTCCACTTTAACCGTAACGGAATTTCTGCCGGCGATGGATGGCGAGGTTGCGACATAAGTAATTTCGCCAACGGGCTGTTCCTTCACTATTTTCGATCCGTTCGTAAGTAGGCCGATGGTTTCATTGTTAGCGCCGGTAATGTTTAATCTGACTGCGCCCCCTTTAGCGCTTCGGGATCGGTAAAAAATAACAGTGCCTTTTTTGGACGATTCCTTTGCCGGCTCTTCAGCCGAGACTGGAAGAATGAATGCCGTGCAGATTAGCAGGCTGAGCAGTGATCTTTTAACGTTCATGTGGACTCCTGTGTTTTAGATTGAGAAAAATAAAAAAAGCATGCCATCCAAATGGATCAGCATGCTTTTCCATTTGGATGCGGGTTCGGAATCAGAATTCCAGATTAACGCCTAAGCTGGTATAGCCAATGTCAGCTTCGATCGAGGTGTATTCGATCTCGGCACTCAACTGGTCACCAATACGTACACCGGCACCAATACCATAGGAAATGGCAACGCCCGGACCGTCGACATCAATTTTAGTGCCAGCCCCTTTTACAGACGAAGTGAGATATTCATAAAGAAAACCGAATTTTCCTTTCAGGTAAAATTGGCCGGACGTGCGGTAAACACCATAACCGGCCAGTGTGGTTACGCCTAGATCGCTGTAACTTGGGTTCGTGCTCTCTGCTTTGTCGATTGTTGTATTGAATTCTCCTTCAAGGGCGAAGCCGGTATCCGGAATATCAAACCCGAAAACAAAACCCAGCATGGTGCCGTCTTCAAATGGGATGCTGCGGCTGATGTCCAGCATACCGATTTTGGCGCCTGCATAAAATTGAGAAGAGTCTGTGTCGTCGGACTCGGCCCATGTTGCCGGTATAATCAGTGTTGTGAGCGCGAGTAAGCCGATGCTGAGTTTATTCATAATATTATCTCCTTTGATCTAGGTTAGATAGCTAACAGAGGGTAGGTCGACTCGCAAGGACTTTATAGTTCATAAAATTCTGATAGGGCAGGGCGGCACATTTATGCACCACAACGCCGCTGACTCCGCCGGCTCCAATAATGAGCACTTTCGACATTATTCATAACCTCCACTTGGTTAAGGCGCATAGTATTACTCCGGGGGGGGTGGGACGGCAATAAAATGGAGGGGATTTGATGTCAGTTCCGTTTTCTGAGTCCCATTCCCCATGGTTGCTACGTGTGATGTATAGAAGACAAATCTGTTTATTGTGGAGTCTGTTATGCCGAGTCATCACCGGGGGTTAGGAAGAAAAGGGAAGAAAAGTCCTTTTTTCTTGTTCATATTCATACTGGGAACAGTGGGTTTTCTTTGGTTCACATGGCCTGCTTTGCAGCAAGATGCGGAGAGTCCGCAACAGGTTCCGTCGAGTCCTGCTGTCGTGCTGGATGAAGCCGAGGAATATGCCCCTGAAGTTACCGCTCCACCCCAGCAAAAGGACAAGGTCATTGTCCACCCACCTATAAAGGATGAGTCACTGGTCGGCATTGCTTTGAACCTGGAAGGGGCTCCAGGCAGGAAGGAATTTGAACGGTTCAGAGAAAGCCATCCGGTACTTCCGCACTATCCTTACCCCGAAGATAAGGCGGTCGCGGGTGCCGACGAGCTGGTATCCATGGGATCACGCATCAGGGAGCTGATTCCCGGGCAGAATGGAAATGTGAAATGTGCCTGTCCGGAATGCGGCAAAGACAAGGCGTGGCGGTTGGATTTAAAGCGCCTCGATAAGCTGGTTTGCGGCAACTGCAAGGAGCGGTTCCCGAGTTCGGAATATCCTGAAAACCACACCCAAACCTATCGCAGCTATTTCGGCGAAGCGGTCACCATTCCTTATCACAAGGCCAGGGATGGGGCCTTATATTGCTTTCAGGGTAAGCTCGATCATCTGAAGTTCAGGTATCTCACAAGCGCGTGCGAAAACGATCTGGGCCATGCTTACCTCCTGACGGGCGACGAGCGCTATGCGAAGCTCGCGTGCTTCATCCTTTCGGGGTTGGCGGAAAATGCCCGGGGATTCCTGTATGAGCATCGGGGGGCTTATACCGACTTGCTACCTTGGCCGCGCGATGCCGAGGTGGTTCCTGGAATGGTGCTTTTCCCGTCAATCTTCAGCCCGGATAACAAAGGTGATGCAAAATTTCCATGTGGTGTATTTCCCGGCCAGCAGGAGGCCTATAAACCCTTCATCGATCTATACGATCTGACCTATGCCTCTTCGGTGTATGACACGCAAAAGGTGCGCGAAAAAATCGAGCGTGATTTCTTCGGCCGCGTTGCGCAGTATCTGGAGGCGGCAACGGAATGCTTCGGGGATGAGCCCCACGAGTTTTCCAATACCGGGAACATCTGTTCGCAATACAAAGTGCCTGCAAGGATCGCCAGGGTTTCGGGGCGTTGGGAAGATGTGCGCCTGGACTACTATCAACAACTCCGGTTGACTCAGGATCGGTGGCGCCGAAACTACGACGGCATGGCGGCCGAAGGGCCGGGCTACCACCTCGTATGGCTGGGGAACCATCTTCATGCCGTCTATAACATGATGCACATGGAATACCCGCCAGGTGCAGGCGAAATGCGCCGGATTTTCGATCAGGGACGGGCGTTCGAAGAACTGGCTCGCAGCCGGGAGCGCATCATGATGCCGAACAAGACGGTGCCCGATCTTGAGGATATGGGCAAGCGCGAGGTGCCGTGCAATCCGCTCATTGCTAAGAGCATCTGTAATATTCTTCCGGGCTATGGGCACGCCGTGCTTGGAGCCGGAAGCGAACCGCTGCAGCAGATTCAGGCACACCTTCAGTTTTCGCGGTTCGATAACCATGCGCACCGCGATGCACTGCACCTGAACCTGTTTGCCAAAGGACGGGAAATGTATGCTGATGTCGGCACCTGCTACACCGACGGCACGCTCTATGGCTGGGCTTACGATACGCTGGTGCACAACACGGTGGTTGTTGATGAAAAGGGACAGAAGGATTTTAAGATCGATGAAAAGGGCAACCTCGAAGTCTACGCACCGAATATGCCCGGCCTCTCCATGGTGCGGGTAAGCATGGATGCCGAAGGGCTCGACCGCTATCGCCGCAGTATTATTTTAAACAGCAGCGATCCCGACCATTCCTACGTGGTGGATATTTTTGAAGTGCAAGGCGGTCGGCAGCACGACTATTCGCTCCATGGATCCAGTGATCCCGACCTCAGGCAGGATTTGAAGGTTTCTCTTCCAATGAAAGAAATTCCGGGAGAACGGCCGCTGCTCAATGTCCGCTTCCGCGAAAAGGGCGCGTTTGACAAGAGCTACGACACCCGGTCGCTCTATCATTTCATGACCGATGTCGCCATCTCCCGTGAAGGCTCTGAAGGACCGGCTTCGGCCGACTTTGTATATCAGGATAACCCGCAGCTGCGGACGCGTGCGCTCTTCCATGCGGATACGCAAATGCGCGCGATTACGGCCACCAGTCCGTCGGTAACGGGGCGTAAATTCCATTCAAAAGTTAAGGATGAGCCGGTAACCCGCTTTATGCCGCACCTGCTACTGCGCCGCACAGCGAAAGAGGGAGAGGATCAATTACGCTCGCTCTATATTTTGGTTCACGAGCCCATCGATGGCCAATCCGCGATCGCGGATTTCCAATGGTCGGAACTCGATGGAGCGGTTGGCATCACCGTTCGTTTGAAGGATGGGCGCGAAGACCGTTACCTCGTTTCGCTCGAAGAAAACACCATGCGTAGCTATGAGGGGCTGAAGGGCGACGGTGTGCTGAGCGCAGCGGTTGCAAAAGCCCGTGCGGCTGATGTGTATCTCGTGGGCGGAACGATGGCTGAATTCAACGGTAAAGAGGTTCGGCAGGGTGCTGCGGAAACCTTCGGTTCCGTATTGGATTATCAGAGTCGCCGGTTTGGTGCTGAGCATAATGCGATTATCACCGATGCTGAACTTCCGCTTGGCGATGCAATGGCGGGCGAGGTGCTGGTGATGGAAATGACCGGTACGGAAACTGGAGCTGACTTCCGCAATGGCTATGAAATCATAGATGTGCGATGGGCGGACGAAGCGAAGGGAACGCGCCTGGTTTTGCTGCGCGACGATCCCTATCTTCGGGTCGAAAAGGACCATGTTTCGGAATGGTACTATCCGTTTCGCAAGGCCGGCCGCTGCCGCGTCGTCTGGCAGCCGTCGTCATGCTCCGTTCCGCGTTTGACAATGAATCCGAATTCGGGGCGCTATAGTATTCACCAACCCAATACGTTCTGTACCTTTGACCGGAATCAAACGGTAGCGGTAACCGCGACACACGCAGATGCTCAGGTCAAGCTAATGGAGGACAGTGCTGTGGTCTCCAAAGGCCTGGGTTCAGCTTCACTGAATCTGGATAAGAGCGCGGTGCTGACGGCCTCCGTTTCCAATGCGGATGGCGTGTATGTGCCGCCGCTTCTTAAGCAGTCATTCCAAGCGTGTATTCCTGCAAAGCGCAAAAATGCAAACGGTCTGAAATCCGGATTGGCGCTGCGGCATTCAGGTAATTCGGCAGGGAAGGTTGAAGGGTTCGATGTCAGCGCAATCAAACGTCATGTCCAGGCCGAGCTGAACGGATATATCGAGGTGCCTGCCTCCGGAATCTACACAATCTATTCATACGCCTTCCCCGATGTGCAGATGTGGATTGGCGGTGTGCCGATCATTACGACGCAGGACGACTACACCTTTACCGGTCATAATGCTTCCATGGTCAACTGGTTCCCCGTGCGGGTAAAGGTTGCCCTCGAGCCCGGGGTTCATCCCCTGCGCTTGAGCTACTACAACCAGGGCGGTATACCGGGGGCAATCGATCTTGAGTGGGAAGGGCCCGGATTAGAACGTGAACGGATCGGTCTCGATCGGCTTTACCACTAACCGAGGCATTCGCTTGCCGCAAAGGCGCGGTCGAGGCGGGCAATCAACTCGTCTGCCGGTTCGATGCCGGTGGAGATGCGGATGAGCCAGCGGGAAGCTCCAGCGGATTCCGCCCATTCCAGTTCGTCGTAGTGCGCAATCAACGTAAATGGACAGCATAGGCTGAAGCTCGTGCCCAGGTTAGGTCCTTTGGTGATTTCCAGCGCGTTATAAAATGCTTCAGTTACCTTTGCTGCATCTTTCAGCACGAAGGAAAAGAGTCCGCCGTAACCGCCGTCCGGTCGTCTGAAGCGGTCATACATTTCCCGGTCCGTGATGGCTGGATAATAAACTGATTCGACCGCCGGATGGGCATTGAGATATTCGCAAACAGCCAATGCCGATTGATTGATATTTTCAACGCGTTCGCGACAGCAACGGGAATCCTGCTCCAGCTTAATAAGATCGGCCGGATGGAAGGCTTCCCGCTCATGGATGCTACCGAGCAGGTCCTTGAAGCATTCGGCAAACGGGGCATCAGGATTAATAATTAATGCGCCGCCCATGACATCGCTGGTGCCGGAGAAAAACTTGGTCAGGCTGATGGCCGTAACGTCGGAAACCGGCAGCGTGTTCTGGTTGATGCAGGCACCGAGAGTTTCATCGATAATAACCGGGAACTGATGCTCGTCCGCCAGCTCGCGCAGTTTCGGTAAGTCGACGCTGGTCAGCAGCGGATTGGTTGGAAACTCGCAGAACAGGCTGCTAATCGGGGTTATTTTTAGATCGGTTTCCAGTGCCTGTAGATCGGCGGAATGTCCCTCAGGATAAAACAGCGCCTTTTTAGCTCCCATTTTTTCCTGCAGTTTCAGCGTGTCGCCATAGGGGAATGCAAATTGCGCCGACGGACGATCTTTGTAAATTTCCTGTACGGCAAGGAATGCGGCATTGATAGCCGACATGCCCGAGGAAAATAGATAAATATGCTGTGCGTTTGTCCCGAGAAAGCCGGCGAGTCGTTCGCATATGACTTTTTCGGCATCTGTAGCATTTGGCAGGTCGTCACCGGACAGCAACTGCTCTGCACAGCGTGATGAAATACCGCCGCCGGCATGCTGCCAATATTCTTTTGCACTGTCTGCACACTCTGTCGGATAGGCAATCACGGTGCACGGACTTCCGGTAATATTACGTAGTTCAACCGTTGATTCCGGATGCTTGCTTAATATGTAGGCCCGGGCGCGCTCCGCA
Organism: uncultured Verrucomicrobiota bacterium; assembly: GCA_964486885.1. Lineage (GTDB taxonomy): Bacteria > Verrucomicrobiota > Kiritimatiellia > Kiritimatiellales > Pontiellaceae > Pontiella. The sequence goes on from CAZAPF010000037.1 coordinate 35,424, forward strand.
GTTGTACGGGTGGCATAAATCTGTCCTTCCTTATCTTCATCCGGGCAGAACCGAGCGAAAGCCTGCTCAACAAGCGGGTGGTAGTAAAACCGCGGATAGCCCAGCTCCAACCGGTCCATGGTGGCAGGATCCCGTTCTTCATAACCGACCACATCCTGCCAGCGCGGCAGGCACATGGAGATCGCGTGCTTGGTGTCGGGAATGCGTTTTCCCAGATCTTCGGCCCGGTAAAGGGGATTCTTACGTAATGATTCCTGCGGCATAGTCTACTCAGCAAAAAAAGTTTGGCCCGCAGATGGACGCAGATAGACGCAGATCATCAGGTAAGTTTGCAGGCATGAATATTCGTGTTTATTCGTGTTCATTCGCGGTTGTAATTAAAGATTGTTAAGGGAGATCTGGATGTCTTCGATTAGGTCGCCGGCATCTTCAATACCGACGGAGAAGCGTACGAGGCCATCGGTAATGCCGACCGCTTCGCGCTCTTCCTTCGGAATGGAGGCATGCGTCATGGATGCCGGATGGCAGATCAGCGATTCAATACCGCCCAGGCTTTCCGCCAGCGAAAACAGCTTGAGGCTGGAAATCAGTTTGACGACCTGATCAAACGGCAGGTCAAACATGGCGGTCACAATTCCGCTGCCACCGCGCATCTGCTTTTTCGCCAGCTCATGCTGCGGGTGCGAAGGGAGGAATGGATAACGCACGGCATTAGTACAATCGAGGCCTTCGAGATATTCAGCAACCTTCAATGCATTTTTTGCGTGCTGTTTCATGCGCACGGCCAGCGTTTTCAGGCCGCGCGAAATCAGCCAGCAGTCAAACGGCGACGGATTCAGTCCGACCGCTTTCTGCGCAAAAATCATCTTTTCGTTCCACTCGTCGGAGTTGGTGCAGACCACACCGCCCAGGCAGTCGGAGTGACCGTTAATATATTTGGTCGTGCTAGACAGCGAAACATCCGCGCCGAGAGCAATCGGATTCTGGAAATAGGGCGAAGCAAATGTGTTATCCACCAGCAGCTCGGTGCCCGCATCGTGCGCGGCCTTCGCTACGGCTGCAATATCGATAATCTTGAGCAGGGGGTTGGTCGGCGATTCAATCCAGACGAGTGCCGGTTTCTGCTTTTCGATTTCCGCATAGTTTGCCGGATCGCTGAGATCTACATAGCTGATCGTGACGCCGAATTTTTTGAAGACCTTGTCGTAGATGCGGTAGGTGCAGCCATAAATATTTTCCTCGGCCACGACATGATCGCCGGAGGATAGTGTTGAAATCACCGCCGTTACCGCACCCATACCGCTGCCGAAGACGGTTGCATATTTGGCCTGCTCCAGCTGTGCCAGCGTTGCGCCGAGACGGTCGAAGCCGGGGTTGCCGGAGCGGGTGTAGTCGTAACCACGCGTTTGCCCGGGCTCGTGCTGGGCAAAGGTGGAAGTCAGGTAGACCGGAGGAATCACGGCACCGGTTTCCTGATCCGGCTCCTGTCCAACGTGTATGGCTGCTGTATCAAATTTCATGTTCATTACCTAATTGGAGGGCGACGCTTCGTCAGAACCTCGAAAAATGGACTGGGCTCCGACGACGCGTCGCCCTCCATTAATACATCCTGTTTTCCGATCATGTATGGCGGAATAGTCAGAAAACCTAGCGTGTCGGGACGGTTACGTCAAACCCGGCTAACGTTTGAAGTAGTGTAACCGCGCATGTTGTTTTCAAGAGCGCCGATCTAAGGACGTTTGCAGTCTTTGGAAAGCCAATAAACGTGAAACCTTCAAAAAAATCCGTCACAAACTGTAACAGCAGGGGGCTTTCAGCAGTCTTCATACTATAAACCCATTAAAAAAGGATTGAATATGAAGGAGATCATCATACCTCTATTTGCAATTACGGCGCGTTTTGTTATGCCGGCCGTGATTGGTCTTGTTGCCGTCATTTCCTGGTTTAAAAGCCGGAATCGGCTCTATGGAACAATCGACGATGCCATTGACAAAGGCGCACCGCCTGAAGTGATCAACAAGCTGCTGGCCATGACTGAATCGAAGGAGAGCAAGGAACCCCAGTCCTCCAAGAGGAAGGAGCTCTCAGAAGGGGCGATCGCACTGGGAGTGGGCGTTGCTTTCCTGATTTTATACTATCTTGTGGGAAACAGGGGGATGGCTTGCGGCAATCGGACGGAGAATCTGCCTGAGTGCAATTGAAAAGCAGGGCCGAAAGGGGGAAGTCGCCGAAGATAAAGCTCCTCCGGCCAGTGTCAATCCGGTAATGCCAGCGTCATTTGATGCCACGCGGATTATATTGGAACAGGCGATTTCACAACTATCGCAGCAGGATAGGCAGCTGATTATATTGAGTTATTATGATGAACTGACGTCATCAGAAGTGGCGGAAATAATGGATATCCCTGCGGGTACGGTCAGGGTATATCTGATGTGGGCGAGGGAAAAACTCCGGCAAAAACTGGAAGGACGCGAAAATGAACTCTTCGAATGATACTGAATTTGACCAAAAACTAGACCAGCTTCTGTCGGCCAGCGTCGCACCCGGCAGCGAGCCTGCCGAGCTTTCAGTTATCCGGCTGCCGCAACGTCCGCGGTTTAACTGGGTGATGTTTAGTGTGGCTGCTCTCGCTTTTGTCCTGATAATGGCGTTGCTCATTAAGTGGATCTTGGTAAGCCATGAAGGCGGGGGAGAGATGCATACCCTTGCCGGTCAGGAGATGTGGCACCTGCTGTCTGAAGGCATGCTCATGGGAGTTGAGCGCTTGTGCTCGCCCTTATTCCTGCAGTATGCCGCACCGATTTTAGCGGTGGTCTATTTCTTCTTTGCCCGCAGCATTATGCGCCTCTGCAGGCATTATTAAGTCCATCTAAACCGTCATAGCCCTGAAATTCCGTCCTGACGGCCTGTAAATGGACGGATTTAATTGCCTGTTCTTAAGATTTGCCTTTTGGGGGTAATTATAGGACTTTTTCGCCCGTTAAAGACGTTATGGATATCAACACCGTCATTCCGATTATCGCCCGGCACTTGCCGGAAACTCAGGCTGTTTATCTTTTTGGCTCCTTTGGAACAGAAGATCAACGGCCGGATAGTGATGTAGATCTGGCTGTGTTGCTTAAACCCAATCATGAATGCACTACGGGGTTCATGCTTGAACTGAGCGGATTACTGGTAGATCACTTTGGCCGGCAGGTTGACCTGGTTAACCTTCGCTCGGCTAATACCGTGTTTCAGAAAGAAATCATCATGGCAGGGCAGCGAATTGATTGTGCTGATCAGGTTGCGGCAGATGAGTTTGAAATGCTCGTGGTATCGGCTTATCAAAAGCTGAACGAGGAACGGCGGGAAATTATCGAGGCCGGTCTGGCGGAAGGCAGGTTTGTGGCATGACGGATATTGCCCTCAATAAAAAGGAGAGCATTGAGCGTTGCCTTAAGCAGGTACGTGAGTACTATGCGCGCCCTTCAGACGTTGCCTTCGAGAAGGACTTTCTGAAGCAGGATGCGATAGGCATTAACCTGCAGCGGGCCTGCGAGCAGTGCATTGATCTGGCGAATCATGTGATCAAAGTTCGTAAGCTGGGACTGCCGAAAGAATCGCGCGAAAGTTTTACGCTACTCGAAAACGCCGGGATTATTCCTCTGGATATGAGCGATCGGCTTAAGGGTATGATTGGTTTTCGGAATACGCTGGTGCATGAATATCAGCGGCTGGATATTAGCCTGATGGTGGATGTGATAGAGAACCATCTGGATGAGCTCGTCGATTACACGAATCTGATTTTGAAGGAAATGAACAAATGAAATATGTGGTTTTAGTTGGAGACGGGATGGGTGACTATCCCGTTGAATCGCTAGGCGACAAAACCCCCCTGCAGGCGGCGGACTGTCCGATGATCCGGAAGTTTGCGGCGTTGGGAGAGACCCGCATGGTGCAGACGGTTCCGGAAGGCATGCCTCCCGGAAGCGATGTGGCCAATATGGCACTGCTCGGTTATGACGCGGCGCTGAACTATACCGGCCGTGCGCCCATCGAAGCCGCCGGTGCGGAAATTCCAATGACCCCGAACGATGTGGCATTCCGCTGCAATTTGGTCACGGTGACCGATGACGGGATCATGGATGATTATTCCGCCGGACATATTACTACCGAAGAGGGGCAGGCCTTAGTGCGGTCGCTCCAGGACAAGCTGGGCCGTGAAGGGCTGACCTTCAATCCCGGCGTACAATACCGCCATCTGCTGATTTGGGATGGCGGCCCCGCGGCATGCGAATGCATTCCGCCGCACGAGATCTCGGACAAGCCGGTGGAAGGAAACCTTCCGGCAGGAGATCGGCAGGATGAAATCCGCGAACTGATGGAATGTTCAAAAGAGGTGTTCGCAGACCATCCCGTTAACCAAAAGCGTATTGCGGAAGGCAAAAAGCCCGCAACGCAAATCTGGCTGTGGGGGCAGGGAAATGCCATGCAGCTGGACACATACAAGTCCCTCTATAATCTGGGAGGCGGGGTGATCTCCGCCGTAGACCTGCTGAAAGGGATTGCAAAACTCGCCGGTTTGGAAGCACCCGATGTGGAAGGTGCGACCGGCTTCCTGGATACCAATTACCAGGGTAAAGTAGACGCCGGGCTGGAGATACTGGAGCGGGAAGATTTTGTCTTCATCCATATCGAAGCGCCGGATGAATGCGGGCACATGGGTGACGCACAGAAGAAGACGTTTGCCATCGAAGAGTTCGATGCCAAGGTATGTGCACCGGTTTTCCAATGGTTGGAAAAACGCGGTGAGCCATACACGTTGCTGCTGTGCACGGATCACCGTACGCCGGTAGCCCTCAAGGGGCATACCTCCGAGCCCGTTCCCATGTCGGTCATGAAAGGACCGGTGGGAGAACAAGACGCGCAGGCTGCGTTCGACGAGTACGTCAACGATGGAAATGCACAAGGCATGGCCTGCGAATGGATACAGCAAATACTAAACACATCATCCGTTTGATGATGGAAGAATGGATATTTTTGGATAACTGAATTTTTATAACTTGCCTGAAGGAGGCAGTGAACCACCCATTTCAATGCAATAGCATCCAACCAAAGATCCATTCTTCCAGCCCTTTCGGATGAGAAAGGAACTGGAAATTGAGCCTGATCAAAAAAATTGCTTCCGTATTCGGTAAAAAGGACGAGCCGAAAAAGAAAGAAGCCCAAAAACAACATAAGCAGTCGTCCGCTAAGAAAAAAACGCAGACCAAGCCGCACCAGGAAGAATGGCGGCCGGGACAAAAGAAAAAAGAAGGTGCCCGGAAGCCCCGGAAGCCGAAAGCCCAGGGCGCAAAAAAGGAAAGCGGAAAGCCGCAGGGTGGCAAACCGCAGGGCGGAAAGAGTCGTCCGCCGCGCCCGAAAAAATATGATCCGAATGCGCCGTTGGTACTGACGCCCGAAGAAGAAGTGCGGATGAAAGAATTCCGCCCGGAAGAGGAAGACCGTCGTATTGCCTACGAAAAGCGTCTTCGTCAGCGCCGGGCCGATGCAGCCGGAGAGGGTAAGCCAAAGGCTGACAAGCCACGTAAGCCCCGTCAGCAGGGCGACCGTAAATCGCGCCCTCAAGGTGAAAAGAAACAGCGTGCTGAACGTCCTGAAAATCAGTTTAAGCCGCTTCCGAAGAAGGAGCCGACCCCCCGGGCCGAAGCAGTTGCATGGGATCCTGCCGAGTTCAAGGTGGAGCCGGAAGAAGGCAAAATCCGTTTCCATGATCTGGATCTGCACCCCCGCCTGATGCATAGTATTTTTGCGTTAGGCTGGCAGTATGCCACCCCGATTCAGGGCGAAATTCTGCCCGGCACCTTGAAAGGCAAGGACATGGCCGGCCGTGCACAGACCGGAACCGGTAAGACCGCCGCCTTCCTGATCTCAGTGATCAACCACTGCCTGAATAATCCGCTACCGAAGCAAAGCCATGCCTGCCCCCGTGCGCTCATCATTGCGCCGACCCGCGAACTGGCGATGCAGATTGCCGAGGATTCAGCAGGGCTTAACCGCTATACCGGCCTCCGCACGGTCGTGCTCTATGGCGGCATGGATTACAATAAGCAGCAGCGTGAGCTGGAAGATGATCAGATTGACATCGTCGTGGCCACACCGGGCCGCCTGCTGGACTTTGCCAGCAAGAATATCGTGCAGCTGCGCCACACCGAAATCATGGTGATCGACGAAGCCGACCGTATGCTGGATATGGGCTTTATTCCGGACGTGCGCCGTATTATCTACAAGACGCCGGACAAGGAAAAACGCCAGACGGTACTCTTCAGTGCCACATTGACCGACGAAGTCATGCGTCTGGCCGCCGCGTGGATGGTAGATCCCGAGCGTATTGATATTGAACCGGAGCAGGTGGCGGTTGATACCGTCGACCAGAAAGTCTTTATCGTGACTGACAAAGAAAAGTTCCCGCTGCTCTACAACATCATCAAGAACGATAATCCGGACCGCATTATTATCTTTGCCAACCGCCGTGATCAGACCGAGCGGTTGCAGGATGAACTGGATCGCTACAGCATTAAATGTGAAATGCTTTCCGGTGCCGTAACCCAGAAAAAGCGCATGCGCATTCTGGACGATTTTAAGACCGGCAAGGTTAAGGTGTTGGTGGCCACCGATGTGGCTGGCCGAGGAATCCACGTTGATGGCATCAGCCATGTGGTGAACTTTAATATTCCGGAAAATCCGGATGACTACGTGCATCGTATCGGGCGTACCGGACGTGCAGGTTCAACCGGCAAATCGATTACCTTCGCATGCGAGATGGAATCGTTTGAACTGCCGAAAATTGAAGAACTGCTCGGCATGGAACTCAAATGTTCCATGGCACCCGAAGAGTTGCTGGAAGAGCTTCCCCCCGCACCGCCGCGCAAGCGTCGTCCGCGTCCTCAGGGCGGTGGCAATCGTCATGGAGGTGGTCGCCGGCCTGGTGGTAATCGCGGTGGCGGCGGACGCCCACCGCGCCGCTAAGGTCAATCCGAATGAAAAAGCCCCGCCGACCAGCGGGGCTTCTTTATTATGTAGACACGACGCCCTCGTCGCGTCCACGTTGGTTCACTGCCTTACAGGAACCTGCGCCGGCCGCCGGCTCCCCGGCGCTTCGTGCGCTTCTTTTTCAGGGATTCAACTGTGCCCTTGACGGCTGCGCCTGTTTTTTCTGCCGCGGTGCCAACGCCCGAGGTGACCCCTCCCGCCACATCGCCTACGAGAGATCCAGCGCCTTTCAGGAGGTCGCCGCCAAACCCGGTTGCGCCGCCGACCGCTCCAATCATGGAGTCGTAGAAGGTGTCAAATACCTTGGTTGAGGCATCTTCGACGGAAGCGCCGCCTTCTTCTTTTCCGATATCGGTTAATTCAATATTAGGGAGTGGAACCGGAATGGAGGGTAATGCCGAAAGCTTGGCCTGTACCATGCCGCTGGAAATCAGCACGTGCTCGATTATAACCTTCTGTCCTTCGTCCTCTGCGTCCGGCGAGGCTTCAGCCGCCACGTCTTGCTTATCAGTATCCTCTCCAGTGTATTCATCGCGGCGGGTAACGGCCTGTTCGATTTCCTTCTGCAGGGCCTTGATGTTGTCGCTCATAATCTGCCGCTCATAGCGGATGCGCGGTTTGGTGATGAGGATATCTTCAATCAGCAGGGTGTCCGCCTGCAGGGTATCCGGGTCAAGGTCGATCCGGAACTCTTCAATGTTCACCAGATCCCGCTTGGTAAATCCCGGCGGATTCGATATGCGCAGGCCGTCAATGTCCAGCATCCCTTTTAGCGGCTCAAGAGACAGCCTGCTGAATGAAACGAGCTCCATTGGGGCATCGGGATCAACAACTGCTGCACTGCTGTCGTCCCCTGAAAGGGGATTCAGCTTGTTAAGCGAAAGTTTATCCATCGGGTTCAGCGAATCGAGACTCATGGCCGTAGTGTTGGTGCTTACAGGCAGTTTCAGGTTAACCGCGAGGTTGGTAATGATCAATTGCTGCAGAACAACGGGCTGCTCCGCTATTGGAATGGGATCGGTCATTTCTTCTGCCGGTTCTGCTGTTGCGACGGCAGTGTCCTCTTCAGTTGCCGGAGGAACAAACTGCATGAGGGCGCTCTGCAGGGAGGCGGCATTTCCGCTGTCCTCGGTTTGTTCCAGATTGACCTCCGGAGTATTGATGAAGACCTGGTTAATCACCACCTGGTCCGAGTGCAGTGAATCGGGATCCATCGTAATATCAATATTGGCCAGATGGAACAGGTTGGTCGCCGTAAAGCCTTTCGCATTGGGGACCGAAATGCCGTTGATCTGCAGCTTGCCCTCCACCAGCTTAACGGAGATGGAGCCGATGCCTGCTATCATCGAGGATTCGGTCGGCACAGTATTGGTCGGGGTTGTATCCAGCAGCCGGATTTCGATGTCGTCCACTAGGAGATTATGCAGTTCAAACGGAGGAGGGGCATCCGTTGTTACAGGAGGTTCGGGCTCGGGAACGGGTTCCGGTGCGGCCGGCAGTTCCAGGGTAGGATAGGTGGGAACGCGGGAGATAAAGCCATCCGCGATTTTCATGAATTCACCGGTGGTATTCGTATCCTTGTTGAGTTCCAGAAAGGCATACGGCTTCAGCACCTGTACATCGTCGATCACCAAGGTGTCGGACTTGAGGGAGTCGGGGGCAAAATCAACGCTGATCGTTTCGAGCGCAAACAGGTTTGGGGTGGCCAGCCGTTTGGGATTGGTGATGTGTATATTATCCACGCGCACGTTTCCGTCGGACAGGGCAGCCTTGATGGTATCAATACCGAAGTGCACATCCAGTTTTGGATCCCCGATGTTAACCACGTGAAAGCGGATGCCGTCGACGGTCAGCAATTCCAGAATTACTTCCGGCGGCGGTGGTGCGGGCTCTTTGTCTTCAACGACCACCTCAACCACGTTGGTTGCAGGCGCCTTAGGCGGGGGTAGGCTAGAAATAGCACTGTTGGCAATCTTGAGGAATTCGCCAATCGTATCGGTTTTCGGATTATGCTCCAGATACGCCTGCGGATTGGATACCTCAACCGCATGGATGGTAATATTACTCGAATAAATCGACCCCGGGTCCAGTGATGCACTCACCTGATCCAGGGTAAAGAGGTTCGGTGTGCTAAGGCGTCCCGGATTCCGGACATACACGTTGTTCAGTTCAACGGTTCCATTGGTCATGCTGACGGCCAGCTGCTCAAAGCCCAGAACAATATCCAGGTCGTTGTCATCGGTATGGGAAAAATTAAACTGTACGTCGTTGATTTCCAGCGATTCGATCACGACGACCTTCGATTCCTTTTTCGCTTTCTTCTTTTTCTTTGGTTTTTTCTTCTTCTCTACGGGTGGCGCATCGGGATCAAAACCGACAAACTCCTGAATGTTCTGGATAAACTCCGTTATGTTGTCCGATGCCGAGCTCTGCTCATAGATAAAGTGGGGGCTGTTGAGCTCCACCTGATGAACTACCACGGTTGATGAAAAGAGCGAGCTCATATCAATCGCAATATCCAGGCTGGCCAGCGATACCGCATTTGACTTCGAAAAGCTGTCCTGGTTCGCAATGGAAAAATCGGCGAGGTGGATCGTTCCCTTACGCGGATTAATGGATAGTTTTTCAATCGTAAGCGGGGTGCCCAGCGCTTTGATCCCGACTTTCTGTGCCACCAGACTCACGGTCGGTCCCAGCCAGAATAAAACGACCAGCAGTACGATCAGCAGCAAACCCCCGATAATGCCGAGTGAAATCTTGCCCACCTTTTTAATATTCATGTAACCCTCCTTACTGCGCCTTCGCGTGAAGTTTTATACTCTAACGCGATTTTCATAGGCTGCAAAGCCTTTACATATGTTGTTGCAACCTCCTTTGAGGTCATATTTGCCGTAGGCTATGGGTGTAGTGCGTGCTTCCCGAAGGGAGCGGGCCCTCTGCAGGCAGAGAGGCCCGCACTACTAGGTTGAGAGAATATCACCGAATATTGAGGAACATTCGCCATCCTGCCGAAATCCCGTGGAAACGGCAAAAACGGGACCTCGAACTTTTTCGATTTTACCGCTTGCACCTCCCGAGGGGTCTGGGTATCTTGCTCAACCAATTTCAAGAAAGCGCTCGGGTGGCGAAATTGGTAGACGCGCAAGGTTGAGGGCCTTGTGGGAGTTAAATCCCGTGTGGGTTCGACTCCCACCTCGAGCACCAATTGACTACTCGCGCCACCTGTACCCTCTACGGGACATTTACCCCCATTATCATTGGCTTCTTGTGGGGTTTGCGTATTGCCAGTTAAGGACTCTTCTTGCCCCTTTGCGCCACCCGACACCAGAGGCGTGTGTACAGTTTTGTGTACACTAAGGAAATTAGGAAGCGTGTTGACTGCGGCATGTTTCGGCAGCATCCGTGTGTCAGTATACACGCCCATGGTCAGCTTGATGTCGCTGTGCCGCATGAGCTCCTGTGCTAAGCGCGGAACAGTACCTTGCAGTTGCAACAGTGTGTTGAATAGCTTCCGCATGGCATGGAAGTCGCGTCTGTTGCCGTGAGCATCTTTGTACATGATTCCTGCACGGTTGAGATCGGACTTATAGACGTCCATGGAGGGTACGTTGAAAATCTTGTCTGTTGGCTCAGCATCTTCAGGTTTGAAGGCAAGGAGCGCTTCTGTGAAAAAGTCGGGCAGGGGTTGTTCGGCATCGCGACTGTTTTTGGTTGTAGCAGCACGTGCAGCAACATAGGCCATCTCCCCGTTTAATTTAATGTCTCGCCATTCAAGGGCTGCGATTTCCGCTCTGCGTAATCCTGTATAGACTGCGGTCAGATAGGTGAGTCTGCGGTTTTCGCTGGGGACGCTCTCCAGGAGCCGATGCAGTTCATCTTCTGTAAATACGATTCTCTCGAAGGATTTTCCTGTCCGTTTCAGGTTTCGGATACAGTCAATAGGGGAGTTCTGCAGATATCCGCTTTCGACCATCCATTTGATGAATGCGTTGAGGGCCGACAGATAATCATTCAGCGTCTTTGCACTAAGATCCTGTCTGGCTCGCCATTGCCGGAATGAGTTGGCCGAAATATCCCGAACAAAAACCCATCCTGCTTCCCTGCATATTTTACTGATCCTGTCCCGCGATACCTGCCAATGCTTTTGGCTTTTCCACTCTTTTTCCTTTTCATACAAGTACGTCGCTAAGTGTTCGCTCAGAGGAAGCTGCATGCCGGTTTTCAGTCTGGCGGGTGTGCCTAAGCCTATAGTCCCCGTTTCTTTCTGCTCCTTAAGCTTCAGCCACATCTTTGTCGCAACCTCTTTATTGGTTACACCGAGCGATTTCGTTTTGGTTTTTTCTCCCTCACCCTCTTGCCACCGCCGATACCACTTGCCGGTGGTTTTTCGCTTAAAGATATAATCAATCATGGCAGGCCCTCATTCCCTGGTTTTCGTTTAGATAATCGTTCAAAGCTTCTTCGGTAATCCGAATGGACCGTCCTATTCGAACCACATGCAGCCTTCCGCTCGTAATTTTTCGATAGACGGTTTTCTCAACTACATTGAGACGTGCGGCAACATCCTTAACCCTCATGAGTGTGCTCACTTGCTTTACTCCTTTCCGTTTTGGATTATTGGAGCGTAGCAACCGTGCTCCATCAATGGAACATGGTATAAATTAAACCTTGATAGAATAACAAGGATAAACCTTGGTAAAAAACAAGGTTAGCTAGGAGGGTAGGATCCGGCCTTTGTTTCCAGTATGTTCGCATAATCCACTATTTTTCTCAGCGAACTGGCCTGAAGCTTGTTCAGAGAA
>CAZAPF010000038.1:0-24644 GCA_964486885.1 uncultured Verrucomicrobiota bacterium
CAAGGCCCATAGCCACCAAACCAACTAAGCCGGGTATGAAAAGAAGCGGCCTTAGCGCCAAAACAAACGTGATTGCCAGTGTGAAATATCCCGAAAAATGAATAATCTTATCCAGCGGAACCTGCTGATTACTCACGAGACTTTCCATGAAGGCCAGAGCAATCCCAATAAAGCCAAAAATCAACAATAGAAAACGAGTCCTTTTCCCGATATCGAATACCGACTTTGATATCAGTGCTAACTGATAGTCATTCACCACACCATCTTTTACGTCTCGTCCCATTATCCGCCCTCGAAATTTTACGTTATATAGGATTCGCAAAGTTTCGTATAGCTGTCTAGTTTCGTTGATCATTAACGTCTTGTAGTAACACCTAAATTGAATCCAGGGAGAGAGAGAAATGAAAGATGGATGCACAAGAAGAAGTTCGTTAAAGACCACCGCGGTTGCGGGAACAATTACCGGGCTCGCCGGAATTGCCGCACACGCAGCTCCCGGAAAAACCATTAAAGTGGCCCTGGTCGGATGCGGTGGCCGCGGCAAGGGCGATCTGAACAATTTCCTAAAGGCATGCAAACAGCTGGATCTGAAAGGCGAAGTCGTTGCGCTGGCCGATGCGTTTGAAGGTCAGGTAAAGGCCCTGGCCGAAAAATTGAATGTATCGGATTCGAATTGCCATTCCTGATTTGATTCCTACCACAAAGTTGCGGCCTCGGATGCCGAATATGTTCTGCTCGTCACCCCTCCCCTGTTCCGGCCGCTGCACCTCGAAGCCATGCTCAAGGCCGGAAAAAACGTATTTGTTGAAAAGCCGGTAGCGGTCGATGCCCCCGGTTGCCGCAAAGTGCTGGAGCTCGGTGAAATGGCCAAACGAAAAGGCCTCGGTATTTCGGCAGGTATGCAACGGCGTCATGCGGCTAAATATCTGAAAAACCAGGCTCTGGTTGAAGCCGGTGCCATCGGTGAAATTCTTGGCGGCACGGTCAGCTGGAACGGTCAGGTTCCATGGATCAAGGAACGCCTGCCCGGGTCAAGCGATGCTGATTATCTTGCCCGTAACTGGCTGAACTGGATTGAAATGTCGGGCGACCATATCTGTGAACAGCATGTACATAATCTGGATGTAGCCAACTGGTTTATCGGGCGCGCGCCCAAGTCGGCGGTCGGATTCGGTGGCCGTGCACGTCGGGAGTCCGGCAACTCGTTCGATTTCTTCAGCGTCGACCTCGACTATGGCGACAACGTGCATATTCATAGCCAGTGCCGCCAGATTTCCGGTTGCTTTAACCGCGTCGGCGAAGAACTCCGTGGAAGCAAAGGGGTGGTCTTCGGTGGAGGAAAGCTACAGGGCGATTCTTCCGTAACGGTTCCCGATCCGGTGGTGGATTCTGATAACGACGGTGTTCAGGAAATGATCGATATGATCCGTGGCGTGCGCGCAGGCAAGCCGCTTAACGAAGCGCAGATTGTGGCCGAAGCAACGGCTACAGCCATTATGGGACGCATCGCCTGCTATACGGGAAAAATGGTTCGCTGGAGCGACCTGTTCCAGAATGAAAAATCCGAGTGGTATAATTTTACGCATGGAATCGCCGCGGAAGATTTTGAAACGGGTAACGTCAAACTGCCGCCGGAAGATGTGGTTCCGATTCCCGGAGATGGAAAACCGATTCGCCGCCGTACATAATCTCTGGAGATCAGCATGAAGCCGTTTATTGCCGTTCTACTCGCCGGGATCGTTTCCTCCAGTCTGGCTGGAGCAGAATGGAAACCGTTGTTCGACGGAAAGAGTTTCGAGGGCTGGACTTTCGATACCTTCGACAAAGCCGCCCCAGAAACCATCTGGTCCATTAAGGATGGAGTCATTCATGTTGCGGGGAAAAATAAGCCGAACGGCGTCCTCCGTACAACTGAGTCCTATTCAGACTATGAGCTCGAATTCGAATGGCGATGGCCGGATAGCGGAGGTAATAGCGGATGCCTGATCCATTGTTCCGATCCCCGCCTGATGAATGTCTGGCCCAAGTCGATCGAAGTGCAGCTGATGAAGGATAATGCCGGCGACTTCTGGATAATCGGCGAAACGATTGAGGTGAATCCTGAACAAATTGCCAAAAGCAAAAAGGGCAAGCCCAGCCGCAGGCGCCTGAACCTGACAGACGGTTCTGAAAAACCGATGGGCGAATGGAACCAGATGCGCGTTCTTGCAAAAGGAAATAGCGTTGAGGTTTACGTGAACGGCACGTTAGTCCAGAAGGGCTGGAATGCCTCGGTCTCAGAAGGAGCAATCTGCCTTCAGGCCGAGCGTGCCAATGTCCAGTTCCGCAATATCCGTATCAAGCAGTAGGCCGGAAGCGCAAAAGGCGCGACCGTTTAGCGGTAGCGGTCGTGCCAGAGGTGTTTGAACCACATACGGCCGGTGGAAATAATAAGCAGCAGGCCCGAGACCACAATGCTGAGGGCGAGGATAAGGTTTGCACGTTCGTGTGCGGGGATATCACCCGGATCGCGCTTAAACTCATAGAAAAACAGCAGCCCCAGTACCAGGATGATGATCGCCGCAACCAGAAACCCCTTGTTGGGCTTCATTTTATGCATCGGTACTTTTCCGTGGTTTGGCAGAGTCATTCGTTTTCCTTTTAGAACTGAAAGGCAGTTTGGTCTAATGAGACGCTCTCCGCCACATAATGTTGACCGTTTATTTAGTATTTTTTACTAAACGAACCGAGGTCAGCAATATTGTTTGAGGGTGGCGAGCACGTCTTCGCGCCGGACAGGCTTAGAAAGATAGCCATCCATGCCCTGTTCCAGGAACTTTTCCCGGTCCCCTTTCATGGCATGTGCGGTAATGGCCACAATGGGAGTGCGTTGTTCTTCGCTTTCCTGAGCCCGTATCATGGCTGTGGCTTTGAGGCCATCGAGTACCGGCATCTGGATATCCATAAAAATCATGTCATACTGTGGGCGTTCTTCCTCCGGCAGCATCAGTTTAAGCTGCGCAAGCGCTTCCCGGCCGTTTTCAGCCACATCGATCCGGCACCCCATTTTTTCAAGCATTTTCACCAACACGCGCTGGTTCAGCTTATTATCTTCAACGACCAAAACATGGAGCCCCAGCGATTCCTGCTCAATCGTATCCTGACCGCCACCGCTGGATTCGCTGACGGCTTCTTCCATGTTCACGCTGATATTAAAGCTGAACTCGGAACCTTTTCCGGGCTCGCTTCCCACCACCAAACGCCCTCCAAGCTGCTCCACCATTTTCTTGGAGATCGCCAATCCCAGCCCCGTTCCGCCATATTCGCGCGTATGCGATCCGTCCGCCTGCGTAAATTCATGAAAAATGACTTCCTGGGCTTCTTTGGATATGCCAATGCCCGTATCCATAACCCGAAATTCAAGCGTGCACTCGTTACCGGTTTTTTCCAGGCACCGAACCCCAATCTCCACGTGTCCCTTCTGGGTAAATTTAACCGCATTGGCCATGAGGTTGATCAGCACCTGCCGCAGGCTGCCTTCGTCGGTCCGTACAGACGGCAGGTCTTCCGGGCAGTCAATTTTAAGCTCCAGCCCTTTTTCGGTAACCGAAGGGGTAAAAAACGAGTGTAACTCATTAACCATTTTTTTCACATCAACGGTATCGATATTCAGACTGAACTTGCCCATTTCAATACGGGAGAGATCCAGGATATTGTTGATGATCTTGAGCAGATTCTCGGAAGACGCAGAAATCGTTTCAATATATTCACGCTGCTCAACGGTCAGTTCCGTATCTCTCATCAACTGGGCCATACCCAGAACCCCATTCATGGGTGTTCGGATTTCATGGCTCATATTGGCGAGAAATTCGCTTTTGCTCCGGCTGGATTTTTCAGCATCCTCTAATGCGGTCTTAAGCTCTTTGCCCAGGCGATCCTGCTCCTGGCGGCGGCGCGTCAACTCATTCACCATATGGTTTACACCACGCCCCAGCACGCCCAGTTCATCAAGCGATTTAACCCGCTTAACCCGTTTCGCCAGACTACCTTGCTCGACGTCTTTCAGAATCTGTACAATAGCTTTCAATCGCGGCGCGGTCATCAGGTGGATCAAGAGAGCGCTCAGCAGCGTGGTCAGGATAATACAAAACATAAAGCCGCCGACAATTACGGACGCACTGCGCAACTTATGGACGCCGGTGTTGGCCGCACTCATTTTAATGTGCAGTTCACCATCCAGCTCACGATCTGTATAGAGGGGCATGGAGATGTTCAGGAAGTCTTTTTCATCGACCTCATCATAGGCAATAATAACATCCAAAACCTCGGACAGAGGTATTTCCTGAATAGCGGGAAAATTGCCGGTTTTAGCAGAGTCCATTCCTTCAAGCACAGGATCCGTACTGTAGAGGATATTTCCATTCGGCTCGTGGATGAAGGCCAACAGAACCTCTTCGCCCACAAGTCGGGAAAGCGCCTCCCGGTCGCGTACCATGGATCGGGGAATGGCCCCTTCATTCATCAGATTTCCCGGGATTTGCACCTGCAGATGCAATCGTTTATCAATTTCCTCGGAAAAATTATGAATAAAGTAAATGCCAAGGCCGGACAGGAAAATCGAGGTAACCATAAAAATGGAAAGGCTCAGCTTGAAAGCTAATGAAAGGAAAAACAGCGGTCTCTCCACCTGCTTGGCCCCTCTCTGGAATACTGGACTCGCCATGTAGGAAGAATAGGTGTTTGAAGCAATTTCACAATGGTTAAAACAGGCGAATTTAGGTCTTTCGCGTGGACCCGCAGACTTATTTCATAAAGCCGGCCAGTTGATCCTGCGTGAGTTGCTCCGGGAACCAGCATTTGGAGTCAGCAATATGCCTCCAACGGTCAGAAAGGACATAGACCCATGCGTCGGTCCCGCTGATGGATTCGATTATCCGGTTGTATGCCTCTCCCTCAAAAACGTCCAGCCGGCCCAGTGCGGACACATCGACATCCTGATAAAGCACCCCGTCCACGGAATCGCCGGCCGACGGAACGATAACAGGATAAATCTCGCCCTTCACCCGCAGACGTTTATAGCCCATCAACGTGTGAGGCTCCCCTGCCAACTGCAAACCCGTTACGGCCTCCAGCACCTCCGGCCACATCAGCGTTCCATATGCAAAAACATTCATCCTTCCCTTAAAAACTTCGTGCTCTTCGTGTCTTCGTGGTTAACACTATTCCGGATGAGAGGAAAAGAAATACAGCCTGATTATTGGTGTTATGAATTACCCGGCGGCTTCGAGGCGCTGGCCGGGAAAACCGATGCCGACAACGACCTGCTCAGCCTGAAAATTGCGAAAGCCAATGAGCTCTGGTTCCATGTGCATGGCATGCCCGGCAGCCATGTTATCCTGCGCCATCCCGATGGAGATAGGCCCGACAATGCCCTGATCCGCCAAACAGCTGCTATTGCCGCCTGGCACTCCAAAGCCCGCAATGCGGGTACTGTTCCGGTAAAGTATACTGAGGCCAAGCACGTTGGCAAACCGCGCGGCGCCAAACCCGGCAGTGTAACCATCAAGCGCGAAAAAACCATCAAGGTCCGCCCCGCCCTACCGGATGGCTAGTCCACCGAATTAGCGATCCAAAGCGCAAAGAAGGGGTCGGAAAAGATCCATCGCTTTGAGCTCATCCATATGAGTCCCTTCGACTCCAGCGCTTCGATCCCCCGTTTCACCGATGCTGGTGAGGTCGCCCCACTCAGCTGCATAAATTCGTTGGAGGTATATTTATCTTCGCGGTAGCGCGCCAGCCCCATCGCAATTTTCTGCTGATTATCTGTCAGCATGTTCCACATGCCCTCATACCCTGACGCCCGTTCATGCAGCACCCGTTGCAGTGTTTCGCCAAAGCGTTCCGCATTAACCTGCTCCCCTTCATCGAGATCATTCCAAAGGTGGTAGCACACATCCTGCACGTCGCCGGGGATCGCATGCGACAGATCAAAGATCGGCCCCCAGAGCTTCGGTTCGACCGAACGGTCGGTTGCGGCAAACTTGGCTTCCAGCCAATGGATAAAGGTATCGTGGTCCAGACTGCCCACTTCCATTAATGCCGCCGACTTAAAAAACGGGCTGCGCTGGGAATAGAAAATTTCCATTAACTGGTTCTGGTTGCTGCCGGCAAAAATATACTGCACTTCCGGCTGCGCCTGGATCTCGGAGCGGAGCGCACCGAGAAACTGATCGGAATCCGGCAGGTCGAGTAACGACTGGAATTCGTCAAAGAAAACCACAACCGGATTTTTCTTATGCAGGTCAGGCATAACACGAAGCAGATCCTCCACGCTGGAGAGCGCCTCCGGGCTTTTCCATTGCAGCCCGACTCCCGCAACATTAAAGCCACTGAGCATGGGTAGCTTCTTGCTGAACGGCTCCAGGGCACGGGCAATTTTTTCAACGGCCTTGGCCTCGGTCTTTACCCCCCAGAAGTCGACCCGTACAAACTGGCACTTTACCTTCTGAAACGTATTGACCACCAGCGATGACTTGCCCGTACGGCGTGGACCGCGGATCAACACATTCCGCCCCGCCTTGTGGTATTTCAGTAGTTCATCACTCTCTTTGCGGGGCATATAATCCACCCCATCGACTATTCCATCTATCTTGAACGGGTTCATGACCGCTTTTGTATTAAACAAAACCGGATGTTGTCAATCCCGGACTTTACCGCTTTTGTTTAAAACAAAACCGGAAAGATTCAATACGCCCCCTGCGTTACGTATCTTGCGTAATCCCCCATTGACCGGAGCAACCATAAAGAATTACTCTACAACCAACAAAATTTAGCGAGAGGATGAAAACATGATACCATTCAAAATTGTTCGGAAAATAGGCAAAATGCTACGCGGTGGTGCGGGCAAAAAGGAAATCTTTCTGGGGGCACTCTGTGGCGTGCTGATCGGCTTTAACCCTGTGGCAGGCCTGACGCTCTCCCTCGCAATTCTCATCACCCTCCTGCTCAACGCCAATATCGGCTTCACCTTGCTGGGCGTTGCGCTGGGAAAAATCGCCAGCCTGCTGCTGGCCGTGGTCAGCTTCCACACCGGCTACTTCATCATTCACAGCATGGGGCTTGAAGGCCTTTTCACCAAACTCAGCAACGCGCCCGTCACCGCCCTGATGGACCTGAATGTCTACGCCATGGTTGGCGGCCTGCCCTTTGCGATCATCATCGGCATTGTTTTTGCCAAATTCATCAGCGGAACCGTCAGCAAAATCCGCGAGCAGATGGTTAAGGCGGGAGAACATGAAAAAGTCGGTAAAGCCGTCGGCAATAAATTTTCAAAATTCCTGATGTGGCTCGCGTTCGGCAAACAGAAAATTTCGACCGCCGATGTGCTCTCCAAAGAATCGCCACTGTTGCGCAAATCCGGCCTGATTCTGGTCGGCAGCGTACTCGTCATCGGCCTGTTGCTCGACTTCCTGCTACTTGATATGTTCCTGAAAAAAGGCATCGAGACTGCCATCAGCAACAACACCGGCGCTGAAGTAAATATTGAAACCGCCCACCTCTCCCTCGGAAAAGGCGAACTCACCATCGCAGGACTTCAGGTCACCGATCCCGATAAGCTGACCCATAATATGATACAGCTCGACACGCTTGCCGCCGACGTCAGCATCAGCGATCTGCTTCGCAACACCTACGCCATCGACCTGCTCGCAGGCTCCACCCTCAAACGCGATGTACCACGCGCCGCGCCCGGCAAACGGGTTATCAACGAGGCCAAAGCTGCCAAAGAAGCTAAAAAAGCCGCCGAAAAGGCCGCTAAGGAAGCGGCCAAAGCCGAAGAGCCCGGCAAATCGCTCGACGAATATTTCGAGCAGGCCAAGACCTTCAAGAAATATGGCGAGAAAGCCTACGAATTCCTGAAAGAACGCAAAGATAATGCCGAAGCCATCGCCAAAGAGGAAAAACTAAAACCCTCCAAGGAAAAGGCCGTGGCCGACGCTAAAAAACTCGGATACCTGAAAGCCCGTGCCGACTTAGTCGCTTCCCGTCCGAAGTGGGTGGTTCGCGAAATCAAAATCGACAACGTCGAAATCAGTTCCGACATGCCCGTACAAACCATTCAGGGTTCAGACGTTTCCAGCCATCCCGAACTGAACGGCCAGCCCACCAGCCTCGTTATGACTCCCGCCGGAAGCAGCGAACCCACCGCAAAAATCGTTCTCCGCTTCGACGACCCTGCCGCACAGCACCAGATCGTGGCCAACGTGAAAAATTTGGCAATCGGCGATGCCATTAAGACCGGTGACAACGTTAAGGTTGAAGACGGCAAGGCCGACATTACAGCCAATGGAACATTTTCGGCCGATGCTCTCGATATCCCGTTCACCCTTCAGGTCCGGGAGTTGAAGACCAATAACGAAATGCTCAACAACCTCAAACAACTGGAGCTGCCCGGTAAACTCTACGGCTCCCTCCTTTCGCCCCGCGTGAAAGTCGAACTCGATGACAACCTGAAAGGTGCCGTCGTGGATGCCGCCAAGGAAAAGGCTAAAGACGAAGCCAAGAAAGCCGCCGAAAAGGAAATGAACAAAGCCCTCGAAAGCGACGAAGCCAAGGAAATCAAAGACAAAGCCTCCGATGCGCTGAAGAAGCTGTTTTAAGCCATGACGCAACTCGCCCAGGTAATTGCTGCTTGGGGACAACCTGAATTTGAGGATGTCCTCAAGGAGGCTATTGGCCGGTTGGGTAGCGAGCTTCCGTTGCAGGCCGGCCTCTCCTCAGGAAGCTATGCACTGGAAAAGCCGCTGGAAGTCCTGGCCATCAGCAGCTGCGAAAAACCGGATTGTATCGAGGCCATGGTCGGCATCTTTTATGAATCGCTGACACCGGGCTGCGCCGGCGATCCGACGGTGGAAAGTGAAAATACCGAACACATAACCGTGCTCGTTACCATCAACAAACAAACCGCCGACGCCACCTTCCAACTGTTGGAAGATGAATAAAGTGGTGGTAGGGACGGACCGCCGGGCCGTCTGCGCGCACGCAACCGGCCCTTCCTTCGCATGGCGCTCTCGGCGATAGCGCCCTACCTCTCCAACTTCTTCTCAACCCACTCGTAGATGCAGGGAAGGACAAAGAGCGTGAGGAACGTTGATGTCGTCAGACCAAACACCACCACGGCAGCCAGTGGACGCTGGACTTCTGCTCCGGCTCCGCGGGAAAGCAGCAACGGAGTAAGCCCGAGCAAGGTCGTAAGCGTGGTCATGATTACCGGACGGAATCGGATCAGGCCGCCGTTCACTACCGCTTCATGAATACTCTGCCCTTCTTTACGCAGATCATTGAAGTCGGTCAGCAACACCATTGCATCCTGCATCGCAATCCCGAACAGGGCAATAAATCCGATGGAGGCCGGTACCGACAGGTATTGTCCTGTCAGCCAAAGACCAATCACCCCGCCAATCAGAGCCATAGGCACATTGAGAATAATCATCGCTGCATGACGCATCGAGTGAAACGCAATCCATAGCAGAATAAAGATGGATATAACGACAATCGGAACGATAATCCCCAGGCGTTTCATCGCGGTCCGCTGCTGCTCGAACTGGCCGCCATATTCAATGAAGACCCCTTCGGGCAGATCAATCTCATTCGATACAGCCGACTGAATATCGGCGACTACAGAACCCAATGCACGATCCTTGATATTACCCGTCACGAACCAGCGCCGCTGGTTGTGCTCCCGGTTAATCTGCAGCGGACCATCGACCATCTTGATATTTGCCAACGTGTCCAGCGGAAGCAATGCTCCGTCGGCTGAGCGAATAAACATCTGTCCAAGAGCCTGGGGCGTATCGCGGAATTCCGGGGCATAGCGAACATGAATTCCGTAGCGGCGCGTATTTTGATACAGCGTATCAATCACCCGTCCGCCCACGGCAGTTTCGACCATATCCAGCACGTCGTCGCCTTGAACCCCGTAGCGCGCCAGTGCTTCGTGGTTAAGCACCACCTGCACCTGCGGCTGGCCGGAACTTTGCTCTACGGTCAGGTCAACAAGCCCTTCCACACCTTCGATCACCGTACGGAGTTGCTCGGCGGTTTCGCGGATTACGTCAAGATCCTCGCCGTAAACTTTAATGGCCAACTGCGCGCGAACCCCGGAAAGCAGTTCGTCGAACTGATGCTGAATCGGCTGTCCGATATTGATCTGCACACCGGGATATCCTTCCAACCTGGTTCGGATTTCCCCGGCGATTCGCTTCTTGTCGGCCATGGCTTCCGGCTCAATGTGCACCTCGGCAAAATTGACCGGATGCGGATGGCTGCCGGCTTCGGGGCGGCCAATGCGGGTGACAACCTCGCCGATACCATCAATATCCATGATTTCACGAACCACGCGCTCGGTGGTTTCAGTGGCCTCTTCCAGCGCAATCGAGGGTGCCATGATGACCGAGACCATGATTGAACCTTCTTCGAGCACCGGAATAAATTCGGTGCCCAGCTTCCGCAGCCCGGAAACGGCCAGTACGGCCAGAGCCAGTACGGCAACGAAGACTTTCACCTTGGCCTTCAATGCTCCCTCAAGCAGGCGGCGATAACCGTTTTTCAGACCCTGGAAAGATTTTGATTCCTTGTAGGGCTTCTCGTTGAGCAGGAAGCTCGCCAGCACGGGAGCGACCACCAAGGCAAAGGCGATCGATCCTCCAAGTGCCAGCATCACTGTGTAGGCCAAAGGCTTGAACATTTTTCCCTCCACCGCTTCGAGCGAGAGGATCGGAAGAAACACGACTATCACAATCATGATCGCAAAGGCGATCGGGCGGCCTACCTCATTCGTGGCCTCCTGAATCAACTGCAGTCGATGCGATTTGCTCTCATGCCGGAGCCCTAGAAACCGATGAATATTTTCCGTCACGATAATGGAGCCGTCGACCAGCATGCCGAGCGCAACGGCAATCCCGCCGAGCGACATCAGGTTGGCGGAAATGCCAAAGCGTTCCATGCCGATAAAAGCAACCAGTGCACAGAACGGCATGGCGAGGGAAACAATGATCGCCGCACGGAAACAACCCAGAAAGGAAAATAGCACGAGCAGCACCAAAACCATACCTTGCAGCAGGGCCATGTTAACCGTGCGTGTTGAGTTGGCCACAAGGTTCGCCTGTTCATAATACGGCACCAGGCGTACTCCGTCCGGCAAACCAGCCTGCACCTGCTCTACTTTTTTGTATAGTGCTTCAATTACCTCCGAGGAGTTGGCGCCGAAGAGCTTCATAACAATGCCCGACACCACTTCTTCGCCCGCGCCGATCGTAACAACGCCACGGCGCATGGCCTTGCCATGCTCAACCTCAGCCACATCGGCAATCGAAACCGGTGTGCCGTCGTAGGTTTTCAGGGTGATGCCCCGAATATCATCCAGGTCGGTCAGAAACCCGACGCCGCGCACGAGGTGTTCTTCGGAGTTCATCTGCAGATATTGCCCACCGACATTCCGGTTATTGGCCTGCACGGCCGTTACCACATCCTCAACCGCGAGGTCGTATTGATGCAGCAGATAGGGGTCGAGCTGGATCTGATACTGCAGTACATGACCGCCGGCACTCAGAATATCCGTCACGCCCGGCACCGTCTGCAGCTGACGTTTTACGACCCAGTCATTGATGTCGCGCAGGTAGGTCAGCTTATCCAGCCCGCCGGTATCGGCTTCCTCATCCATTTCCAGGTAGTAGAGAAAGATCTGCCCGAGCCCGGTCGAAATCGGCCCCAGCGTCGGCGGTTCAGGCAGATCCGGAAGGTCCGCCATCGCCGCCGTTAACCGCTCGGCCACTAATTGTCGGGCAAAATAAATATCTGTATCGTCCGTGAAATAGACATAAACCACCGCCATGCCAAATGCCGAGGTCGACTTGATCAGCGTAACATTCGGAAGACCGTTCATGGCTGTCTCGATCGGATACGTGATGAGTTGCTCCACTTCTTCCGGAGCCATGCCGTCGGGCTCCGCAAAAATCGGAACCATGATCGGTGAGATATCCGGGAAAGCCTCAACGTCAAGCTTCCGGTATTCGAATACACCAAGCACGATAACCCCGAGCAAGGCGACCAGCACCAGCCCGCGGTTTTTTAACACGCCACTAATTAATTTAGGTATCATTTTCTTGTCCTCAGAGAGTCTCCACCGATTTCACGGATTACCCGGATTTTTTAATCCCTCTAATCCGTGAAATCGGTGGATAGAAATTCGTTAGTGTCCGTGTCCGGCGTGCGGATCCATACCACTGGTAACCATATGCGCTTTCAATACAAATGCCCCCTCAGCAACATATCGATCGCCCGGCTTCAGGCCGCTCACGATGACCACATTGAATTCATCCGCCAACCCGGTCTGGACATGGGTTGTGATAAAGCCGTGATCTCCGGGAATAAAAACAACAGGTTCTCCTTCGAGTAATTGAACCGCCTGCCGCGGAACAACCACCGCTGCCGCGGAGGCCTCAACTTTGATTCGGGCACGGACAAATGCGCCGGGCGTAAAGTCCTCGTCGGCCCCTTCCAGCACACAGCGTGCGGTAAAGGTCCGGGTCTCATGCGAAACAATCGGGCTGATATATTTGATGGTTCCAATAGCCGAATGCCCATCGTGGGCAATAAAAGTGACTTTCATGCCTTTACGAAGCACATGCTGATATTGCGGAAAAATACTGATATCTGCCCAGACCGAAGAAAGGTCGGCCACTTCGAATAGAACCGTTCCATCACCAGCGGTTTCCCCCACAGCCAGATCCTTCGTGATCACAATTCCGTCCAGCGGTGCCGACACGGTGTATACCGCCATGGTTTCCCTGTTTTCCAGCGAGGCCAGGACATCGCCCTTTTTCACTTTATCCCCGATTTCGGCCAACACCTGCCGGACGATACTCGGATAGCGCGGCGATACCGCCGCCGTGTTGTCGCGGTTCAGTTTGATCTCTGCGGGAAAGGTGGAAGAACGGGCAACCGTGCCTCCTTCCGCTTCATGGATTTGAATACCGGCTTTGCTGATCATTTCAGGACTCAGATCAATACCACCTGCGGTCTGGCCCCCATGGTCATGGCCACTGTGGTCGTGCCCTTCATGTGAGTCGTGGTCAGGCTTGCCGTCCCCGTCATGATCGTGCGGAACCGGTTCCGGGCCGTGGTCATGGCCCGCATGCTCATCATGGGTGGCGTGATCCGGATGGGCATCGCTGTGATGGTCATGCGGGAGCGGCTCGGCCGGACAGCAGGCATCGCCGGGCTCGTGCTTATGCACTTCACCGGAGATTTCGCTTACCGGTTTATTCAGCTCCTCTAGTCCCGGCAGTGTAAACTTTCCACTCTTTTTTAAGGCACATGATGCACAGTCACAATCGCCTGAGGCGCAGTCCTGAGCTTCTGCAACAAGCACACCTGCCATCAGCAGGCAAAACACGATTAATAACTTTTTCATGATTAAATTCCTTCTGTCATAAATTTGTAAACTTCAGCACGGGCCCGATGGGCATCCCGCAAGGCTTCAATATAGCGCACCCGAATCGCGGTCAGATGATGCTGGGCATTGATCAACTCGAACCAGGAAAAGCGGCCCGCGTCGTAGCCTGCCCGGCTCAGGTCATAGGCCTGCTCCGCTTTAGGCATCAGCTTATCGCGCGTCATTTCCGCTTCGGTTTTTGCACCACCATAGAGTGCGATCAGCATGGAAAGATCCTGCTGCAGCTTGCGGCGGGTTTCCTTCCGCCCTTCCTCCTGCGCAATGACCTGAGTCATCAGGGATGCCTGCTCGGCTTTACCGACGCGTGCAAAGTTAAGCGGAACAGAGGCCGAGGCAACAAACGTATTCACGTTTTCCGCCGCTTCATATTTATATCCGGCGGCCAACGTGAAATCCGTGGCATCACGCGCCGCAGCCCGGGCGGCTTGGGCCTGCACTACTTCAATCCGGGCACTCATCTGCTGCAGTGCCGGATGGCTGTCGACAATTTCCGATTCTTCCAAGGTTTCGAGGTGATAATAATCGCCCGCAAGTTCGGGCATCTCCGATTCCGGAATACCGATCAGTGAACCGAGTCGAATCCGGGCCGCTTTGAGATCGCCGAAACAACAGGTCTGTGCCAGCAGGATTTCTTCAAGTGCCAATTCAGCCTGGACCACTTCCAGCTCAGAACCGCCGCCGGCATCATATTTCCGTTTTGCCACTTCGACAAATGCGCGGCCCAGCTGTTCCTGCTCGGCGCGAACCAGACCGATTTCCTGCTGCGCAAAAACTTCGATGAAAGCCAGCCGGACTTCCGCCAGCAGGGCCATTTCTTTTTCGGCCTCGGCCTGAAAGGCAATGCCAATCGATTTTTCCGCCACTGCACGGTCGTATTTCCGTTTGCCACCGCGCTCGAAGGTCTGCTTAACCATGACCTCGGTCTCGGCCTCTCGGACTCCATCGAGCTCCCAGCCGAAGCCTTCCGACTTAATATTCAATAACGGATTTTTCCAGCGGCCGGCAGCATACACCGCTTTTTCGGCCGCCTGCGTCTGCAATCGTGCCGCACGCAGTTCCGGGGAATGGACGCGGGCCATGTCGAGGGCCTGCTCCAAGGTAAGGGGTTCGGGTTTTGTGAATCCGGAGGCGGACAGCATGCATCCGCACAATACAACTATGATTTTTTTCATTTGATACTCCTGATTGATCGTTCTTCGTTCGTTTAGTGAAACGCGAAGAATCTCAAATCAGGAGCTGGACGGTCTGCAGAGAGGCAAGAATGCCCGGGACCGAGGATGGAACCCGCTTCGTGAGCGGTTTTGTTTCGGAAAACACCATCAGCAAAATGGACGATGAAGGTGCTTCAACAGAAGTTAGTGAAACGGATAAATCCTGCACTTCAAGCATTTCAATGCAGGATTCCGTATCACAGGAATGGCAGGAGCACGCGTGCGTAGCGCAAATTTCAGGGGCTGAACCCTCCCCATGTGCGTGCACATCATGATCCTGCGCATGCGTACATGGCATAACCATCAGCATCAGCGCTGCTACCACCAAAATGTGCTTCAAAAACTTCATTCGTGAAATAGTGACCTCAAAACAGGCCATTTGTTCAAGAAAAAAACCGCCCGGTCGAAACAGAGCGGTTTTTGTACCTCGCGGGAATCTTACATTTCGATGACTGAAAAGTCATCTTTGCCCACGCCGCATTCGGGGCATTCCCAATCGTCGGGAATATCTTCGAACTGCGTGCCAGGAGCAATCCCGCTGTCGGGGTCGCCGATTTCCGGGTCGTAGATCCATCCGCATACGTCGCAAATATATTTCTTCATGCTAACTGACTCCTTATTTCAAAATATCCGCGGCATCATTCCGGTCTTTAGCTTATGCCGCAAGGTGTTTTTCCCACGAATTTACGGGCCGTTCTATTCTTCTTCCTTGTTAAACATGGAACCCGGCACATGACACAGCGGACATGTTTCCGGCGGCTCTTCTCCCTCGTGAATATGACCACAAACTGAGCAAACCCATTTCATCAATGATCTCCTTTAATCTGCAAACTGTTCCGCATACTTACCCAAAGCCCGGCCTGCCTCACGGCATTCCTCGAGGACTTCAGGTGTTGGAACATACTGCGCACGGATGGGATCGTGCATCAACTCAATCTTCATGCCTTTCATAATGTCTTCCACTTCCGAGGCGCCACCGCGCTTACTCCATCCATAGGAGCCAAACGCAAAGCCCTTCTTGTTGGTGGGCCGGAGGCCGGACAGATAGCATAATACTCCGGACATTTTCGGCATCAGCGAATTGTTGAGCGTAGGAGAACCAACGGCAATGGCCGCGCAATCGAGTACTTCCGTCGCAATATACGTGGGATGCGTGGTATCCACATTATAGAAGCGCGCTTCAACATTGCACTCCTGGGCGCCTTCGAGAATCGCTTCCGCCATTTTTTCCGTGCTGTCCCACATGGTGGCATAAAGCACAATAATTTTTGCGGTCGGCTTGCACACCACAAATTTCTGATATTCCGCCAGCACTTCTTTGATATGGCTGCGCCAGATAACGCCGTGGCTCGGGGCAATCATTTCGATATCCATTTCAGCTGCACGGGCCATGGTCTGCGCAATCGGGCGACCGTAAAGCATCACGATATTGGCATAATAGGCCTTTGCTTCGTGCAGAATCACATCCAGCGGCTCTTCATCATCAAAGCGGAATGCGGTGGCATAGTGCTGCCCAAAGGCATCCATCGAAAACAGCAGTTTGTCTTCCGGGACATAGGTGAACATGGATTCCGGCCAGTGGACCATCGGCGTATTAATGAAGGATAGCGTCCGTTTCCCCAATGAAATCGTGTCGCCATCGTCTACGACATGCCATTTCCAGGCCGAGGTATCAAAATGCTTTTCAAGCGTCTCTTTGCATTTCTTGTTACAGACCATCTCGGCCTGCGGAGCAGCAGCCATCAAGCCGGGAAGTCCACCGGAATGGTCGGGTTCGGCATGGTTGCACACGACATAGTCAATTTTATCCAGTTCGATCAACGTCTGGATGCGGTTCAGGAAGGCTTCGGTAAAGCGGGCCTTCACGCCGTCGATAATCACATTTTTTTCATCGCGGATCAGATAGGAATTATAGGTTGATCCACTTTCGGTTTTATAGCCATGGAAATCGCGGACGGTCCAGTCGATGCAGCCGACCCAGTCGATGCCCTCTTTCAGTGTAGTATTCATTCGGTTGTGTTCCCCCAGTTGGATTCTTTTGCCAGCTGTGCCAGCGAAGTTTGTTCAAAATATTCCCGCATCTGCCGGGCGAGTCCCGGCAACAGTGTCCCCAAAACACAGTCAGCACGCGGACAGACATCTTTACCAAAAAGGCACGGCTGGCAAAGCATGGAACCTTCCATCACCTCATAAATTTCAAGCAGCGTGATTGCTGAAGGATCCCTCGCCAAACCAACGCCGCCGGCCGGGCCGCGAGTGGAAACAATGAGCCCTCCCTTGGTCAAGCGCTGGTGCACCTTAGCCAGATGATGTTTCGACGCATCGAACGCTTCTGCAATTTCTGCAGTGGTTGCCTGCTTTTCCGGATCGATGGCCAAATGCACCATCGAGTGCAGTGCCAACGCCGTTGCATCTGAAATTTTAATGATATCGGCCATATTATTGCCTTCCGTCCTTAATGGGTAATAGCGTACCTCTTTACTTGTTAGCTTCAGCTGATTCAATGAAAACCTACAAAAAAACCCGACCGGAAGATCGGGTTGCCCAGTTAATCTTGTTGAATTCAGGACATCGATTGTGTGGATACGGGAGGAGGGCTCACAACATCCATCAATGAGCCGCCCTTTTCCGTTTGATCTTTCAGTTTTTTCAGTTCACCACAGGCTTTGAATCCCTTAAACAGGCAGACCAGCGCAAAAATATGAAAGCCGATGCTCATCACATCCATAACCAGCAAGAAAATCAGTCCGTCAAACGCATATAAAACCATGCCGACAACATAGGCCCACCTAAAACCCTTTTTTGCAAATACACCCCACATCGCGAAGGATCCGGCAACAATGACATCCAGTATAAACGCTATTGTCGATACCACTGTTTTACTATCAGCACCGATCTCTTCAACCACGCCCATGGAGATACCGTCAATGAGTTGCGTCAGGCCAAGCCCGATAATGAAGCTCAATTCTGCCCCCGCCAAAACGATTGCTGAATTGACAATTGAGAGAGCCGCAATCCAAAAGAACCAGCCATAGCCACTCTTATGCTGTTTTAAGAGTCCTTGAATTTCCATCGATGCCATGCTCTTCACATCCGAATTTGTAGGATGTTCTGCCATAATAACCCCCAGTTACTTTGTATTTTGCCCACCCCATCGGCGGATCGATGAAAGATTATTTTTAAACATGCATGTTTATTCAAGATAGAAATACTATTGGTTTGTCCCATAACAAAAAAAGCCCGGCCAATTGACCGGGCTTTCCTTCTTCTCACATTGAGAAACTATTTATGCCTTCAGCGCTTCCGCGATGGCATCACAGACATAGTCGATGTTGCCCGAGGTCAGGCCCGCAACGTTAATGCGACCGCCTTTGACAATGTAGATCGACTTGTTTTCCTGCAGCCAGGCCACCACTTCATTGGACAGCCCGCTGAACGAGAACATACCACGCTGTTCCTTGATGTAGGAAAAGTCCTGATCAATGCCGCGGGCAGCAAGGCCGTCTACCAGCGCCGCACGCATTTCCTTGATGCGGTCACGCATGGCGGCCACTTCTCCGATCCACTGGTCGTAAAGCGCACCGTCTTCCAGAACCGACAATGCCGCGAGTCCACCGTGGGCCGGCGGATTGGAATAGTTCACACGAACGGTCAGTTTGGCGTGGCTGAGGGCAACCGCGGTCTCTTCAGCAGACGGCGTTACGATGGTTAAAGCACCGGTACGCTCGTTATAGAGGCCGAAGTTTTTGGAGAAGGAGCTGGCAATGACGAAGTCAATTCCGGCGGCTGCAAATTTTTCTACTGCCGCACGGTCTTCTTCAATGCTGTCGCCAAATCCCTGGTAGGCAAAGTCGAGGAACGGCGTCCAGCCTTTGGCCTTGGCAATTTCAACCACCTTGTCCCACTGCTCGCCGACCAGGTCAACACCGGTCGGGTTGTGGCAGCAGACGTGCATCAGCACGATATCGCCCGCTGGAACATTTTCGAGCGCAGCAATGAGCTCGTCATATTTCACGCCCTTGGTTTCCGGGTTATAGTACGGATAGTCCGCAATCTCATAACCGGCAGCCGTGAAGATACCCTTGTGGTTGGCCCAGGTCGGTGTGCTGACCCAGATTTTTGCATTCGGGTTAAATTTTTTCAGCAGGTCGGCACCTGTGCGCAATGCACCGGTTCCACCGGGCGTATGCATAGTCGCCGCCCGTTTGGAGCTGATAACCTCGCTGTCGGCACCAAACAAGAGTTTCTGAACGCCTGCGCCATAGGCCGGATTACCCGGAATGGGCAGATAGCCCTTGGTGCTTTCGGTTTCCGCCAATTTGATTTCGGCTGTTTTAATGCAGTTTAGAATCGGGGTGGTTCCCTGATCGTCTTTGAATACGCCAACGCCGAGGTTAACTTTGTTCGGGTTGTCATCTTTCTTGAATGCCTCTGTGAGACCAAGAATGGCATCGGCCGGAGCCGCTTCGATTTCTTTCCACATGTTTACTTCTCCATCTTGTTGTTTGAAAAGTGAAGAGTGATGCGTGCATTTGGTTCTGTCACGCCTCACTTTTCACGGATCATGAATAATACCGGTCGTACCACCGTTTAATCGTGTCTTTCTTAACCTTAACAATGCCGATTTCGCGCTGAGCATTTTCCGGAGAATCCGAGGCATGCGCCGCGTTGACCATAATGTTGGTGCCGAATTCCTTACGAACCGAACCCGGTTCCGCCTTGCTCGGATCGGTCGGGCCGAGAATGTCACGGATCTTTTCGACGGCATTTTCACCGGCATAGACCAGTGTCATGCAGCGTACTTTACCTTCCGCGTCAGTTTCATGGCCCGCCACATCCGGAGCCCAATGGCCGGTCATGAACTGCATGATGCTGTAGAACTGATGATCGCCAAAAGATGGGCCCAGCGTATTGGCCAGCGCCTCTTCCACTTCCGCGGGCATGTCGTATCCAAATTCTTCAGCCAAAACCTTGCTCGCACGGTCAACCGCCATACCCCCCAGCTTGTCGCGGAGAATCGGCTGAACCGGACCGTAGAATTCCTGGGCCTCGGTAAGGCTCATTCTGAGCAGCTTGGCTCCGATCATCCGGAGGCCGGTACGCGAAAAGATGTCCATAATGTTTCCCGGGCGGGAGCTCGGGAAGGTAAAGTTGTCCGGCTTAATAATGACCAGCGTCTGCTCAACATTTTCTTCATCCACCAATCGGATGGCATTATCGATGATCCCGCCGTCCTGCTCTGAAAACTCCGACCAGATGGCAAGTGTCTGCTTCGCAATTTCAGCACTCGGCGCAGCCAACACGGCTGGCTCAAAATAGGTCACCTTACCATCATTGTCCTTAATATAATCGCCGTAGGTTCCGCGAATCGTATCCGAACTTTCAACCGAATCCTCAAATCCACCCACGGCATCCCGTAACTTCCGCACGGCATTTTCGCCTTCAAACAGCAGGATGAGCACACGGTGCACATGACCATCTTCCACTGGTGCCATTTCGCGCTCGATATATTCGGCTAGCAGCTCACGAATTTCCGGCCAGACTTCTTCTTCACTACGGATCTGCTCAGCATAGCGCCTCACCAGTTCCTTACTCGGGCCAAACATGCGTGCCGCAACCAAATCCAGCCCTGTTGTACTGAGCAACCGACCAAGCACACCACCGGTGCGCGATTTCCGCAGGGTGTACGGGGTGACCAATACGTATCCAAGTTCCTTTGACATTTTCATTCTCCTCAAGTATTCAATGCACCTGTAAATACCTGTGCCCGAAAGCGGGTACAACACCCAAATGCGACTTTTATGGAAAACAACGCCAAACCTAATCCGCTTCCCGAGAAAGTAGTGCGCCGCCATGCGGAGATGCTCGGCGAACTCCTGCCTGAATTTTCACGCCTCGTAATGGAAGAAGGCCGACCGGCCGATGCCTTGCTGAATATGTATCTCCGCTCCCATAAAGAGTTGGGGTCAAGGGATCGGCGCTTCCTCTCGCAGGCCGTTTTTTCCTATTTCCGATGGTACGGATGGACCGTTGGAAAACTGGCCCTCGGCCCGTCGGAAGCATGCCTGCTGGGCACGGCCCTGGATTTAGAAGTCCTGCCGCAGAGTTTTCAGTATCTGGAAACCCGCTGCAAGCTCCCGTTCAAAATCGAGCCCCTTGGCGGTAAGAGTGTCGAAGAAAAACGTTCAACGCTCAATGAATGGCTCCAGGATACCGACGATTTTCAACCGCTGGAACTCTCCGACCTTGTTTTTTCCGAGTTTTCGGGGGTGGTCGATCCTGCAGTTATTGAACAAAGCCTGATCTCTTTCCAACAGCGGCCTCCGGCCTGGATGCGTTCGCGAACCGAGCCTGCTCAGCTCGCGCAGGCACTTTCAGCTCAGAAAATTGCCAGCACGGTTCATGATAAGGTCACGAATGCTTTATCGGTTGAGGGCGGAGTCGCCCTTGCCAATGTATTGGCTAAACAGGCCAGTCAATTCGTGGTTCAGGATATTGCTTCGCAATGCGTCGGACTGATCGCCAACCCCCAAAAGGGCGGCGACTGGTGGGACTGCTGCTCAGGTGCCGGCGGCAAAACGCTCCACTTGATGGATCTGATGGAGCAGGACGGCAAAGTACTCGCAACCGACATCCGGATCCCCGTGCTGAAGGAGCTTAAGAAACGTGCCCGCCGTTACGGCATTAAACACGTGCGCACCCAGCTCTTCAACGCGGTGAACGACGAACCCTTCACTAAGGTATTCGATGGCGTGCTTGTTGACGCCCCCTGCTCCGGTTGGGGAACCTGGGCACGCAACCCCGATGCCCGCTGGCGCGCATCCAAACGCGATGTGATGCAATGCGCTGCCCGCCAGCTGAAAATACTGAGCAACGCCAAATGGTGTGTGAAGCCCGGAGGAACGCTTGTCTACGCCGTTTGCACCTTCACCCGTCCTGAAACCGAAGAGGTGGTCATGAACTTCCTCGACCAGAATCCTAATTTCAAACTTGAAGCATTCGCCCACCCGCTTACCGGTGAACAAACCGATGGGCAACTGCAGATCTGGCCCTGGGATGCCTCCGGCGACGCCATGTTCATTGCCCGCTTCGTTCGGGATGCGGAATAAAGATTCGGCGAAGCCTTTCCCGGACCATAATCCAAGGCCGCCAGGATGGCGGCGATACGTACCGCCCGCATCCTGCGGGCTAACACTGTTGCTACATTCAGTCCAGCGTCAGGCAGTATTCTATATCCGTATTCTCGAAGGTCATGCCGCCTAGGCGCAGGCGGATGGTTTCGGCGGCCGGAGATGGTAGAAGAAGCGAGTCGAGTACCAGTTTCCCGGTAAATTCCTCGTCCCAGCCGCGCAGGCGAAGACGCACCTTTTTATTGAGCACAATACCAAACTTTTTTTCCACCCGCTGAAAAGCCAGTTTCTGCTCAGAACTGAACTGAAACCACCCCTCCTCGCCGAGATCGCGCGGGAAATCGAGCAGGTCGTCGGCTGCAAAGTTAAAATCAAGTTGGTTCTTGGGCTCTTCCATTTGGCAACAGCTAAACAAAATTCGACCGGTTTGAAAATTGGCTTTCTATTTTTTCAAACGTCTGGAAAATCAACTGCCACAACCACAGGGGTTTAATATGACAAATTTTGGATCTTCGAATTTAGATTTTAGATTGCAGGAACTCATTCGACGCCACGTGAGTCACGATCCACGCACACCGTGGTCATGCGATTGGCCGCTTGATAGAAGGAAGCTGTCGCAGACCGATAATTCAAAAATCCGCCCGAAGCGGAGCGCAGATAATTTCCCAAAGGGAAATAGCGACAAAGTCGCGGTTCATCGGCAATCGAAAATGGGCATGATCGCGCTTTATGCGATCATTGGCCTAACCTCCGGATGCGTATCGCATACCGAAGAGGTGATTTCTCCCGAGACGCCCGTGCAGTTGTACGCCCCGGCCAAATTGCTCAAAGGCATCAAGAAGGAATATCTTTATGCCGAAAAAGAGCCGGTGGTTCCCGATATCCCCCTTCGGAGCCGAACCATCCAGCAGGTCGCCGAAGTTGCCGACCCTGCGGTCGTCAGTATTTATGTTAAAACGGCGACGCCGGTCAAAGTCCGGCTGATTCCGATCAAATTCCGTTTTACCGGAATTCCTGCCACCCTTCCGGGTGTCGGCCTTGGTTCCGGTTTTTTTATCCATCCCGGCGGATATGTGCTGTCTAACGAACACGTCATCCGCAACGCGTCCGAAATCCACGTGATGACCCATGACGGAACCACCTACCCGGCTGAACTGGTGGCCACCGATCCGGTCTACGATCTGGCCCTGCTGAAAATCAGCCCGGTGAACAAACAAAGCTTTTCCTATCTGCCGATGGGCGACTCAACCGATATCCGCGGAGGCGACCACGTGATTGCCGTTGGCAATCCGCTCGGTTTTGGCCAAACGGTCACGGCCGGCATTATCAGCCATACCGGCCGCAGCCTGTTCGAAGAACAAGAACCCCAAGGCCGGTATGTCCGCTATATCCAGACCGATGCCGCCATTAATCCCGGTTCTTCGGGAGGGCCTTTAATCACACTGGGCGGCACATGGGTGGGTATCAATACGGCTCAGATCGCTGAAAGCCAGGGCATCGGCTTTGCTGTTCCCAGCAGCCAGGTGACTGAATTTATCGTCAATGTGCTTGAGGCAAACGGCAAAGCCGTTGAATAGTCCTGTCACTGGAGGAATTATTCATGAAAAAATATCTCTCGCTCTTTTATCTACTCGCTGTTGCCGCCCTGTTAAGCGGCTGTGTTTCACGCACGATGACAACCGGACCTAAAAACCGGGGCCAGACGCATAATGGGAAAGCCTATGGCGCTGATCCAAAGCCGTCTAGCGGTGGAGAAAAAAAGATTATCTGGATCTGGCAGGACGAATACCGCAACTCAAAATAGCGGATGAAGAAACGGCGTAAACCACTCGATTGGGATCCTGATATCGAAGAACGGTCCCATGAGGATAATCTCTTCGAGGATAGCGCATTCATTCTCGGGACTCGGTCGGCGGCGAATGCGCTGGCAGCGACTTCGATCTTCGGCATGCTCCAGAACGATATCGATGCAGAATCCAGCTATGCGCAACGCTGCCCGAAATGCGAACGCCATATGCTGGTCCGGGTTCGCCCCGGCGATCCAAAATCCCCATGGCGATGCAACCACTGCGGCAACGATTCCGATGAATTCGGAAATAAGCTGTAAAAAAGAAGCCCCTGCGCATTTTGCGAGGGGCTTTAAACTTGGGGTGAAAGACGGGATTGATGAATCCTGCGGATTCACCCTTCGGGCAGCCACTGCGCGGCTGTCTCCCTTCACTTCGTTCGGGTCAAACCCGCTCGCGGGTTCAACTCCCGAAATAAAAAAGGCTCCAACGTTTGCACGCGGAGCCTTGAAACTTGGGGTGAAAGACGGGATTCGAACCCGCGGCCTCCTGAACCACAATCAGGCGCTCTAACCAACTGAGCTACAATCACCAACTGAAGAAGACGCAAAAGATAGCGTTGCCCGCTGGAAAATCAACCGTTTTTCACTAAAAATTGATCTCCTGCTCTGAGCCCGGATTCTTCCCCCTTCATTTAACCGCCAAAAGGCGCTAGTATTTTAGCTATGAAGATTGCGTTGCGCATCATCACTTTAGCCACCCTGCTGCTGGGTATTCCGCTCGCCGGCGTTTGGGTGACCGGACAGGATCTCGCTCCCTATATGGAATTTCCGCCGCGCACCCAATATATCGAACACGCCCCATTTTCATGGCCGGTGTTCATTGGGCTGACCATCGTCATTCTGGCGACCGTGCTACCGTTCTTGGTCACGATCATAAAACACAACCTTCCGGGGGGAACCCCCCCCCCCCAAAAAGGCCCGCCCCAGTATTTTTAACCGGGGGGGGGGCCCCCCCACAAAAC
>CAZAPF010000038.1:24654-46552 GCA_964486885.1 uncultured Verrucomicrobiota bacterium
GCCCCCGGCTACAGCTGACTCGCCCTGTATTGTAGCCGGGGGCGGTGACCCCGGATCCTTCCCCTGGTGGGGCTGGCTGTCGCTGGGCCTTGGAATTCTATTCTGGACACTGGCGTGGAGCCGCTTCGAATGGATGGAGGCTTTACAGCTCTATACTTTCACCCCGCAGTGGATCTGCTACATCATTTTTATCAATGCCCTCACCGTCCGCCGAACCGGCCGAAGCATGCTGACGCACCGCACCCGGTATTTCCTGCTGCTGTTTCCGTTGAGTGCCGCCTTTTGGTGGTTCTTCGAATACCTGAACCGCTTTGTGCAAAACTGGTGGTATACGTGCGGAGCGGACTTTTCTCCTCTGCAATATTTTATTGCCGCCACCCTCCCCTTTTCCACCGTGCTTCCTGCGGTACTCTCAACGGAGGAATGGCTCGCGACCAACCCGAACAACACAGCCGGACTTGAGCATTTTATCCCGATCCGGATTAAAAGGCCACGGATCACCGCGTGGATAACGCTGGTCATTTCCGCATTCGGCCTGTTCTTTATCGGAATGTTTCCCGACTATCTTTTCCCGCTGCTCTGGGTCGCTCCGCTGCTTCTGCTGATGGCTTTTCAGACCATTCAGCATGGCCCGGCATTTTTCCCGGAAGTTCAAAGCGGAGACTGGCGGCGGATCTACAGCCTATGCCTTGCGGCTTTAATCTGCGGCTTTTTCTGGGAATTGTGGAACTGGCATAGTCTGGCGAAGTGGATTTATTCAATTCCCTATGTCGACCGCTACCATCTTTTCGAAATGCCGATTCTCGGTTATGCCGGCTATCTCCCGTTCGGCCTGGAATGCGCGGTCATTGCCGCCCTGCTGGATGATTCAAAAACACCCGGATAATCGACACCCACGCAAAACCGCGTATAATGTGATCATTGTTCTAATGAACGACCCTAACATTATGCGGTCTAATCTGTTTTGCAGATTAAGCCTAAACGGGAGATGTCTCATGAATAAAGTCGTGCTCTGCTTATCCGCCCTGCTTTCAACTGCTTTTTGCTCCTACGCCACCACCATCTCTCTTCCAGCTACTGCCGATACATCTATAAGTGCGCGAGATGCTGATCATAATTCTGGTGCCCATACTCATGTATCAGCCGGTCGCGATGGTCCCAAGTTCGGCGGCGGATTTAATCGTCGCGGTCTTTTTCAATTTAATCTCAGTGCTATACCCCCAGGATCTACTATCAATGCGGTTACCTTAAATCTGACCGTGGTTATTGACCCGAGCTTCGGGGATGTGAACTCAAACTTTGAGTTGCACCTGATGACATCAGGCTGGATGGAAGGAACAAAAACCGGAAATAATGGAGCAACGGCCTCGCTTGGGGAAGCGACCTGGAACAACCGTGCGCATGGATTTCCGGTTCCCTGGAGTGGAGGCACCGGCGGGGATGGTGATTATTCCATCTCGGCCAGCGCATCGACTGCGGTCACCAGCGTCGGCTCCTACAGTTGGTCCTCCACCCAGCTGGTGGCCGATGTTCAAGGGTGGCTTAACACTAGTATTCCGAATAATGGATGGATTCTGATTTCCGACAATGAAGTAAATGATAAAACGGCCCGTGCATTCGGCAGCCGGGAGCATGGAACAGCCTCCAACCGCCCGGAACTGGTCGTCGATTATACTCCGCCTGTTTTACCAACAGACATTGCGGTCCATGCACCGGTAGTCAGTAA
The DNA here is from genome assembly GCA_964486885.1 of uncultured Verrucomicrobiota bacterium. GTDB lineage: Bacteria > Verrucomicrobiota > Kiritimatiellia > Kiritimatiellales > Pontiellaceae > Pontiella. The sequence continues at coordinate 26,381 of CAZAPF010000038.1, forward strand.
CTCCATGCTGGAGCTTACGTGGAGCGGGCCGACCAATCCGCTGTACGATGTGCAATTCACCCGGTCGCTGACCGGCTCGAACGGATGGCAGACGGGCGAAGCCTATATGGAAGCGGACCCCTCCGGCACCAACCAGTGGGCGGATGTACATCTGCTCGCCAGCCCGGTGTATGAAGGCAACTCCAATATTTTCTATCGGGTTGCGGCACTGGAAACCAATATTACGCCGCTGGAGATCAAACTCGATCCGGTGGCCAGCGGATTAACCGCTCCCCTGCTCGTAACCCACGCCGGCGATGGATCCGGCCGGCTGTTCATTGTGGAGCAGGTTGGCCGCATTCGCATTGTACAGGGAGGATCCCTCCTGCCCATACCGTTCCTGGATGTGAGCGCATCGATGGTGTCCATCAATACCGGCTATGATGAACGCGGTTTATTGGGACTGGCCTTTCACCCCGACTATAAGAACAACGGCCGTTTTTTTGTTCACTACAGTGCTCCAAAAACCGGTAGCGAAAACAATAAGACCACCCTTGCTGAATACTCAGTTTCGGTTGGTAACAGCAATATTGCCAACGCCGCAGGAACCATCCTGCTGCAGGAACCGCAGCCGGAAGGAAATCATGCCGGCGGCACACTGGCTTTCGGGCCGGACGATTTTCTCTACCTGGCCATTGGTGACGGCGGCGGGGCCAATGACAATCACGGCGTTATTGGCAACGGGCAAAATCGTACCAACCTCCTGGGCAGTATTATACGAATTGATATCGATTCTGCATTCCCTTACGCCATCCCGACGAACAATCCCTATGCAAACTCACCAACTCTGCGGAAAGAGATCTATGCCTACGGCCTGCGTAATCCTTACCAGATGTCATTCGACCGGGGCGGTTCCAACGAATTGTTCTGCGGGGACGTGGGCCAGAACCTGTGGGAAGAAATCAACATGATTGAAAACGGGGGCAACTATGGCTGGCGCATTACCGAAGGCAACCATGCTTTCGATCTCCCGTTGGCCGGAACGGTTGGCGTCGATATCGGAAACCTGAAATATCCGATTCATAATTATAAGCACGGTCCGCTTGGCACCACGGTCATCGGCGGGTTTGTCTACCGCGGAAATACCTATCCCGATTTGGTGGGTAAATATGTGTTTGGCGATTTCAGTACTAGTTTTGGATCACCCGACGGGCAGCTATACTACCTTTCCGAAACGCGGCCCGGTCTCTGGCAGCGTTTTGAATTCAGCATTCAACCGGGCGGAGGATCACTTAATCGTTACATAAAGGGGTTTGGTGAAGATGAAGACGGCGAAATCTACCTGCTCAGCGACACCACTTTTGCCCCCAGTGGATCCAATGGGACCGTGCATAAGCTGATTAAGCCGTAGACCGGCAAATTAATACGACATATTTGAAGATAATGGAACAGATCTGTCGTATTTGTAGTGCCGCCGGATAAACAATATCGTTTCCAATATTTCATTTCCCATTATATACCAACGGTTTATATAGTTTAAATTATCTCGTGGCATACCTCCTGCGTTATAGTCTCTGTTAAACTTTTATTGATCCCGCTAAATGGGGTCAAAGACGTAACCTACAGGAGAGAGAGATGCTAAAATTAAAACCGGCAGCCATTCCGGCTGTCTTTGTTGCGCTATTGTGCTCTGCAGGCACCGTACTCGCAGCCGACGGATCCCCCGAGGTTGATACAGGAACCACGGCATGGATGTTAACCTCAACTGCGCTTGTTCTGCTGATGATTCCAGGGCTGGCTATGTTTTACGGCGGCTTAGTCCGTACTAAAAACGTACTGGGCACCATGATGCACTCGTTCGCCGCCATGGCCATTATCGGCGTGCTATGGATGATCTGCGGCTACGCCATGTGCTTCGGCTCCAATGTACTTGGTGGCTGGTTCGGCTGGAACTCCGACTATTTCATGCTGAAAGGCATCGACGACGTCATCATGGACGGCGGTATTCCTGAATATGTTTTTGCCATGTTCCAGGGCAAGTTCGCCATCATCACCCCCGCCCTGATTGCCGGCGCATTTGCGGAACGTGTTAAATTTCGCGGCTACTGCCTCTTCATCGCCCTCTGGAGCCTGATTGTCTACAACCCGCTCTGCCACTGGGTTTGGGCCGGCGACGGATTTCTATTCGAAAAAGGCGCCATCGACTTTGCCGGCGGAACCGTTATTCATATTTCGGCCGGTGCCGCTGCGCTTGTAGCCGCCTTCTACCTGGGCCCACGCCGCGGCTATCCTAAAACAGCCATGCATCCCAACAACCTGGTCATGACCCTTATGGGTGCCGGCCTGCTGTGGGTTGGCTGGTTTGGCTTTAATGCCGGCTCCTCTGTTTCCAGCGGATTGGTTACCGCACAGGCACTTGCCGTGACCCAGGTTGCCGCTGCTGCCGGAGCGCTGTCCTGGATGATCCTGGAAGGTATTCTGCATAAAAAGGTAACCACGCTTGGTTTTGTGTCCGGCGTTCTGGCCGGTCTCGTAGCCATTACTCCGGCGGCCGGAGCTGTACAGCCCTGGGGCGCTCTTGTTCTGGGACTCGTGGCTTCCGTACTATGCTATCTTGCCATTGAAATGAAGAACAAGCTTGGATACGACGACACGCTGGACGTATTCGGCATCCACGGCATCGCCGCCCTTTGGGGAGCCATCGGACTGACCTTCGTGCTGCGTCCCGGCACAATCGATGTCAGCATGCTGCATCAGCTTTGGGTTCAGACCGAAGGCTGCCTCGTCAGCCTCGGCTACTCTGCCATCATGACCCTGATCCTGATCATCATCGTGGACAAGACTGTTGGCTTCCGCCTCAGCGACTCGGACGAAAAAGCCGGCATGGACCACAGCCTGCACTCCGAACGCGGCTACGGCATGCTCAACCTGAATTCGTAAGGAGAGTTTTAAGTGTTAAGTTTTAGGTCTTACGCTGGTTCAGCCTCCCACACTTAAAACTTAACCACTCAAAACCTAACACTGATAAAAAAAGGAACTTTTGATATGAAACTGATAACTGCAATTATTCAGGAAGATAAACTCGATGAAGTCCGCGAGGCCCTCATCGCCGCTGAAATCGTCCGCATCACGGTCACCCGCGTAGATGGGCATGGACAGCAGGACGATACCGAAATCTACCGCGGGCACGTGGTGGTTCCGAATTTGATTCCGAAGGTAGAAGTTAAAATCGGCGTCAATGAAGAATTTGTCGATGTCGCTGTAAACGCCATCCTTAGTGCTGCCCGACACGGAGACGAAGGAAAAGTCGGCGACGGTAAGATCTTCATTGCTCCGCTCGATGAATGCATTCGCATCCGCACCGGAGAGCGTGGCGGAGAAGCCATCTAACAGCGCCAAGTCAGCTTAGTTTTTTGACTACCAGGAGCCTCCCCGACGGAGGCTCCTTTTTTGTTCTATTTTGTGTTTATAAGGTCAATTTGGTTACATATATGTTCGCTTGCTACTTGTTCTATTAGTACATGTTCGTATCTCTATTTTTGTAATCCGCTCTTCTGCAATTCATTAACATAATACCTAGTAACCGCTACACCTTAGTGGCATAGCTCCTGCAAGCTGTACCCCAAGTTTTTCCTCAGCCTACGCTTATCGGGGTTTAAGGATTCAGCACTAACCAGGAGAGAGAGATGTCGATAACGAAGAAGGTGGCCGCAACGGTCACTTTCCTGACGGGCTTATGCCTGTCCGGAACAGCCATGGCCGCGGAAACAGATGCCGCGGGAGAACTAGCAAGCTCGTCCAACACCCTATTCATTCTGCTCGGTGCAGTCATGATTCTGGCTATGCACGGGGGGTTCGCCTTTTTAGAGGTTGGATCTGTCCGCCGCAAAAACCAGGTCAACGCACTGAATAAAATTATCTGCGAATGGGCTTTTTCCACCATCGTCTATTTTTTTATCGGCTATCCCATTGCACGCGGGGTTTCCTTTTTGGTTCCCGTTGAGGAAATGGCCGCCAATCACGGCTTTGAATATGTGAAATTTTTCCTGCTGCTCGGCTTTGCCGCCTGTATTCCAGCCATTATATCCGGAGGCGTGGCGGAACGCGCGAAGTTCTGGACCAACTCCGTTGCCGGTGCCATTTTTGTGGGTCTGGTTTATCCGCTGATCGAAGGCATGACCTGGGGCCGCTTCAGCAACTGCCTCGGCGGAGCCGAAGGCTGGCTGGCTACCACGTTCGGTGCGCCCTTTCATGATTTTGCCGGCTCCGTTGTGGTACACGCCACCGGCGGGTGGCTGGCCCTGCCGGCCATCATGCTGCTGGGCGCGCGTCTGAAGCGCTATGAAACTACCTCCATTAAGGTTAGCTCGATCCCCTTTCTTGCATTGGGCAGCTGGATTCTGATTGTCGGCTGGTTCGGCTTCAACGTCATGAGTGCCGGCAACCTGGGTGATGTTTCCGGTCTTGTAGCCATGAACTCGCTGATGGCGATGGTCGGCGGCACGCTGGCCGCCATGATGATCTCAAAAAACGATGCCGGATTCGTGCACAACGGTGCGTTGGCCGGTCTGGTGGCCGTCTGCGCCGGTTCCGATATTTACCATCCGGTCAGCGCCGCGGCAGTAGGAGCGGTTGCCGGGGGCATCTTTGTTTTCATGTTCGAAACCGAAACCGAAAAGTGGCGGGTCGACGATGTTCTTGGCGTCTGGCCGCTGCACGGCATCTGTGGAGCATGGGGCGGAATTGCCGCCGGTATTTTCGGGCAGGAAGCGCTCGGCGGACTGGGCGGGGTATCCTTTTTCTCTCAACTGATTGTAACACTCGTCGTTATTGTTATCTGTCTGGTAGCCAGTACACTGGTCTACGGCCTGTTAAAGGTAACCGTTGGTATCCGCCTCAACCCGCATGAAGAGCTGCGCGGATCCGACCTGAGCGTGCATATGATTGAAGCCAATCCCGAAGAGGCGATGTAGAGATGAGGTTTACGTTTTAGATGTTAAGTTTTAAGTTCCTGATAGCGCGAGCACGACACCTAAAACTTAACCCCTTAAAACCTAAAACCAATTCCGAAGGAATTTATTATGAAAATGATTATCGCAGTAATTCAGCCCGAAAAACTCGACGATGTGAAGGAAGCCCTTTTCCACGCCGAGGTTCATAAAATGACCGTAAGCCGCGTACGCGGTTGCGGAACGCAGATGGGTTTCACCGAGCACTATCGCGGGCAGGCCCGTTCCGTCAACCTGCTCGAAAAGATCCGCATCGAGATCGCCGTTAACGATGAGTTCGTTAAAGAAACCGTCGCGGCTATTGTAAAAGGTGCCAAGAGTGGAAACATTGGCGATGGAAAAATCTTCGTCATGCCGATGGAAGAATGCATTCGCATCCGCACGGATGAAACCGGCACGGATGCTATCGGCTAACTGCAATCAAAAAGGTTCATGTCCCATCTGCGGTGAATGTAGACGCGACGCCCTCGTCGCGTTCCCGCCGAACGGATGACTATGCGTGTGCAAAGCGACGAGCAACTGTGTTTTTATGAACCCCAAAAAAAAGGGCGACCGGTTGGTCGCCCCAGACTGTTGATAAAGCTAATGCAAATGACATGATGCAACTTTGCGTGTGTTTTGGAGTGCGGTGGCAACTGAAAGACGACACCGCTTTTCGGTTGATCGGCAGTCAGTTACGTTACCCAAGCGCAGTCGCACCTATCGGCTTGCCTGCGCACTCCAAAGCGGCTCCGCCGCACCAATGTAGTTTCTCAACAAGCTCAAGGGCGACCGGTTGGTCGCCCTTTTTCGTTCATCCCCAAACTACTTTGTAGGAGTGACCGCGTCCTTTGCGGCTTTCGCAATGCGGAACTTGAGAACAGTCTTTGCTTTGATCTTAATGGTTTCGCCGGTTGCCGGGTTACGACCCATGCGGGCTTTACGGCGGACCTTGATCAACTTGCCAATACCCGGGATCGTGAATCCGTCTTTGGATTTCGCGCCCTTGTACGCTTGTGTCACCAAAGAGTCCAATGCGGCTTTAGCCTGAACCTTGGTAAGACCTGCGTCGTCGGCAATTTTAGCAATGATCTGCGTTTTTGTTACGGCCATTCTCATACTCCTTTGATTTTGCGGCTTTCACATAGAGCCCCCCGGCACGCGCCGATGCTGACTCGATATACGGGACAGTTATATGAAAAAGAAACCTACGCCACAACGGAAAAGAAAGTATCACGGTGGTTTTTATAAAGCTGAGTCTATTGGTTTTGCCCAAATCCGAGTTGCGGACAGCAAAGTATTTCAATAAAGTTTCCCCAGTTTAAATACGTGGGGATTACCGCATGCCGAATCGAAGGGCTATCATACTCGCACTGCTATCACTCCCCCTCTTCAACCGACTTGGATTTGCCAAAGAGTCCAATCCGCCGGAATCCCTTCCGGCATTCGAAGCGGGCGAAAAGCTGACCTATAGTCTGGGCTGGCAATTTATTGTGGCGGGTCATGCCACCCTCGAGGTCCTGCCGGACGAAGAGATGGATGGGCGTCCCATCCGTAGTTTTCATATGACAGCCAAAACAGGAAAGGTTGCCGATAAAGTATTCAAGGTGCGCGATACCCTTTCATCATTGGCAGAGTACGATGTAAGCCGGTCTCTGGGTTATGCCAAGATCCAGCGGGAAGGCAAGACCAAGCGAAATGTGACGGTGGATTTCGACTGGGACAACCTGACCGCAAACTACATGGAAGCCATCAGTAAAAAAACACGCTCGATCCCCATTCCGGAAAACACATTGGATCCCCTTTCCGCATTTTATTTTATCCGTAACCAGAAACTGGAAGTCGGGAAAACAATTGAAGGACCGATGACCGATGGAAAGCGGTGCAAGATGGCTAAAATCGCTATCGTGAAGCGCGAAAAAATAAAAGTGAACGGGAAACGGTATGATACCTTCAAGCTCATCCCGGATATGCAGGACATAGGCGGTGTATTTGAAAAAAGTAAAAATGCAAAAATGGAAATCTGGTGTACCGCCGACCACCGGCATATACCGGTGCTTCTTAAAAGCAAAGTAATGGTCGGCAACTTTAAAGCCGAACTGGAAGCGGGAGCATAAAATGAAAAAACATCACCTCTTCATCCTTCTATCACTTCTCATTGCCCTGCCCGGATGCGCGACATACAAAAAGAAGTTCAAAAGAAAAACGGTCGCTAATATCGGGTTCTTTGCCGACAGCACCATTACCATGCTGGGCGGTCTGACGTATACACTCGACCGGGAAGACACCTTGCTGGCCCGTCGGTTTTTTGATGTAGATGCCCCTGAAGAACAGCTGGTCATTCAGTTCGATCAGGACTTAAGGAAGACCTTAAGAAATATTGTCCGGTACTCGATTGATCTCGTGAATATTGCAGAGATTGATGGAGAGGATGATGTCAGGATTAAAGCCTATGGAAGATATATTACCCAGTTCAGGGACGTTATGATCGACAACGAACTGATCGATAGCAAAGGATTCGACAGCACCATTGCCGAAGTACGACAGCAGACTGAATTTATCCAGGCCCTGAAAAAAGCGCAGCCTCTGCTGAACGCTGCCGCCATGTCGGCCGCCCTTGGTGTAGAAGACTATATTCATGCCGTTGAAGCACTCGCCGATAAAATGGATGCCCGAATCGATGAAGATTATGCCGACATCATCCGCTACCGGATTAAACTGGAACGCGAAAAGTTTGATGTAATCAGTGCCTTTGAAATCATCTACGATGCCTACCGCATGGAAGAACCCAATCTCGATGAGTTACGGACAAGCGGCGTGATCTGGACGCCGGAGATCATACCCGAAGGCCGCCCAACCCGGGACAACCTGAAGGATATCGGCGAGCACCTGCATAACCGGCTGCAATCCCTGGACGTGGTTCAGAAAGAAATGGAGCCTAACTGGCAGGACTATCTTTCCACTCATAAAGAGCTCGATAAACATATAGATCTTTCCATTAAAAATGCCCACCAGGCACGAATTGTTATTCTCACCTGGTCACGGGCCCATCAGAAAATGGCTTCCGGCCGAGTCGATCCCGCCCAATGGTTTGATATTGGAGAAGTTACAAAGTCATTGGTGAAAACCGCCCCGAAAGCCGTTCTCTGATTGTCCTGCAGACAGGTCACAAATCTCAATCGTTACATGTTAATCACTTCGGCTTGCTCTTCCACGGATAACCGTTGGCCGCAAGCTCAAATGCAAAATCATAGAGTTGTTGCATGTATAAGGAGTCGAACACCTCCGTCGGTTCCGCATTAAAGCTCGCAGGAATCTGGGCGGAGCAGCATTCAACGTTATCGCGAATCGACATAAGATAAATGATCAACTGGTTTGTATTTCCCTGATTTCGCGTGAGTCCCCGAATGGATGCCTTAGTCAACGCGTAAGCAGAAGGTTCGACGAGATGCCAGTCAGCACGGATCATACTGTTTCGGATCATGAAAATTTTACAGGTGTTTGTAAATCCTATGTCGTCCAGTTCCTGTCGATTGTCGTACGAAGCCGGGGAAATAAATATCTGATTCCCTACACCCCCATCCATATGCAGTTCATTGTAATGAGTATCGCCTTTAAAGACGTCGAACATCACAGGCGGGAAGACGCCGGGAATCGACATTGACGCCAGAATAACCCGCTGGATCAATTCGGCTTTCTGCGGGTGGTCACTTACTGCAATCGCGCCGATATCCCAGATAACCGGACGCAAAGCATCCATATAGGTAGTGCCGATAAGCAGTCTCCGGCCTTTCTGATGTTCAACCGCGATCCGGTTTATAGCCTCGGCATTGAGGTACTTCTCGATTAACAGCAGCAACGGTTCACTATCGGCAAGCGCCTCGCCGCCAAAAAGGCCGGCCAGAAAAGACCGCGTTAATACATCGTGTGTTGAATAGCGTGTGTAGAGCTCTTTCAGGGCCGGATCATAATCTTTGCCCAGGAAGGCAAACGGGGCCATGAGGGCTCCTGTACTGATGCCGGTTACTACTCTAAATGATGGGCGATCCCCGTGTCGGCTCCAGCCATTCAGCAATCCTGCTCCGAACGCGCCGTTTTGTCCGCCTCCGGAAAGGGCCAGAAAATATTGAGGCCGATTCAGCTCTGCCGGATCCGTGGCAAGAATCTGCTCTCTTATTTCATCCGCATAAGCCTTGGGATCATAAAGATTTTCATCGCCCCAGTACCGAACCGTGCCCAGCCCCTGAATTGAGCCCAGGGTGCTGTGGTTTTTCGGGAGTGCGGGGCGTTGGGTCGCGCATCCCGCTATTAGAAAAACAACAAACAGATTACATGCAATGATTTGCCTCATATATGACCTTGGTCTATGTCGTTGTTAACTCATCCCATCTTTCCTGTTCACAAAATATACGACCCGTTTATATGATCCTCCTGCCGACGTTAGCATTGAGCTGGTTTAACACCTACCGGAATAACGCAACTCCCAGCCTCCAAATCGTGGAGTGATGGTCATATAACAGCAGACTTTCTCCTTCGCCATAATACATCTGGGCAAAGAGAAATAAGTTGATGTGTTTGTAGAACAGACGGTTCATGGGATAGGAAACATTCATACGCACGGCACCATGCGAGCTTTGCGTTCCTTTTCGCAACATGGTATCGATCACAAAGGAATCGTTCTTTCCATAACGCAGGTTCAGTTCGCCGTATCCGTAATAATCTTCCATATGATCCGTCGTTTCATCACCTTCCGCTATGATCGCCCAGACTTTGGGAGCCAGTGTGAAATGGTATTCATTCGGGTCGCCAAACACCCAGCTGGGCATAAAATAGAGCCGGTCCCAACTTCTGGAATCCAGGTCATCTTCCCCGTTGGATTCGTGCTCATATCCCGTTTGAATTTCCATTCGCACCTTATCCCCGAAAGCATCAGAAAAAACATCGCGGTTCAGGTAAAACAGTTCCGGGTTATAGTTGTTATCCAAAAAAGGCAATGAGTCTGACTCCAGATCCCAGAACGATTTTTGAGTATAGGCGATATAAAACTTATTCAGGAAACTGGTTCGTTTACTCAACGCACCACTATTGATAAACCGGTACTTGAATGATACCTGGATTTTGGCATTCAGAATCTCATCGTTTCCCAGGATAACATACATAGGTTTATAGCCGGAAGCCCCCCTAAGATGTATATCGAACTGATCGTTGGCGTCGCCTACAGAAGCCTTGACGCCGTTAGTACCCATATAGGTTTGAGCCTGCACGGAAAAACCTATTACCGCCACGATGATCATCAGTATTTGTTGTTTCATTCTTTCATCCTTCTCTGTTTTCTGTTGGCTGCATTGAACAATCTTCCGAGCCGGATCCGGGGCGCGCCTTATTCACCAGTCCATGGCGAAACTCAGGTAAGCATGGTCTCCTTCCAGCCTGTTTTCAGTATCGAACTCGGCGAGCCATTTGGCGATGAAGGCAACATCCTGTTCGCCGATTTTCGTACCCCACATGAGCGCGGGACCGACGCCTGCGGCTTCCGCTTCGAAATCACCCAGTACCGCACCAGATCCGCTGTCGCCGGTAATCTGATTCAGGTAGAATCCATGTATTCCGAGAGCAAACGTTTCAGACAAGAACTGGTTGGCTACTACGTCGATGTGAATTTCCTGACCGGTTTGATAATCCGTGTCCTCGTTTTCCGTATTGTAGATGTGACCGAGATTAATCGAATAGTCCTGCCCCGTTTTCTCGTTGAGATATGTGAGCGTGACGTTTGAATCAAAGCTCCAGTAGTTGAGACCGTTATTGATCGCGTTATCGACATCGTAATCACCCGTCGGCGAAACAATAAAATGCGCAAAAGATGCATGGATGTTGCCGCTGTTCCAGAACAGCATTACCGGGATCCACGCAATGTCACCAAGGCCCATAGTGTCATCCCCGATGCCTTGCGTCGTACCGCCCACCCGGATGTCTGCCTCGATGTCCAGAGAGACGAAAGGTATGAACACACCGAAGGCGTACTGACCGCCTAGGGTCTGCACGCCCGGCTTATAGAGCAACGTCGTGAAGTTCATAAGAAACTCCACTTCCGCACCGATCTCCGCCACGCCGGATCGAACAGACTTTCCTCCGTCAGCATTGTAATAGTAGATGTCGTTTCGGAGCGTGAGCCGGCCAACGGGTTCGAGGGCCATGCCGAAATCACCGTAGCTCCCCGGTATATAGTTGCTGTATCCGCCCTCCGCTGCTTCAGCTACCGGAACAGCGAGAGCAAGCACTGCGGCTGCGGCTAGAACTGATTTATTCTGTCTGCTGCTTTTCATCGCCTGATCTTTTTATTCCCAATATACCCCTTTCACACCTCATGCAATATCCCATCTTGGTCGTATGCCCTATTCAAGCAGTTTGAACGAAATGGCCGCCAGCTCTACAGCCAATGCCGCAATCAGCGCACCAGCCCCAAAAGCAGCAAGCACGGATATTGCGGCCGGCCGGGGCTTCGCCCGCAGTCCCACGAGCGAGCCCAGCGGCAGCGAAACGGCACTGATCGCCCAGAGCAGAATCGCCCAGACGATGTACCTTGCGGAAAAATACTCCATTCACCTACCCTCGGTTCATCGCATCAGGGAAAAGTCTGTGTTTTATAGACCATGTGTGGATTCCGTGATTGGCATTCACATTCTGCATCGGAATATTAGAAGCGGTACACGGTGCTTAGGTTGCCGCCTTGAATCTTGCTGTCGTAGAAGCTGATATCTGAATCCTGCTCAAAGTAGACCAGCGAACCCAGCAATGACAGATTCTCGACTTTAAACAGATTCTGATAAGCCAACGAGATGCTTCCATTAAACAGCGTGGAGTCGGCTTTCTTTCCATAGATCGGATTATCTTCGTCGTACTCTGAAGCTCCAACTCCTACAACGGTAGAGAAAAACCAACGCTCCCCATTATAAAAATAGCTGACCTGGGCTCCTACCCGATCCCGCTTCATGGCATCTCCATCCAGATCAAGCTGCGTGATAGATAATTCAGGCTTGATCGCGTGCTTTTTCTTGAACCTGAAATTGTACTGCAACTTGACCTTGCGCTCATCACCATCGCGTTCCAGCAACTGCTGCTGCCCGGGTGTCAGGCCCAGAGCCGGATCACTTCCACTTCGCTCTTTATCGACATCGATCTCCCGCGCGCTGACTTGGAGGTCAAAACCGGAGCCCATAATCTTGTACCAGGCTAATCGTGCACCCCGTGAATCACGATCGGTTTCTTCGCGAGGAGGACCAACCAGATAGGGATCTTCGAAAACCTGCGTGGGGATACTCGAAAAAAGACCGCTGGCTTCGAGAATTCCCGCTTCGCCTACTTCCTGACGAACCCCCAGCGCCGTGGTAAAATCGTAGCGGATAAAGTCTTCCAGTGACGTACCGAGATACAACTGAGACCGAGTTGATGCAAACGTATAGGCCAATTCACCGTTTACCACCGGAATGGCCGCAGTCTTATCCTTTGGAGGCTTGAAGACCGAATCGATGCTATCATTGGACACATCACCCAGATCCGTACCGGCAATCAAACTGCTCTTCACGTTGTTAACCGCAATACCAGCTGAAACGAAACCACTAAATCCCGACTCTTCAGGAATTTTGTCGACCGCGAACGACGACAATGCAAGAGCACTTGTAAAAACAACAATCTTCATCTTAGTTCTCATTTCAACTCCCATTATTTATGGTTCACTTTTTACCTGCCACATTAAATTACCACTCTTGCCGAAATCGACGTAACGACAACTTCGGCTCGACTCAACTTTTATATCATCCTGCTCCTTTTGGTGATTCATTCACCGAGGGATAATCGTTCGTTCGATCCGTCAAAATATAAACTTGTAACCAAGTTCCAAAGAAGCATCAGAGGGTCTGTCAACCCCGATACCAAACGACGGGCGGATGTAAACGCTCTGACCCGGAAGGTCGAACCACTTTTTCATCATGAAACCATACTCGAGGTCTATGATGGCGTACTCCGTGTGCTTCTCATTATCGATGATAATTTGCGGATCAGTGAAAAACCAGGACAGTTTATTTTCGGCCATGATCAGCAGGTTAAGATCAATCACGACCTGATCCGTTTTATCGCGACCAACATCCTCATCCACACTGTATTTATACTGCAGCCCCGGCGCAAACATGCCGCGCTTGAAGAATTTGGCATAAAAAATCTGGGGGCCCAGTGAGAATGTTCCGGAGCCCAGCACCGGATCGGATGCCGTCGGAAGAAAGAACTCCAGACCGACTGCAACAGCCTGCATATTCTTCAAATCCATATATGGCACAGCCAACAGTCGAAAATCGAAATCGCCGATCCCGTTTTTATTCACCTCATCTTTTCCATCATCATTAAGATCAGCTTTAACGTCGGTGTATCGTCCCCGTGCCCGTAATTGCAGTTTACCGTCAAGCATTCGCCCCCGGACTTCCACGGTTGTAACATTCTGACTTCCATCTCCCTTGGTGTTCAGCCACATATATTCATTGTAGATGCGAAACTCATCCTTAAAGTTAACGGGGTTGGTTCCGGTTTTATCCTTTTCCATCGCCGCTTTGGCCTCCTCTTCGGAATCTGCATAGATCGCCGACACTCCAATGAACACACTCATTAAAAACATGCCGATCTGTAATCTTTGATTTTTCATTTTTCATATCTCCTTTTGCGCTTAATCATCTAACAGATGACTATTTACCTGCTGCCTGTGGTGGTTCATACGGATCCGGTGTACCCGGCTTGATGGGCGGTTCTTTTTTCAGTGAGACCACGTGCGCCCCGAGCTGCCCAAGGGCTGCTTTCGGAACCCAAGTCTCCGGGAACAGCACGTTCTGTGTTTCCCCCGGGTCCTTAATGAGGTTGTAGATACGCGGCATCCCGTAGTTCATGGTCTGGGTGAGGATATTGTCCTGCTCCTTCAGGTGGAGCTTCCAGTTGTTCCATTTCACACCCCAGACATCGTTACCCATGTAGACGATCACTCCTTCACGGTTTGATTTTTCCTGCTTTCCGAACAGGAAATCGGTCTGATCAACACCGTCGATGACGCGGTCTTCCGGCACCTTGCCGCCGGCAATGCGGGCGAAGGTCGGGTAGAGATCCATCTCGTGCACGATCTCATCACTGACCCTGCCGGCTTGGAACTTGCTCGGCCAGCGAGCGACGAAGGGTACCCGCAGGGCGCCCTCGAGGCCGGTGAACAGCGATCCCCGCCAGGGACCCGAACAACCGGGAATAAAGTACTCAACCGACGGGGTGTTCGATCCCGCAGGGAGGGATTCCGGCCCGTTGTCCGCGGTGAAGATGAACAGCGTGTTATCCCGGATCCCCAGCTCGTCGATTGCATCCAGAAGCATTCCGTTATAGGCATCGATCTGCGCAAGGACATCGGCAAAGCGGCCTTTGCCCGTCTTCCCGGCAAAATCCGGATGCGGAATGAGCGGATAGTGGGTCATGGTGTAAGGCACATAAAGGAAGAAAGGTTGCTCGGCCTTCACCTGGCGTTTCATGAAATCGATCGATCGTTTGGTCAGCTCCAGGTCGATCAGCCCGCGCTGCTCAAGGTCATAGTCTATCACCTTCCGTGGCGCGGAGCCCTTCTTGCCTTCGTAAATGTACGTTCCCTCGACACCGCTCTCAGCATAACCGTCAAGTACTTCCCAGGGTGTTTCGTCGCTGGAGTTCGGGATGCCGTACCACTCGTCAAAGCCCTGATCCGTCGGGAACCGGCCCTCGGTGTGGCCGAGGTGCCACTTGCCGAACATGCCGGTGGCGTACCCGGCATCGGACAGCATCTCGGCCATCGTGATCTCCCACTGGACAAGGCCGTAGACACCGCCGCCGAGCGGGACCGTGCCGTTGCCGCTGCGGATAGCGTAGCGGCCGGACATGACCGCCGCGCGCGATGGCGTGCACTGCGTTTCAACATTGAAGTTGGTCAGACGAATACCCTCAGAAGCAAGCCTGTCAAGCCGGGGCGTAGGTGCACCACGAATAATGCCGCCCCCGTTGAAGCCGGGCTCGCCCCATCCAAAATTGTCCATGAACACAAGGACAATGTTGGGTTGAGCCATAACGCTCAATGTCATCCCCAAACACAGGGATAGAACAATATGCATTCTCATTTTCATAATTACCCTTCCTTTATTTTGAAGGAGTCTTGGATTTGAGAGCCCACTTGATCGCATCAAGCAGAGCCATTCCGTCTATCGGTTTACGAAAAAAACCAACTGCCTTTATTTTTTCAGCGGTTTTTCTTAATGCGGGAGTATCAACTGCGGTTACAAAAATTATCGGGAGATCCTGGGAACGTTCACCAAGTGCCCGGAGGAGCTCTTCACTCGTTATCCCGAATATCCTCGAGTCTATTACAATGCAACCGGAAACCTTGGACTCAAGAGCATCCAGGAATTCCCTTGCAGATCCATATGTGAGTACGTTGTAGCCTGCCGTGCGCAATAACCGGGAAAGACCAGCACGAACCGAGGCATCATCATCAATTAAGAAAACATTTTGTTCTAAGCTCATGGATGAAGGATAACCCTGAGGATAAAACCTCGCAATTACACCTAAGTGGTACGTCGGGAGCAAGTGGCTAATCCCACCTTCATGGTACAAAAAGGGCTTCCAATTCAGAACGGTGCGTCAAGAAGACGACAGAGCCATGGTAACTACGCCAGAACTGAAGTATTCGCCTGCTATATAGGTTACGGGCAGTTGGTTTCCGCCGAGGTGATTCCCGCTTTTTCACAAAGACGGACAAGCTCGGCGACAGAGACAATCCCAAGCTTCTGCATTACACGGCCGCGATGAATCTTTACCGTATCCAGTGAGATATTGAGCACAGCTGCGATCTGCTTGTTTAGCATGCCCGTGATGACATACCTCATTACTTCATGTTCCCGTGGTGTAAGCGAATTGACATCCTGGAGAATGGCCGTCTCTTCGTCACGTTGAAGGCGGTTTTCCTGATCGATCTGAAGAGACTCATTAATCGCCTCCAGCAAATCGTTGCCATCAACAGGTTTCGTTAAAAAGTTGATAGCGCCTTTTTTCATCTCGCGAGCAGTCGTCGGAACATCAGCATGAGCTGAAAGAAAAATAATGGGCATGCAATAATCAGTCTGCCTGAGTTCATCATGGAGCTCCGGTCCGGTCATTTCAGGCATCTGTACATCCAGCACAATACAACCGGGTTCTGCAGATAATCCTGAATCCAGAAACTCACGCGCCGAACCGAACGCCTCGACATTCAGTCCCGCGGCACTGACCAGCCGCATCAATCCCTTCCGGGCAGATGGGTCATCATCAATAACAAATATAGTTGAACGTTCTTCAGTCATTCGTCTGCACGCCCTACTGCTTGCTGGCAAGTGTTATACCAGCAAAGTGGTATTTAACAAGAAATTCATAGGCTATGAACTACACTCAGAGCGTGGGATTCTCAGAAACCGGCAGCATAAAACCGACGTGGGCCCCGCCTTCAGGACGGCTGTTTGCCCACATCGTTCCGCCATGAGCCCTGATGATTGAATTACTGATCGCGAGTCCCATCCCCGTCCCTCCAGGTTTCCAGGTTGCGAGCGGCTCAAATATATTATCTATATTGACGGCATCAATACCGGTTCCATTATCGTCGACCCAAACCTTAACGTCGCCGGCAACTTGGGCGACGCCAACTTCCAGATAACGATCTTCCCGTGCCAGATGACACATGGCCTCGGTACCGTTCATCAGAACGGTTAACCAGCACCTGCTGGAGCTGGACTCTGTTCCCATCAACCATAATTTCTGAAGGGGCATTCTGCACATTCAAGTGGATATTCTGGATCACAAATTCACCATGCATCAATTCCAGAGCTTCCTCGATAAGCAGGTTTACTTCGATTGAAGTAAACTCCCCTTTCTGTTCCTGGTAAATATCACGGAGGCTTCTCATGACATTTCCTGCCCGCTTGGTGTCAGCCACAATATCAGCGAGCGTCTCAAGCAGTTCTTCACGGTCCCACCTGTCGTTACCCAGCATCATTTCAGCCGCCTGTGCATTGCTGAGAATGCCGGTCAATGGCTGATTCAATTCATGGGTGATTGATCCGGTGAGCTGGCCCATACTGGTGGTACGTTCCATCCGTGCTAGCGCATCACGCTGTTCCCGGGCCTCCAGCTCCATTTTCTTGCGGACCGTGACATCTCTACCGTCGCAAAATATTAAATTCTCTTCGGGAACCGAAGTGCACGTCCATGTGATATGGCGCACTGTCCCATCCTTCGCTAAACACCGTATCTCGAAATCATACAGGGCCGCCCCTCCGACAAGGACCTCTCTCTTTTCCTGAGCCTTTGCCTTATCATCCGGGTGGACAAAATCCACGATGAACTTACCCAGAAGCTCCTCTTCAGAATAACCAAGAACATGCTTCCAGGCGGGGTTCGTATACCTCAGACCGTTATCCATATCAACAATGCAGACAAGGTCCGGACTCAACTTGAGAATGCGGTCCCGCTCCTGCTGAGCCTTTGTTCTTTCAGTCAAATCTACGTATGCATTAACGATACACTGAAGTTTTCCATCCTTATCAAACATGGGGGCTAAGTGGCATTGTATCCAGACTGTATTTGGATTCAGATGATCCAAATCTATGTTTGCAGCAACATTTTTGGCATTGTACTCGATGATGGGAAGAGTGACCCGTTCTCCGGCAAAAGCTTTTTTGATCAACGGCATAACACCCCGGGCTTCAGATTCTTTGTCCGTGAGCATGTTGTAATGCTGCATGACATCTTCCGCCTCTTTCTTACTAAGCCCCCAAAAATGCCTCCACGCGTCATTCACGTGGAAAATCTGTCCTTCAGTATTTAACAGTTCAATAGCGAACGGAGACTGCTCCATAATTCCCCGGAAACGAGCTTCACTCGTCCAAGACCGCTCTTCACTCGCTCGGAACTCTTGCTCGGCCCGCTTAACTTCCGTGATGTCCATGTTGATGATGATGACGTAGGCAACAGCTCCGTGCTCATCCTTGATTGAGTACATGTGGCATTGGATCCAGATCGTCTTCGGCTCCATATCCTCCAGACCCAAGCCCTCTGTCGTGCGCTTTCCACTGTACTCGAACGGTGGCAGGACCACGCTCTCTCCCGCGAAGGCCTTTTGGACCAACGGCATCAGGCCTAGCTTTTCGAGTTGCGGGTCAGTCAGTATGTTGAAGCTGGCCTTAAACTGGGCGGTCTGCGATTTGTCGATGCCCCAGGACCGCATCCACGCAGAATTCACCTCGTCGATCCGCCCGTCGGGCGTATAAATTATGATGCCCAGCGGGGATTGCTCCATGAGACTGCGGAACTGCTGCTCGCTTTTCCGCAACTCTATTGTTGTCCTCGTACGCCGGTCGACCTCAGTTTTCAGTTCAATCGTACGCTCTTCGACAAGCTGCTCCAGATGCTGCATCATATGAAGACGCATATGCGTTTTCACTCGGGCAAGGACTTCCACCTCAAGAAGCGGCTTCGTAATAAAATCGACTGCACCTTCGGAAAAACCTTTAGCTCTGGCCTCGTTATCACTAATTGAACTCAAAAAAATGATGGGCACATCTTTGGTGCTCTCCTCCTGCTTCAGGCGATGGCAGACCTCGAAGCCATCCATCCCCGGCATGCGCACGTCCAACAGGATTAATCCCGGAGGATGGACCAGGGCGACGTCGATGGCTAACTGGGAAGTTTCGGCAGGCCGAACCTTGTATCCTTCCTTCTCAAGCATCGTTGTCAGCAACCGAAGATCGGAAATCTCATCAGCAACCACTACAATATCGTGATTATGATCCATCTGCACCTCCTGACTAATTCTACCCTCATGGCAGGAATTATATCCTGATTCCCCAAAACAGGAAGTGATTCCGAAAAGTTAAAACGGCACCATTACACCTTGCTGATATTGTTTTACGTGATCGCGCCAGAGTATGGTATGCCAGATATGTGCTATCTGATCATCGGAATTTAAACTTACAGAAAGGCCTATTCCAGCAGCTTGAACGAAATCGCCGCAATAAAGCCAGCGAGCGTTCCCAGGCCGACTGCGTTGGCTTTGCCCATATGAACGGCTTCAGGAATCATGGCGGCGGCAATCATGGTAAGCATGGCTCCGGCAGCCAAACCTTCAGCAAAACTCAACCACGCACTGCTGATTGAATCAGCAAGTATAAAACCGCCCGCGGCCCCCGCGGCCGTGATAACCATTAGCGAAAACCACAGCAAAAAGATCCGGCATTTACCCCATCCTTGAAGACGCATGTTAGCCGAACTGGCCAGGGCTTCCGGGAAATTGGAAAGGAACAGTCCGGCGATCAGCGTATAGGGAATCACATTGCCGAATCTGCCCGGCTCCGCCAGCTGGGCCTCGTTCTGGAGCAGAACCAGCAGGCCCGAGCCGATAACAAAACTTTCAGGAATTCCATCGAGAAGAATACCGAGCCAGATGGCCAGCGGTGCCCCCTTATACTCCTCTTTTGCTCTCCGCAACTGTGAAGCATCGGGGATCTGGGCTCCGGTCTTGAGCGCATGCCCGGCCTCTCTGATCCAGTTTATGGATTGCTCATCCCGGGCAGCAACCAGTTGTCCGATAAATTCCAGACGCTGCGTTGTCAAATCGCGCGCAGCTTTATCGAATTCCGGAGAGAGGGTTCGCAATTGGTCGAAATCATCCTTCGCGAGCGAGTATGCTTTAATGGCCTCACGACACGTGAGCGTGCCTGGATGAGGTATCTCCATAATGAGGGAAATGATTCCGGCCTCATTCCCCGCACTGAGCTCTGCCGTCAAACCTGCGCTGTTGACCGCATCGGCCTTACCTTCCACGAGAAAGTAGAGCAAGGCACCTACTTCCCCTTCTCTGAAGATGATCTTTCCGGCGCCAAACCGCACCGGACGCAACATGGAAATGAGCGTATTGACATGTTCAGGAGGCAGATCCTTCACCAACGGGAAAGGTGCCATCTTCTTTAACAGCTCGGTTCGCCGTTTATGCTTTCGGGCGGTAAAATATGCAATCGTAGACGAGGTCCGCCGCAGGAATCCGCCATGCGCATTCACAATCCTGTCCAGTACGACAAACAGACCCGGCGGGGGGGGGGGGGGGGGGGGGGGGGGGGGGGGGGGGGGGGGGGGGGGG
>CAZAPF010000039.1:0-46295 GCA_964486885.1 uncultured Verrucomicrobiota bacterium
ATCGGAATAGTATATAATTTTCCCGGCATACTTGAACGCCACCGGCATTGAAGCGGCTGCCGACAAACCGAAGAACGGCGACGACGATACCGAAGCCGAAAAAATTCCGGAAGTAGCGCAGGGTGAAAACCTGGATGTGATGGACTGGCTAACCGAGCAGAAGGAAACCAAACCGGTGGCCCGCTATTCCGAGGCATCACTCATCCGAGCATTGGAAGAAAACGGGGTGGGCCGTCCGAGTACATATGCCGCCATTATGTCCAAACTCGATGAACGCGAATATGTGATTAAGGAAAAACGCTCGCTGATTCCTACCGATCTTGGAAAAGAACTGGTGACGCTCGTGCTGCGCACCGAGGAAAAGCTGAAATCGGATAATAAAGTCGATTTGTTCGAAACCCACTTTACCGCTGACATGGAAGCAAAGCTGGATGCCGTTGAAGAGGGCAAGATTGAATGGACCCACATGATGCAGGAGTTCTATCCTTCCCTGCTCGAATGGATCGATCATGCCAAGGAAACTGCCGAGCCGGCCTTTGTGGCCAAATGCTTTGGTGCATTGGAAAATGTTACCGAGTGGGCTCCTGCTGTTAAGTCCGGCCGTCGCACATATGATGACAACAAAACGTTCGAGGATCTGAAAGAAAAGGTTAACGAAGGGGAGCTGCTCTCCAAACGTCAGGGAGAAATGCTGCACAAGATGTGCTGCAAATACATCAAACAGATTCCGGAAGCCGTGGGTAAGGAGCTGGAACTGGTTGAGCCTGAAGCGGTGCGTGGTGATACGCCCCGCAAGATTGAATTGCTGGCTAACGTTGAGTTTGAAGAGCCCCGTAAATCCGGCAAGCGGACCTACGATGATAAAAAATTTGTTACGTCGCTGGGTGATCAGATTACGATGGGAAAACGTTTGAGCGACCGCCAGGTGGCCTACCTCGATACGCTGCTGACCAAATATGCCGACCAGATCGAAAACTTCGATGCTATCCGTGTGGAGCTCAAGCTGGATGAAAAGAAGGAAGTGGAAGCGGATCCCTCCACGGCACCGGTTCTGGCAATGATGGAAAATATTACGGAGTGGGCAGAGCCGACGGTTCGCGGTAAACGCGAGTTCAATGACAAAACCTTCTTCGATTCCCTGTCGACCCAGTTCAAGGGCAAAGGTGCTCTGTCGGATCGTCAGCTGGCCGCGCTCAAGAAAATGGCCGCGCGCTATGCCGGACAGATTCCAAACTATGCCGAGCTGCAGGAACAATACAGCCTACCCGCTCCGCGCAAGCCGAAGGCGAAGAAGGAAGAAGCCGCTGCCGGGGAATAAATAAACACGAAGGCACTAAGAGCACGAAGCTAATCCGATCTTAGTGAACTTGGTGTCTTTGTGTTTAATATTTTATGAACGATCCGTGCATAGAGCATTTTGTCCAGTATCTCGAAGGCGAGAAAAACGCCTCCGGGCATACGGTCAGTAACTACCTGATTGATATTCGGCAGTTTTGCGAAATCGTGTGGGGCGATGAGGCGCAGCCGCCTTACCGGTGGAAAGAGGCCGATCGTTTTTCAGCCCGTAAGTTTCTGGTCTTTTTTCAGAAACTGGAGCTCGCGCCGACGACTACAGGGCGCAAGCTTTCCGCTCTGCGGTCATTCTATAAGTTTCTCCTGCGGGAGGAATATGTGGATCAGAATCCCTTCAGCGGGCTCAATTTACCTAAAAAGGGAAATTACCTTCCTCAGATCCTTTCCGTGACCGAGGTGGGCAAGCTGCTGGATGCCCCCGTAAAGTTCAATGAGCAGCAGACGGTGGTTAATCCAAAGCAAAAACTATGGCGTGAATACATGGTGGCCCGTGATTCGGCCATTCTGGAAATGCTCTACAGCACAGGCATGCGCATCAACGAACTCGTACAGCTTCCGGAAGAGAGCATAGATCTGCTGTCCGGTGTGGCCCGGGTGCGGGGAAAAGGTAAAAAGGAACGGCTCTGCCCGCTGGGATCACCCGCAACGCGCGCATTGATGAAGAATCTGCAGCTGCGTGAAAATGTTTGGCTGATTGAAGGGAAAAAAGATGTACGCAGCCCGGTCTTCCTCAATAAAAACGGCGGACCGATTACAGCGCGTTCCATTGAGCGGATGATGAAGAAGTATGTACTCTTCTGCGGTTTGAATGCCGAGCTGACGCCGCACAGTCTCCGTCATAGTTTTGCAACCCACCTGCTCGATGCAGGCGCGGATCTCCGAAGCGTGCAGGAATTGCTGGGGCACGCATCGCTCTCCACCACCCAGATTTACACGCACGTTTCCGTCGAGCGCCTTAAAGAAGTTTATCAGCTAGCCCATCCGCGGGCTTAGCCATCGCAATAGAATCCGGAAAGTAACGCTGAAGGTATGGTCGGCCTGCGGGGACAGAATTACGAACCTCTCCAAATTCACTCTCCATCTCCTGTGATACCTGCCGGGTGGTGTGTTCAGTAGGATGTGGGAGAAGATCGCTTCCGATAGAAATACGGCCTGATTTCGGCAATGGCTAAGGTGTGCAAGTGCATTGCCATAGCTATTGATTGGCTCGGTGTCCCATCCGTCCGCAGGTGATGGGTACGCGATGTTAGAGCCGGAACGCCGTTTTGATCTCTTCTTCGCCGGTCTTCCTGTCCATGCAGCTTTTCGAGGTGATCCGGGGATTGTTTTGTATGCAGAATTCGCAGAAGCTGATGTATTCAGCCAATGTCATTCTTTTTTGCCGCGGTTCCTGGATGCGCTCCATGTCGGGGAAGTTAACCATCTTGCAACTCCCTGATTCGACTGGCCAGTTTTGCATAAATCTCAGGATTCCCATACCGTTCACAGAGCGGTTTCAGGTCCGTTTCGGCATCCAGCCCGTTTTCAATCGCGAGATGGGCAATATCCGGGAGGTCCTTTTCCCATCGTTTCGGTGACCCGCTTTTCAGCGCGAACAGTTTCATGGCAATCAGGTTGGGCAGGCTGGGTACTTTCAGTGATTGTCCACCATAGTCGATAGATTGGGCATCCAATAGTAAGGCCTGCATGGTTTCGGGATCGGCCTGTAGGAAATCAACCCGCACGGGGATGTTCGGCTTATTGAAAAAGACCACGTTTTCAGACTGCGAAATATTAGAGAACCCGGCCTCTTTCATCACAGAACGCACTGCATCCATGTCACTGGCCGCAATCATGAAATCGACATCGATCGTTGCGCGGCTGAACCCGTAATGGTTAACCGCATGACCACCAATCATCAGGAAGTCTACTCCGGCTTCCGGCAATTGGTTTGCAACGACATCAAAGATGAACGCAATGCTGTTTGTGGTCATGTTTTTTAATCCTAAAAACTGAAAACGACGCTATACCAAACCCATTTCGCTTCATAGGAAAAACTACTGGTACGATTAATCATATTCTTCATCTCTCCTTGATACCAAAAAAGGCCAGCTTTTCAGCTGACCTTTTAAAGTGGTCGGGGCGACTGGATTGCTTCGCCCTGCGGGCTTGTCCCTTCGGGAGCTGTCGGCTGGCTCCAGCCTCGCTGCGCGTCAAACCAGCTTGCTGGTTCTCATCCAGGTAGAAAAAAACGTCACTCCGGGAAAGTGATGCTGAAATAATGGTCGGGGCGACTGGATTCGAACCAGCGACTTCTACGTCCCGAACGTAGCGCTCTACCAGGCTGAGCCACGCCCCGATGACCAAAAGAAGAGCGTAGTCTACGAATCCGCAATTAAATGGCAAGCTGGAAGGCGAGGTTTCTTACGCCATATTCCACTTTTTAATGATGTAGGTTCGCTGTGTATTCAGCAGGGTCATATAGAGCATTTCGAGATCGCGGGTTTTTTCATTATGCGTACGCATCCATTCGGCAAGCCAGCTATAGCGCGATGCCAGTACGAGGTCGAAAAAGACCTTCCAGGATTCCTCGGTGTAAATGGAGGCATCTTGAAGTTGATGAATTAACCGTTTGGTGAAATCAGAAATAAGAGCATCGGGATGTTCAAAGCCAATGCAGCCGACCAGCAGGGCGGCATCATAGGCCTCCGGTTTAAGGCCGCAAAACTTCCAGCCCACAACAGCCTGAATTGAGTTTTCTCCCCAAACGATATTCGCCGGTTTGAAATCACCATGGCAGAAAGCTGCCGGTAAGGAGCAAAGTGCCGGAAATAAATTTCTTTCAAGACTCGTATAAACAGGAAAGAGGCTCTCAGAAATTTCCGGTCGATGCCGACTTAACGTCTCTGTTCTCCTTTTCACGAAGTCTATTATTGCGAATGGGTTGCCGTTTTCAGGAATCCTGATGTTCTGTGCGGTGCGCTGCAGGTTGATGATGAACCCGGCAAGCGCATCTGCACGCCATTCCTCGGTTAGCCATTTATCCCGTTGCAAAGGAATGCCTGTGCTATGTGGCCGCACCATGCATAGTTTCCCGGAATAAAATGTTATAAACTGCCCCAGCGAGTTGCGCTGGTAGGGAGCGATGAAACAGCACCCATGCTTTTCAAGCTGCTCAAGTGTTTCCGCGATGGCTAATAGGCGGGAATAGTCTTTTTCGGATATGATCTCCAGGATCCATTGTGCTCCATCCGCATCCGTGAATATGGTGGGTATATCCGAGGGCTCGAAGCAATCGTGAAGATTAATCGAGTCATTCAGGACGGGCGATTTTATATGCCAATTCCGCAGAATCTTTTCATAGTCCGGAGCATTCATTCTGCGCACACGGTTCACTAAATACGGGTTAAGATCAAGCATTTGATTCTTTAGTGATTTTTTTACTTCAATTCGGTTGACGCCTTTAGGCCGATCCGTATACTACGCGCTTCATTTCCACGACGGCGAGATAGCTCAGTCGGTAGAGCAGCGGATTGAAAATCCGCGTGTCCCCAGTTCGATTCTGGGTCTCGCCACCACCTTAAACCTCTGATCCTTAATGGGTTGGAGGTTTTTTGTGCCCACGTACTATTGAGCTTTGATGGAGAATGAGGCAGGAAGTGTAATCTGGATGAGGCTAAAGATAACATTTTAATCACATCGGATTAATGGAGCATAGCCACGCACCCCAACCGAATATTTCTTATGATAATCAATACCGCAGTAATACATGGTGGAGCCTCCTGTAATCTGGCAGGGCTTAATGCCGGTGCCTCATTGATTATATGACGGACGATTCGTCGCGTCTCGGAGGTTTCCGCCTTTCATGTTTACTGCCCCCATTGCGACCCCATTGCATGATGGAGTGTCCCATTGCTTCGCCGGTATGGTTGAGGGATAAGGCCTTTCTCTGACAACCACCGGAACCAGCCTTGAGCGACTCGAAGGGCTGGGCATCGTCAAAGAACTGACGGGCCAGAAGCGGAATCGTCTTTATGCGTATACACAGTATATTTCCATAATGAATCAGGGAACTGAGCTTTAAAACGGTGAATGCCCATAAGGATAAACCTGATTATTCTGGGGGAGGGAAGAGGCCGAGGCGATGGGCTTTGTCGATGGCGGCGGGGGCGTTGGGTACGTTCAGCTTCTCGTAGATGTGCTTGAGGTGGTCGGTGACGGTATAGGTGCTGATTTTAAGCTGGCCGCTGATCTCTTTCTGGGAGAGTCCTTTTCCAATCAGTGTGAGCACTTCCAATTCGCGGATTGAAAGTCCGCCGTCGATTTCGGCCTTTTTAAGTTGGGGCTGAAGTGTCTTGAGAATGAACCGAGCGAGACTCGGTTCCAGGGGGGCACCGCCATCCATGACGGTGCGGATGCCATCTTTGATTTCATCCATCGTTGAGGATTTTAGCAGATATCCTGAAGCGCCCTGCTGTATGGCGGTCAGCACGTCCGCTTCGCGGTCGGACTGGCTGAGGATCATGACTTTGGTGTCAGGGCTGTACTTCGTAATCCAAGGCATAGCCTCAAGTCCGGACATGCCGGGCAGATTCAGGTCGAGCAGGACGATATCCGGCGGGCTGTTCCGGCGCTGATCCTGCAGGCTGCGCAGCGCGAGCTCGGCATTGCCAAACTGGTTGGCCAATTCCAGATCCTTCTCTTTCCCGAGGACAAACTCGAGGATTTCGCGATATTCCGGGTGGTCTTCGATCAACATGATTTTGATGGGTGTGTTCATGGGGATCCTTGGTTTCAAATATGAGGTATGAGATATCAACTATGAAAAAAGGTCTGCGACAGCATTTGTAAAAAGGCTAACGCCGACTGAGTTCCGGTTTCATCTTTCATCTTTCATCTTTCCTTTTTTTCTTCGGGGACGGATCCGGAGCGTGATGCCGGTTCCATCGTTGGGAATTTCGGTGATGCTGAGTTTTGCTTTGAGCAGGCGGGCGCGGCGCTTAAGCGAGGAAGGGATGGGTTGGCCGGATAGGCCTTTCCCGTTGTCGCTGACGGAGAGGACAACCTCACGAGGGGACGCGGTGAGTCTGGTGCTGAAACGGGTAGCGTTGGAATGGCGGCAGATATTGATGAGGCTTTCTTTGTAAAAAAGGAACAGGTCGACGCGGCGTTGGGGCGCGAGCAGGTCGAGATAGGGCTCGCCCTCCACTTCGAACGTATGCTCGATGTTGGCGGTGATCCGTTGCGCTGCGCGTTGCATATCTTCGACGAGGCCGATGTAAAGGTCTTTAGCCTCCATCATATTTCCCACGTGCCGAATGGCGATGCCGGTCCGATTGGTCAGCGCCCGTATACGGTCATGCAGCATATTCCACTCTTCGGGAGCACTGCCGGCGCATTTAGCGGCATCGCTCAGCAGTCCGATCGTATGCACGTTGGCACCGAGCTCGTCATGAAGGTCGGCGGCCAATCGCTGTTTGATGGCCTGCACCTCCCGCATACGTAACAAGCGGTTGATGAGTATAGTGAATGCGATTCCGGTAGCGAGCAGCGCGGAGAGCCAGCCGAGTCGGCGAAGGGTGATTTGTTGCCGGTCGTAGAGCCGGTTCAGCTCCTTTTGTAGAAGCGGTCGTTCGGACTCCAAATCGTGGCGGCGGGCGAGCTGGCCCATCCAGTCTCGAATGGGCAGGATGCTTCCGTAGATATTGCGGCCGTCGGTGAGGTTGGCAAGCGGACGCAGCAGATCGTCCGGGGAGATCGGGGCGCTTGCTTTCACCGGTCTGGCGAGCGCCACATTTTTTCCGCGAGCAAACAGTTCGATTTCCGAGAACCCAAAACGCATGGTATTTTTTTCGAAGGGGTTCGCTTGGAGATCCGTTAAGTCCAGTCTTACATAGCGGTAGACCGTTTCCGGGAAGCGCCACATCATAATCGGTGATGTGTCATAGGGGTTGCTCAGATCGAGTTCGAGCAGCGTTCGCGCATCTTGAAAGCCGGGCTGGTTTGCGCCTAAGATGTGGATTCGGCGCGGCACACCAAAGTCGCTGGTGAAGGCTTGAGGGATGAAATCGTCTTTTTCGATGGTATGCAGGTGCAGGCGGGAAAGGGGGAGGGGGGATCCGAGGTCGATGTTCAGTACGGGGTTGACCTCTTGGTTGATTCTGCCAACAAAGGGGCGGCTTTTTTCGCCGCCTGCCGCGTCCATAAGGTAAGGGACAAATCCGTCGACCAGAAAATCCTTGTCCCAGACCAGGCCATCGCTATGGTTTGATTTGGCGCTCACCCTCTGGTGCAAGGCCACGTTTTCGTCTTCGCTGAAGACCATGATCTCCGAGAGCCGAAAGACAAATCGGTTATTCTGATCGCTGACCGAAAGGCGGTCGACCTCGATGCGGATCCAGGAGGCTTCGGTTCCCTTGCAGGAAATGGAAAGCGGCGCGATTCGGGGAAGGAGGGTTTGCTTTTCGTCGTATTCGGCCACCACCGTACCTTCGGGGTTGTCCTGTGTTCCGAGAATGACGCGGACCGCTGGCGGGAATCCGTCCGCTTGCAACCCGTTATGCTCGGTGCGGCGGATAACGGGGACGAGGACGACTTCGTCAATGACGGCGGTTTCATCCAACCTAATTTTCAGCCATTTAGAATGGTTTTCTGCTTGGGTTTTCGAGCGGTATCCGATGGTGCCGGTTGCGCCTCTCAGGCTGAACGTCGCCAGCGTGGCCAGCTCGTCGTCGATCTCCGAAAGCCGCTGCTCCAGTTGAGTGATGGATCGATTGCCCTGGAAGTCGGCCGCGGGCGATTCCGCAAGACAGGCTGAGCCAATGAGCAGGCTGGCCCCAAGGCCGGCTATCCTTGAATGATGGACTTCAAACGCCATTAAAATTCCTTATCTCCCGACAACGGTACCTTCTATTGGGAGGAACAATTAAATTCTAAAGAGTGTATTCGCTTATATGAACCGGGGCTATCCCAAATTATTGGGATATTTTGGTTTCGTAGATCGTGTAAACCATGGGTTGGTTGTCAGGAATGATGAAGAATCTTGAAAGAGGATCATGCGATGAAGAACTGGATGATTATTGCTGTGCTCGCCGGTTATGTGTCTGCATTTGCCGGGGAAGATGGGCCGGATCAGGAAACCAAGGAGCAGTTTCTGCAACGGGTAGAAAAAAAGAGCAAAAAAAGCGGCCGGCCGTATGAACGGAAGGTCGTTGAAGTGCGTTTCCATACAATGGATACCAATGAAGATGGAATAGTCACGAGGGAAGAGAGAAGAGCGCAGTTTAAAGAGGCTCCAAGTGGTGGTGAGGGAAAAAAGGCCTCGACGCCCGCGGTTCCCGAGTCGAGAACCCTCGGTCTTCTGACGTCGTAACAGCGTTTCCCGAACCGGGTTTGTGGTATGTATGGGACAAACAGGAGCGCGGTTCACGTTCGGTTGATTGGCCGTGGCGCACCTATATGTTTTCTTTCAGATTCTGGAGACTACCCCCAATTATTGGGATAGTCCGGATTCGTGAACAGTGTACGCTGTTGATTAGTTTTCAGGAATGAATAAAGGAATCTTCCAAGGGGATTATACGATGAAGAGCTGGATGGTTATTGTTGTGCTCACGGGTTGCGTGTCGGTACTTGCTCAAAAAGCAGGTGGACCGGATCAGGAAACAATGGAGCAGTTTATTCACCGGGTGGAAAAAAATGCACAAAAGCGTGGGGAGCAGCTCGATAAACAAAGCATTGAAATGCGCTTTCAGGAAATGGATACCAACCAGGATGGAATCGTTACAAGGGAAGAGAGACGGGCGCAGGTAAAAGAGGCGCCAAAACTCGAAAAGCCGACGGGAGGGCCTCTATTCAATACGGAAGAGATTCTAGATGAAAGTACACTGGATATAAAGGTTCTGGAGAATTGGCATCCTGTTGGAGACACACGACAGAAGTTGATCGAAATCAATGTCGCTGAATGGTGGCCAGGGCAGGATTACCGGATCCCGGTGCGTATGATTGTTCCGCTCGAAGGCAAGGCCAAGGGCTTCAGCATTACGGGAGCCAATGCCTATGAAGGGCTGATGAAAGACACGGAGCCAGACGCTTTTGATGCAAAATTGCTGGCCAATGGAGTCGGTATCGTCAAGACGCACGTCAAGGCGTTTAGGCACATTCCGGGGAAGCAGGGTCTGGAGCAAAAAATGCAACGCGAGTTTAAGAAAGACATGAATCCGCGATATTCGGTGGTCTGGATTTGGTCGATGACCTTGATGCGGGCAACCACCGCGGCGTATGCGGAAACCGACTATTTTGAAAAAGGTAAAGTGGCCGGTTCGGGAAGCTCCAAGAATGGCATATCGCCCGCGGTCGCTTTGATCAATGACGAACGTTTTACCGCAACCTGTTCCAATCATGCATTTGCCTATTTTTCGCCGACTCGAAGGGAAAACAGTGAATTAATAGCAAAAGCTGCAGAGGCAAACCGCGCCTTCTTCGAGGCCGTCAAGGCTGGCGATATCAATCTGGATCCACAACGTGCAAAATTGTTACAACGCGTCATGGTGGGAGAACCGGAAAGGGACCAGAATTCACTCCAGGACACCAGTCGCCGCGATGCGGAGTCCTTTCGGACCAGCGTGACCGTTACGGAAAATTGGGATCGGCTGATGGAGCGCGGCGTCGATATTCTTTTCGAGCCGGGAACACATGATTATGTCGCCTATGACATTCTCTGGGGAGCGCAAAACCATCCTCAGGTGCCTGTCTATTACCAACCCAATGGCGGGCACGATCAGACGCCGCATGTCGCTACGGCAAAAGATGAGCAGAATAAAGAGGCCTTCCTCTGGAATCACTTCTTCGGCGGTGAACCGTTACTGAGTCCTCCGGCGTCGAGCCATAAAGTCGAAAAGGACAAGCTCAGTGTAAGTGTGAGTTTTAATGAAGGCCCCCAGCCGACAAACGGGCGCATCTGGTGGATGTATGACCGCGCACCTGCAGGTTCCGCCCCGTTCCTGCACGTGCCCATTCCTGAAGAGCATTGGGCGGATATGAAACAGGATCCCAAGACCGGCTCATGGAGCGTTACCATTCCGTTGAAGAAAGGGGCTTCCCGTATCGATTTTTTCACCAATCACGGTCACATGGCCAATGGCTATCAGCAGTATCTTTCAAGCCCCTACACCCGGGTGGAACTTTCCGCGGAGCCGGAGGCGAAGGCGCAGATAAAGCCAGTGACGACGACTGCCACGAATGCGCAAATGCAACAACCTTCAGAAAAGCAACTGGCGCAAGCACTCAAGCGTTTTCCCGAAGCGGATACGAATAACGACGGCAAACTGACCGCGGAGGAGATCCAGCAGTTCCGCCAATCCAGGCAGCGGAATGCGCGCCCGGCCGCAGCGGCACAACCGACGCAGGCTGGGGATGCGGAACTTGCTGAGACGCTGGCGGGGATGAATGCGGGGTTTAAGCATGTTGAGGTGGAGCTTTATGAATGGCCTGATGAGTTGCATGAGAAACTCGGAAAAATGACGAAACTGGCGTTGGTGACGCGACCCGTGGAGAAGGTTGAGGGGAAGCTGCCGCTGCTTATTAATTTGCATGGAGGAGGGCAGCGTTGGTGGAACAATAGTCTGCAGCAGCAGCTTGCGATTTCGGCTGAGATGGGGATGAAGCGGGGGTATGATTTAGCGGAGCTTGCGGGAAAGGAGCTTATGGTGCTCGATCCTAACACGGCGGAACGTTGGAATGCGGATTCGCTCGATACGATGCTTGATTATGTGTTGGAAACCTTCCCTGAGGTTGATGGGGATCGTGTGTATGTGATGGGCTATAGCGCGGGCGGAGGGGCTGTATGGAGATGGATCAATCAATCGCCCGATCGTTTTGCCGCGGCTGCGCCTTGTGGTTTTACGGGGGGCAGTGCTAACGACGATGCGAAGAAGCTTGCGGAGTTGCCGATTTGGGGGATGGCCGGCGGCGATGATGGAAAGAATCCGGCTGGCGTTAGAAAGATGGTGGAGCGGTTGAGGGCGGCGGGGAATGTGAACGTGAAGCATACGGAGTTTGAAGGGGCGGATCATCGCGAGGGGGGAAGAGCGGTATTTGGTACGGTGGAGTTGGTGGATTGGATGCTGGGATTCTCAAAGGCGGAGTAGGTTATAGATATTCAGGTGATCGTATTTTTTGTCGAGGTAAACGCAGGCCTGTAGCGTCAGCTAATCTTAATCAAATTGTTGAATTTATCCGGCAGTTTGAATCACTTCTGTGTCCCGACGGCCATCCCAATAAATTGGGATATGCGGATACGGTGGGTTGTGCATACTGCAATAAGTATCTGTTAACGAATCTTGAAAGGAGTTTGGGGTATGAAGAAGTGGATGATTGTTGGTGTGCTCGCGAGTTGCGTGTCTGTATTTGCCGGGAACGTCAACGGACCGGATCAGGAAACAAAGGAAGAATTTCTGCAACGCGTTGAAAAAAAGATGAAGAAGCGCGGTGAGACATATGATCAAAAAGCCGCCGAAGCGCGTTTCGCGGCAATGGATACTAACCAGGATGGAATGGTTACAAGGGAAGAGAGAAGGACATTGTTGAAAAAGACGTCGAAGGAGGGCGCGGATAAGGAGACTGCGAAGCCGGAGCCGTCGGCGGATCAGAAATAATCCAGTCTGGCATTCGCCGAACAGCGTGGATCTTTGATCCGCGCTTTTTTATGCCTAAACCATAAAAAGAGCTGATTTTGGGAAGAGCACTGTGAGTCGATTCATTAAAAACAATTTATGCCTGTGCGTGTTACTGGCCATCAGTCCGGTCATAGCACACGAAAATGGCTATCATTGGGATCTGGTCAATGATGGGGCACTGATCGTCTCCTCAACAGAGGATACGGTAGGGTTCCTTGATCTCGGTTTTCCCAGTATCATCGAGGTTCCATCGTGGGTGACGGCCAAGCCGGATCCGGAAGCCCGTTTTTACATGTACTATGGAGAGCACCATGGCAAGGCTCCAACCTTGTATATTCGTATGAAGTGGGCGAAAAACATTACGGGGCCTTGGACTGAATATAATGTCGGAGAGGAAAGTCATGGTCATACGTTGCGTGGCGTCATGGATTTTGTGGGAGATTCCTATCGCAACGTACCGGAGGCGGACCGTGACGGCCATACCGCAACCGGTTGGGCTGAAGACTGGATGAAAAAAGGCCATGTCGCCGCGCCCGACGTTTATATCGATGAAGAAAATCGGGTTTTTATCATGGCGTTTCACGGGGACTGCGGTCTTGGTTCAATTACCCATGATGACGGAGAGACAACCGATTTTCCGCACACGGGCTTTGTGGCATTCAGCAAGGATGGTCTTAACTTCAATGATCCTGAAACCGGTGGAGGCCAGGGCGGCGTATGGGGGCCTGCCGGCTCCACGCTTCCCTTCGGCCCCTTGGAACAGGAGGCGCTTTATAACGGCAAGGTCATTCAACGGACCCAGGACGTAATGAAGAGCTACTTCCGTTTATTTGCATTGAATGGAAATCTATACGGCTATGGTCAGGGAAACAAACTGGGCGGCAGAAGGCCTCTTTACAGGCCCGTGGTTTCAACCAACGCATGGAAGGTGCCTGCTGGTCTGGTGCATGCCAAAAAACGATTCAAGACCTGGTGGGAGGAGTGCGATACGGCGCATATTACCGAGTTCCTTAATTCCCCGGAATTTGCTCAACATCCCAAGAATCCTCATCCGGGAAATCTTATTGAACCGGGCTACCGGGTGAACCATCCCGAAGTCGTAAAACTTTCCGAAGAGAGGGTTGAAGTCTATCTCTACATCAAACCGAATACGACCGATGATACGATGTTTTCCCAGCTGCTGCGCGTAGAGTTGGATGTAAGCGATCCGGACTGGAACAACTGGGAGGTTGCTAAGAACAGCGCTACTGGAGAAGCGATATTTGATGTCGTGGCTGACCCGGTTGCTGTTTATGAGGCGGTTCAGGATGCTATCGGGGGCGGTGATATCGACGGGGAGCTCTATGCTGATCCGATCCGTATGGGGGTTCCGGGCGTGATCAGGGTGGAGGGTACAAATTACTGCTTTATTGGCTTTAAGGGTGAGGATAGCGCAAGTCAGGCCAGACCGATGGATTCCGAGGGACAAATCGCCTGTTTGATTCTCACTCCGAAAGAAACCGTTTACAGCGCCGAATCCGCAGGGTTCTATAAGCTGAACGCCCGGGAGCAGTAGTCCGGTCGAAAAAATCAAGAAACGGCCCGTTCTCCCAAAATATTGGGATATGCAGGTTTTCCGGTTCGCCTACACTGTTTCAACAATCGGAACAAGGTGGCCTTGCTCCTAAAGTCAATCCGGGTCATCAGACCTTCAATGGAGAATGTAAGATGATAAAAAATCTGGTGCCTTTAGTGGGGATACTTACTTTGGGGGCTGCTCAGGGTGCTGTTGCAGTGAATTTTATTGATCCGGATGACCATGACTGGGGTTGGGAGGCCGGCGCAGAACCTACCTTCCCCAACGAAGCCTATGGCCCTGAGGACATGGTAGATATCGACGATAATGCTGCCGGCAAAAAAAACGATGGTGATAACCAGCTGTTTGATGTTTGGGTTCCGGATGGCGTGGGTCCCTTCCCCGTTTTTATTCATGCTCATGGTGGCGGGTTTACCGGCGGCAGTAAAAAGAGATACGCGCTTGCGGGGCCGCTGCTTGCGAATGATCATGTGGTTTTCGTGGATATCAACTACCGCTTAGGCCAAGGGGCAGGTGTCGCGATCGAGGATGGAGTTGACTGCCTGGAATACCTTAAAGCGAATGCCGCAAAATACAAAATTAATCCCGAACAGATCTTTGTGGGGGGTGGTTCTGCTGGCGGTATTATATTCAATAGTATTGCTTACAATGAAAGCGTATCTGGCATCAAGGGGTTATGGATGTGGAATCTATACCAGAACCAATCCCTTCTGACAAATGAGGCGCTTATGGACAGCCTTGACCTGCCTGTTGTGCATGCCCATCCCGAGCCTTACCCATGGGATAACTCCCACAGTGCCAAGGACGCTTTTGAGCATTGCCAACTTAATTTGTCCGTCGGAAACCGAAGCACATTTTTTAAAGCATTAAATGAACACCCCTCAATGATTGGTTACGAAGACCCCTATGATCAAATTCAGCAAATATGGGTCGATGGCACATGGCATTTAGATTATGCAGAATTTGATAGCGATAAGAACTCTCCTACATTTGAGCAAGCGATCGGTGAGCCCATCATTGATACAGGCCACAAGATGCTCAACCTGTCAGAATGGATCTATACGACCGTTCCGGCAGCACCGGGAGCCAGTTTGTCCGCACAGGGCGGGGACAGTTCTGTGATCCTGAGCTGGGACCTGAATACAGATCCTGAATTCAGTAGTTATAGCGTATATCGTTCCGAAACAAACGGTGGATCTTACAGCGCACTGGCTACGGGACTCGTAACAAGCAACTATATTGATCATGCGGTCACCAATGGAACGACCTACTATTATTATATTGGCGAGGTCGATACCAACGGGGTCGAGCAGGCCAGTGGTGAGGTTTCCGCGATGCCGGGCCTCCTGATTGCGAATCTGGCTGCAGAATCAGGTGATCATTCTATCGCATTGCAGTGGGATCAGAATTTGGAACCCACCTTCAGCAGCTATACGGTTTATCGTTCCGAAACAAGTGGCGGCCCTTACAGTACGCTCGCCACGGGTCTGGCAACCAGCGGTTATGTAGACTACAGCACAGCGAATGGAACCACCTATTACTATACCATCGGGGCGGTGGATGCCGGGGCCGGCGAGCTGGGCAGTCCGGAAATTGCGGCTACCGCTGCGAAACCGATCGCTCCATTTTATGTGATGGAATCAGAACTCAATGTTGATCCCGGTATCCATTTTACAGAAAACTTTGATGGGAATGATTACAATGTATGGAACGCGAAAGCAAATTTCGGCAGTTATGATGGTTCGGATATAAGAAGTCTTTCAGGGAATAATAACGGCCGATCTGTTACGATATCCATCCAGGCCGGACAGCCCGGCTTTGATGATGTGGGATTTCAGAATACCATAGCACTGGGTGCCGGGAATTATGAACTGAGTTATTATTACAAGGTGCGCAGTTTTGGAAATGCGGATTCCAAGGCGGGGGTTCGTGTACTTACGGCCCATCAGGATGCAACAGGCACAGACAATATCATCCGAATCGACCTGGGTGTATCCTCGTTTACAGAAGTGCAGGATCCCAGTGTTCTGGGGACAGCCACATGGGCGGAAGCCGCCGCGGTGCAGTGGACGGCTGATGCGGATGGCATACAGACTATGCCCTTTACCGTTGGAGCCGGAGAGGACGTGATACTTCAGTTCTGGAGTCTTCTCGGGGCAGACTTCTATGATATTGATGATGTCCGTGTTCGGACGCTCGATGCTGCGGCCCCGACAGCACCGGCGAACCTTACTGCAGCACCGGGAAATAATCAGATATCACTCGAATGGGATGACAATGCAGAGTTGGATCTTTTCGGATATCGGGTTTATCGTTCATTGTCACCGGGAGGCCCGTGGGGAGCGCCGATCGTTAGGGATTTAAGCATCAGTGACTATGTAGATACGACCGCCGTGAATGGTACGACCTATTATTACGTTGTTAGCGCGATGGATACGGTGAATGAATCCGTTCTTTCCGCAGAGGTCTCCGCAACACCAGCTGCTGCTGATCCCGAAGTTGCGCTTGATGTGTCCCCGGCCGGAATGGTCATCACCTGGAATTCTACTTCCAATTTGGCCTATGACGTGTTCTGGTCGAGCAATCTGGTCGACGGGATTTTCCAGCCTTTGGAAACCAACCTTTATTATCCGGTTGGCAGCTATACCGATGGAGTCCATGGCGCTGAGTCACAAGGATATTACAAAATTAACGGAAGACCGGAGTAAGAGAGAGATGAAGATACTTCTATGCATATGCGCAGGACTCGGGCTTGGAATGGCCCAGGCAAATCTGCTGGTTGATGGATCGTTCGAAACCGGTGGAACAAGTTGGCAGTTTCTAGGTGGAGGCAGTTCGACGCCGGTGGATTCGGGATGGATCGCTTCGTGGACCACGTCGCAGGCCAACGAAAATAAAAACATGGATTTGGCCGATATCAGCCTGGCTTCGTATGGAAGCGTTACCGGGCAGGATGGCAATATCTCGTTGTTGAGTCAGCATACCTGGACGCTGGGTTTCGTACAGGTGGTGGATGTCAGTCATCTCGCGGATATAACCGGAGAGGATTTTGCGCTGTCGGCCCGTGTGGCAAAAGTCGGCACTTCGGCGGTTGAGGATCCTATGCTGGCCGTATGGGGATTCAATAGTTTTCCCGGAGTTACGGCAGATCTCAGAGGATTGAATGCCGATGCGTCATTTACCGCGGGTGCGGAATTGATTGCGGATAAATCCATTTCGCTGGGAAGTCTCTCAGATAGCTATAGCACCCATACGCTCACTCAGCTCGATGGGGCCATCATGGCGGATTACAACTATCTGGCGGTGGTGCTGTCGGCCAATGCCAATGCGGAGGATAATAATTCAGATTATATCGCGTTCGATAAGGTCAGCCTGACGGTAGCGGACCCTCCGGTGCCTTCCGCGCAATATTATGTGGCCACGACCGGCAGCGATACAAACGCGGGAACACTGGCGCAACCGTTCGCCACCATTCAGCATGCCGTGGGGGTACTGTTGCCGGGGGATACCTGCACTATCCGCGGTGGAACGTACCGCGAAGTGGTTGACCTTTCGGGCGTGGCCGGAGCGAGCGGTAACCCGATCACCCTGACCGCCTATCCGAACGAAGAGGTGGTTCTTGATGGTACGATTCCGATCAGCTCCAGCTGGACGCAGGATTCGGGATCCATTTACAAGACGACGCTGAGCGAGGATATCTGGCAGCTGTTTGTCGACGGGAAAATGATGACGCTGGCGCGATTTCCCAATGCGCCGGCTTTTTCGGATCTCATGTGGGATCTGGACGCTTCCCGCCGTATGAAGCTGCCGGATTACAAGAGTGATTCGATGAACGGCCGTGTGGTGGACGATCCCGATTCCGGCGCGGTCGACGCCTTGGCGGATGCGGGCGTATCGTTCGAAGGTTGCGTCGCCATGCTCAATTTCGCCCCGCCGCTGAATACCGCCCGGGTGATTACGAACCATGTGGCCGGTTCGGATCAGTTTGACTACAGTCCGGTTATCGATAAATACAAGAGACATCTGGCCTACTACCTTGAAGGGGGCGTAGACAACGCGGAACGGGCCATGCTCGACAGCAGGGAGGAGTGGGCCTATGACGAATCCACGAAAACGCTTTACCTCTGGGCGGACGATGGCCTGAACCCCGATGAACGAACCATCGCCGGTAAAAACCAGTCCCACTTTTTCATCGGCGATGCTTCAACGCGCTACATCACGATCGACGGGCTGGACTTTTTCGCGACGGCATTCAAATTCTCCGGTTCCGATTATATTACGGTCCAAAACTGCAACCTGGATTACTGCGCCTATTCCCAACGCGCACTGGGATCGATCCTCTGGGCGGAGCCGGCATTTTTTGAAGGCAGTGAGAGCGACTTCTGTGTCGAATGTACGGTCTACAACTGCGAGTTCAGCTATTCGAGCGGTTCGGCGCTGATAGGACTTTATGTGCAGGATTTGTTGGTGGAAAACAACCTGTTCTACCATACGGCGTATTCCTGCGCCAGTCGCCTCGCCGGCAATACCTCAAAGATGGTCAGCACCTTCGATATTGATTATTCACGCGGCTGCATATTTCGTCGTAATACGGTTGAACGCAGCGGCAGCAGTCAGACCGTCAGGATCCGGCGTGATTATGACGGGCCCGTGGTGCCCTGGGTCGTGGAATACAACTACGTGACCGACTGCAGTCTGCTGCAGTCAGACGGGGCAGCGATCTATTCGCCGGGGGCGAGTGTTGTAGAATCCGCCGGGCGCTATAACTGGATGCTGGGCAACAAGGCGCGCGATTTCAGATGGGATGGAGCCAATGATCCGGTCGTGACCAGTATCAGCGCGAATATCTACCGCAACGTGGCGATGGATACGGGCAATAAAGGCCATATTTCGAATCTGCATCCGGATTGGAAAGCAGACGGCTATCGGCTCAAGGGCGATTTGCACGAGATCTACAACAATCTGGCCATCGGCGAACGGTCGGCCCTCAACGTTGCAGTAGATAAGGGGGGGAATACCAATTCCGTCACCCGCAATAATGCCGCAGAGGCCTTAACGCCTGATCCGATCCCGGGAATCGTCAGCAACAACTTCATCGGCCAGGATGAACTGAAGAATATTAAACAGCTGCTGCGCGATCCGGACAACTGGGATTTCCGCCCGAAGGCGGAGGCCGTCGAACTGATTGACCAGGGAACGCCGGTTACCTGTTCGGTCGACGGCCAGAACATCGATATAACGGCCGGATACCATGGGGCCGCGCCGGACCTAGGCGCCTATGAATATGGCGACACCGATTACTGGATTCCGGGGCGTCAGCTTCCGCAGGCCTCCATGCCGGTTCCACCGTCGGGCAACCGGAACGTCAAGCTCGATGCCGACCTCATGTGGCTGGGCGGACTGGGGGCGACGTCGTACGAGGTCTATTTCGGAACCGACCCGCACAGCCTCACCGCTCAGGGGAGCCAGAGCAATAATATCTTCTCTCCGGGCCCGTTGGCTCCGGACACCGTGTACTACTGGCGCGTTGATTCGATCGGTCCGAACGGCACCGTGACAGGCGACGTATGGACTGCCGATACGACCGTGGCGGACACCGTCAGCTTTGCGGCCGCTGAAGACACGCGGTGCTACCTGACAAACTCGGTCAATTACGGGACCGAGGACCCGCTGTGGATTCAGGATAATCAGACGCGGCGCATGGTTGCGAAATTCCATGTCAGCGGAGTCGGCTCCGTACACTCCGCCATCCTGCAACTGACGGTTGCGGAAGGTCCGATCCCCGATATTGATATTTACGGGGTCGCCGGCGAGTGGGATGAGATGACGCTGACCGGTGAAAACGATGAGCTGATCTGGGTTAACCTGATCGACACCCGCACCAACTGCACCGCCGGTTCAACCTATGAATTTGATGTCAGCTCGTTGGTTACCGGTGACGGAACCTACACGTTGGGAATTACGACCGATGCCGACCTTCCCGACCTGAAGATCAGCGCCCGCGAGTCCATTACGAATGCACCAACCCTTATCGTGACTTCGGTTACGGGCGGGGCTCCCGCCGATGCGGATGTAGACGGCCTGCGCGATGCCTGGGAGCTGGACTATTTCGGCGACCTCAGCACCACGGACGGCAGCGGAAACCAGGATGGGGACGGGTTTATCGACCGGGAGGAAGCTTATGCCGGAACCAACCCAACCAATCCGGCCTCGTTTTTCCATGTCACGGGAATGGATGCGGCTGATCCGGCCGGAAGAGTCATCACCTGGGATGCCGTATCCAACCGGGTCTATGGCGTGTATGGATCGACCAACCTGGTCGAGGGTATTTTCCAACCTCTGGAAACCAACCTCTACTATCCTCAGGACAGTTACACCGATACCGTTTTCAATGCTGAATCCGCCGGATACTATAAACTGGATGTCCGGCAGCAGTAGCGCGATCCGCAGGGATCCAGGTTCCGCGATCTCGGAACGTGGCTACAGGTTTAATTTAAAAGGAAAGCGATGAGAAAAACTAAAGTAAGAGCAATCGGCATGTTATGCGCGGCTGTGATGACCACGCAGGCAGAGCCATTTGAGGTAAGTTTTGCTCCTCAACATACCGGCGTACAAACCGTTTTGGGAAATCCGTGGACCGTAACCAACAGCTCGGATATCACCGCATCGGATAGTCTGGCGACCTTCCGGTTGTCGTATGACATTACCGCGTCAGCGGATGTCTGGTTGGCCTCGCAGGCCCCCCCCGCCGGCATGGATGGAAAATGGGGTATTGAAGGGGGGCTTCTTAATTCCCAGATCAGTGATGGACAATGGGCGACCATCGATAACATTCAAGTGGTCGACTTTAATGCCAACGGCGGCGACATGACCGCAGGCGATATTTCAAACGTATCCTTTAAGGTTGTTTATTATGCTGATGCGACCACGGGCGGCTCGTCGCCTGATGCAGGAACCATCGCGGCCAACGGAACCACCAATGCATGGGTGGATATAGACGCCGGTTCCCAATTTACCGGCCATGATCCATCCGGGGACGGATCGGTTGACCTGCATCTGATGACCGGCTCGACCCAAGTTGACAGCTTTTACATTGCAGGGTTCTCCACCAACCGATCATACCGAATTTCAAATATCACGGTTGCGGGCAGCTTTTCTGATCCGGTTCCCGTAACGAGCAATTATTATGTATCCACGACCGGCAGCGACACGGATCCGGGCAGCCTGGCGCAGCCGTTCGCCACGATCCAGCACGCGGTGAACGTTATGTTGCCGGGGGATACCTGCTTTATCCGCGGTGGAACGTACCGTGAGGCCGTTGATCTTTCGGGGGTGGCTGGAACGAGCGGTAAGCCGATCACCCTGACCGCCTATTCAGACGAAGAGGTGATTCTTGATGGTACGATTCCGATCAGCTCAAGCTGGACGCAGCATAGCGGCAATATCTACAAGACCACACTGAGCGAGGATATCTGGCAGCTGTTCGTCGACGGCAAAATGATGACGCTGGCGCGGTTCCCCAATGCGCTGACGTTTTCGGACGAGATGTGGGACCGGCATGGGGCACGGCGTTATAAAAAAGGATCAGCATCCAGTAACGGGCATGTGGTTGACGATCCAACTAAGGGCGCGATTGATACCGTGGCCGGTGCCGGGGTCTCGTTTAACGGCTGTATCGGTGTTTTCAACTTTGGTAATTTTTCAACGAGCGCGGGGGTCCTGTCCAACCACACGGCGGGGGAAGATGAGTTCGATTTCAGCCCTCCCGTGCAAACCTACAAAGTAAACTCCAGCGCCTATTTCCTGGAGGGCGGCGTCAACGACGCGGAATTGGTCATGCTGGATAGGACCGAAGAGTGGGCCTATGACGAATCAACCAAAACCCTGTATCTTTGGGCGGACGATGGCCTCGACCCCACGGGTCGGAACATCAAGGGAAAAAACCAGACGTATTTTTTTACCGGCAGTCCAACGACCCGATCTATTACATTCGATGGCTTGGACTTTTTCGGGACCGCTTTTTATTTTTACCAATCGGATGATATCACCTTCCTGAACTGTGACTTGAATTACCTCTCGTATTCAAAACGTGCGCTGGGATCGACTGACCATTCAGCTCCGGCATTCTTCGAGGGTACGACGGATGATTTCTGTGAACAAATCACGGTTTATAATTGCGAGTTCAACTACACAAGCGGCACGGCGCTTCGGGGCGAAAAGATCGATGTTGGGCTCGTTGAAAATAACCTGTTCTACCAGACCAGTTATGCCAGTGTTCGTGATGCCAATGTGATCACCCCCTCTACCATCACGTTGTTGCGGAGCCGCGATATGGTATTTCGTCGCAACACGGTCGATACCAGCGGCAGCGGTCAGACCCTCAAGATCGGTGAACGTGATGATCGCCCATGGGTTAGCGAATACAACTATTTTACCTTCTGCGGCCTTCAGCAAACCGACGGAGCGGCGCATTACTCCTATCAGGAATCCGCTGAGCAGTCGGTAGCGCGTTACAATTGGTTCTATGGCAACAGCGCCCGCGATTTCAGATGGGATGGTCCCAATGATCCCGTGGTGACGGGGATACACGCGAACATTTACCGCACCGTGGCGATGGATACAGGCATCAAGGAGGCCGGCATCCAGGGAGATGGCTACCGGCTCAAGGGTGATTTTCATGAGATCTATCATAATGTCGGAATCAACGGCAGATCCACATTGAACGTTGCGCTGGACAAGGGAGGTAACACCAATACGGTCACACGCAACAATGCAGCGGATAATTTTACCGATGATCCGATTCCTGGAACCGCCAGCAACAATTTCATTGGACAACATGAGCCCAGGACCATGTTGGATCTGCTGCGTGACCCCGACAACCTGGAT
Organism: uncultured Verrucomicrobiota bacterium; assembly: GCA_964486885.1. Lineage (GTDB taxonomy): Bacteria > Verrucomicrobiota > Kiritimatiellia > Kiritimatiellales > Pontiellaceae > Pontiella. The sequence continues at coordinate 22,468 of CAZAPF010000039.1, forward strand.
TTCCGGCCGCGGGCGGATGCGGTCGAACTGATTGATCAGGGAACGCCGGTCACCTGTTCGGTCAATGGCCAGACGATCGATGTGACAGCCGGTTATCTTGGCGTCGCACCGGATATCGGGGCCTATGAGTATGGCGCCTCCGAATACTGGATTCCGGGGCGTCAGCTTCCGCAGGCCTCCATGCCGGTTCCGCCATCGGGCAACCGGAGCGTCAAGCTCGATGCCGACCTTATGTGGCTGGGCGGACTGGGGGCGACGGCGTATAACGTCTATTTCGGGAACGATCCACACAGCCTCGCCTATCAAGGCAACCAGACGAATAACATCTTTGATCCGGGGCCGCTGGATCCGGATCGCGTTTATTACTGGCGCGTCGATTCGGCTGGGCCGGCGGGAACCGTAACAGGGGAGGTGTGGACGGTGGATACCTCGGTGCCTTCAACCGAAATTCCAGCAGCGGAAGATACGCGGTGCGACGGGACTTCGAATGTGTATGGAACCGACCATCCGTTGCGGATTCAGAATTACCGGGGCAGGCGCATGTATGCCAAATTTCATGTCAGTGGAATCGATGCCATAGCGTCTACTGCGCTTCGGTTGACGGTCGCGGACGGTCCGATTCCGGATATTGATGTCTATGCTGTCACGGGCGAATGGGATGAGCTGACGCTGAGTGGAGAAAATGATGACCTGGTCTGGGGGGAGCTGCTCGATACACAATTAAATTGTGCCGCCGGCTCGACTTATGAGTTTGATGTCAGTTCGTGGGTGACCGGCGACGGAACCTACACGTTCGGTATCACGACCGATGCCAACACCAACGGACTGAAAATCAGTTCCCGCGAGTCCATTACGGAGGCCCCAACCCTTATCGTGACTTCGGTCTCAGGCGGGCCGCCTGCCGACGCGGATGCGGACGGTCTGCCCGATGCCTGGGAAATGGACTATTTCGGCGACCTCACCACTACCGACGGTTATGGCGATCAGGATGGAGACCGGTTTAATGACTATGGAGAGTTCCATGCCGGCACCAACCCGACCAATCCGGCCTCGCTTTTCCGGGTAACCGGAATGGATGCAGCTGATCCGACCGGAATGGTCATCACGTGGGATTCTGTCTCCAATCGGGTCTACGGTGTGCATGGGTCGACCAATCTGATCGACGGAATTTTCCAACCGTTGGAAACCAATATCTATTACCCGCAGGACCGCTATACCGATACGGTTTTCAACGCTGAGTCGGCGGGGTTTTACCGGCTGGATGTAAGAGCTGAGTAGCTTGGAATTCCAATTCCGAGTATCCGCACGAATGGAAAAACCCCCTGCCACAGGAAACTCGCATCGGATATACGAGCTACGCCACTATTGCATAAGTTTAACGCAACATTTATTAATCTCGCATGCCCTTAACCTTCCACGCGTTCAACAGCCATGCCCCGGTCGAGGTCTACCACCGCAACCTCCCTCATTGGCGGCAAGAGGGTGCAACCTACTTCATCACCTTCCGCCTCGCCGACTCGATTCCCCGTGCTTTGCTTGCCCAATGGAACCAGGAACGCAAAATATGGCTCGAAGCTAATGGCGTGTTGGAATCCATGGGCAAGTCGGAACGGGCGAGTGCTTACCCGAAGATCGACGAGAAAAAACGGAAGCACTTTGAACGCGACAACGCGCGACGTTTGTTCCGCGAACTGGACCAATGCCACGGGAGTTGTCTGTTTGAACAGGAGGCATGTCGCGCGATTTTGCGGGAGGCCATACTCCATTTCGACGGACAACGGTACGGGGCGGGTGATTTCGTCATCATGCCCAACCATGTTCATTGGATTATCCAACCCGTGGAAGATCATGCTCTCGAAGACATTCTACAGTCCATCAAGCGGTTTTCTTCAACCCAACTGGCTAAGCAAGGTCTGCACAGTGCTGGGCTTGTATGGCAAAGTGAAAGCCACGACCACATCATCCGGGATCGCGAGGAGCTGGTGCGAATTAGGGAATATATACTGATGAACCCGCAGAAAGCCAGGCTTCGAGATGATCAGTATTCACTCTACTCGGCGGACTGGCTAGGCGACTGATGTATAGTAGAGTGCTGCGAGCGCAGCGACCGAACGGTCGTAGCGTGGATATACGATCTGCGTATCCGCACGAATAGAACAAACCCCTGCCACCGGAAACTCGCATCAGATATACGAGCTACGGCTGTGCGTCGAAAACCAGTTATTTCTGACGAAAAACAACCTGAAAAAGCAATCTTCGTCGAAATCCAGATCAAAGGTCAGTGCGGCCACCGCTATTCCGTCTGGTTTTCAACGTCGAATCCGCTGGGTACTATAAGCTGGATGTCCGGACGCCGTAGCGTGCGGCGAGCGGAGCGACCTATAATTCGCGCAGCGCATAACCAACGAAGTTGGTGGTTCATATCTGATCTGCGTATCCGCACGAACGGAAAACCCTTTCCGCCGGAAACTCGCATCGGATATACGAGCTACAGCTTTGCTCCCGTAGAATTCACAATGCCGAGATGTTTAGAAGAAAACAACGCGTTGTTTTAAATCTTGTGGCAATGATATAACGCGTTGTGTTTGGCTTTCATATTGACGATTTAATGCATGATGGTGTATTTGTAGTGACAAATGGAGGTTGGAATGAAACGAAATGCTTCGGAAAAACTTGATCGATGGCTGCAAAACGAGGAACGCAAACCATTGGTCATCAGAGGCGCCAGACAAGTTGGCAAGACTTGGCTTGTCCGCGATTTGGCGAAACGCGCGGGATTGGAACTCGTTGAGGTCAACTTTGAGTGGAATCCTTCTTTTGCCGATCATTTCACAACGTCGGACCCGATGGAGATTCTGGGCAATCTTGGCGCAGAACTGGGACGAAGGGTCGACCCGTCGGTCTCTCTTCTTTTTCTGGATGAAATTCAAGCCGCTCCGGAAGTCTTGGCCAAGCTACGTTGGTTCCGGGAAAAAATGCCCGAACTGCCGGTAATTGCGGCGGGATCATTGCTTGAGTTTGTCCTTGCCGAGCATTCATTCAGCATGCCGGTCGGCCGGATCAGCTACCTGTATCTCGAACCCATGTCGTTTATCGAATTCGCAAGGGCCGTCGGCAACGATCCATTGGTCGAGGCAATGGCGGGGAGCTCGCTTGATAAACCGCTTAACGCCGCGCTGCACGCCAAGTGCATCAAGTTATACAGGGCATACAGCCTTTGCGGTGGAATGCCTGAATCCGTTCAGGCATGGCGGTCTTCGGGCGATCCAGGAGCGTGCCTTGCCGTTCAGCAGGATCTACTGGCCACCTACAACGATGATTTCCATAAATACGGAAAAAACATACGGCGGCTGCAAAAGACGCTTCGTTCCGTATCGGAGCAGCTTGGGAATAAATTCGTTGCCAGTCGCGCCGAGGAGGGAACGGCTTCCAGGGAGATCAAGAACGCGCTGGAGCTGCTCTGCAAGGCGCGGATTGCATCGTTGGTTCGGCACAGTTCCGGCAATGGAATCCCTTTGGGTGCCGAGGGCAACGAAAAGTTTTTCAAGGTACTGATGCTCGATATCGGTTTGGTGGCCGCCCAGCTTGGACTTGCCCGCATGAGGCCGGAGGATGTGGATCGCCTTGTATTTCAAAACAAAGGAGCCATGGCCGAACAATTTGTCGGCCAGCAATTGCGTGCCGCGTTGGCGGATCAAGGGATTCCTGAATTGCACTATTGGCAGCGAACCGGCGGTCGGCAGGGCGAGGTTGACTATCTCATTCAGTTGGGCGCCTCCATTGTTCCCGTCGAGGTGAAGTCGGGAAGCGCTGGAGCGATGAAATCATTGCACCAGTTCATGTTCGACAAGCAGCTTTCGATGGCCGTCAGGTTGGATGTGAACAATTTTTCATCGGTGCCGCTGGACGTAAAAACCACCCAGGGCGATCAGGTGCAATATACATTGCATTGCATGCCAATCTATCTGGCAGAGCAGGTATTCAATCAACTACACGCTATCGCCTGATGGTCGTGGCGCAGATAACGATCCGAGTATCCGCACGAACGGAAGCCCCTGCATTCGGGAAACTCGCAGTTGGAAATGCAAGCTACGGCTTTGCGGATGAACGCCGTGGTGAAAAATTACATAATTTCTTTCAGGTTCTTGATGAAATCGACTGTCGGCGTATGTTCCACGTTTCGGGTGAGCGGTTGAGATTGCTCCGTCAGCGTGACTAAAGAGCCGCGGTATTCAAGTAAATTTGCAATGACAAAGCAAATAGGTCTTGTTTTGTGCCTCGTATCTGTTCCGCGATCTCGGATCGGAAAATGTTCTGGAGTGCGGCGGCAACCAACGGGCGACACCGCTTTTCCGTTTCTCGGGCGCATCGGACGCAAAGGCGGTGTGGCGCTTCGGTGAAACATTCCCTTTGGTCACTATTTTATTCGAAAATTATTATTGCTTTGCAAGTAGCCGCCGCACTCCAAATCAATACAGCAGCTACACGTGTAGGGCGGGAGCCATGACCCGGTCTTCTGTCGCACCGCCTTTTTTCTGGGGTAATTTATTGCAGTATTCTCGTACTTTTTTATAGTTCCCTGGGGCGGGAGCGGAGAGGGTTCCTGCACGTGCGGATATTCACTCCGCTGCGCTCCGAGAACACTACCAAGGAGCCATCCGCTCAAATGCGTATAATAGATAGATCTCGGACGCTTACAAATTAACGTCGTATCATTACGTTATTCACGGTTCATTTATCCCGTTTATCCCGTCATCCCGGCATCCGGTCGAAAAAAAACCGCCCGCTATCCCAGAATATTGGGATAGGCAGGTTTTTAAAGACGCCTATGCTGTTTCAACAATCGGGAAAGGCGAGTGTCTTAACCGACCGATTCGCTCAGGTAGTTTAACCCTAATGGAGGAATGAAAGATGAGGATGGGAATGAAGAAACTAACCACGATCATGGCGGGCGTATTGTGCGCGGCGGTGATGAGCACCCAGGCGGTGCCGATCTCCGCAACATTCGGCATTCCGAAACCCGGTGCCGAAACGGTGAAGGGCAACCCGTTTACCGTAACCAATTCGGTCGAGACCCTCGGACCCGATGGTCTGGCAACCTTCAGGCTGGCGTATACGATTAATGCGTCTTCGAACGTCGTGGCGTGCCCGTTTAATCCCCCCGCTGGTCTGGATGGGACATGGGGTATCCAGGGCGGTGGTGATGATGATGCGGTTCAACCCGGTCAATGGGCGACCATCGATAATATTCAAGTCATCGACTTTAATGCCAACGGCGGCAATCTGAGTACAAACGATATTCAGGATTTAACGTTTAAGGTTGTTTATTATGATGCTGCGGGCAACAGCGCCTCTGATTCAGGGCTCATCGCGGCCAACGGAACCAGCAATACATGGGTGGATATAAACGCCGGCTCCCAGTTTGCCGGCCATGACCCATCCGGGGACGGCTCGGTTGATCTTCATCTGATGACCAGCTCAAACAGCGTTGATAGCTTTTATATGGAAGGCCTCGGCAGCAAACACCGGATTTCGGATGTCACGGTGGTCGGTGACATCGTGTTTTCCAACTCCTGGCTTGCCGTCGAGTCTGCCTCGCTTTCCTTGAATCTGAATGATCCCGAGGTTTCCACCAATGGAACCATCGACGCATCCATCATTCTGGGTTCGTTGGCGAACGACATCGAAATCATTTCCACTGTGACGGATGATGCCGATTTCACTGCGGACAAGGACGGTGCCGTTCTGACGTCCGTGAACAGCAACGAAACGATTACGGTGACCTATAATAACAGCGGCGATTTGGTGGATGGTGACGATACGGATACCTCCACGCTGACGATCACCTTTACCGCGACCGGTTCCGGCATCACCAACACCATCGATGTTGCGCTTGATATCACCTATTCCAAGGGGGCGCAGCCTTCATCGCCGGAACTGATCATCGGCTGGAATGTGTGGACCAACTCGGTGAACAACGAACCCGCATCGTATACCGCGGGCGCCACCGGATTTGCTGATGGCAACAATGGCGGCGTGAAAATCGCCCCGAATAGTGGCAGCACGGATGGCACCTGGGGTACGCTGGCTGTTCCTCCAACGGCAGCCGATCCCACGACGTCGTTCATCAGGCAGACCAATAACCGGGAGTACGAAATCCTGTTCACGGTGACTGCGACCGGAAACAGAACCATCCTGGATTCATTCCATTTCGATGCCTACTATAATAGATCCAACGGGCAGAAGGACTGGACACTCTCCGTGGAGTCCGGAACGATATCCACAGGCGTCGTGGCAACCGGAACGATCGCGAACAATCTTACCTGGACGGATGTTGATGTTCCTCTGACCGGTCTGGTCGACCGGGATCTAGGAATAGGCGGAACCGCAGTCTTTAAACTCGCATGGTCGGGCGGAACGGAAACAACCACAGCAGGGCACAGAACGTCTACGGACAATGTAGGCATCACGGCCCGTATCCCTGCGAACTCTGTGCTGGGTATCGATCCAACCGCGCTTTCCCTGGTCTTGGTGGATCCCGACACCTCCACCAACGGAACCCTGAACGCCAACTTCTTAATGGGTACCGCATCGAACGATGTTGAAATTATTTCAGCATCCACGGATGTTGCCGAATTCAGTGCTGTACTTTCCGGTACCGCACTGAATCCTGGAAACCCGACTGAAACCATTACGGTGACCTTCGACAACTCCGGAGGGCTTCTGGTGAACAACCAGGATACCACCAATTCAACGCTGAGCGTAGAATGGGCCGAGGTGGGTTCAGGCGTGACCAACCTTACCGAAGTGCCGCTGGACGTGGTTCTTTCCAAATTCGGACTTTCCGATCTGGCGATCGATCGCACTATGAGCACGCCGAACGACCGCCTGCGCGTGGCGTTTGTGGCGGGTGCTGATTCGATTGAGCTGGCGGTGCTGGATGACACGGACACGAAGCTTGACTTTACCGCTTACGATGAGCATTACGCTGCCGGTGTACGCACCATCTACACTACCAAGAACCCGGGCGTGTCGGAGTTGACGAGCGCGGGTGACGACTTCACCGATTCCGGCTTCTTCAGTTATATCACGACCTGGACCCAAAATATCCCGGTCGATAACAGTGGAGCCGCATCGAACGTGATCGAACTGGTTGATCTGGTCAATCCGGCGTGGGTCCACAAGAATGATTCTGCAGAAACCGTGGTGTTCATCGATCTGGCGAGTATCAGCGAAATCTCCAACATCGTCTCCAACGAAGTATTGACGATAGAGGTTACGGCCACATCCGGTGCGAGTACCCTGACCGATGAAATCGACGTGACAATCAAGCCGGATGGTACGGTCAATTATACATTTGTCGCGAACGGTGCCTCCTTTGCGGAGACCAATGGTATTGTGCTGGGATCTGAAGTGGGGGGCAGTGGAAATCAGTTCACGGGTAATTACCGACATCTGCTCCAGAGCCTCGGTTTCAGTGAGGATCAGAATGCCAGCGGTCAAGTCGATGACAAGGTATTCGGCATGTACTTTGATACCGATGAGAGCGGGTCGTTCCTGCTCGATAATATTCTGCTCAACCTGTCGACGAATTCCTCCCTTTCTCCGCTCATTCCGGCCGATGCGTTGCTGAAGCTGGAGCTGTGGAAGATCAACGCGGATCTAGGCGATCTGAGCACAACCAATGCGGGTGCGACTTTCCCTCAGCCGGAGCTTGTCTATACCGGAACCGGTGTGTTCCCCGGCACGTACAATCATGACGACCTCTACATGATTGATCTGTCGGCAGCGAATATCAATTTGGATGCGGATACCCGTTATGGTTGGTCGCTCCGTTGGAACATGGCTGCTCCGGCCAATCTGATAATCGGGGTAGATCGTGGTCCGGGTAACGTCGGCGGAAGTTTTTCAGGCAACCACCTGCGCTATAACAACATCGGTAATGCATTCCCGTTCTACGGAACCACGGATGGCGGTTCGGGCGACCTGGATATCGTATTTCACCTCAGGTCAGGTGACCCAAGCAGCTTCGCGGCCTGGATTGGTGGCTTCGGACTCGATGTTGAGGATCAGGCATGGGATGACGACCCGGAAAACGGCGGCCTCGGCGATGGCTACGTAAACCTGCTGGAATACGCCCTCGGCATGGATCCATCGGTCGCGGATGCCGGTTCGAAGGAATTCATCAGCACCGTGAACGAAGGCGGCACGAATTACTTCGAATATGTGCATGACCGTCGTACGGATTATGTGGCACAGGACCTGACCTATAACCTGATCGACAACACCAACCTTCAGTATCCGACGCTGTCCACCAACGCGCAGGATGAAGTGGTTGTGGGCGAGGCTGTCGGCAGTTATGAAACGGTCACCAACCGCTACGATACCACCGCTGTTCCGGTCAGGTTCGTTGAACTGGAAGTCCAGCAGAACTAAACAAAGGATAACAGCAGAAGAGGAGCCTGTCTGGATGATCACCTTCCAGGCAGGCTTTTAACTTTAAGGAAACCACTCGGTCGGTTGCAAGGCTGTAGCTCGCGACTTCGATTTCGAGTTTCCAAGGTTTGGTAAAACCGCGGTTCGCCCGCTATCCCAAATAATAGGGATAGGCAGTTCCGTATTAAATACCTACAGTTTCCATACGAATAAAAATGGAGAAAAATTTAGATGATTCGCATATTCAGTGTTGCTTTGTGGATGGCGAGCGCGATCCTGACAGGGAACACGGCATTCGCAGCGACCTATTATGTCTCACCAACAGGTGATGACGCTTACTCAGGAACGTCGGCCGGGCAACCGTTGCGCGTGGTGCAGACCGCCATCGATCGGATGAATGCAGGCGATACACTGGTAGTGCTGGACGGCGTCTACACCGGAACCGTGAAACTGAAGTCGGGGATCACGCTGCGGGCGGCGAATCCGCGGAACGTGGTGTTCTGCGGCGCGGAAACGGTGGAGAGCGGATTTGAACAGGTTTCGGGGCGGCTGTATCGCGCGAAAATCGACGGGGATGTGAAGCAGGTGTTTTACGATGGAGCGCCGCTGGTCTGGGCGCGGTGGCCGAACTGTTCATGGGCGGAAAACCGCCGATCCGAAAAAAAATGGATCGTCTGCGGCGAAGGTACGGGCGCGGGGGTGATCGTTACCGACCGTTTTACCGAATTGGCCGATGTAGACCTGAAGGACGCGCATTGCTTTATTCGCTATTCTTTGGGTAACAGCTGTTACAGTCGGAAAATCGAATCGTTCGATGGAAAAATGCTCCGCTGGAACGATGACGGTTTTTATAAACGGATCCGCTCGGGTGGTGACGGGATCAATGCGCCACCGGAACTGGCGGCATCAGTCAGTAATGTAAAATACGCCCCCGACAGCTCGCGCTTTTTCCTCGCAGGCTCAAAAGCTTTGCTCGACGCGCCGGGGGAATGGTTTGCCGAGGAGGGATGGCTCTACCTGATTGCACCGGGCGGTTCGGATCCGAATAAGGTTTCGGTCTTGATGCAGCAACAGGATTTCGTGATCTCCAGTGAGGACGCGCTGACGGATGTGTCGATCGAAGGGATCGATTTTTTCGCGACGTCCATTCATCTGCCGCATTCCGGCAATCGGAATGTCTCCTTTAAGAACAGCCATTTTACCTATATCGGTGCGGAGCTGCTTTTCAACGATCGCCTATATGGTCGGGCCATCGATAAACCGGTTCTGGTCAGCGGGCGACGTATTTCGTTTCAGGACTGCCTGTTCGCGGGTTCGCATAATTCGGCGCTGAAACTGCGCGGTTCGGACCTCATCGTTCATAAGTGCGTGTTCATCGAAAACAACCGACACGCGAATTTTGAGAGTCGCGCGCTCTATCTGGAGCCGGAAGGGTTTTACCGCGTGACGCGCAACACGTTTTTCAACAATGGATCGGATACGGTGTTTATCGTGCCCGACCAGGAAAAGATGCCGGAATCGGTTCGTCCGGACATTGGCTACAACCATATTTTCAACGGTGGGTTGTATAATACCGACTGTTCCGGTGTCTACATGCCGTCGAGATCGCAGCGTTTCGCATCGGTGCACCATAACTGGATGCATAACGTGAACGGCGTGGCCATGCGCGTCGATCTGGCGGGCATGGAGCTGAATGTACATCACAATGTATTTTGGGAATCCGGCAAGGCCATCAGCCTGGAAGGCTATCGCGACTTCAATCTCTACAATAACACGGACGTGCATAACCGCACCTTCAGCGTGATCATTAAAAACATCGTGGATCACTCAACCGTCAAGGGCGAGGGCAGTCGGGATATGAGCTTTCCTCCGATTGACGACTGGAATGTGGTGAACAATTTGATGGAACGGTTTTTCGATAAAGCCGGCTCCCGTGACATGGATCTGTACAGAAAATCATACGAAGCGGGTAAGACGCATCCGGTACGGAATCACAAGAGTTTGATGCCTGTGAAGGATCTGGGACAGGTACGGGGTAACCTGGTGAAGTTTGATCTGTCTGTTTTTAAGAGCGCCGATTTAGATAATCTGGACTTACGTCCGGCCCATGCCCGGCAGGTTTGCAACGGCATGAAACAGACGGTGGTACTGAAGGCGCAGGAAGTGACTGAGCTTGATGAATTCCGCGGCGCGTATGACGCGAAGGGCGACTACTGGTGGCCGGGGTGCAACTGGATGCCGTATGGCCTGCCGGTACTCAAAACCATGGCCGAGGCGGAGCGCTTTGCTAAAAAATATGGAACCGTCTCCATCATGCCTGAGGTGGGGGTGCAGGGGCTGTGGTACGGATCACTGAGTTTAAAAGGAGAAAGAAAATGAACAGATATAGAGTAGGCTTAAGCGTCTTGCTTGTTTCGTTAGTCGCGATAAACAGCATGGGTAAACATCCGGATAGCGGGGATGTGGAGGTGCTGCTTGGGATCGCCGATCGAATCCTGGCGGATACCGAGTTCTCCTTTATGGACACGAAAAAAGACAAGCGGTATGACCGAGTGAAAGACCTTCCCCTGTCTCCCGATGTGAAGGTAACCAGTGCGTACAACGAGTGGAAATATCAGAATGGGGTGATCAATCTGGGGCTGCTGAAGTTGAGCGAACTGACCGGCGACGATAAATATAAGGCCCATGTGCACGCCAAATATGACTTTATTCTGAACAGCGGGAATATGGCCTATTTTGAAAAACAGATTGAGGCGATCAAAGCAGGTGACGTGGATGGCAAACCGTCCCCCGAATTCGCAAAGCTGCGTGGGAAAACCGAAAAAGCCAGCTTCTGGCAGCTCTTCAGGCTGAAAAAACTGGATGATTGCGGCTCTCAGGGGGCGGCTCTGATTGAGGTGTATAAAGAAGATCAGGAAGAGATTTACCGAAAATACATTGAGCGATTCGCGACGTTTATCAGAGACGAGGAGTGCCGTCTGGAGGATGGAACGCTTGCCCGCCCCATTCCCCGCGAATACACGGTTTGGGTGGATGATCTGTATATGTCGGTGCCTTTTATGGCGCGGTACGCCGCACTGACCGGCGACACGGAAATGATGGATGACGCGGTTTTCCAACTCTTACGTTATTTCGACCTTCTATTTGATGAAGAAAAGGGACTCTATTTTCATTGTTATTTTGCCGAGTTTGACCGAACCGGTGTGGCGCATTGGGGGCGGGCGAATGGCTGGGTGATCGTGGCCACGGTGGAATTGCTGTCTCACCTTCCCGAAGACCATCCTAAGAGAGATCAACTGATCGAGAATCTGGAAAAACACATTCAAGGTCTCGCCCGACATCAAAGCGGATCGGGATGCTGGCGGCAGGTGCTGGATAAAACGGATTCCTACACCGAAACATCCTGCACGGCCATGTTCATCTACGGCATTTCCAAAGCGGTCAACGAGGGCTGGATTGACAAGGATTACACCAGCGTCGCGAAATATGGATGGGAAGGCTTAATGACCAAAATATCCGATGAGTACGATGTCAAAGACACCTGCAAGGGATCCTCAACCGATCCTTCATTGTACTACTACTACAATCGGCCGGCTTTGGTTAACGACAGCCATGGGATCGCAACCGTGCTGCTGGCCGGAACGGAATACCTGAAGATTAAAGAGTTCTATAAATTTGTACGTATGGGAGTGTATTTGAACATGCAGGAACAGAAAAAACAGCTTCCGGAAACAGTACATTTAGAAGGGAGGAATTGAGCTGTGGACGTACGATACACGGTTGGGAAAAATGAATACAAACGCATGACGGCCGGGGAACTGCGCGATGCCTTTCTGGTTGATCTCTTCGAGGGTGGGGAACTGAACCTGCTCTACTGCGAGGTGGAACGCTCGATTGTCGGTGCGGCGGTTCCAACCGCTGGAACTTTAGTGCTTGAAGCGGGCAGGGAATTGGCGGCGGACTTTTTCTGCCAACGCCGCGAAGTGGGGGTGCTGAACATTGGCGCGGCTGGAACGGTCACCGTGGACGGTGCCGAATACGGGTTGGCGAATTTGGACGGCCTCTATATCGGGCGCGGCTCCAAGGACGTATCTTTTGCGAGCGCGGATGCGGAAAATCCAGCGCGGTTCTATCTGATTTCCTGTCCTGCACATATGGAATACCCGACCACGCAGGCAAAAAAGGCGGATGCCAACGCCATCGAGCTGGGAACCCTGGCGGATGCCAATAAGCGCACCATCTATCAGTACATTCACGAAAACGGCATCAAGAGTTGCCAACTGGTGATGGGCTTCACCGCACTTGAACCGGGCAGCGTTTGGAATACGATGCCGTGCCACACCCATGAGCGCCGCACGGAAGTATATATGTACTTCGGTCTGGATGAAGAATCGCGCGTCTTTCACATGATGGGACCGAGCGCCGAAACCCGCCATATCGTGGTCGGCAACGAACAGGCGGTTATTTCCCCGATGTGGTCGATCCACTCCGGCTGCGGCACGAAGGCCTACACGTTCTGCTGGGCCATGGGCGGTGAAAATCAGCGCTTTGACGATATGGATCACATTGCGATCCAGGATTTGAAATAACGGATGAATTAACCACGAAGTCACGAAGGACACAAAGAATCGGAATGTCCATATCGGGACACCTTCGTGCTCTTAGTGCCTTTGTGGTTTAAAAATAATAGGTGCTGAAATGATTAATGAATTGTTTGGTTTGGAAGGAAAAGTGGTCTTGGTGACCGGTGGAACACACGGAATCGGCATGGCCGTTGGAACCGTGCTCGGCAAGGCCGGCGCGAAAATCTGCGTCAACGATCTCAACGAGGAAAAACTCGCGGAGGCGAAGAAGGAGTATGCGGCTAACGGGATCGATGCCTTTACACTAGTCTTCAATGTAACCGATGAAGCGGCAGTGGATGCCGGTATTTCAAAAATCGAGGAAGAGGTCGGCACGATTGATATTCTGGTAAATAACGCGGGCATCATTAAGCGCATCCCGATTCTGGATATGCCGGTGGATGAGTATAAGCAGGTCATCGACGTTGACCTGGTCGCGCCGTTTATTGTCGGCAAGCGCGTGGCACCGGGCATGATCAAAAAAGGTGGCGGAAAGATTATTAACATGTGTTCGATGATGAGTGTCTACGGCCGCAACTCGGTTTCCGCTTACGCTTCCGCAAAAGGCGGGTTGAAGCTTCTGACGGCCAATATGTGCTGTGAGTGGGCGAAGCACAATATTCAGGTCAACGGCATCGGCCCGGGCTACATCGCCACCGCGCAGACCGCGCCGATCCGCGAGGGCGGCCATCCGTTCAATGATCTGGTCATGATGCGTACGCCGGCAAACCGCTGGGGTGAACCGGAAGATATCGGCAACGCAGCACTCTTTCTGGCCTCAAAGGCGAGCCAGTTCGTTAACGGTCATATCCTCTATGTCGACGGGGGAATTCTGGCAAACTTTGGCTATGTTGAAGGTGAAAATGAATCGGTGTAAGCAATGTGGGCATGCAACCGCTGAAGTGGAGTAGAGGATGAGTACGATGAAAACCATAGTAACAAGTCTGGCGCTGCTGGCTTTCGCGGGCCCTTGCCTTGCCGACAACCGGACGGATGTGAGCCTGAAGTGGAACGACAGCTCAACACAGGAAGCTGAGATTCGTTCCGAGAGCGGGAACCTGTTCAAGAAGTTGGCGCATCATGGCCCGGCCATTGAAAACGAGTGGATGGGCATGCGGATCTATTTTGACAAAAAATGCACACTGGATCCCTATAACAAACAGCGCGCCGGGCTGGAGCTGGCGGAAACGGGATGGTATCCGACCGAGGAACAGCAGCAGGCGGGTTGGGGTTCCGACCAATATAAAGTAGGGCCGACGATTGGGCTTGGAGGCATTCGCCTCTGGGACAATGGCGAAGTGGTCCGGCTTGACCCGGTATCCATGCGCACCGCTCGCGTCCGTGAAAAGGACGGCTATTCCCAGATGGAGATGCTTTCCGAGGGCGTCCCGTATAAGGGTGGAACGGTGGATGTCCTGATTCGTGTTACGGCCTATTCAGGCATTCGGGAAATGAAGGTGGAGGCCTTCGCGGTGTGCGATGAACCAGTCGAATTTGTGACCGGAATTAACTATTGGGATACGACGGGAATCTTGCAGGGCGATCACTTTGTCGGAACCTGGGGAGTCCACCCGGAAGATGTGGCGGCCACCCCGCAATCGATCGGTGCCGCCGTGTTCTACAATCCCGATGTTATTGCCCAGATGGTAAAAACCGACGGCGAAATCCTGCTGGTCTCAAAGCCCGCGAAGGAACTCTCAACGTGGATTCTCAGCGCCTGTGAAAAGGAGGCCGGAATGAACCGCCAACGCTTTGAACAACTGTGCAGAGAGCTGCTTCAACAGCACGCAGACTTGTTCAGCGATGAAGAACGGCTTGCCTGGTGGCACGAAGCCCGGTTCGGCATGTTTATTCATTGGGGGGTCTATTCGCAGTACGCCGGAATTTACAACGGACATGACCAGGTAAAAGGGGGGGCTGAATGGATTATGAACCGATGTAAAATTCCCGTTGCCGAATACAAGGAAAGCGCCAGAACATTTAATCCGGAAAACTATGATCCGGAGGCCTGGGTAAAAATGGCCAGGGATGCGGGGATGAAATATCTGATCATTACCGCGAAGCACCATGACGGATTCTCTCTCTTCGACAGCGAGGTCAGTGACTGGGACGTGGTCGATGCGACACCGCATGGCAGGGATCTCTTAAAGCCGCTGGCTGAGGCGTGTGAAAAACAGGGGATCAAATTGGGGTTCTACTATTCTCAAAACCAGGACTGGTGCCATCCCGGCGGCGCGGCGGCACGTAGATTATCGAAGGAAGGCTGGCCAAACCCGGAGGCCAAACAAGTCGATGCCTATACCAAAAAACATAATGGACACTGGGATCCGGTTCAGGAAACCGCGACCTTTGACGACTATATTGACCGGATCGCTGTTCCACAGGTACGTGAAATATTGAGCAATTATGGTGAGATTGCCGTTTTGTGGTGGGATACCCCGCGCGGCATGACCGATGCCGCGGCACTTAAATTTCAGGAGGAGCTTAAACGGCAACCTCATATTATTACGAACGACCGGTTGAAACGACCGAATTTTCCGGGCGATACAAAAACGCCCGAGCAGCACATTCCTGATGCCCACGGTTTGGAAGGGGTAAATTGGGAAGTCTGTATGACCATGAATGAAAGCTGGGGATATGGATTACGGAAAATGGACGCGGAGTGGAAAACTTCCGAGACCCTAATTCGAAACCTGGTGGACATTGTTTCAAAAGGTGGAAACTACCTCCTGAATGTCGGTCCCCAGCCGGACGGAGCATTTCCCGAAGAAAGCATTGTTCGTTTAAAGGAGATCAGTGACTGGATGAGCGTTAACAGCGAAGCCATTCATGGCACGAAGGCGGGACCCTACCAGCCCTTCTCCTGGGGGCGTTGCGCCAAAAATGAGAATGAAGAGGAGACCACCCTGTATTTCTTCGTTTTTGACTGGCCCGTAGAGGGAGCGCTGAAAGTACCCGGAATAGATAACGATGTAATGAAAGCAACCCTTCTGGCGGATAATACGGAACTGAAAGCATATAAGAAGGATGGTAACCTGATGATTGAACTTCCGGCTGACGCCCCCGATAAAATTGCCAGTGTATTATCAATGACCGTAAAGGGGACGGTGGAGAACCGGTACGATAAACCGGAAGATAACAAAATAGATTCAGGAGCACTGGATACCAGGCCCTAGTCCGGCCGGAATGCGCACACCCTGAACCTGACTCAGGATCCGGGTAACATTGATGAGCATGAAGAGCAAAATTAGAAGAGTGAATTCATTGCGTGCCATCCTGCTGTTCGTTGCTGGATGGGGCTTCAATGCACTCGCGGATTCCGGGGAACTCCACCTGCGTATCAACGAGAGCGAGGCGGCGATCACCATCCATTATGGGGATCGAGAGGTGCTGGTCTATCATAAGGCAGAATGTCCTCCGCCGGCGGGAGCGCCTGAAGTGTACCGGCGCAGCGGTTTTATTCATCCGTTGCGCAGTCCATCGGGCGGGATCCTGACGGGGATCCAGCCGCCGGATCATATTCACCATATGGGGCTGTGGCATGCCTGGGTGAAGGCAGAGCATCAGGGGCGGGACGTTGATTTCTGGAACCTGCAGAAGGAACTCGGCCGGGTTCGGTACACGGAAACACGGGAGATGATCCGGGAAAAGGATGAGGTCGGCTTTGTAGTGATCCAACAGCAACTGGCGTATGTCGGGAGCGCGAAAAATGAACGGGTGATTCTGGAAGAAGCATTCACCGTCAAGGTTCGTTGCGAGCAGGATGCCTATGTTGTCGACTATGAAGTCAATCAGACGAATGTCAGCCGGGACCCGCTGGAGCTGCCGGCTTATCGATATGGCGGGGGCATCGCTTATCGTGGACCCCATTCCTGGAATAAGGAGAACAGCGATTATCTGACTTCTGCAGGACACACGCGTGTGGACGGACATGCCACGCGCGGCCGATGGTGCGCCATGTTTGGACCCACGGAAACGGGCGAGGCTACGGTCGTTATATTGGGACATCCTTCGAATTATGATGCGCCGCAGCGCATGCGTATCTGGGACAAAAAAGGCGACGTTTTTTTCAACTACGTGCCGACTCAGGAACATGCCTGGAGAATCGAGCCCGGGAAGCAGATCCTTTTGCGTTATCGTCTGGTGTTGATGGATGGTGCTCCGGACCCTAAAGTCATTGATCGATATTGGCATGCGTATGAACCGTACCCTTAGGAAAGAAGTCGGGATGAAAAAACAAAAACTCTGTATTGCCGTGGTCATGATGCTGAGTGCTTACATCGCTGCAACCGCACAGGAAAAGCCCAACATTATTTTCTTTATTGCGGACGATATTTCGCAGGAGGATTTGGGCTGCTATGGCCACCCAACACTCAAAACACCCAATATAGATGCGTTGGCGGCGGACGGCATGCGGTTTGATAATGCCTATCTAACGATCAGTAGTTGCAGTCCGAGCCGCTGCAGCATAATAACCGGGCGCTATCCGCACAACACGGGTGCGCCCGAGCTGCATGTAGTTCTTCCGGATGACCAGGTGCGTTTTCCAGCGCTGCTTCGCGAGGCTGGGTATTACACGGTGCTTTCCGGAAAAAACCACATATTCGACAAGAAGGCGAAAACGGATCGTGCATTTGATCTGATCTCGAAGGGTAAAGGACCTGGTAAGGAAGAAGACTGGGTTGAGCTGTTGCAAAAACGTCCGAAGGATCAACCGTTCTTCTGCTGGTTTGCGTCCAGCGATGCGCACCGCGGCTGGCAAATCAGTGATGATGCACCGAAGTATAAGCCAGAAGCGGTGATTGTTCCGCCCTACATGTTCGATACCGATGTGACGCGTAAAGACCTGGCCTGCTATTATCATGAAGTCAGCCGGTATGATCATTTTATCGGCGCGGTTGTGGAAGAGCTGAAACAGCAGGGAATTTTAGAGAACACCCTGATTGTGGTAGCTGCGGATAACGGTCGACCGTTTCCTCGAGCCAAAGCCCGGCTCTATGATAGCGGCATAAAAACGCCGTGGGTGGTACATTATCCGAAGCTGATCAAAACGCCGGCAGTTTCGCAGAGTCTAATCAGTTCGATGGATCTGAGTGCCACCTGCCTGGAGCTGGCCGGCGTTGAAAAACCGGCGTGCATCCAGGGGCAGAGTTTTGTGCCCATTCTTAAACAACCGGAAGCCGGAGTCCGTGAAGTGGTATTTTCCGAGCAGAACTGGCACGTCTATAAAAACCATTCCCGCCTGGTGCGTTTCGGTGACTTTGCTTACATCAAAAACAATTATCCGAATCAACCGAATCTCTCCCTTGAATCCGATGATCATTATCCGGCCGGAGCGGAACTGTGGAAGGCGCATGCGGCGGGAAAAACAACTGCTGAACAGCAACAGCTATTTAACAATCCCTGCCCGGAGGAAGAACTTTATAAACTGAGCGCGGATCCGCATCAGTTGATAAACCTTGCTGATAATCCCGAATATGGGTCGATCCTGAATCAGGTACGTAAACAGCTCACCGCGTGGACGGAGCAGACCGGGGATACCCTTCCGGAAAACCCGACGCCGAACCGCCACGAACCTCCACGCATTGAGGCCGGAAAAATTATCCCGAACGGGCCTGTGCTCAACGGAAAAACACCACACGCCGAAATGCCGGGTGCCGCAAAGAATGCGGTAAAGATTAATCACCCGGGGCCGATACGGTGAACGCAATATAGAGTAGATAGATATTTCAATCAGAGAGCGAACTGGAGACAAAAACAGGATGAAAAAAAAGAAAACGACGAACCGAAATGGAGGAGTTATGAATATGAAAAACCTTGTTTCCGGAGGATTATTGGTGCTGATTGCCGGGTGCTGTTTGGGAGCGTCAAAGCAGTCCCTGCAAACCGAACATTATGAAGAGTGGGCGGAGATGAATGCCGCGAAGCAGGAGACGATGGAGTGGTTCAAAGAGTCTAAGTTCGGCATGTTTATTCATTGGGGGCTCTATTCGATTCCCGCCGGGGTATGGGACGGCCGGAAGATTCATACGATGCGCCGTCCGCATGTGGCCGAATGGATTCAGCATGCGGCGATGGTTCCGCGTGCAGAATATGCTCAGCTTGCAACATCCTTTAATCCGATCCTGTTTGATGCCGATGCGATCGCCGGACTGGCGAAACGGGCGGGCATGAAATATCTGGTGATTACGGCGAAGCACCATGATGGATTTGCGCTCTATGACTCCAAGGTCAGCACGTTTGATGTGATGGATGCAACGCCCTTCAAGCGGGATATTATCAAAGAACTTTACGAGGCCTGCAGACGTAAGGGCATTGAGTTCGGGGTTTATTATTCGCACAATATCGACTGGGCGGACGGCTCGGATTGCCGTGTTTCGGAATATAAAGAAAAGGGGTGGAAAATCGATCGCCGCTTGGATTTCGGAGCCAATACCTGGGATCCCAGCCCGAATACGTTTCAGGAATATCTGGATCACAAAGCCTATCCCCAGGTGCAGGAGCTGATGGATAAATTTCCCGGGATGAAGTGTCTCTGGTATGACATGCCCTGGCGCATGGATGCTGATCAGAGTTTTACGTTTTATAAACAGGTTTTTGATACGCAGCCGCAGATTATTATTACGGACCGAATCGGTAACGGGTTTGGAGATTATTCCATTCCGGGGGATAACAAAATTCCGGAAAACCCGGATGAACTGATCAAACCCTGGGAAACCGTTGGGACGTTTAACAACTCGTGGGGCTTCAACGGCTATGACCAGGATTGGAAATCTCCACAGGAAATTCTTTTCTGGCTGGTGGAAATCGTTTCCAAGGGAGGCAACTACATGCTGAATATCGGCCCGACCGGCCTTGGCGCGGTTCCGGCGGAGAGCGTGGCAAACCTGGAGGCGGTGGGAACCTGGATGTCCATCAATGGCGAGGCGTTGTATGGAACCTCAAAGTGGACGACGACGAAAGAGGGTCCGACGGTGGTGGATATGTCCGGCACACATGCGCGTGAAGAACAGGGTTTTAATGCAACATTTACCGACGAGGATTTCTGGTTTACTCAAAAAGAATCCAGTGTGTATGCCATTGCTTTATCGAAGCCGGGAGAGCGCGTGCTGGTTAAAGCCTTCGGCGAGTCGGTCGGCCCGATTCAGGCGGTGGAAATTCTGGGGTTGGGCAACGTGCCCTTCAATCAGACGTCCGAGGGGTTGGAGGTGAAGATGGCACCGGATTTTGATCCGGAACTGGGCTATGTGATAAAGGTGACGCTTGGTAGCCGCTGAGGCGCGGCGTTAATCCCACCGCGTATTGAGAACGGATCAATCATTCCAAAGGATCCGATGCTCAACGGGAAAACACCGCATGCCAAATGCTGGGCTCCGTGAAAAATGCAGAGCGATCAACCATCCGGGGCCGATTCAATAAGGGTTCATCTGTGGTATTGCATGCCGAATAATAGATCCGCCGAAATGACGAACTAACTATCGGCAGGGAAGAGGCCGAGGCGGTGGGCTCTATTAACGGCGGCGGGGGCGTTTTGTACTTTGAGCTTTTCGTAGATGTGGCTGACGTGCGTTACGACGGTACTGACGCCGATGCCGAGCTCGCTGGAGATTTCCTTTTTGGAGTGACCTTTGGCCAGCAGGGTGAGGATTTGCATTTCCCGATCGGAAAGCATGGGATCAGCGGTTCTTCTGACCGGAGCGGATTTCAGGGAGGCCAGAATATATTTTGCGACGCCTGTATCGATAGGTGCTCCTCCTTCCATCACGCTTTGAATGGCCTCGGTTATTTTCGAGACCGTTGAAGATTTCAGCAGGTAACCGGCGGCCCCTTTGGTTATAGCTTCGAGTACATCAGCTTCCTGGTTGGACTGAGTCAGTACAATGATTTTTGTATTGGGCAGCGTCGACATAAAAAAAGGAATAGCCTCTATGCCGGAAATGCCGGGCAGATTCAGGTCGAGTAGAATGATGTCCGGTTCCTGTCGGGTGGACATATCCTGAAGGCTGCGAAGCGCGCGTTCGGCAGTACCGAACTCGCTGATTAGTTCCATGTTGGTTTCTTTGAGCAGGGCCAGTCCGATGACTTCGCGGTATTCAGGATGGTCTTCAATCACCATGATCTGGATATTCTTACTCATACTAGACCTCGTTTTAGAAAAGGTGTCCGCTTCCGGGGTTCAAGTTTCAGGTTGATGCTTGTTCCGCCTCCTGCGGGAGATGTTACGGAGAGCTTGGCTCCCATGATTTTGGCTCTTCGTTTCAGTGAGCGGGGAATGGCGTTGTCTTCTGTGTCCGGAAGCCCTCGTCCATTATCGCTAATGGTCAAAGTTATTTCTTCCTGGGTAATGATGAGCCGGGTACAGAATTTAGTGGCCCCGGAATGGCGGCTGATGTTGACGAGACACTCTTTGTAGAACAGGAAGAGGTCGAAGCAGGTTCTTCGCTTGAGCTGGCTGATGTATTCCTCGCCCTCGATGGAGAGTTCATGGTCGAGCTTGGCCATGATGCGCTGGGCGGCGCGTTCCATGTCGGCCACCAGCCCTTTGTGTAGGGCGTTGGCGCTAAACATGTCGGTGCAGTTTCGGACGGCAATCCCCGAACGTTCCGTAACCGCCCGGATCCGCTGGTGATAGGTCGATTGTTCTTCGGGATTATCCTGACTGTTTTCGGCGAGATCGCTCAGCAGGCCGATGGTGTGCAGGTTGGCGCCGAGTTCGTCGTGCAGGTCGGCCGCAATGCGCTGCTCGATGCCGCGGATCTGGCGCATGCGCAGCAGGCGATCGATCAGGATGGTGAAGCCGATTCCGCCCGCCAGCAGGGCCGAGAGCCAGCCGAGTCGCCGCAGGTTGATCTTCTGCTTTTCATAGCGCAGCTCAAGCTCATGCACGATGAGCGGGCGTTTGGTTTCGAGGTCGTGCCGCCGGGCCAGCTGCCGCATCCATTCGCGGATCGGCAGAATGTCGCCATAGATATTGCGCCCGTCCGTGAGCTGATTGATCGAGCGCCGAAAATCCCTGAGCTCGCGCAAGCCGGTTACCGTGAACGGTTTGTCGCGCGCGACGTTGCGTCCATGCGAAAGCAGTTCAATTTCCGCGAAGCCGAAGCGCGCAGGGCGCGAAGGGGAGAGCGGGTCGGTTGGAGGGGAGAGGATCGTAAGCCTCAGGAAGCGCTTGGTTGTTTCCGGGAAGTCCCACTCCATGATGGGCGACATTTTGTAGACGGTGTCGAACTGCAAATCCAAAAGCGTATGGGCGTCTGCGAAGTCCGGCTGGTTTGCTCCTTCAAGGCGGATGGCGCGTGGGAGGCCGAAATCGATGTCCAGTGCCTGGGGGAAAAAGTCGCTTGTTTCAACAGCGTGCAGTTGCAGGCGCGAAACGGGCTGTGGTTCGCTGAGGTCGATCATTAACACGGGAAGGGCGTTGCTGGCAATCCGCCCCACGAAGGCCACGCTTTTCTCGCCCGATGCGGCATCCATCAGGTAGGGCACAAAACCATCCACAACAAAATGCTCGTCCCAGGCCAGTCCGTCACGCCGGTTTGATTTTGCAGTGACCGGCTGATGCAATGCGATGTTTTCTCCATTGCTGAAAGCCATGATTTCCGAGAGTTGCAAAACATAGTGTTCATCAAAGGCGCGAAGGGATAGGCAATCGACTTCAAGTCGGAGCCAGGAACATTTGATCCCGCTGCAAGGAATCGCGAACGGTGCAATGCGGGGCAGGATATTTTGTTCACCGGAATATTCGGCGACCACCTGGCCATCGGTTTCGCCCGTCGCTCCGGCAATCAGGCGGAAGCTTTTCGGGAATCCGTCGGCCTCTGCGCCGGTTTGGGTATCGCGCCGGATCGCCGGAACCAGCACGACCTCATCCAGCTCATGCTCCTTGTCGAAATCGATCTGAATCCATTCGCGGTGGAATTCATCTTCGTGGAACCGGGAGCGATATCCAATCGCACCAGTGCCGCTGCGCAGGCTGAGGTTGGCCAGCGTGGTCAGTTCGGAGTCGATTTCCTCCAGCCGTTGCTCCAGTTGGGTGAGCGATTGATCGCGAAGTTCGGTCGATGGCGTGGCCGCCATGCAGGTGCCCGCCAGCAGGAGCGCAAGGCTGGCGATTCTTGAATGATGTACTTCATATGCCATTAAATTTCTTGTCCCATTTCAACTGTTTCCTCTGTGGGGAGGAATAATCAATTTCACAGAGTTTAAGCGCGTAGATGAACCGGGGCTATCCCCAATTATTAGGATACCCGAGATATGTGGGTTGTGTACACTGAGGATTAGTTTTTAGGAATGAATAAAGGAATCTTGAAAGGAGATTATACGGTGAAGAACTGGATGATTATTGCCGTGCTCGCGAGTTGCGTGTCGACATTTGCTGGAAAAGAAGGCGGACCGGACCAGGAAACCAAGGAGCAATTTGTTAAACGTGTGGAAAAAAACACCAAGAAGAGCGGGGAGCAGCTCGACAAAAAAACCATTGAAACGCGCTTTCAGGAAATGGATGCCAACAAAGATGGGATAGTAACGAGAGAAGAGAGACGGGCGCGGTTAAAAGAGGCTCCAAAGGTGGAAAAGGCGACGGTAGAGCCAATATTCAATACGGAAGAGATTCTTGACGAAAGCACACTGGATATAAAGATCCTGCAGGACTGGCATGTGGACGATGCGACAGGTTCGACGCGACAGAAGCTGATCGAAATCAATGTTGCTGAATTGTGGCCTGGACAAGATTATCGGATCCCGGTGCGTATGATTGTTCCGCTCGAAGGC
>CAZAPF010000040.1:0-43976 GCA_964486885.1 uncultured Verrucomicrobiota bacterium
ATTCGGGATAGGCTCGTGCCGGCCCGTCATGAATCCATTTTCCGTTGATGGAAACCCGATACCAGCTATCGGCCGTTATCTGAAGCAGTGCTCCAACCGGACGTCCAACCTCGAACTCCTTCTGAAAGATTACCGTCTGGTTATATTCACCCAGACTGTTCTGTTCGCACCATATCCACTTCGATGCCCTCATAACGTCTCCACCTCCACGGCCAGACACTTGATCACTTTGTTCACCCGTTTTTTCCTCAATTGACTGCCCTCAACCTACTCTGCTCCCTGTTCGAGCTCCTGTATCAGCCACTTGGCAAATCCGAGATAGGAATACGGGTCTGATTCCGGGCCTACTGGCCTGGTGTTCCCACAGCCATGAGGAAATGCGTTCAAGTAGTAATGCATGTTCTTATGATGCTTGGGCAGGCCTCTCGCCCAAAACGTCTCCAGCCATTCTCGCTCAAGAAAATCGGTATAGGTTTTACAGTTTTTATACTGGTACGGTCCGTAGTAGAAAATGTAGTCCAACCCTTGTTCCAGCACCCATTTGGCGCCCCGGGCGATTTCCTCGGGATTCGATATTTCATTTCCCAATGGCCAATAGCGATTATACTGATGTGATTCTATGCAGACACCATCCATCGTCTTGACGACGGCTCTTGCTTTGGGATCGTCGAGAAAAACGGCTGGATGAACAACCATTTGTATCAGCTTGTAATTGTCATGTTTAAGCAACCCAAGGGCATGGGCGGCCTTGAAGACGTTGCGTGTATCATCCACATCCCTCGGATGAAGTATTCTGGGATCGCCACTAATCGGGCCTCTATCGCCATTTTTATTATATAACCAGCCTTCCCGGCAGATGATAATGTGCTTTACCGCATTGCCCTTCTTCTCCTCGTTTTGAATTCTCTTAACCAGCCTGTTGGTTTCCGGGTTCGGATCCACCCATCCGCCTTTCATTCCGATGTAATACTCAAAGAAGCGATTTTTGGTACGGAAAACGCCGTCGTAGCCTTTGACCGCATCCATGTGGAGCGCCGTATAGTCATCTACTTTCAGGTCATCATCATAGTTGCCGATGCCGGGTTTCCAGTTGGCCACCCGATCGCCTCCGGTCAGTTCGTGTGCTCTGTCGCGAGGGTATGGCCGGATACCTACCTTGGAACGGTTCTTTAGCGTTGTGCACCCTGTGCCTGCCAGAAGGAGAACCCATATCAAAAGATTAAATCTGATAAGGTTTTTCATTTTCATCATAAAAATTCTTCTCCGTTTAAATGATTCAATCGATTCTTTCCCTCAAAATTGAAACCGGTGCTCGCCGGATACCAGGATCTGCGGGGCCTTGTCAGATCCTTCGGGGAACACGGCGGTAGCGGTACAATTGGGCGGCACCAGAACCGTCCATTCGATCATTGAACCGTTTTTCTTCCAGCTGCTTTTGATCGTACCCCGCAGTGTATCCATCGACGCACTCACCCAGTCCAGGTCCTTGGGAATGTTTGGCTTAAGGACGATCTCCCGGTGGGTCGCCTGAATGCCCGCCAGGTGGGTCAGCAGCCACGCGGCTTTGTAGTTCATGGCGTGATGATCCAGCGACTTGTGTTCACGCCATGCCTTGTCGTAGCTGAAATGTTCCCAAATGGTAGTGGCATCAAAGTTGACGATACTCCATGCCAGCCCGGGATAGTCGGGGTTGCGCAGCATGTCCAGCGCAAGGTCGACCTCGCCATTTTCCACCAACTGCGGATAGATATGGTAGGACATAAAACCACCATCGAACTTTTTGCCGTTCTCGCGGTAGATGCGGGCCAGCGATTCGGCCACGGCGGCTCGATCCTCCGGCGCGGGCAGATCAAAAGCCAATGCGAGGCTGTCCTGGGTTCCGTTGCCAAAGGTATGTTTGTCGGCATCGTAGTAGTTTTCAATAATGGATGCGCGGATGCGTTCCGCCAGATCCCTGGCCCAGGCAGCATCCTCGCCGGGTTTTCCCAATGCTTCGGCGAGCTCGGCAAAGCGATTGGCAGCCGCGAAAAAGTTCATCGCGGCAATCAGACGTTTGTTCTGAGGTGCGCTTTTGATGTCCAATGGCCGGGCGTTATCGCCATGGTCGGCTCTTGGAGGAATGAGGTCCGGCGAATGCTCCTCGAAATGCTTCAGAAACGTGCGCATATGCTCATAGTTTTTACCGGCCGTTTCCAGTTCGCCATCAACCTCATAAAGCCGGTACGCCAGGAACAGGGGTGATACCGCCCAACTGAAATCACTCAGGCCCGTGGTAATACGCTTCCCGACCCCAATGCTGCCCGGCACGCCTTGGCGTGTAAAAGGCGGAGTATAGTAGAGATTCACCTGCTGCCGGTAAAAGGCCGTGGAAGCCAGTCCGTGAAAACCCAACAACCACGAGGAGTGCAGGTCGCCGCCCCACATGCATTTCTCCCGGTGCGGACAATCCTCAAGTATGGAATGCATATTATTAAGATGGGTCTGTATACCCATCCTGAACATGCGGTCCAGCAAGGGATCGGACGATTCGAAGGAGGCCGTCGTGGCCACGTCCGTGTTCACCACCACCCCGATAATGTCATCACCCTGTGGCGGACGGCTCAGGCCGGAAACCTCGAAGTATCTGAATCCATGATACGAAAAACGCGGCTCCCAGGTGTGCGCCTTGCCGTCACTGATGATTTCATGATGCTGCGGCGCACCGTGGCACCACCAGAAGGATTGCGGCACGTTCATCATTTCCCGGCCGTCGGGCGTGGCCATCTCCGAACAGCGCACCCGGATAACCTGGCCTTCCGGCTCGTCGATGTTCAATTTCACCCAACCCGTGATATTCTCCCCAAGATCGAAGAGCCAACTGTGCTTACCGGTCTGCACCGTTTTGACCGGCTTGATCGTACGTATCCGACGAATCGGCT
Organism: uncultured Verrucomicrobiota bacterium; assembly: GCA_964486885.1. Lineage (GTDB taxonomy): Bacteria > Verrucomicrobiota > Kiritimatiellia > Kiritimatiellales > Pontiellaceae > Pontiella. Next base: position 2,919 of record CAZAPF010000040.1, read on the forward strand.
CAAAATCCTGAGCCTCAAGACGCGGGGACAATGGAGGAACAAGCTGCGAAGTTTTCCAATCACTGGAAAAGCCGGGTCGCTTCCACTCGTCATGTTCCTGACGAAAATCGATGTGATCGCCGAGGAAGATATTGGACATGGACGTACCCGACTCACGCCATTGCCAACCGTCATCCGTGACCACATTCCGGACGGAGCCGTCTGCGAATCGAATACGGAGGAGCGCACGCAGCCCCGGATTCCCATAGCGGAAGTGCGATTTGGAAAAACCACGGTCCTGGTTATACCAGCCGTCGCCGAGCAGAATGGACAGGGCATTCGCGCCGACCTGCAATTGTCCGGTCACATCAAAGGTCTGGTACAGGGCGTATTCCTCATAATCCGCCTGTCCGGGATCCAGCACGTGGTCCCCGATTTTGATGCCGTTAAGGTAAGGCTCATGGTACCCCAACCCACATACATACAACCGGGCCGATTCGACGGGCTTGTTCACCGAAAAATCCTGTTTAAACCATACGACTGGCAGCGGTGCCAGTGAATGAACCGTTGCGATGCCGAAGGGCTCTTCACCATAATTGGCAACCTTCTGCACCGGCTTTTCACCCACCGTCCACTGTGTCGAAGACTGGATGATCTGTTCCGTGTTGTCGGCAAAAACGATCTGCATTCCGAACGTAATGGCGGATTCGACCGGCGGCTTAGGGAGATTAAGCTCCACCCGGTTTTGACCGGGACGCAGGTAGAACGCGAAATCCGTATAGTCTATACTGTCGCCTTTGATCTTAAAGGTGTAATCCGAAGACGCGTCATTCACTTTGCATTGTACGGCCGCGTTCTTCTCTGCGCCCCACCACGCGCCCGCATAGACCACGGCTTTGTCCGGCAGTTCAAAATTAAGGTGGTAGCTCATGGGCTGATCTTTTTGGGGGGCATTCCCAGGCAAATACTTAACCCAGGGTCCCATCAGCTCTTCAGGTGCCAGCTGCGGTGTTCGTTTCCGTGTACTGGAAATCCAGCGGGCACCCTGCCACTGCTCTTCATTCATCAGGCCGGTTTCAAACCAGGCTGGCTCCGACCAGGGAGACTCGTTGCCAGAGGCATCCTTAATCCGTACCCGCCAGTAGACGCGCGTCGTTGGCGGAATCGGTTTACCCGCATACAGGACCTGGGTGGTCTCCGCGCTCTCGACCCAGCCGCTGTCCCACAGACTGCCGCCGGGCAACTGCTCCTGCGTGGGCGCCGCTTGAATATGGTAGGCGCTTTGCGTCGCCCCGGGCGTCGGGCACTCCATGCGCCAGGAGAGTCCGGGCCGCGCCTGCTCCACCGCCAATGGATTCACCCGGTAATCGCACATCAGTTTTACGGGCGGCTGATCGCACGCAACATCTACCCCCTTCGCAACTGAAACACCTGCGACGGACACCAGCAACCATCCTACAATCCACTTCCTCATACTTCTTTTATCCTCTAAGCCCGGCCGCTCTATTGTTTTTGGCGTACATCCAACGTCCATTCACCGGCCCTCAGCTCCAACCCGTCGGGACCGATGGCTTTTCCGTTCACCCGTAGCTCAGAAGGTTAACCACAAAACACACGAAAAACACGAAATAAGATTCTTCAGAATTTAGTGTATTTCGTGGTTCAACAACCTGCTGCGCCAGCCACCTTAGCTGGATATTCTATGCCTCCAGCACGACCTCAACAAGATGGCCGGCGCCATCAAGCGGCAGCGGCTCGGCCCCGTTGTGTGCGGCACCGTCGATGGTGATGGATGCCACGGCGGCTCCGGCCTTTCTGCCGGGGTTGGCGATGCGGATGTCGTAGGTGGTTCCGCGATAAACGCGCTGTACCGAAACCTCTTCCCATGCCGACGGTAGACAGGGCTTGATCACCAGCCCGTCGAGCGTGCGGCGCACGCCGAGCATGAATTCGGTGACGCACTGATACATCCACGGGGCGGAGCCGGTCGTCCAGGCATGCTCGCCCATGCCGACCCGGTTTTCGCTATCGGGGCCATAGTAACCGTTAAAGAAGACGTTCGGCTGGTTGAGCACCGGGCGCTCCGGATTACCGGGCTGCACCGCCTGCCACAAGCCGTAGGCTTCGTCGGCCATGCCGCGTTCCAGCAGCGCCAGCAGCATAAACGCATTGCCGTGCGTATAGACGCTGGCATTTTCAGCCGCGCCGGGACGGATGGCACTCAACCGCCCGACATTGTGCACATATTTTGTATAGGCCGGCCAGTTGAGCATCAGCCCCCAGCCTGAATCGAGTTTTTCGCCGACCTGCATCCAGCTCTGTTCCCAGCGCTCGTCGGGAACAATTTTCCCGAGCTGCGCCCAGCTCTGCATATTGAGGAACATTTTTCCTTCGTCGTTCTGCTCAGACCCGATCGGGTTGCCGTTATCATCCAATGCGCAGATATACCAGTTGCCGTCCCACGCATGTTCGTTAATGGCTTCGGCCATCTCTTTCTGCCACAGGCGATATTCCGCGGCATCATCGGCTTTACCGACCTGCTCCGCTATATCCGCCAGAATCAGGCAGCTGCGGCAGAAGGCCATCGAGAGCCAGACGCTCTCGCCGCGTCCTTCGCGGCAGACTCCGGTCAACGAGTCGTTCCAGTCGCCGTAGAAGACCAGATTCAATTTATGAGATCCGCGATCTTCGCGCAGGCGCAACAGCGAGCGGCGCAGATGTTCATAGACCGAGGCTTCGCCCTGATCAACAAACGGAACCACTTTTTCCAAGGTTTGGAAATCGCCGGTTTCAGCGAGGTATTCGTGGAACGCGCCGATCATCCACTGCGAGCTGTCGGCATAGCGCAGATCGTCGATCGGATGCCATCCCCGCAGGCCGAAGCCGGATTCGTATTGATGCGCGCAGGCTTTGAGCAGCTGTTCGAGCGCCGCTTCGGGCTGTTGAATAACCGCGCCCTGACACTGCTGGATAATATCGCGATAGCCCTTGAAGCCCCAGCGGGTCCAGACCACACCGTAGTCGATCTGCTTCGGGCTCCAGACGTTGATCATGTTGTTTAGCGTCTCATCAGGCGTGGTCACCTGCAGATTTACCGCGCGAGCGGCTTCCGCATTCACCAATGCATCGAAATGAACATCGGCCTCCAGCGAACCGTTCAGATATTTTTTGCGCAACGAATCGATCATCGGAGGCGCATCGCAGGCCCCGATCATAAAGCGGACTTCGTCCTGCGCGCCGGCGGCGAGCTCCATATCAATCTGCATCGTGCTGACCGGGCTGAACATGGCGCATCTGGAGCCGGAACATTTTCCCTGCTCCACGGCCAGCGGATTCCGCGTCGTGCGGCGCGGGCCGATCACCGCACCGAGACTCGTGTCCCAGCCGTCAGGCGCGCGATTGACCGCCATAAAACCGTTGTGCCACGGAAGGTCCACCCCTTCCAGGTAACGCGGCGCATCCATACAGACGAAAATGGACTGCTGTTCCGGCAGATATTCGGCGATGCGATGCAGCTCGCCGCAGTAGAGATCTTCGCCGTCGCAGTTCATCGGCACATAGGTAAAGAGCTGCATGGTGCGCGGACGGTCGCCCACATTACGCAGCCGAACATCCCACACCTCGACCGGATCGTCACCGGCCGGCACATAAATGCGCCAAACGGCTTCGATGCCGTCGGTCACGTTTTCCACCACCTGATAGTTGAGTCCGGCGCGACACTCGTAGCGTTCGTACTCTTGATACACCGGCGCAAAGCCGATCGAGAAATATTCGCCGCTCTCGGCATCGCGTACGTAGACCAGTCGATCGCTCTGTACGATCTTACAGTTGCGCCCGGCGGGCGACATATGCTTGGCCATACCGCAGTTGCTCTGGTCAAGCATCGTCAGGTAGTTCGGATTGTACATCATATTGTGCAGCGTGCGATCCGGTTCCGGGGTCGCCATGCACAGCTCTTTGCCATTCGCTTTATATTCAAACGGGATTTTTTCTCCGGTCCCGCCGAATTCGACGGGGATGATTTCTGTTAAAGTTCCACTGTCTGCCATACTATTTTCCTTGTTTTAAAGTTATCGCCTTTTCGGCACTTCTCAATGATTCAACCGGTTATTGAAGGAGACCAAGGGTATCCGCTGCAGGCACCTCCACGATGGATACATCATCAATCCTCCCCCATCGGGTATCCGCCCCGGTCTCATAAAAGCGGAATGCGAAACCGGTCTGGTTTTCGGCCCCTGCGGGGAGATTTGTCGTCACAACCGCATAGGCCGAATCCTGCGTCTGCGCCAGCAGGTTCCAGGTAGCGCCGCCGTCCGGCGACCACTCGGCAATGAGGTATTCATTGGTTCCAAATGTTTGCGGTCCTCCAGAGCACCTCCAGGCAAAGGACAAGGTGAGACCGGTCATGCCCTCCGTACTGAACGCTTTGGTCAGTACGCCGGCACCGGTGACCACGGCACTGTAGGTGCCGGAATAAGTAGCTTTGGTCTTAGCGGTAGCGTTTCCCGTAGTCGTCCATCCCCCCGCATCGAGGTCCCCGCTTTCGAAATCGTCAGAGAACAGGATCCCAGCCTGCGCACCCGCCGCGAGCCCTAGGGTTAATACTACGATCTTCCACGTCCTCACTTTCTTCATCCTTCTTCTCCTTTTGGTGCTCTATCCTTCCGGAAAACGCCTGAACTCATCGGCATTGGGGTCGTCGTTGGCGTGCATCCACCGCTGCATCCAGCGGCGCGAACTCCGGATTCTCGATCAGATTGTCAAGGCGGCACGCGTTATGGATTGAGCCGTTTATCCAGCTCGACCAACGCGGTGCGAACCATCTCGCGCGTTCCGATCGGAATGTAGGAGACGTACCGATACGGCCCGGTCTTGATCCCATCTTTATTCTCAATCCGGCAAACCGAGTTCCACTTGCAAACATCCTCCGGCATATAATGACACCATCCATACTGAGGGCCGGTAAACGGCGCCCCCAGCACCGGAGTAATGATACCCATCGCATGCTTACCATCCGGTGTAGACACGACAATGGGATCCAACTGCTCATTGGGACCGTCAGGAAGAAGCTTAAGTTCACCCGTCGTCCGATCCAACCGGTGGAACACCGAAAAGCCCGCCGGCATATACCCCGTCACGGTCTCAAAGCGAGCCCGATTGTGAAATTCATGATCAGGAATGATGAACGTCGATTCATATTTGATCACATTCGGCATGCCCATGGCTCCGATCGTAACGGTCTTTTCAAGGATGTGATCCGAGAGCGCCTTAGTATTTCTGGCCGCTCCGAACGCTGATTTCTGGCCGGGCTGAAGCCAGAACGCCATCTGTGTTCGGGTCTTGAGTACGTTGTCTTTGGCTTCAATGTAGAGGAGCTTACTGGTACTCGTCGGCCCTATATGGTCGGCGCTGGAGCCGGCTTCGGTGGGATTGAATCCCTCGGATTGACCGTCCGGGCCACCGGCGTAGAAGGCGGAAGCCGACTGGAGCTGCCGTCCGTGGTCGTGGCTGTCGATAAGCTCTTTCCCGCGCCAGGTGAGCGAGTCGATCGCACCGGCCAGGCGCGTCGTGGTTTTGATGACAATCTCCGATCCCCCAAACGGGGCGCTGATCTGCGAATCGCCCGAGGGCTCGCCCGCGAAAGCCGACGCCAGACCTAGTATACCTGCAACAACGATATATACTGTTTTTTTCATATCCTGTTTCCTTTTAGTTAATATCCTCAAACTCGATTTAAAATTGTTTCTCTTTTCTCATGCTGAGTCCGCCTATTCAGAATTCGCCCCGTCTAAACCCATGCCAGCCAGTATTTATAACCCCTGCCCGCTTTACCCACCGAGCGCCTACTCTTCGCTTAATCACCAATACCGAACTCTAATATTTATCCCATGCCGCCCGCCCCCGGTCACCCCTTCTTGTCAACCACTTCCCTCAGCTGACAAGGACAGCCCAGAAGAGTTAAAATTACGGAACGGTGGATATTTTGGCAATGGGCATAGGAGTCCGCTTTTGCGATCACTGGTGGATTATCTATGAAACTTTTGACAGGAGCTGGTTTTCGACTTCGCGGGACACCACCTGCACGCAGCCGTGTTCGTCGGCGAGGTAATGCGTCGGCTGGATGCCCTCGCCGGTCTGCATGTAGGAGTCGAGCGGGATGGTTCCGGCGTCGGTCGGAATATCCACACGCCCCTGATAGGCCAGTTGCTGATTGGGTTTCAGCTTTAGTGCTTCTTCCAACATCGTAAAATTCAGAGGAGCCCGTTTTGCTTTTCCGGATGCGATCAGGTGCGGGATGCCCCACTGGAAATAGACCGGCTGATCCACCACCTTTTCCACCTTCACCTTGCCGTAATCCAGGGTCAGTCTGTTTCCCTGAATCGAGCCGGAACAGTCCAGTACGGATTCAGGAATCAGCTTTCCCTGCCTCGTGCTCAGCGACGCCTGAATTTCCCATTGCACCGGAACCTCGTTTTGGTCAGTGGTCAGTTGCAGCGTGAAGCCGCCGGGTTGTTTGGTATTAATCAGCTTGAGCGACTGGACCACCGTATATTGAGCACCCCGCCCGTTTTTCCTGCGGGCCACGGAAAGCGTTCCGTTGTGGTCATTCACGCATTGCTTTACTGAACTCTTCCAGGTGAACACATCATACAACAAGGTGTAGTTTCCTTTGGAAACCAAAGCACCCGGCTTTGGTTGAAAGGTTTTGATCGCCCCGCCGATCGGCTCGATTTCCGGCATCGCCGTCAAATTATACGGCAGGTTGCTTTTACCGGGTTCAGCCAGCAGCGGAAGGCGCCCTGATGCGACCCATGCAGACACAGCCGCCGACCATTTTAGAAAATCACGCTTTTCCATTAGAGTTCCTCCTTCATCTGCTTGTACCAGGCTTCGTAGCCAACGCAGCGGGCAGCCTGCCCCTTCAGGTCGGATTGCTCCGGATTCAGTTTCACCGTATTAAGGTAATCCTTGAAGTAGGTCCTGTGCCGTCGGATCAGCCCCTGCGCTTCCGGATTACCGGCCAGATTGTTTTTCTCCAGCGGATCTTTCGCGGTGTTGTAGGCATCGATCTTTCCATCGGAATAAAAAATGGTTTTTGTATCCTGCGTGTCGCGGAAGGCCATGGCGGTGTAAGGGATGGACGTTTCCCCGAAAACATACTCCCGCCACTCCGGCTTGCGGCCTTCCAGAATCGGCCGCCAGCTCTTTCCGAAATTGGTGTTCGGCATATCGGGCGCACCGGCATAGTCGGTAAAGGTTTTCGGAATATCGAGCGAGCTCGCCAGATGGTCTTCATCGCGCACGTTTTGCGGAATACCGTTCCCCCAGACAATGGCGGGCACCCGCCATGACTCATCCTCCAGGAACCCTTTACTGACCTTACCGTGAAAGCCCAGGCCGTCCCCGTGATCGGAGCTGAGGATCAACAGGGTATTCTCCGCATACTCCGAATTTTTCAGGTAATCGAAGAAGGTGCCGAATTCGGCATCGACCATCTCCACCAACCGGTAATAGAGATAGATATAAAACCGCCACTCCAGCTCGCCCCAACCACGTGAATCCATCTTGCTCGGTGATACAAAATTCTCAGGGATCGGCGGCAGTTCCTCCGCCATCATTTCGGCCAGCCGGTATTTCCCCAGGCCGCCCGCCGCCGCGGCGTTGTAGCAGCAGTCGTGCGGATTCATCAGACTCACGTTCAGGAAAAACGGACGTTCGTCGGTGCGCTTCTGGAGATAGCCGATGGCGGAACGCGCCACAAACTCATCCATGTGTTCGCCCTTCAGCGTTCCCTCGGTCTGCAGCACCTTTTCAAAACACTCCGTCGTCGGCCGGCCAACATGCCACTTGCCCGTATAGACGGTTTCATACCCAGCCTCCCTGATCCAGTTTCCCAGATCCGGAATATCCTTGCGCAGCGGAGCCCCGTTCACAAACTGGCCGTGCTCCTTGCTGGTCAGCCCCGTAAACCACGAGGCGCGCGCCGGACAGCACTGCGGCATCACGGTGTGGGTTTTCATGAACGAATAGCCCTCTTTGGCGATCCGGTCCATATTCGGGGTTTTCACATACGGATTGCCGTAAGCCGACAGCGCGTTAAAGTGCAGCTGGTCCAGCTGTACAAAAATCAGGTTTCTTCTTCTCATTCAAAGCTCCACTGCTTAACGATCTTACCGGCAGCATTTTCAATCCGGATATACTCAAACTCAAAACGTCCTACCGCGGACCCGGGATCAATACGAAAGACGCTCATGGCGGCAACCGGCACATCCACCACCACTTCATGCATCTTCCCGTCGTGCTGCACCGCGAACTCGACGGACTGGCTGTCGTTGACCGGCCACTGGTAATAAAGTTGGCCGGGCCCTTTTGACGTCGATTTTATAGCAAAAGAAACTTTGAACGGCCCGCCGCGGACCGGTTTCTTCCAGTTGATTTTTGTCGCAACAAGATTTGGATCCGTGCCGCTGCTTTCCAAAAGCGCGTAGCCCTCCTTCTTCTCCAGTGTCGCGGTGCCGCCTTCTTCAAACCCTTCAACCCCGCCTTCCGGCACCTGCCAGTGCTCTTTAGTAATGCCACGGTTTTCCGGAACATATTTTTTAGGCTGGAAGTTCGGATTCTGAAGCGGCAGCGCTTTTTCTTCAACCGACTGAAGATAGTCCTCAATCACCTCGTTCAACTGCTGTGTTTTTTCCGGATGGCTAGTGGCCAGATTTTTCGTCTCCCCGACATCGTCTTTGAGATTGAACAAGATCAGTTCATCGCCGCCGTCGTCCCCGTGATAGAACAGGCGGATCAGTTTCCAGTCGCCCGACACCACCTGAATGGAAGGCGGCAGCCAATCCGGCACACCGATGGTCGCATGCGGAAAAAAGATGAACACCCCATCGCGCTCAATCGTTCCGCCGTTGAGCACGGGGGTGAGGTCTGCCCCGTCCACCGGCCACTTCTTCGGAAGCGGGATATCGAGAAGATTGAGAATGGTCGGATAAAAATCACAGCTCTGGATGACCGTGTCGCTGCGGGAGCCTGCGTCCGTCAGCCCCGGCCAAACGACCGCGGTGGGAACGCGGACTCCGCCGTCCCACTCGGTGGCCTTACCGCCGCGCAGCGGGCGGTTGCTCGTTGGCGGCACCCCGCCATCGATGGTGTTATACATATTCCCGCCGTTGTCCGACGTGAAAATAAACGCGGTGTGATCCGCAATGCCGAGCTCATCGACCGCATCCAGCAGCGTGCCGATCGCATCATCAAAAACATGTACCATGGCGGCATACGTCGGTGCGCGCTGCTCATCATTCGGATCAAGCGTTTTTTTGTAGTGCTCCACCAGATGTTCATGGCTGTCCCAGGGGCCATGAACCGAAAAGGCCCAGTAGTTCAAATAGAAGGGTTGATCCTTCACCGACTTCATCCACTTTACCGCCTCTTCCGCCATCCGGTCTTCGATATTCTCCTTCGGATGACGTGCTTTCAGGTTAGGATACTTCCAATTGCCCACAAAAAACTGTTTCGGCCCTGGTCCGGGATAATGCGGAATATCCACATCGAAGCCGTGCTCCAGCGGACTGTAGGGCTCCATTCCCAAATGCCACTTTCCAAAATGGCCCGTAGCGTATCCTTTGGCCTGAATCAACTTGGCGAGTGTCGGCCAAGCCGTATCCAGGCGGTTCGCCGGTCGGGGTGCCGTTGATTTTTGATACGGGGCCCCGTTCGGGCTCTCTTTTGCACGGAGATACTCATCTCCGGTAATATGATGATTCGGCGCGGTGGAACCGTGGCGCAGTGGCGTCTGCCCGGTCAGGATACTCGCACGCGTCGGCGAACAGAGCGGACTGTTCGCATAGGCCCGCGTAAACAGCATCCCCCGCTCCGCGAGCCGGTTGATGTTCGGCGTCTTGTAAAACTTGGTGGTGCCGTACAGCTCCGTATCACTCCACCCCAGGTCATCGGCCAGAATAAAAATCACATTCATCGGCTTTTCCGCGACCGCCGATAAACCATTTACGAAAAGCAGTCCAAAAACCACCGCGGCACCCACTCGACTCATTCCTGTCATTTTAAAGAAACTGTTCATTGCTATACCTTTTAATTGGACAGGATCGACATGATTTCTTCTTCTGTTTTCGGATCATGTCCATCCTGTTCATCCTGTCAAAAAACCTTCCCTGATTTAGTTGCGGTCGAAGCGGTTGTTGATTTCCAACGTGGCTTCCCACTTTTTCAATTCCGCTTCGTGCGCGGCGATTACGGGAGCGTATTCCGGGTTGTTCGCCAGGTTGTTCATTTCCCACTCATCGTTTTCCATATCGAACAACATGGTCGCACCCGGATCCCGCCGATACCGTTCGCCCTGCCCCGGAACAAACGCTTCCGCCTCCCCGGTTTCATCGTTAACGAACGGAAGGTCCGATTTCCCGTCGCCGGGCTTTTTCGAGGTTTGGTTAGAGAACTCGTATTTCATCACGTACTTGAACTTTTTCGACCGGATCACCCGCCCTGTAAACCGGAAGGAAAAATAGAGCGAATCGCGCCAGCCTTCGGGTTGCTCCCCTTCCAACAGAGGGCGCAGGCTTTCGCCGCGGCACTTCTCCGTCGGATCAATGCCCGCGTAATCGCAGATCGTCGGGAACAGATCGACCCCGCTGATCAAATGCTCCGTATCGATATTCCCTTTCTGAATACCCGCTTTGGGACCATAGACAATCAGCGGCACCATCACCGAAGCCTGGTGCGGTTGCCATTTGGAAATGCGGCGATGCCGTCCGCATTCGTCGCCGTGGTCGGCCGTAAAAATCAGTACCGTGTCGTCATCACGATCCCGCACCGCGGAAACAATGCGCCCGAGGTTTTTATCGAGCCGCTCAATCTGACGCAGATAGTCGTAGATATAGTTTTTCCATTCCATCTCCGACCAATCGATTTCGCCCCCGTAGGAGACTTCATGGTTGGCTGGAAGCGGGGGCAGCTTTTCACCGAGTTCAAAATAGTCGGTTCCACTCGTCACCATGTTTTGCTCTTGCCTTGGGTTCCAGAAGCAGCAGTCGTGCGGATCGAGCATTCCGCCCACCACGAAATAAGGCTTGTCCGATTCATGGTTGCGGATAAAGGCTTCCAGCGAGGCGGCCACCTGATAGTCGAGCACCAGCCCCGTTCCGCCGTCATGCGTCGGCAACGTTTCAAAGCCGGGAATTTTCCGCGCGCCGTCAACCGTCGGACAATTCCATGCGCCGCCCGCGTGCCATTTACCGCAATAGTAGCGTTCATACCCGGAATTTTGCTCCAGCCACTGCCCGAGGTTCGGCACGTTTTTCGCGATTCCGATGTTGTTGTAGAACACGCCGGTTTCGCACGACATGCGACCGGTAAACAGCGAGGCGCGCGCCGGGCAACAGACCGGATCGGGACTGTGCGACTCCTTGAAGGAAACCCCGTTTTCAATCAGCCAGTCCAGGTTGGGGGTCTCAATGTGGTGCGCCCCGTAGCCTTCGTCTTTGAAAAGTTCACGATAGGCCGAAATCGCGTCAATATTCATCTGGTCGGCGATCACCAGTACGATGTTAGGTGTTTTCGCTTTCACAGCCGCCTGCCCCTTGAGCGCAATCGCGGACGTCAACGCGGCACTCGTTCCCATAAATTCACGTCGTCTCATCGTACGCCCTCCGTCTCTTTCTGCGCGCGTTTCACAACATCATGTTTATCATCATAAGAAATCGAGCTTCCGTCCACCTCGCTCAGCACAAACACCTCCACGCCCGAAATCCGGAACAGCAGGCGCCCCGAAGCATCGCGCCAATATGAAACCGGAAGCGTCCCGCTGCCCGTCTCGATAAAACAGCTCAACGGCTGCGGGCCGTTTTTCATTGGCACATCAAAGGTGCCTTTATACGTGAGCGTATGCGCCGCGCTCAGCTCGTCATACTCATCCATATAATCAAACACCAGGGGTTTAGCCTTGGTGGACAGTCGCTGGACCGCATCGAACAGCGCGGTTTTACAGGCGAACGGTTTGGGTGCCCGAACCGTTGAGGTAAAACGGCCGGACTGATAATGGATGGCTTTGTCTTTGTAGACCGCCGACTTAATCATCCTCGTATTCAAATACGGTGCCGCCTTTTCCTTTCTTGCGGTCTTCACCTCATACGACCACTGCAGCGGCGAGGAGAGCGCGTTGTTGGCGCAGACCATTTTAGCCGTTGTATAATGGTTGTAGCCCGAAAGCGCTTTGCGCTCCATTTGCATATCCAGCTGAAAGGTTTTCGCCTTTGTACGCGAACGCTCAATGCTGAATCCGCCGAACGGTCTCAGGTTCAGGCCCGGAAACTGGAACATCCGATACTGATGGCTCCATGCTCCGTCCGGATCAAAACTACCATCCGGCACTGCATAACTGCGCACCAGCGGCGCAATCTTCCTCAATCCAAAAAACTCATTCATTTCCATACTTGATTCTCTCCGTATTTCTGAGGGCAGAACATTCATTGACCGGATAACAGGATATACGTGATCGGTATAAGATCTTGTCGATCACTAGACGAACCCTATTACACAACCTCCACGCCAGCGAAGCAGGTTCAAGATTGGCTTCTGACAATAGGAAATTGATCAACACGATAGTACTCTTAGTTTCTGCATCCTGATTATCTTGTTATCCGGTCAAAAATATGATTGCGACTATTGATCTTCCGACGGCTCAAAGGTGCCGAGTTTGCTGTAGAACAGTTCCCAGTCGTCGGTCGCATGCCAGAGCAGCTTCTGCTCCAGGCAGTCGTAGGTCCAGTACAGCATACCGTTCACCTTTTCCTTCAGCGCCAGGTCGCGGACGATCACCATGTTATCGACTGCTTCCTCGAAGGTTTTTTCCATAAAATCAAAGGCGCCGAATTCGCCGACGATGACCGGCTTCGCCTTGCGGACCTCCGCCATTTCGGGAGCATAAAATCCGGTGGATTCCAGGCTGTGCTTTACCGCCTTTTCGACGGTCTGCCCAGGGTTGTGCCGGTAAATATGGACATCGAGGAAATCGAGCGGGCCGTCGCCCAGGCTCGTCAGCGTGGGCGGATAGCGTTTGTCCCTGAATTTCCCCGGCCACAGACCAGTCGCATCTTTTGGATCCTTGCCGACCGCCGCCGGAACAAACACGCCCTCGGAAACGAGCATTTCCGGATCAATCGCTTTCACGGCATCAACCACTCGACCGTGGTAATAGCGATAACCCTCATCCATCAGCGCCTGCCGTTCTGCCGTGCTGGAGAGGTCGTAGGTTATTCCATTCGCCGCCGTGAAAGTTCCCTCGGTTCGGCTGAACGGGATTTTATCGGCCTCGAGGTTCGCCTCGTTCTGGCACTGCAGTCCCAGCAGGGTCGGCAGCAGCGCGGGCTCCTTCGCTTTAATAGTCGACAGGAAGGAGGTGATGTATTCCACCCGGGCGTCCACGCCCTCGGCAGAGAGGATAAACAGGTTTTTCTCTTTGTTGTCCCCGTTGAACCGCTTCAGGAAATAGTCGTTGTTCGGAAGCTCGCCGTCTCCAAAGGTGGGGAATACGCGGATGTTATGACGGGTCGCGCGACGCAGGAAATCGAGCACATTTTCCATGTAGGGTTCATAGAGCCCTTTTGTAGTCTCGTATTCCCCTGCGATGCCCGGATTGAAGGTTTCGCGCCCGGTGATAAAAACGCGAACCGTGTTGTAGCCCGATTTTTCCAATGTTTGGAACATCGCCTCGGCACGATCGGGATCATAGTCGGCCTTGGTGAATTCCGTCGCCGCTTCAAAGGTGGAATGATCCCCTCCGGGCGTGCCGTCCTCTGTACGCAGGCGGATATAGTTGAAGCCCGTCACATAAAAAGGTTTCCCGGAATCCTTGAGCACAAACTGCGCTCCGCTTTCCCCCTTCTCAATCCCAATCCGCTCGAGCGGCTCAATCGACGTACAGCCTGCCATCGCCACCGTGGCGACGGCCAAACCACCTTTCAAAAAACTCATCTTCGTCATGTCTTTCCTTATGCTGCTCATTCAAACTCCATCAAATTCGCGAAGGATTTGAATCCCTCGCCGAACAGGATTCGCCTGATTCAGGCCCCTATTTTTCCTTCAGCCATATATTGCGGAACTGCAGCGGATTAATGTGATCCTGAAGCCGGATCGAAAGCTCGCTCGCATTGCAATCCATGACCATCTTGTTATGAACGGTCCGCCCGTTCAGAAGCACGGTCATCACCGCTTTGCCGTTGTCCTGCAGATCGATCTCCACATCATAGGTCTGCCATTCCAACGGCGGGCCGGCGGCATCGACCTTGGCGGGCACGCGTTTGTAGATGGCCCCGCACTCGTTCCAATAGTTGGGCGTGGCATAGCTGTTGAGGATCTGTACCTCACCAATCGGAAGAAAGAAAAGTCCGCTGTTCCCGCGGCCCTGCCCCGACTTACCGGCCTCCACCGGATAGCGGAATTCCAGATGAAACCGCAGGCTGCCGAATGTTTCCCGGGTTTGAATGTCGCCCCCGAGCCCCTTGGCTTTGTTTTGCTTGTCATGCTTAGTGACCACCTGCATGGTGTCATCAACCTGCCGCCAGGTAACGGCCTTCCCCTCGGCATGCTGCCAGGCCTCGAAGTTCGATCCGTCAAACAGAACGGTGGCCCCTTTCGGCGGCTTCATTCCAAGGGTTGGAGATTGGAGTGGAACCTTTTTCAGTTCAAACCGGGTAAGGTCGCCGTGCAGCTTTGCCTGCCCGGAAACCTTCGAACCTTCAAAAACCACTTCAAAACTGTTCTGGTTGATTTCCACCCGATCATGCGTTGCCGGCACCTCGATGTTCAGATAGGGCTCCGCGCGGTTATAGATCTCCGGCAGCATCACCACCCGGTATTTCCCCCCCGCCGTCGGCAGCAATTGCGCCGCCATATGCGGATGCGCTTTTTCGTGCCCCTTCTTCGGGTGAATCCATTGGCCCTGCCAATCCCCCATCAGCGGATAGTCCGCCGGATCTTCATATTCAAACGCCTGCACCGCGAACGCCGACAGCGCCGCAACCATGAACACAACGTGCAAACCCTTCATCATACTCTCCACGCCTCACGGGGTGCGGGATGCGACATCAGCCGAACGGCTTCCTTATCGCCGCGAACCGCGCGTTTTTTCGGATCAATGTTCAGATCCCGGTTCAGGTGTAGCGCCATGTTGCCGAGTAGCATGGTTTCGGTCAGACGTCCGCCATACGCGAAATCGGAGCGGCAGGTTTCCTCGCCCCGGATGGCCAGCAACCAGTTGTCCCAATGACTGGAACGCCTGACCTTGGGCCGGGGCAGCATCGGAGCCATTTCGCGGTGCAGGCTTTCGGGAACAATGCGCGGCGGGCTGGCATGCGAAGCCGTCATGGCCGTCGCTTTTGAGCCGACAATCAGCGTGCCGCCCCCCGTATTGCCCATCGTCCGCTCCGCTTCGAGCCCCTCGGGACGCGGCGGTTTGAATTCCGGTCCCTGATACCAGTGCAGCTTTACGGAACCGCCCTGATTGGATTTCGGGAACGTGAAGGTCAGCTTGGCGCTTTCCGGGAATGACAAGGGCCGGGGACCGGAGCTTTCAATCTCGACGGATGCGGGGCAATCCAGCCCCAGTGCGGTATAAGGTGCATCGGCATTATGGCAAAACCAGTCGCCCAGCGAGCCACCGCCGAAATCAAACCAGCCGCGCCATTTCGCGGGACAATATTTAGCGTTGTACGGCACTGCTGCAGCCGGCCCCAGCCATTTATCCCAGTCCAGCGTGTCGGGCACCGGCTGCGCTGCCGGCCGCTGCATATCAGGGAAGCTCCAGTTCGGAACGCACCAGGCATGGACTTCGCGGATGTCGCCCAGCACCCCGGCCTTGATCCACTCATCCAGAATCAGGATGCCGCCGCCCGAATGGCCCTGGTTGCCCATCTGGCAGGCCAGGCCGGTTTTCTTTTCCAATGCTATCAGATCGCGGACTTCGGCCACATTATGCGCCAGCGGTTTTTCCATATAGACATGTTTGCCGGCCTTCATGCAATAGCGCGCGATGTAGTGGTGCGTGTGGTCCGGCGTTGAAATAATCACCCCGTCGATTTCCGGGTGCCGGTCCAGCATCTCGCGGAAATCGGTATAGAGCGGAACATCCGGATAGGCCGCACGCGCCTGCTGGACACGAACCTCGTCCACATCGGCGAAGGCGACATAGTTTACTTTATCATTCGCGGCAAGACTCTGGATGGCATGCCACCCTTTGCCGCCTGCGCCGACAAAGGCGATATTGATCCGTTCATTCGCGCCAAACACCCGGTTCGGTAACACCATCAGTCCGGCACCGATCGTTGCCCCCTCGGCAAATTGTTTTCTCGTTAGTTTCACAGGTTCCACTCGAATCAGGTTCTACGTTTGACCAAATGCTCTCTATTTCTCATTTTTCGGAGGAACGGCGCGTCCATCGGTCATCACCCAGCCATATCCTTTGGGGGTAATCGCCCCGGGGCTTTTATATTTTTCTTCCGTTTTTTCCCAGCCAGGCGCCAACGTGCTTTTCCATTCGCTGTGTTTCCGGGCAAGGCGTTCCACCACTTCGGGAAAACGGTTGGCCACGTCCTTTTGTTCCTTCGGGTCTTTTTCAAGATCAAACAGCTGCCAGGCATCGGTCTCTTCATGACGATACAACCGCCAGTTTTTCCAGCGGACGGCGACCAGGTGCCGATGCTCGGGATCGGCCGCTTCATTGTTGAGCCAGTAGATATATTCATGCACATCGCCCTTCTTTTTGCCGGTCAGGTAGGGCATCAGATCAACCCCGTCGGAGTGTTCGGGAAGCGGCAGGTTGGCGGCGGCCAGCATGGTGGCATAGTAGTCGAAGGTACAGGCCAGGCCGTCGAACCGTTTTCCTTGCGGAACCGTGCCCGGCCAGGAGACGATGGACGGACTGAGCGTCCAGCCGACCTGCTGGGTATCTTTTCCCTTTCCACCCCGGTACGGAGTCGATGAGCCTCCCTCTGCCGTATTCGCGCCGTTATCGCTTGAAAAAATAATGAGCGTGTTTTCGCGCATCTTATGTTGATCAAGATAGTCCAGCAATCGGCCGACCTGATCGTCGAGGCAGACGATTCCGCCGCCCAGCTTCCGCCGCTTCGGCGGTGACGTGGTTCGCGCACAATACTCCTCCGGGATATCCCGGTGCGACGAATGGACCGCCAGCGGCGACCAGTACATCATAAACGGCTTATCGGCCTTGCGGTTCCGGTCCACAAACTCCAGCAGGTTGTCCCCGTCGATTTCCGTAATCCAAACGATGTCCCCATCTCTGTTTTTACACATGAAATGGTTGCCCTCCGCAACCCGTTCTGGAAGCTCGGCCACTTCCATAAATCCGCGGGCGGACGGCCCCTGCCACTTATCGCCCAGATCCCATTTTCCGATCTGTCCGGTCGTGTAGCCATGGTCGCGGAACACTTCGGCAAACGTCGGCTTGTCCTCCGGAATCGGGGCTCCGCGCGACATCCCGTATTTACCGAAGCGCTGGCCATACATGCCCATCATCAGGCTCGAACGGCTCGGGCAGCACGGCGGGTTCGTGACATAGGCCTGGGTGAGCACCACGCCCTCTTTGGCCAGCCGGTCGATATGCGGCGTTGGAATATCCGTGCAGCCAAACGGCCCCGTGTCGCCATAGCCCAGATCGTCGATAAACAACATGATCACGTTCGGCCGGGTTTCGGCCGGCTTCGACCAGGCGTTCAGGCAGCAAACCAACCCCAATAAAAATGCAAAACGATACTTCTTCAACATACTTCTCCTGTTCATCCCGTTAAAAAAACAAGCCCAGTCCCTCTCAACGTTCAGGATGGGCTATCCGGCCAAGTGTTCGCTAGCCCCCTTTAGACGAACTCTGCAAGTTATCCCATGCCGCCCCTTCTCGGTCAACCCTTCTCTTCAACTACTTCCCTCAGCTGCCAAGGACGTCATCACAACTCCTAGAATCGTTTAAAAATTACTAAACGGCGTGAATTCCGGCAATAGGTATAGGAGTGCGTTTTTGTAACCACTGGTGGATTAACCCTAACCCAGCAGAGCCGGACCCAATAATTAACCGCCCGCTGCGCCATGAGGTGATTGGAAGCGAGTAGCGACCCATTTCCGAGTCACAGAGATTCCGTTGCTCTGTGCCTCTGTACTACTATCTGCCCGCTTCTTGTTTTTTGAATAAGTTTTATTTCACAACCTTCTATCCACCAACATCTAATCTTGGGCTGTTTTTGACCGGATAACAGGATAGGCCAGGTGAGGATTCATCCTGTCGATCCAATCGCGCTTCTCTATTTTCCAGTATCGATTGTCCAGTTTTCGGAAAGGGTCTAATGAAATGAGCTGATAAACAGGATGCTCTTCATTTTTTAATCCTGATCATCCTGTTTATCCGGTCCCGCAAGCGAAGCGCAGATAATTTGCGCAGCAAATAATGACCGGAGGTCATGGTTCAAAAAATTGGTTGCGGCTCGTTCGCGCTAGGCACTCTGTGGTGAAATAAACGAAGCTTTAAGTGATATATGGCACCTACTATTCTGTTGCTACAATACACCACATGCTGAATCGCTGTAAATGGGCTGAACTGCCAATTGTTTATCGCTTTTTGCCATATAGATTAACCCTACCTCTCATATTCTTTATAATTCTTAACTATGGACAGAGATCACATATTCACATATGACCTGCCGATACATGAAATCACCAAGTATTTGAGCGCACAGGTGGGTGAAGACAATCCGCTTGCGGTAGAGGTGGCGCGGCCACTCTTCGATGCAGGAATTCGGTTTGCAGCGATCACCGAGAGACCCGAGTACGTGCGCGACAGTTTCGGCCCCCGAAGAGTTTGGCGCCTTCTCCGAGCGCCTTGCGATCGGTAGTCACGCATTTGTTGGGCGAGCGCGCAAGTGGGTAAAGTCGATTTCGCCGGAACATTCGAATCGTTCCTTTGTTGCCACAGGAACTGCTATTCGATCAGTGCGCCGGTTGTTGAGTTGGTTCCGGTCAGGCTGACCGCAGGGCTTTGCGTGTTGTTGCGGATATCGCAACCCAGAATATGTACACAGTCGGTGTCGTCTACAGATTTCACTGCATAGTTCTGGTTCGTACCCGAGATGGTGCATTCCGCAACGATGATCCGTTCCGTTATGCGGTCGCGATCGTTCACTTTGCCATTCTCCATGCGGATGCCATCGAATCCACCCGCCTGGGAGGCGGAGTTGTTCAGAATGTCACAGTGGTGAATGGTCCCGTATTTTGCACCATGCAGAAAGATGCCCTGTGTACCGTTGTCGGCAATCAGGCTGTTGCTGATGGTGAAGTTGGCCAGCGCGAAGCCGGCTTCGCTTTCATCGTGGGTGTTCATGAACTCGATGCCGATGGTCCCGTTGTTGGTGACGATGCAGCTTTCAATGGTGGTTCTGTCGGCAACCCGCATGGAGATACCGGAGCCTGCATTGTTGCGGGCGATACAGTTATAGAACGAGATGTCCGTCGGCGGCAGGCCGTGTTCGGTGAGAGTGTCTGTGGTGGAGAGTGCCCACCAACCGCCGGCATAGCTGTCTTCGGCGAGGCAGTTGATCAGTTTAACCTGCTTGGAACCGTCAATCGTGTAGGAGCCGGAGGTCTTGCCATGGAACTCTTCCCGCCACCGGCATCGGCGGGCTTCGCAATTGATCATGGTAAGGCTGTCGATATTCCAAAGCCCGTAGCCCTGCGCCCCGGAGTCTTCCGCGATCGTGTTTTCCATAACCACCTGATTGCAGGCGTAGAAACTGTAGGCCAGGCTGTGGTTATCAAAACCGAGGCAGTCACGCACGGTCACATACGATGAGTTCATGATCAGCAAGGCGGTCCGGAACGCTTCGACGGTGCAGCGCTCAACGAGCAGATTATCGATCGTGCGCAGGTTGGTGGCCTTCATCTTCTGATCCCCGATGGCGGCATAGTGATCTTGATTCCCATAGAGTGTCAGATCCGAGATCGTGATGTTTTTCTGGCGGCTCTCATTAGGCGTTATGAGGATCCAGGAAATGGAGGTCGCAATATTGGTTGGCAGCGACAGAATGGAGCTCGCACGATCATCGCCGCGCACCGCAATGTTATCGGTTAAGATGACCCGGTTCGCAAAGAAGGTTCCAGCGGGAATGCGAACCACGCCACCGCCGGCCTCTCCTGCAGCATCCACGGCCGCCTGAATGGCGGCGGTATCGTCGATCTGATCCGTTCCGTCGGCGCCGTAGTCGACAATGTTGTATACCGTTGACGGCTCCGGAACGGGAATAATATCCATTCCAATCTCAGCTAAGCGCGTATCTTTGCCAGCATGAGTCACGGCAAAGATGTCACCATGCGCAATCGTCTGGTATCCGGGCGTAAATGGTTCTCCCGCGCCGACATTCCCGATCCCTATGTCGGTTCGCTTCCAGTAGGTGGCGCCTTTAGAGGTCGTTGCCTGCGTCAGGATCAGCGCTGTATTCTTGGCAAGATCCAATCGACTCAGGTCGAACCGAATCATAATCGCCTGACCTGCATTTA
Source organism: uncultured Verrucomicrobiota bacterium (assembly GCA_964486885.1). GTDB lineage: Bacteria > Verrucomicrobiota > Kiritimatiellia > Kiritimatiellales > Pontiellaceae > Pontiella. Next base: position 23,463 of record CAZAPF010000040.1, read on the forward strand.
TCAGAAGGTTTGTGTCGCCAACACCATTAACGCCTAGACCACTGGTGTTGAAGTGGAACTTTGCGGTTCCATCCGTCGAAAACTCGTTTGTCAGATTTCCGCCATTCCACTGGACGGGGACGAATGTGGCGTCAACCGCCAGATATTCAATCCGGATGCTACCCGACGCGGAATTGGTGCTGAAGGCGTTTTCGGTCGCATCGACCGCCCCGAGAACAGGACTGGCATCCAGCGTAACCGTCCCGCCCAGATTGGTGAGCGTATGACTTTGGGATGGTGTGTTTGCCGCTGCGGAGCCTGTCTCCAGGTCAACAATGACACGCGCCTGGACCGGCAGGGAGAAAGCCGCTATCGCTCCGATCAGAACCAATATCTTTATTTTCATATGCTTGCTCTTTGCGTTTCAGGCCATGCATTCAGCGGGCAATATTCAATGTCGCGGTGTTGTTGGTGCCTTCCAGGAGGATGGCTGGGGCGCTGCTGTTGCCAGCAACATCGTTGTAGAGAATGGTCATATCATCGCTTCCGCCCGTCGTCGTGATGGCCCGCCTCTGTGTTGGCACGGGCTGGGAATCGATCAGCGAACATCCGGAAACACGGATGCTGCTGCACGTTTGCCCCCCGCCGTCGGCCATGTAAATGGCGTCATAGGTGTTGGTCTTCGACTGCGAATTATTGTTGATCAGGCATCCTTCGATTCTACCGACCGTCGCGCCCTGCAGGCTGATACCCTCCTGCTGATTACCGACCACATGGCATCCGGTGAGTGAAAAGTTGCTGCAGAGTTGGAGGCTGTCCTCCAGGGCCACGCCGGTGCCGTTTTCATTGACCATGCAGCCGGCCAGCTCGAAGTGCCGGGCGTCAGTGATTGAGAACCCCGTGCCGTTAAGTCGAGCGACGCATCCGTTGAACGTGATGTTCTGGTTCAGCAGAGCGGTGGAATGAACTCGGAACCCGCTGTTCGTATTGCTTTGAGCCAGGCAGCCCTCCAGCACGACGCCGTCGCAACCGTCGATGAAGAAACCGGACCCGCTGTTTTCCGTGGCATGCGCGGCGGATAGTTTCACATTACGACAGTTCCCGAACTGATAGCCGTGTTCGCCGCTGGTGCGGGAAAAACATCCCGTCACATGGATGTCACGGCTGTCGACGATGTAGACGGCCGCCGTGGTGCCATCATGGAACTCACAATTCCGGATGGTACCGTTGGTTGTTCCGCTGCAATAGAGCGTGTGGCCGGTGGAATCATGCAGCACGCAATCGGTCACCAGAAAATGTTCCGTGTCGAGAAACCGGAGGCACTGTGGAGTGCCAGATGTCTCACCTTTGTTGGCGTTGAAAGCGATGGCGCGGACCGTAATGTTGCTGACTGCACTGGCAAGCAACAACGGCTGGTCGGTTCCCGGTTCCCGTATCAGGACCGTAGCGCCTGCTCGATCGCCGGCCATTTCCGTGTTGCTGCCGATATTCAGGTGGTCGACATCATAGATGCCTGCCGGGATGTATACGGTTCCGCCACCCGCTGATGCTGCTTCATCCAATGCCGCCTGAACCGCTGCCGTGTCGCTCAGGCCGTCATTGGCCACTGCTCCGAATGCTGTCACATCGTACACCGGGGGTTCCGGTGTCTCGGCAGGGGCGATCAAGAATAGGACGGCAAACGTCTGGGCAGGAGCAATGAAGCATAGAGAGGCAATAAGGAATCTAGTCATTCGAATCTCTGCTGTTTGAATCTGATGTAGTAATGTATTCATAAACCTATATCACGTACCTATCTGCAATACCTGAATGCAATCCGATCTCCATGCTGGCCGATCTGTTCACGGCTCAAGGCGCACCCGAAGCTGATAGAAACCGGACGGGAGATTTGTGTTTGAAGAGGTATCGAAAAATCCGGACTGGTCAACCAGATTGGATGCCACCGGCGTAAATCCGCTCAGCAGATTGGTCGTCCAGAGGACGTCATAGACCCTCGCGGGACGGGCCTCCCAGCTCAGGCTGCCGGAGCTGGCGCGGGTAATTGCAAACGGATCGGCCGAAACCGGGCTGATTCCTGCGATATAGGCTTGGCGGTAGGTCCATCCGGGATTGCCCGACAGGGCATTGGCATCATTGCCGGTGATCGAACCGAGATACTTCTGTTCCCACCAGTCCGGCGTCCCGTTGTCGTCCAGATCGGGCGCCTCGGATGACAGCTCATGGTTCCGTATGTCGATATCGTCGATAAAGACCGAATCGGGGTTGTCGTTGCAGAGCCGCACCTGTTCCATGGCTGCCGGAGCAGAATACAGCGGCAATCCGGCAGCAACGGTGGTGCCGTTCATGCTCAGATTCCAGCTCATGGAACCAACATCGCGATAGACGTCGAAGCGCGTCCAGACCTGCGTGGCCAACGCAACATCAAGCTCGACCGGAACAGCGTTGCTGTAGACCACCAGCGTCAGGTTAGTACTGACAAAAAAGGCAACGCCGGTGTTTTCGTCAGCAACCACCGGGTTGACTTCCGGCGCAGCGGTAACGAATACCCTAAAGCGTGTCCAAAGGGCGGATTCACTGTTTGTCAGGGCATGGGAAACCGCACCATTCTGAATCTGAAGCGCCTGCAAACCGCTGAACACCTCGTTGGTTTGCACAGATCCCATGCCGTGACTCAACGTCCAGCCGCCTTGCCCCGCGATGGAACCGGAAGTCACGTTTTCAAACGACTCCTCCAGCAACACCGACGCCCAGGTACACGTGGCAAACAAACTCAGGAAACCAGTAGCCATCATTCTCATCAAGGCAGATAGGCCTCCAGCTGGTAGAATACGGTATCGCCGTCCATCTCGACCGGCAGTTGCACACTGTGGTCGCCGGAAATAATGCCGAAGTCTTCCAGCAGTACGGGTGGATCGAAGAGCGTTGTGCGTTTATACAGCCGGTAGGCACGCCCATCCTTCACACTGAATACCAGTTGCTGCCCATCGACACCGAGGGTGTAAACGTCATCGGGATCGGAGTCACTGGTGCCCGCGACATATTCCTGCCCGCGCGTCCGTCCATCGCCGTCTTCATCGGCATGTCCATCGGCCAGCGCGGGATTCGCGGCCTCATAGCTGTCGGGCAGCAGATCCCCGTCGGTGTCCGTGTTATCCATGCTCGAATCGGACAGCCTGAAGGTCAGGTAGCTCAGCTGCGTGCGCTGGTTCGCGCCGCCCGCGGGACCGGACTGCACCGTCAGCGTCTCACCGGACGCAAAGTCAAACGTGCCCGTCAGAGTCCCCGGCGTACCGTTAACACTCGTGCCGCTCGGCCATGTAGCCGTTGCCAGAACACTCGCATTGGAAAGCGTCACCGTTTCCCCGTCAAGCGACCGCGCGCCGACGTCCAGGATCCTGACTTGGAGGTTGGTCAGTGCCGTTCCTTCCGTGGTTTCGACGGCAAAGTCCAGGGAGACCTTTTCCTCGCTGTCGAACCACACATCACTCAACCCGCCGACGACGGCCAACCCGTTGGGTCCGCCCGGATTGAAGTCTCCGCTCACACCGGTCGTCGTCACGTCAACGCCCTGAACAACCGCCAGCCCGGAACCGGTATCCACCAGCAGGTTGTTATTGAGCTGAAGGGTATCCGTCCTTGAACTTACGGTACCGCTCAGCAGCGCCCGGTAGTCGATCGTAAAGTCAGCGGTGCTCCGAGGACGTGCTGTTTCCGCGACCGCGATGGTGTAATCCGCGGGATCAGGTGACGGAACCGAGTTGGTCGGTTTGTAGACAAAGAACGGCCCATACTGTCCGTCCAGTTCCAGCTCAGCCGCCGTGAAGGCCACCGCGCCGGTTGCATCGAGGATGCTGTAAATGGACTGGTCGGTATTGGCGGGAAGCGCAACGCGCAGCTCACCGTCGCTCAACCAAATGTTCGCGACGGCTTCGTCGGCGGTGTTCGGCGCGGTTTGCTCCAGGAATTCCTGACGGTTGTTGCGAGTGTCCCCATCCGGGTCGGCGATCATAAAGGTTTCCGGGGTCAGCAGCGCCAGGCCGGCATTTCCCAGATAGCTGTCGATGGAGATTTCCGGCGAATCGAACGAGGTTCCGTCATAGACCGGGTTGGGGGTCGGCACCAACGCGCCGGTATCCGCATAGAACGTATCCAGTTTTTGGCGCATCGCGTCCACCACTCCCGGAAAACGCCCCGCAACATTATCCGACTCCCCGACGTCCGTATCGAGGCGGTACAGCCTATAGTCGATCGCCGCGGCATCATGCGCCGTGGAATAGGTGGCAATCATTTTGAACGGATAATCCAGCACGGCGGCTCCGCCGGGCTCACCTTCATATCCTCCTTGGGAAGCATTGGGGAAATAGTGGAACAGATCGCGCTCCGGCAATGCTCCGCTCTGTTGCAGCACCGGTTTGAGGCTCACACCATCGAGCGTGTAGCCCGCTTTGGGGGTCGCCGGCGTATAATCCAGAATCGTCCGGTAGATATCCATCAGATGCGCCGGCTCATACGAAACCGTCGCGGGGGGGATCTCGCCGCCGGGATAGCGCACAATCATCGGCACCCGCATCCCGCCTTCATAAATGCAGGATTTCCCCCCCTTGCGCGGCGCCATATCCGATAGCGGCGTGGACGAATGGATCGGCGCGGTGGTGGCCGCATAGGATCCATCGGACGACACCCCCGGAGCATCCGGGATTCCATCGGGGCCGATGTCGTCGTAGAGTTTACCTGATTCGGATTTAACGAGCCCGCCGTTGTCCGACACGAAGAAAAACAGCGTGTTGGTCGTAAGCCCGTTGCTATCCATATAATCGAGCAGTGCGCCCAGCTCCCCATCCACGCCCTCCACCAGTGCCGCCTGCACGGGATGCCGGTGCTTGCTGTCGGGCAGGCCCGCAAGCTTGTCGGCATAGTAATTGAAGCGGCTCTTTTTGGCATCGTGCGGGCCGTGGATGGAATAGGTCGGATAATAGAGGAAGAAGGGCTGGGTCGGGTTGTTCGCCAGGTGGTCATCCAGCAACCCCTGCACCAGACCCGCCATATGCTCAGGCAGGAATGTGCCTTTGGCGCCGGGGGCCGGGTCGCCGTTATGGTCGTTCATCGCCGGCATCGTAAAGGGACCGAAATAGCCCGGGGTCGGCCCCGCTCCACCCACGCTGAGCTGCTTATCGAAGCCCTGTTTCACCGGATAGTAGGTTGAAGGCGGATTGGGGTTTGAACCACCGGTGTTTGGCGAAAGATGCCATTTGCCCACATGCCAGGTTGCATAGCCGGCCTCCTTCATGCGCTCCGCAATCGTTTCGATTTCCAGCGGCATGTGATCGCGGAAGGAAGGGAAGTTATAGGCCCGTGTGGCTACCGAACTGGTCGGCAGGGACGGTTCGGGCGTCGCCCCGTTCACAATGGCCGCCCACGCCGCATAGCGTGCCGCGGAATTCTGCCCGGAGAGCAGCGCGAACCGGCTGGCCGAACACAACGGCTGGGCGTACATATGATCGAACCGCATTCCCTCGCTCGCCAAGCGATGCATATTCGGGGTCTCAAACAACGGGCTGCCGTCCGGGAAATAGGTCGGATGCTGCTGCACGTCCGTCAGTCCGAAGTCATCCATCAGGAACACAATCACGTTGGGGGCGGACTGGACACCTTCCGGAGCCGCGGCCGTCACCAGCACATCATCGATCCTGCCCCAATCGCCCGAAGCGGTGCCGATCTTATCGAAACGGAACATGAAACCGGACGTGAGCAGTTCCGGAGCAAGGATCCACTCCCGGGTCGCATACCCGTTATTTCTTGTCCGTTCCAGCTCGATCCAATTGGCGCCGCCATCGGCCGACACCTCGAGCGCGATGGACGTATTGGTCGGCATGGTGGAGATGCAGCTGATGGCATAGGATAAGGTGACGTTGGTCGCGCCCGAGAGGTCCAGGCTTTTGGTCAACACATCACCCCACTCGACTTGGGCGCCATAGGCGCCACTGGCCTGTCCGTTCGTTATGATTGTAGGCGAGGCTGCCAGCGTCCACCCTCCATTAGTAAAGCTACCGCTTTCGAATCCGTCCGAGAACAGGGTGACCCGTTCGCCGCCATAGCCCACGTTGATCTCCAGCGTGGCCGTATTGGAGAACGTGCCGTCCGACACCTGCACCGTCCAGCTGTTGGGGCCGTAATCGCCCGATCCCGGCGTGCCGCTGAGCGTTCCGTCTTCCGCAACAGCCAACCAGGTGTTGGTGGGGGAAACCAGCGAGAAGGTCACCGGATCGGCATCCGGATCAACCGCTTTATTCGCGAGCGTGCCGCTATAATCATCCGTGGCCCCCGCATCGGCCTTAACCACCAGATCGCGTATAAAGACCGGCGGCGTGTTGCTGTCCGCAGGTGCGATGGATACGTCATCAATCCTCCCCCATCGAGCACCCGCCCCGGTCTCATAAAAGCGGAACGCGAAACCGGCCTGGTTTTCGGCTTCTGCGGGAAGCGGCCACTCGACAACCGCATAGGCCGAATCCTGCGTCTGCGCCAGCTGGATCCAATCAACGCCATTCGTCGTCCACTCGGCAATGAGGGTTTCCCCGGCTCCAAATGTTTGCTCGCCTCCAGAGCACCTCCAGGCAAAGGACAAGGAGAGACCGGTCCTGCCCTCCGTACTGAACGCTTTGGTCAGTACGCCGGCACCGGTGACCACGGCACAGTTGGTGCCGGAATAGGTAGCGAGGGTCTTAACGGTAGCGTTTCCCGTAGTCGTCCACCCTCCATTAGTGAAGCTACCGCTTTCGAATCCGTCCGAGAACAGGGTCCCGGTGTCCGTAGGTTGGTATTGATCTAAAATGCCATTTACGATCCAGGAATAGGTATAGGGTGTCGTCTCCGGCATAAGTTCCTGGGGTTCATGAAAGTGGTCATAATCCCAATTCTGAATGTTATAAATATCCGGATTGCCGCCGTATTGATTGCAATAAAGATCAATCCATGCATGGACATCCTGATTAAAGTCCTCACGCGAATCTGCCTTATCATTAAAAATGAAAACAAATTCCATACCCGCATTCTTCACTTCATTCTCGATGTCTATAAGCCGGTTTACCCAATACGCCTGATCATTGGCATGATGTTGCGCAGCAGCTAATTTTTCATCGATCCAATTATAGGGAAAATCAATTTCATAGGCATCAAGACTAGTATAATACAGCGGAAAAACAGTTCTTACTTTTTCAAGCATTTCGTAAATATCATAATACCCATCTTCAAGCAGCCCTTGTGGTTTCGCAAAAGGCCCTTCACCTTTCCAACTTCGCCATACAGGCGACCCAACAAGACCAACCTTTACTCCCGGAATATAGTCTTTCCACATTGCTGTAACTTTGGCCAATTCATGAACCGTCTCTTCCAGCGTCCAGTCACCATCCATCGTTCCACCGTTCAGTCCGTCACTCATCAGTAGGCGTATGAGGGGATTGTCATAGAAAATGTATTCAATGTTGGCTCCTAGCTCGACGAGCCTTGCAACTCTACTACTTTCCTGTGTGAACGAATTAACGGCAACCGTTTCGGGATCATCTCTAAACCAGGTATGCACTCCACCCACTTCCACAAAGAACCCTTTGCCTAATGCATTCGCCACATCAACAATATCCCTTAATTCTTCATCCGTGATTAGTTTGTCTGGATTATCAGGGTTAAGATAGCCGACATACATACCAATTCGGTCAACCCTGGAGAGCATTTCGATGCATTGTTCAGGATGCTGAAAATAATGCTTCTGCCCTCTTGAATAAAACGTGATCTCCTGGGCCCCCGCTGACAACGTGCATGCCAGCAAAACAATGGTTACTACTCTTTTCATAAACTTACTCCATTTCAATATGCAGGCGGATGAATTCGCGTTTACCAACATCGGTGCGGTTGGTAACGGATTTCCAGACATTGGAAAAAGCGGCCTCCCCCACCCATTCCACGCCGTTGGTATTCCAATCATTGGAAACCAGGTTGGTGGAGAGCTGGACGGTGTAGCGCAGGTTGGGGTCGTCGGTGCGCTCGTTATGGATGTAATAGAAGTGATCGCCAAGAGCCTGGAAGATTGGAACGATGGATGCGGCATCGTTGCTGGTGGGGTTTCCACCGAGTGCATATTCGGCGAGGTTGTTGAGGCCGTCGGTGTCATCGTGCCCCAACGGTCCATGGGCCAGCGTGTATAGATTCGAGAAAACGCCATAGCCGGAGTTCGCGGCCGTCACCAGCACATCATCGATCCTGCCCCAATCGCCCGAAGCGGCGCCAATCTTATCGAAACGGAACGCGAAACCGGACGTGAGCAGTTCCGGAGCAAGGATCCACTCCCGGGTCGCATACCCGTTATTTCTTGTCCGTTCCAGCTCGATCCAATTGGCGCCGCCATCGGCCGACACCTCGAGCGCGATGAACGTATTGGTCGGCATGTCAGTCTTGCAATTGATGGCATAGGATAAGGAGACTTCGGTCATGCCCTCGAGATCCAGGCTTTTGGTCAACACATCACCCCATTCGATTTGGGCACAATGGCTACCGGAATATGCGCCCGCTTGGATCATGGGAGTTTTTTCCAGCGTCCACCCTCCCGCCGTGAAGTCCCCGCTTTCGAATCCGTCCGAGAACAGGGTCACCCGTTCACTCCCCCAGCCCACGTTGATGTCCAGCGTGGCCGTATTGGAGAACGTGCCGTCCGACACCTGCACCGTCCAGCTGTTGGGGCCGTAATCGCCCGATCCCGGCGTGCCGCTGAGCGTTCCGTCTTCCGCAACAGCCAACCAGGTGTTGGTGGGGGAAACCAGCGAGAAGGTCACCGGATCGGCATCCGGATCAACCGCTTTATTCGCGAGCGTGCCGCTATAAGCATCGGTGGTCGCCGCATCGGCTTCAACCAACGAATCGCGTATGAAGACCGGCGGCGTGTTGCTGCCCGCAGGCGCCCCCTCGAGGGATACGTCATCAATCCTTGCCCATTCTGTATCCGCGTTCTCATAGAAACGGAATTGGAAACCGGCCTGGTTTTCGGCTTCTACGGGAAGAGGAAATTCCACAACCGCATAGGCCCCATCCTGTGTCTGCTCCAGCAGGTGCCAGGTAACACCGTCCGGCGACCATTCGACCATGAGGTACTCCCCATCATCTAATGCCTCATTTCCCGCAGAGCACCTGCGGGCATAGGACAATGTGAGACCGGTCTTGCCCTCCGTGCTGAACGCTTTGGTCAGCACATCGTCAGCGTTGAGCAGGACACAGTTGGTGCCGGTATATGGAGCGACGTTCCTAACTAGAGGATTGTCCGCAAGCGTCCACCCTCCCGCGGTGAGATTCCCGCTTTCGAAATCGTCCGAGAACAGGGTCTCGGCGCCCCCATTCTGGTATTGTTCAATAACGCCCTTTACGATCCAGGAAAAGGTATAGGGTGTCGTCTCCGGCATAAGGTCATCGGGTTCATCAAAGATGTCATACCAACTCTGAATGGTATAAATATCCGGATTACCGCCATATTGATTGCAATACAGATCAATCCATGCATGAACACTTTGATCAAAGTCCTGACGCGAAGGTGCATTATCATTATAAATAAAAACAAATTCCATATCAGCAAAAGGAAAACCATTCTTCACTTCATTCTCGATGTCTCTAAGCCGGTTTACCCAATACGCCTGATCATTGGCATGATGTTGCGCAGTAGCTAATTTGTCACCTTCCTCATCGACATACTTATAGGGAAAATCAATTTCATAGGTATCAATTTCAGTATCATACAGAGGAAAGATATCTCTTATCTTTCCGAGCATTTCGTACAGATCATAATACCCATCCTGCAGCCCATGTGGTTTCCCAAATGGGCCTTCACCTTTCCAACCTCTCCATACCGGCGATCCAATCGGACCAATCTTTACTCCCGGAATATAGTCCTTCCACATCTTTGTGACTTTGGCCAGTTCATGAACCGCCGCATCCAGCGTCCAGTCACCATCCATCGTTCCACCGTTCAGCCCTTCAGTCATCAGTATGCGGATGAGAGGATTGTCATAGAAAATATATTCAACGTTGGCTCCCAGATCGACGAGCCTCGCAACTTTATTACTTTCCGAAGTGAACGAATCCACGGCAAGCGTTTCGGGACTATCTTTATACCATGTAGATAATCCACCCATTTCAATATAGAACCCCTTGCCTAATGCATTCGCCACATCGACAACATTTTTCAGTTCTTCATCCGTGATTGGATTGTTTCCACCACCAGGGGTAAGATGGCCGACGTACATACCAATTCGATCCACCTTGGAGAGCATCTCGATGCAGTCTTGAGGATTCTGGAAATAGTCCTGCTGCTTTCTTGATAGAAAGGTTATTTCCTGCCCCCACGATGGCAAGACAGCGGACATGCAAACCGTTAAACAGACGCCAACGATGGTTGATTTGGCTCGATAGGTATTCTTCATAAACGCTACCTCTAATTATGCTTCGCGGCATTAATCCTAGATGCGGGAATTATGCTTTGCGGCGACGGATTTTTTAGACGGGATAACAGGATGGACAGGATGCTTTTGAATATGACCCTGCTCAATCACAACCAAACAACGGCTATTGCTTTTCTATGGTACAATTTACGATCCTGACGTCATCAATTCTCTTGTCTTTGTCAGTTGAGGGATTAACAAGATGCTCATCCTGTTTATCCTGTTATCCCGTCTAAAAAACTCTCCTGCCTGGCTCCATCCACCACCAAATTCTACGTAGAGCCAAACAAATCCTCAATACGGCGGTTTGCGTCGCCGTATTGAGGATGCTTTAACAAACAGCCTGAAGGTTATTTTTCAATAATGCGGAAGAAGCGGACCGGTTGTCCGTCGTCCTGAACACCGATCAGGCTATTGGTCGGAAGCGTGGAGGCCATGTTTTCATAAGTCGTAACCCCGTCGTTGTAGACGGCCCAGTTTGAAATCACCAGCGAGGTGCACGATTCCAGGTCGTAGGTTTTACCCACATTACTGGGCCACACGAACTCCATGCCCGATCCGTTCATAACAGCCTGCACCACCACATCCTGCGGTCCCCAAAGCGCAGCGACATCGGCTAAATCGAACGTCCCGTCGCCATCGATATCGAAGTCGGTCAGGTTCAGTTGGGCCAGCGCCTCGGTCGGGGTTTTCCCCAGGGCAATCCAGGCAGCCTGACGGTCGGCCGCGGAGTCCCCGCCAGCGCCGTCCAGATAGAGCTGGGCCAGATCGACATCGGCCTGATCAAAGACACCATCCTTGTTCAGGTCGTTCTCGGGAATAACCAGGAGCAGCGACACCTCGCCAATCTTGAGCTGCGACACCAAGTTGTTGTTATTCACATCCCCCGCAGCCACGCCGCCCGGGAAGCCCGGAATCGCGATTGGGTTGATATGGTCGAAGATCACATTCACCGGTCCGCCGGATTGGGCGGTCGCCAGAGCAGCCCCGCTGACCGACAGCACCTGCGGAGTTCCAGCCACCTTCAGCAGATTGGTCGCCGCGGTTTGCAGCAGCGAGCCGGCAACCGCGTTGGCCATATTGGTGGCGTCCGCGCCGGCGGTCAAAGCAAACCTAAAGGTCGCGTTGTCCTGAACCGTACCACTGGGCCTCTGCCAGGCATCAATACTCAGCGCATACGTCGCCGCCGGATTGATCGACGTACCGGCGAGAATGTCTTCCTGCTTCATTCCGTTGCGATAGTCCATCGAGGAGTTCAACGTAACCTCTGTGGCATTGACGTGTGTATCCAGATAGAAGGTGCTATCCAGTTCCCCGACGCCGTCAATGACGTGAGGCGTGCCCACCGCCGCGGTCAGGCCGTTCGGATCCGCATAATAATGCGCCCAGCCCGTTATGTTGGCCGTCTTGTTGGTGAACCATTGGGCGTCCCCAAACGATCCCAGCACGTTGTAGGTAGTCTGCTCGGTGTCCGGAAGCTGGCTGTCCAGCAGATTGAACTGGGGGTTCGCGATCAGGTTGACGGGATCCGCCACCGCATCGAATGCCGCATAGACACCCCCTTCCGGAGCTGCGGCCGTAACCAGCACATCATCGATCCTGCACCATTCGCCCGAACCGGGGAAGCCAATCTGATCGAAACGGAACGCGAAACCGGACGTAAACATTTCCGGAGCAAGGCTCCACTCCCGAGCCACATATCCGGCAGTTCCCTTTAACTCTTCGAGCGTGACCCAAGTGGCACCGCCATCGGCCGACACCTCGAGCGCGATGGAATTAGCTTCCGGTAAGTCGGGGCTGCAGTTGATGGCATAGGACAGGGTGACCTTGGTCATCCCCTCGAGATCCAGGTCTTTGCGCCATTTATCACCCCATACGAGATTGACGCAATTGCTGCCACTGGCCGCGGCGCTACTAAATCTGGCCTGACCCGCCTCTATTGTCCACCCTCCCGTCGTGTGGTCACCGCTTTCGAATCCGTCCGAGAACAGGGCCATCCGTGCGCCGCCATAGCCCACGTTGATCTCCAGCGTGGCCGTATTGGAGAACGTGCCGTCCGACACCTGCACCGTCCAGCTGTTGGGGCCGTAATCGCCCGATCCCGGCGTGCCGCTGAGCGTTCCGTCTTCCGCAACAGCCAACCAGGTGTTGGTGGGGGAAACCAGCGAGAAGGTCATGGGATCGCCATCCGGATCCAACGCGTTATCCGCGAGCGTGCCGCTATAGGCAACCGAGTCCTCCGCAGCGGCTTCAACCACCGGATCACTCATGAAAACGGGCGGGCTCGCTACCGAATCATCCGTAACCAGCACATCATCGATCCTGCACCACCTGCCCACACCGGGGCCAACGAAACGGAACGCGAAACCGGACGTGAGCATTTCCGGAGCAATGCTCCACTCCCGGGTCGCATACCCGTTATTTCTTGCCTCTTCGAGCGTGACCCAATTGGCGCCGCCATCGGCCGACGCCTCGACAGCGATGAACTCATTGGTCTCCAGGAGGGGGTCGCAGTTGATGGCATAGGATAAGGTGACCCCAGTCTTGCCGGAGAGGTCCAGGCTTTTTGTCAACACATGAGCCCAAGCGATTTGGGCGCAATAGGAGCCACTGACCTGTCCACCCGTTCTGACCACGGGGGCTTTTTCCACCGTCCACCCTCCCGTGGTAAAGTCCCCGCTTTCGAACCCGTCCGAGAACAGGATCCCGGCCTGCGCACCCGCCGCGAGCCCCAGGGTTAATACTGCGATCTTCCACTTCATTGCCTTCCTCATCTTTCGTCTCCTTCTGGTTACAACCGGGAAACCATGCCCCGATCCGTTTCTTTCCAACTTACCTGTATTCGCACCCCGAGCGGATCACCCACTCCCCGATGTTCGATCTTTATTCATTTGCGAACACATAGCGTTATCCTACACGATCGACTTTCCGTCAACAAAAAGATAACCCGAATTAACCATTGCGTATTCAGAATGGCATTACAGACGCAATAGCCCTGTGTGGATCACCCACTCCCTATGTTCGACATAAAACATATCCAAAACACCTATCCTTGGGAATGGGCATAGGAGTTCGTTTTGGTAATCACAGGTGGGTAAACAACGAATTTTGGTTCTGCCATCCATGATTCTGCTAAAACCAACAGCACAAATTGGCCGTGATTGAACAGGATCATGTGAATCTTGTTAATCCTGTCAAAACACCTGCGGATGAGCGGGAAGAGGATTGTTCGCCATGGAACGAAGAATGGTAAGAAGTGAAAATGGAAGGAACTAACGCGGGTTGTTCTTCCTTTGTCGAACTCGCTACGCGTCGCAGCAGTTTTTATTTAGACAGGATTAACAGGATGAACATGATTTTGATCTTGTTAATCACCTAGGTTGCAACCGAAGAACAGGTATGTCCAAACCTTCTGGAAGAGAGGTCGTCATGAACCCTTACGATGCAGTGGCCGTGGTTGAACAGGATCATGTGAATCTTGTTAATCCTGTCAAAACACCTGCGGATGAGCTGGAAGAGGGTGGTTCGCTATGGAACGAAGAATGGTAAGAAGTGAAAACGGAAGGAACGAAACCGTTTCCCGCACCATCACCTACGGCTTTGTTCTTCATTCACTCTTGTCCGAACAAACAATTCCGCCTACTATCTGCCCACTATCCGCCTACCATCCGGGCGATCAGTTAAGGAGAAATCATTTGAAAGCGAAACAACTGCCCAAACGAATTGCGGAGACCTTTATTTCCGACGTGCTGCTGGCGGGTCCGATGGAACCCGGCGACCGTTTGCCGACCGTACGCGACCTGCAGCGGAAGTTTGAGGTGTCCACCTCAACCGTCGCGGCCGCGCTGGTACTCCTTGAAAAACAGGGTATCATTTACCGAAAGCACGGAAGCGGCTGTTTTGTGAAACAACTCCCGGAACAGCAGGCTGAAAAAACCAAGACCTGCAAACAGATCGGCCTCATCTATCCCGATTCCGCCGCCGAGTCCGTGCTCGACGATGTACTGACCGGGATCCGGGACAACTGCAAACAGCACGGCATCACCCTGACCACCGCGACCGTCGCCACCTACGAACAGGAGGAACTCCAGGCCAAAACCATGGCGCAGTATGGCGTGGATGCCCTGATCATCTATCCCCTGCCCCGCACCATTAAACAGTACCGCAAAGACTATCTGGCCGAACCCTTCACCAACCTTCCCGTCGTGCTCACCGACCTCGCCTACCCGAAACAGCAGCGCAGCAATGTGACCTTCGACAACTACCAGCTCGGCTTCGACATCACCATGCGCCTGCTCGAAGAGGGCCACACCCGCATCGCCTTTAAAAAAATGAAGAGCCAGAACCGCGAAATCTTCTACCGTTCCAACAACGACCGCTACGAAGGCTACCTCGATGCCCTGCAGACCAAAGGGATTGAACCGCTTCCGGAACTCTGCTGGTCCGAAGACTTTCACTCCGATTCCGGAGACACGCTCGCGGCTGAATTCATCAAAACCTTTCGGGATAAACCGGAAACCGAGCGCACCACCGCGGTTATCTGCCTGGAGGACATCCACGCCGCATTCCTGATCCGCTGCGCGAAAGAGGCCGGTGTCGCGGTTCCCGACGAGCTGCGCGTGGTCGGATTCGACCATATTCCAACGGCCTCCGAAATCGCCGGCATGCCCTTCCCCACCACGGCGCCCGACTTTCACCGCATGGGCACCCTCGCCGTCACCATCGCCATCCGCGAAACCCGCGCCCCGGCCGCCCAGCCGCTCAACTATGTCCTGCCCGTCGAACTCAAGTGGGACTGACCACCACGGAACGGAATTATAGAAAATATTGATTATTTGATCACGAATCTCGCTAATCACGCAAATACAGAAACTCAGGTAAGAACAATTCGTTCCCATTCGAGTTTTCCAGAATTTCCAAAATTAACCAGAATTCCCAGTTTCATTCCCGTCGCCCGTAAATAATTGAGAACCTGGCCCCGATGATCATCGGTCAACGCAGAAACCGCTTTGAGTTCAACAACAATTTTACCGAAGCAAATGAGGTCTGGAATATAGGTATGCTCAAGCGGGTGTCCCTTATATTCCAAGCTCAATTCCTTCTGCGGATCAAACGGCACAGACTGGAAGCTCAGTTCAAGTTCAAGACACTCTTGATAAACAGCCTCGTGGAATCCGAACCCCTTTTCGTTATAAACCTCCATACAAGCACCAACCACCTTGTACGATTCATCCTTATAGATAAGCTCCGCCACAATCTTTCCTCCTGCATTTAATTCGCGTGATTAGCGAGATTCGTGATCAAAAACAGCCCTTGCTGAGCTACTGCTAAGTAGTCGTTTAAAGAATTAAAACATGAAAACCTTGCCAGAAAAACAAGAACATGACGGATAGTAGTATTCACGCGTCAAGTATTGGTGTAGGCCATGTGCCCCACATGGCGCCCGGAGGAATGGCCGGTTGAGCGGGGCCTGGGTTCATTGCAGTGCGCGCGTGCGCCCGGTCGGGGACCGGAGCCTACATCATACGTTGCCGGCTAAATCCCGGCCATTCGCCAATTTAAAACATTGAGGTAGTAGTGCATCTTCGGGGTGGTGCTTCGGCAGGCCTTCTTTCCTCTCGTATCTATGGACTTGTAAACACGTGCGATTCGGGATCGCCCGTCGTGCGCATTTCCTGCTCCAGTGCCTTTTTATATTTTTCAAACCGCGGCTTTTGCTCCGGATTTTTGATCAGGTTGTTCCAGCAACCGGGATCTTTCCTAGTGTTGTAAAATTCTTCCGGCGGGCGGCGGACCAGTTGCACCGCCCGGGCTTGTTCCCGCTCCCCGGAACGCCTAAGCATCTGGATCAACGGGTATCCCGCATCGAAGGCATTCACGCGCTCCGGATCGCGCATCGAATGGATATTGAACACATAGGTATATTCTTTGCCGATCATTGCGCGACCGGGGAAATAAGCTTCCGGCTCTGACTTAACGTAATAGCTCATCGCGGCATAGACAAACTCACGCCACTCTTTCGGGGCATTCCCTTGCAGCATGGGCCAGAGCGACTTGCCCTCCAGTCCCTTGACTTCAGGCAGGCCGACCGCCTCGATGACCGTCGGCATGATATCGATAGACGAAACCAAATGCTTTTGATCCACGAATCCGGACTGGATTTTTCCCGGCCAGTTAAAGATGAGCGGGGTACGCGTACTGCTGTCGTAAAGCGAGCGTTTCGCGCCCGGTGGCAGCATCCCGTTGTCCGAAAGAAAAACAATCAGGGTATTTTCCGCCTCGCCGCTCTCCTCCAGTGCGCGGAGGACGGCGCCGATGCAGCGGTCGCCGCGGTGAACCGAATCATAATAGGGCGCAATGTGCTTGCGGATCTCCGGCGTATCCGGGAGATAGGCGGGCACATACACCTCGTCGGGGTCGTACTGCGTGGTGGCTTCCGGATAGGGATCGTCCGGATTCCACTGCGCCCGCATGGTCGCCTCGCTTTTTGTGCGCGGCCAGGGATCGTGCGGATCGATCGGGTTGGCGTATAGGAAAAACGGCTTGCCCGCGCTTTTAGCATTTTCAATCACCCGTTTGGTGCGCTCGAAAAACGCATCCGGGTCGCGGTCCTTCGCGCCGACTCCGAACGGTTTTTCATGAAAACGGATGTCAAACGTCGGATTGAGCTGGCGGCTATTTTTGAGGATGGCACCGGTATAATAGCCATGCTGATGCAGATAGGTATCCAGGCGCGGCGTAACCACCTCCGGCGCGGCCCATCCTTCCGGCGGCTGCTGTCCATGCCCCATACTGCCGGAGCAATGCGGATAACGCCCCGTCAGCATGGCATTGCGCGACGGCCCGCAGATCGTGCTGGCCACATGGGCATGATGAAAACGGAACCCCCGCCCTGCCAGCCGGTCGATATTCGGCGTGATGTCCGGAATGGAGCATCCCGTCACCCCCAGCGAATCCCAATTCATATCATCCACCGTCAGCAGCAGCACATTCGGGGAACGGGACGCCCCCTGCGCCATCGCGCTGATCATCATGGCCGCGACCATTAATTTGTTCATTTTCAACTTCATTATAATGCTCCTAATCCAGCAAAGCCGGAACCAAAATAGATTTCACCACAGAGAGCACTGAGACACGGAGCTACCGAAATCTCTGTGGCTCTGTGCCCTCTAGCGACGCGAGGCGAGTCTGTAAGACAACCGGGTGGTAAAGAAAACCGTCGTAAATATGATTGGGAACGAATAGTAACCCATCTTGGGATTTGAATAGAGAGGGACTAATAAAACTCATAGTGGGTGATGGTTGATCCATCGGGTGTCAGCAACTTAACGTTCCGCAGCTCGGCGACATCGCCATCGTTCGACAACACAAAACGGATTTCCTTGATCCGGCCTTTGAAGTTCATTTTCACACGGAAGGGTTTCCAATCGTTGGAAAGTTGTTTGTCCTCCGACCGTTTTGGGGCACCGAACTCCGGCGTGGCCTGCGACGTCCATTGCAGGCTGACCTCACTGCCCTTTTTCGAACGGGCCTCGAACTCAATCCATGCCGAATTCACCAGACTCGGCGTCACACGGGTACGAACGTCGAACTGCGATTGCCCGGCTTCCAGCACCAATGCGCCGTCGTTCGCGGAAACCGATCCCGTACCCGTTGCCGACCAAACCCCGACGGTACGTCCGTTGTAGGCCTCGTTGCGGTTGGACTTCAGCGCACCGGTCTTTTTGTAATACCCGTCGAGCATCGCGGCCATGGCCTGGACCTTCTCGGGATAAGTGGCTGCCAGATTCTTCGTCTCACCGATATCATCCTTGAGGTTGTAGAGTTCGTATCGATGCTCCTGCCCCGCGCCATCGAACCAGAAGCGCAGCAGTTTCCAATCTCCGGAACGGATCCAGGTGTTGGGGATGTTCATGGTGGCCGGCACAAAATGGGAAAAATCGCAGATCGTGACACCACGATCAAAAGACTGCCCCCTGAGGGCGGGAACATAACTGACACCATCCTTATGATCCTGCGGGCGAAGTTTCTGCCCGGTCATCTGCAACAGGGATGGATAGTGATCCACCGTCGAGATTACAGAATGGCTGTTGGAACCGGACGTGGTCCGTCCCGGCCAGCGGACGATGAGCGGAATACGGACGCCGCCTTCATAGTTGTTGCCTTTTCCCGAACGGAGCGGCTCGTTATTGGTGGGCGTGGTACCGTCGGCCACATCGTACATGTTACCGCCGTTGTCGGATGTGAAAATCACGATCGTATCGTCGGCGATACCGTTGGCTTCGAGCGCGTCGAGCACGCGGCCGACGTTATCATCCATCACTTCAATCATCGCGGCCATGGTCGGGCTGTGCTGCGGGTTGTCCGGATCGACCTTTGCCTTCCATTTTTCCACCAGCTCCGGCTTGGATTGGAACGGCGCGTGGACATCGTAGAGCCAGAAGCACATCAGGAAGGGTTGGTCCTTATGCCGGTTGATGTATTCCACCGCGCGATCGCCCAGATAGTCGTCGATATGCTTATCCTTTGGCGGATTTTCAGGAAGCGTTCCGGTTTTATCCCACGGGGGGAAAAACTTGCGTTTGCCATCGCGTCCGGGTGGTCCGGGATGCGCCCGTCCGCCGACCACAAAATCGAAGCCGTTATTTTCCGGGGTGTAGGGCGGATGTCCCATGTGCCACTTGCCGAGGAAGGCCGTCTGGTAGCCCGCGTCCTTGAACGCCTCGCCCAGCGTGAAATATTCAAGCGGCAGATAATTGATGGAGCTGGGTCCGGTAGCGCGTTGGTCGGAAGGCCCCTTTAAAGTCTCTGCGTGCTGGTGTTCCCCCACAACATGCCCCGATGCGGCCGTGAAACCCGTACGTACCGGATATTGCCCCGTCATAATGCTCGAACGCGTCGGACAGCAGAGCGGATGCGCGGAATAGGCATCGGTAAAGCGCATCCCCGTCGCGGCAAGACGGTCGACATTCGGCGTTTCATAGAAGGTGCTTCCGTAGCATCCGGTGTCTTTCCAACCCAGGTCGTCCACCACGATGAACAGGACATTGGGTTGCTTACCGGATGCATCCGCCGAAACCAGGCCTACTGAACTCATCAGCGCGGCCACTAAAATTAAACTTTTCATTTTCAACTTCATGATATAACTCCTGCCCTCAATCTAAACTGCCGTTTCATCGCTTCCCTTCGGGTAAGCGATCACTACACCATCTTGTGCAGGGAACGTTTACCCTGAGGGAAACGTTGTGCATCGTTGCATGTATTCAATCGCGTTTAAGAACCTAGAGCATTAGACAATTGAGATGCCGTAATGGAGGGACCGGTTCCACCCGGTCTTCCACTCGGGCGGGTTTAGTCGAGGTGGCACTCGACCCTCCACTTTGGGTACGGCATTTCATTCGTGAAGTGCTCTAGCCCTCTTCCGCTCCATACTGCGCACGCAGCTCGTTCATGGTTTCGTGGGTGATCGGATATTTCCGAAGGATAAAAAAGGAAACCACCATCAGGATCGGGCCGACAATGAAGGTCATCAGTGCCAGGTTATCGAGGGTATCCGCCGACTGGCTTTCGGCGCCGGAAATATAGCCGACCCCTTTGAGGATGTAGCCGGTCACAAAAAGTCCCAGCGCTGTGGCAGCCTTCATGAAGAAAGAAAATCCAGCGGCATAGCGCCCCTCCGTCACTTCGCCGGTCTGCAGTTTTTTCAGCGCCGAAAGATCCGCGATCATAGCCATGGCCAGCGGCACCAGAATCCCGCATCCGCCCCACCACAGCGTCTGCAAAACTCCGAAGACCACCGCAGAAAGATGGAAGGCTTCCCCTTTATAGTCCACGAACAGCTGAACCGCTTTCGTCTCCATCAGTCCACCACTGAAAATAGCCAGCAGCGCGAGGCAGCCCGCTGAACCAATGATCATGGCCAGATAGCCGGTTTTTTTCTTATCCAGCCGCTTCACCAATCCGCCGAGCAGAAGAGATCCCAGCATGAATCCGACCATCCCGCCGGTATGCACGAAGGTTTTTTCCAGAGCGGAAAACCGCATGTATTCCACATAGGTAA
>CAZAPF010000041.1:0-42559 GCA_964486885.1 uncultured Verrucomicrobiota bacterium
CATTTGATCGATTGCCACTATGTGCAGGTGCGGGATCTGGAGATCACTGCCAATGGAAAAAATCACCCGAACAAAGTGGACAAAACGTTCGGCGTCTATCTGCAGTCGGTCGATGGCGGCTTTTCAAACATTCTGATCCGTGATCTGAAAATTCATGATGTTTATGCAAGCCGTACGACGAAATTTAGCGGGCGCCATCCGGCCTCTTCGCTCGGCATCGGTATCGGCATGTGGGGCCAGGAGATGGATTCGTCGCATATTGTGGTTCGAAACTGCGATATTCGTCGAACCGGGTTCAAAGCGATCGAGATGAAACATGTTCAGCAGGTAAAGATTCTGGATAATTTCATGGAAAACATCGGCGGCCCCGCCATTCAACCCAGCCGTGTGAAGGATCTGCTGGTGCGCGGCAATGTGGTGGAGGGTTCGGGATCGAGCTTTGACCCGCGAATGCACGCCCGCGGCAGCGGGATCTGGCCGTGGGGCAGCGAGCGGGTACTGATTGAACACAATCAATTCATGCACGCGAGAGGAGGGGGCGACTCGTGCGGAATTCATATCGATTTCAACTGCCGCGATGTTGTGGTGCAATACAACCTCAGTCTCGATAATGAGGGCGGATTTGTGGAGATTTTGGGGAACAACCATAACTGTGCCTACCGCTATAACATCAGCGTCAATGACGGCTCGCGCCGGAAAGGGGAGAACCGCGCGTTTCAGGAGGGCAAGGTGCTCTGGATGAGCGGCTTTGCGGGGAAAGGGACGAAGAAAAACGGTCCGTACCATTCCTACATCTATAACAACACCGTGTTTGTTAAAAAAGGTGCGCGGAGCTGTATGTCTTTTTCGCCTTCCACCGACGGACTGCTGATCGCCAATAATATCTTTTACATTCAGGATGAGCCGCTGAATGTGGTCGGCGATCAGGCCCAGATCCGGAACATTAAAATGCCTGAGAATCCTATCTATATTGTGCGCAACAATCTGATCGCTCACGCCGCCGTTTTTCCAGATGGAATTCCATTTGAATCGAGCCAGGAGATCATCGGCAATCCCGAATTCAAAAACCCAGGCGGGTTTAAGCTCGAAGATTACATCCCGCAAAATGCGAAGCTGATCCGCGATGCCGGCATCGAAATTGAAAAATTGCCCAGAGATGAGGTTGGGCTATGGCTGGGGCTAAAAGTGGAACAGGATATTTTGGGCAACTCCATTCAGGGCTGTCCAGATCTCGGGGCGATAGAGATAAGGAACTGAGACGATGAAAATGATGATTAAAACCAATAAAACACGTAAGCCAGTTGCGACCGCCGGGATCGCTTTTTGTGCACTGATCAGCGTCGTCACCGTGTCAGCAGCGCAGGCGGTGGAGCCTGTAGATAATAAATTTATCGGAGCCACAACCACCGAGCCGGCAGAACGGTGGGAGGGGGGCTTTCTGACCGGGAACGGCACGATGGGCGCGATCATGTTCGGGGAACCCTACCGGGAGACCGTGGTGTTGAACCATCATAAGCTCTACCTGCCGCAGGGCAACAAGGAGATTGTCTATGACCTCGCGGAGCATAGCGCTGAATTGAAAAAAATCGGCCTCGCGGCCGGGATTAAGGGCCCCGCAAAAGTCCACGGAAAATTCCGGGAGCTGACCGGACACAAGCTTCTTCAGACGGATCCGTTTCATCCGGCGTTTATGCTCAACCTGGAAATGACGCTTCAGTCAAAACGCTATGAAAACTATGCGATGACGCAAAACTTTACCAACGGCGAGCTCCGCGTCGCGTGGTCGGATGAGCATGGGGACTGGGAGCGGAAGATGTTTGTCTCCCGCCCCGACCAGGTCGCGGTCATGCAGATTTCGGGTCCGAAAGGAAAGGTGAGCTTCACGCTGGGTATGGAGATTGAGCACGAGTGGGTTGAACCGGAATTCACAATGGAGGGTTCAACCCTTTCCGCGCACGTGGTCTATGTGAAAGGCAAGGGCGGTTATGACAATCTGATCCGCATTGTGTCCACGGGCGGAACGTTGACCTTTAAAGGCGGGAAGGCGGTTGTTGAGGGTGCCGACTCCGTGCTGCTGCTGATGGAGGTGGATACCTGGCGCACGCCGCTGCCGAAGGAGCAGAGCGAAGCCTGGGCCTTCTCGCCGGATCATCCGGATTTCGGCCCAGGTCACAAAACCAATATGCTGCCGGATATGAGAAAGCACCTGGCCGCGCTGCCGGCGGATTACAATCGATTGCTTGAACCGCATGCTGAGATTCACGGCGAACTCTTTTCCCGTGTCAAACTGGACCTCAATGCCGGCGCCGAACGGTACGCTTCCTCAGAGGACCTGCTGGCTAGGGCGTCGGAAGAAGAGGTTGCATCGCCGGCATCGCTGGAG
Source organism: uncultured Verrucomicrobiota bacterium (assembly GCA_964486885.1). GTDB lineage: Bacteria > Verrucomicrobiota > Kiritimatiellia > Kiritimatiellales > Pontiellaceae > Pontiella. The sequence continues at coordinate 2,384 of CAZAPF010000041.1, forward strand.
CTGATGTATAATGCCTGCCGCTACCTGATGATCTGCAGCACCGGGGTTCGTCCCTCCAACCTGCAGGGGATCTGGACGGGAACCTGGAAGCCGGCCTGGAGCGGTGATTACACGACCGATTCCAATATTCAGCTGGAGATTCAATCCCTGCTGAGCTGCAATATGCCGGACCTGATGGAACCCTATTTCCAACTTATTGAATCGTGGATGCCTGACTGCCGGACGAATGCGCGCAAGATGTACGGCTTCCGCGGGGCGATGAGCGGGGTGCGTGCCTCGAATGTCAATCTGCAGATGGTCTGGGGCAAGTTTCCCGGCGACATGCTGATCTCGGCGCTCGGATGGATGGCGCATTTCTTTTACGATTACTACCAGTTCACCGGCGATGAGGTGTTCCTGGAGCAGCGGGCGGTACCGCTGATGAAAGAGGTCGTGCTGTTCTACGAGGATCTGCTGGAGGGCACCGAAGACGAAAACGGGAAATACCGTTTTTACATGAGTTATTCGCCGGAACACAAAAATTATGCCAATGTCACCTTCGACATCGGAACCGCGCGGGCCATGCTGCGCTACCTGATTGCGTCATGCGAGTTGCTGGAGATTGAAGCGGAGAACCTTCCGAAATGGAAAACAATGCTCGAAAAAATGCCGCCTTATCTGGTGAATGAAGTCGGCGGGCTGCAGGAGTGGTCATGGCCGGGCGCGCCGGAAAGTTATAATCAGCGTCACCACTCGCACTTTGTTCCGCTCTACCAATATAACGAGTTCGACCGCGACCTGACCCCGGAGCTCTGGGAGGCCAACCAGGTTGCGTTCCAGAAAAAACTGGATGGCTGGATGTATATCGATCGGACGGGGGGAAGAAATATGGGGGCCTGGATTACGCATGGCGTGATGAATGTGGGGCAGTGTTCCGCCCGACTGGGACGAAGCGAGATTCTGCATGATGTGCTCTCGAGGATGATCATTAAGCGCTATCTTTATCCGAGCTGCATGCTCGGCTACTGGGCCGGCAACCGGGGCTTCGGCTTTGATCCGGTCGGCACGCTTCCCGATCTCTTTAACAATGCCATCATCTATGGCTGGGACGGCATGGTGGATCTGCTGCCCGCGCTGCCGAAAGCGTGGACGAAAGGTTCCCTGAGCGGTGTGCTGGTTCGCGGCCAGATTACCGCCGACCGGATTGCATGGGATACCGAGGCAGGCACGGTTGATCTGACGCTGACATCCAGTCTAGCGCAGGAGATTACCCTGCGCCTGCCATCCGGATGGGAGATTAATTCCGCCGAAGTGATGAGTGGCAAGGCCGGCCTTTCGGAGGTTTCCGGGAAAAGCGACCGCAGAAAACTGACGCTGCCGGCAAACGAAGCCAATCACATCAGAATCAGGTTTAGGGTCAATTAGTTCCGTACGCCCCCGTTGCCAACTCATCAAGAGAAGGGCAGGCAGAATAATTGGGTGGCAGAATAATTTTTAATTGTGACAGGGGGGGGCGCTTTTCCTGGTGCATGTATCTACCGAACAGCCGATATACTTTTTTAAGGACTCATGTAGCATGAAGTGCTTTGGAGAAGGGCTTGTGGAGTGTGTAGCAGTGAAAGGCAGAATCACTATGTTCAGTTGTATTATCGATCATCAATGGAAACGGGGAGCTGCGCTGGTTGTATTGAGTCTGGGGGTTATCCCGTATTACGCCGGGGCCTACGAGATCAAACATGACCAGCCGGCCGGTCGTCAGGCCAGCGAAAAGCTGTGGCATGCGAAAGATCCGGTGTGGCAGAAATACTGCCTGCCGATCGGAAACGGAAAGATAGGCGCCATGGTCTACGGCGGCGTGACGCAGGAGCGCATCAACTTTACCCTCGACAGCCTCTGGAGCGGCAAGGTGGTGCCGGGTCAGAACATCGAAAACACGCATGCGGAGCTTGTGGAGGTTCGGAAGCTGCTGCTGGCCGGCGACTATAAGGCGGCTGACCGACTCGCCGGCCAGGTGATCGGCTGCAGTGAGGAGGCCGATAAAAACTTCGGCTCCTTCAGCACCTTCGGCGATCTGCAGTTTGATACAGGCATTGCCTCCGAATCAGTGAGCAACTATCAGCGCAATCTCGATCTGGATGATGCGCTGTCTGTTGTGGAGTTTGAGTATCAGGGGCAGCCGTATAAACGGACGGCTTTTGTCTCCCACCCGGATCAGTGCATGGTCGTTCGCTTTGAGGGGGCCGGCGATGCAAAGCAGGATATCAAGCTCTCCTTCAATACGCCGAACAGCGGCTGGACCCCGGAAATCGACGGGAAGGATCTGGTGATCTCGGGCAAGGTCGCCGACAACGGCATGCCCGTAAACGCCCGGATCCGGGTCCGGCATCAGGGCGGTTCCCTGAAGGTCGGTAAAGCCGATCTTTCCGTTGAGGGGGCCAAGGTGGTGGAGTTTTATTTGGCGGCCGACACCGGATACGATGTCAGCCTGCCGACCCGCATCGGCAAAAGCCCGGAGCAGGAGGTGCTGAAAACGCTCAATGCCGCGACGGCAAAATCCTATGAAAAGCTGCTCGAACGCCACTTGACCGACTACCACGAATTGTTTCAACGGGTCAGCCTGGATCTGGGTACCTCCACGGCGGAGCAGACGGCGATGCCGATGGAGGCGCGCCTGAAGGCCTATAAAACGAACAGCCACGATCCGGATCTGATAGAGATGGTCTATCAGTATGGCCGCTACCTGCTGATTGCCAGCTCCCGCCCGGGCACGCTTCCGGCCAACCTGCAGGGCGTGTGGAACAATTCCCTCAAGGCGCCCTGGGACGGGGATTATCACATCAATATCAATCTTCAGATGAACTATTGGTTGGCGGGGCCCACCGATCTCATCGACTGCGAAGAGCCGCTGCTGGACTATATCGAATCGCTGGTTGAGCCGGGGCGGAAAACCGCGAAGGAATATTTTAATTCTGAGGGCTGGATGGCGTATCACGCCTCGAATATCTGGGGCCACACGGCGCCGCGGGTGCCGCGTAAAAAAGGTGCGCTCACCTGGAAGGCCCTGCCGACCTGCTCGCTCTGGGTGTCGCATCACCTCTACGAACATTTTGCCTACCGTCAGGATCGGGAACAGCTGGAGACCGAGCTTTGGCCCGTTTTGTCTGAGGCGGCCGATTTTGCGGCGGGGTATCTGTATAAGCTGCCGGAAGGGAAATATACCTCGATGCCGTCGTGGTCATCCGAACACGGTCCGGGGTCCAAAGGGCCGACGACCGACATCGCCATTACCCGCGAAATCCTGCAATGCGCCCTGGAGTGCGCCGACCTGCTGGGCGAGAAAAATGCACGCACCGCCAAGTGGCAGGAGCGGCTGGATAACCTGCTTCCCTATAAAATCGGTCAGCACGGGCAACTGCAGGAGTGGCATGAAGATCGGGATGACCCGAATAATAAACATCGTCATATCAATCACCTCTGGGGGCTGCATCCCGGCACCCAGATTTCACCGATCAAAACCCCGGAGCTGGCCGAGGCCGCACTGGTTACGCTGGGGCATCGCGGTGATGGCGCCACCGGCTGGTCGCTGGGCTGGAAACTGAATTTCTGGACCCGTATGCGTAACGGCGACAAGGCCGCCATGCTTCTGGACAACCTGATTAAAGGCAAGCTGTACCCGAACCTGTTCGATGTACATCCCCCATTTCAGATTGACGGCAACTTCGGTGCGACCGCCGGAGTTACCGAGATGCTGCTGCAATCGCAGGAGCGCGATGCGGACGGGCGGTATGTGCTGGATATTCTGCCCGCATTGCCGAGTGACTGGAAAGAGGGGGAGGTGAAAGGTCTCAAAGCGCGCGGCGACCAGAAGGTTGATCTTGCGTGGCAGGACGGAATGTTGAAATCCCTCGCGATTACGTCGCTCTCCGGAAAAGAGTTTGCCCTGCGCATCAACGGCGATGCTGAAACAAACGTGTATAAGCCGAAACCTGGCGAGCGGATCGAACTTTCATTCTAATACAAGGTGACCATGGGAAATACGGGACAGATCAAGAGTTGGTTGTGTGCGGTTCTGTTTGTTACAGCCGCATTTTGTTCGGCGAGTCAGAAACCCAATATCATCGTTTTTCTGATTGATGATATGGGGGTGATGGATACGTCGGTACCGTTTTTGACGGGGCCGGACGGCACGCCCGTGAAACATCCGCTGAATGAATGGTACCGTACGCCCGGTATGGAGCGCCTGGCGGAGACCGGCATCCGGTTTAATCAGTTCTGTGCGCAGTCGGTCTGTTCGCCCAGCCGGATTTCCCTGCTGACGGGACAGAATGCCACGCGGCACGGCACAACGACCTGGATAAACCCGAAAAATGACAACCGGGGGCGCCACGGCCCGATGGAATGGAGCTGGAAGGGGCTCGAGGCATCCGACCCGACGCTGGCGCGCGTGCTTCAGGAGGCCGGCTACCGGACGATACATATCGGCAAGGCCCATTTGGGCCCCAAAGATTCCGTTGGGGCCGATCCGCTGAAGGTCGGATTTGAGATTAATGTGGGCGGTGGTCCGTGGGGGCAGCCGAAGAGTTACTATGCAAAGGATCATTTCGGCTTCCATGAAAAATATGTCAGAAAGGGGCAGTCCATCGCCGACGTTGACCACGCGGTTCCTCATCTTGAAAAATACCACGGAAGCGACCAGCATTTGACGGAGGCGCTCACGCTGGAGGCGCAGCGCCTGATCCGCGAAGCGGTGAACGATGAAAAACCGTTCTTCCTGCACTTTGCCCATTATGCGGTGCATGCGCCTTTCCAGGCGCATCAGCCGTATCTTAAGAATTATGAAGGGCGTTCGACCCGTGAGCAGGTCTTTGCCTCCATGATCGAAGGGATGGATCAATCGCTCAGCGATGTGCTGGATACAGTAGAGGAACTTGGGGCTGCCGGGAACACGCTGGTGATTTTTCTTGGCGACAATGGATCGGATGCCCCCATGGGAGACGCGTATTCCGTGGGTTCGGCGGCTCCTTTGCGCGGGAAAAAAGCCACGCAGTATGAAGGGGGCATGCGCGTTCCGTTTATTGCTTCATGGGCGAAACCTGATGCGAAGATTCCGGTGCAGCAAGCCCTCCCGATCCAGTCGGGTGCCATCCAGCCGCAGTTGGCAACCATTATGGATATTTATCCCACAGTGCTGGAGCTGTGCGGTGTGACGCCCCCGCAGGATCATATGGTGGACGGTGCGAGCCTGAAAAAGCTGTTCACGGGCAAGGCAGACCCAGCGCACCCGAAGACGTTTCTGATGCATTATCCGCACGAACATCGCAACTCCTATTTCACGGCATACCGGACCCAGGACTGGAAACTGATTTATAATTACGGCCTGCCGGGCCGCCGCTATCCGGATTCCTATAAACCCGCCCCATTCGAGCTATACCATCTTAAGGAAGATCCCGCCGAACAGGTCAATCTGGTCGATAAACATCCGGAGCGTCTCAACGAGATGATGAAAGCGATGGTCCGGCAGTTGGAAGAGGAACAGGCGCTGTTTCCTGTTGATGAAGCGGGTAGTGAGCTGAATCCGGTCATTCCTTAGTCAAATTCCAAGGATGGAATATCAACGAACAGGTGATGTTCATGCATATAAAAAGATACATCAAAACGATCGGCATCATGTTGTGTTTCAGCTTGCTGAATATGATCGCAGGGGCGGAAATCAGGATGCCGTCTTTCTTTTCCGAAGGCATGGTGCTGCAGCGGGGGATGGAGGTTCCGGTCTGGGGCTGGGCGGAACCGGGATCAAACATCACCGTTGAGTTTGCCGGGCAGAAAAAAACGGGTGTGGCCGATGAAAATGGCCGATGGCAGGTGTCGCTCGATCCCATGTCCGCCTCCTCAGCGCCGCGGACGATGACGGTCTATTCAATCGGAAATCAGAAATCGGAAATCGGCAATGTTGTGGTGGGCGAGGTCTGGCTGGCCTCCGGACAGTCGAACATGGCCTGGATGATGAGCCAGTCCAGTTCCAGGGAGTATGCCGGGACGGTGAATAAGTCCCTTATTCGTCATTATCAAGGACAGGATGTCTCGCGGGCTGAACCGCAAGACGACTTTGTCGGCGAGTGGGTTGCCGCGACTGAGGGGAAGACCTCACGGTTCTCCGCAGTGGCCTTTCACTTTGCAGAGAAATTGTATGACGAACTCGAGGTGCCGGTCGGTATTATCGATACCGCATGGGGCGGCATGCCTATCCAGTCATTCATTAGCGACGAGGCTATTCGGAAGATCCCTGAAGCGCAGGATGATGTGGAGCGCAAAGCGAAAGCTATAAGAGAATATGATCCGGACCAAGCTCTGGCGGAATACGAGCAAAGGTTAAAGGTGTATGAAACGGCCCGGCAGCAATGGCTCGATGGTGGTGGGCAGGGCCGCGGTCCTAAAAAGCCGGGCATCAAGGAAAGTCCTGCTACTGCACCACGCTCGCATTCCAATATCTTTAACGGCATGATTCACCCGCTGGTCGGCTACGGAATCCGCGGCGCGATCTGGTATCAGGGCGAGGCCAATGCAGGCCGGGGCGAGCTCTACGGCCCCCTCCTTAAAGGGGTGTCTGATAACTGGCGCTCGCTCTGGGGCTCTGAGTTTTCGTTTTACTGGGTGCAACTGGCCAACTTTCGGGAATCGATCAATGAGCCGGGCCAGAATGTCAGCTGGGTGACTATGCAGAATGAGCAGCGCCGCGCTTTGAAGATGATTTCCAAGTCGGGCATGGCGGTGATCAATGACATCGGCGCGAGAGGTATTCACCCGGGCAATAAGAAGGATGTCGGCTTGCGTCTGGCGCGCTGGGCACTCCATCAGGACTATGCTTTGGAAGAGCTCAGCACAGGTGGCAAAGGAAAGAATGTGGTGCCATCCGGACCGCTTTACAGAGCAACTCAATTTGAAAACGGTAAAGCGATTGTGAGCTTTGATTATGCTAAAGGGCTGCAAACACGCGATGGTGAACAGCTCGGCCGCTTTGAACTTGCCGGAACGGACGGAAGATGGGTTTGGGGTGATGCGGTGATCCAAGGCGAAACCGTTGTGGTCACTGCACCCTCCGTGAAACAGGCGATCGCAGTCCGCTATGCCTGGGCGCAGAATCCGGAAGGTGCGAACCTTGTCAATGCCGCCGGCCTTCCCGCCTCTTGTTTTTCAGCAGTAGCAGAATGATGCCGAGTCAACCGGCTCTGTCATTCGGGGGATAGCCAAGTCGCTGAATATGGTGCACACTATGGTTTTGTGTCTGTGCTCTAATGCGTTGGGTCCGGAGCACGATTTTGAATTTAACCTTCATGGAGAATGCGATGAAAAAAATGATGACTGGAATGCTCGTGCTGGGTGTGGCTGCGGCCGCCTGGGCGGATGTGGTACTGCCGAAGGTGATCGGGGATAAAATGATTCTGCAGCGCGGCGTGGAAGCACCGATCTGGGGCTGGGCCGATCCGGGTGAAGAAGTGACGGTTTCCTTCGCAGGCCAGACCAAGAAGGCGATGCCCGATGCCAAGGGCAAATGGATGGTGAAGCTGGATCCGTTGAACGCGTCCTCCGAAAACCGCGTCATGACCGTTCAGGGCTCGAATAAAATCGAAGTGAAAGAGGTGCTGGTCGGTGAGGTCTGGCTGGCGTCCGGCCAATCCAATATGGAGTGGGATTTCATGCGCGTCGACAAGGCTGAGAAGGCGTTTGCGGCTCAGCACAAGGACAATAAACTCGTGCGTGCCTTTCATGTGAATGCGCACCTTACGGCCGGCATGCCTCTGGATGATACGGTCGGTTGGTGGAAAGACTGTGAAGAGATGGTGGGGGAGCCCGGAATTTCCTTAGGTCTCCAAAAAGGGGTGTCGGCCATCGGTTTCTTCTTTGCGCTGAAGCTGCAGCAAGAACTCGGGGTTCCGGTGGCGTTTATTGATTCAAACTGGGGCGGACGGAGAATTGAATCGTTTATATCCGGGGAAGGCTATGATGCTATGGGGCTTGAATACCGGAAGGGCGGAGAACTTAAGGCGGCTGATGTTGCGGATAAAATAGAGGCAAAGCTGGTCGAGCTGTCTGCTGTCCTGGAAGAGGCGGAGCAGGGAGCAGAGATCTCCGCCAAGGTTCTCGGTTCGTTCGGGATACGAACGAAGAATAGCCGCAAACTTAACGCGGTACAGTTGAAGAATCTGCAGGAGCTGCAGGAAAATATGACGGTTGCCCAGGAGGTGGCGAAGCAAGGGCGGTTGATTCCGGTTAATCTTTTGCGGTTTTTGGGGGTTGCGGATAACGACATCTATAACGCGATGATTGCTCCGCTGACTCCGTATGCCATTAAAGGAGCCATCTGGTATCAGGGCGAATCGAATCGTAAATCGATCGATTATTTTGAAAAGCTTCAGGCCCTGTCGGCCGGCTGGTCGGAGGTGTTTAATGTGAAAGACATTCCCCTGCACCTGGTGCAGATTGCCCCGTATGACTATGAAAAGAAACGCGGCTCAACCGAACCCGGCCCGCTGAGTTCGACGCTGGCCGACAATATCTGGCAGGCGCAGTACCGGGGAGCGGAAGAGATTCCCGGCATGAGCGTGGTGCCTATTCATGACACCGATGTTCCCGTGAACAATATTCATCCTCCCCACAAGCTGCCGGTCGGTAACCGGTTGGCGGCACGGGCCCTGAAGCAGCAGTATGGCAAAAATATGGCGGCGGCGGGGCCGCGCTTTGCATCGGCGAAAGGCAACGGCGCCAAGGTGACGGTGTCATTTAATCACATTGACCAGGGCCTGGGCACCAGTGACGGCAACGCACCTACGTGGTTTGAGCTGTCAGCTGACGGTGAAACCTTCGTGTCGGCCGATGCCGTGATCAAGGGGAATACGGTTGAAGTGAACGCTGCTGAAGTGTCGGAGCCGAAATTTGTGCGCATGGGCTGGTACGATACCGCCATCCCGACCCTGCAGGACAAAAACGGCTGGCCGGTTTTCGCCTTTCCCGCGCAACCGGTGCGGTAGATGTTTGGTGCTTAGCTCTTTCGTCCTCGTCCCTCCTGCTCGTTCTTGTCCTCGATACGGGGGTTTCGAGCAGGCCGGAGGCCTCCTCCACCGCAGCGGGTTGTTTAAAATATTTTTGTTTTCCGTTAACCGGCTCTTTTTCCGGTTGTTTACTGGTGTGAAAGCTGGTTTTTGCCTGAATGCGGGTGGAGACGGCAAACGCGGCAGGCCGTGAGGCGGCCGTTGAATGAATCATGAATGAGAAAAAATGGGTCGTCGGTTGAATACGAGGATCCGAAAAGGAGAAAAACATGAGGAAAGTGATTGTATGGACAGCTGTGCTCGGCCTGGTGGGTACATTTGCGCAGGCTTCGATCTACTCGGAGACCTTCACTGGCTATTCTGCAAAGGATACAGCCATTTTTGACGATGTGGGATCAACAGCCCGCTTCGGTATCGACTATCTCGTTGGTGGCATTGCTACTGCCGGAAACTTATGGGCTGCTCAGGATAACAACGAATTGATTGATTTTTCCGGAGGTAATCTTAATTACGGCCTTAAAAGGGCCTTCACTCGAACAATACTTACAACCATCGACTTGTCTTCAGTAGCTGCCGGGGATCTGACGTTTTCCTATGATGTTACCGGGTTCAGCATGGCCGACGGCACGGCACGTTGGGGCATTTTCGAAGGGAACAACCTGAATGTTGCTGGAGGGACAGGTTCTCTTACTGCAGATGTATCTAACAACGATACTCTCACAATATTACCAACGTTCACCGGCACCGCGGGTAATTCTCAAATCGATGGTTTCACGACGATCAGCGGAGTCGGAAATGGGCAGGAGATCAACTTCACCACTACCGAAGGTGGCGAAGTGGGCGATTACCTTATCCTCGCACTCACGTTACAGCGCGCGAGCAGCCCTGGTAATGCTAACGATGCGAATCTCACTATTGACAACCTGCAGGTCATCCCCGAACCCGCCACGCTTGGCCTGATTGCGATGGCCGGACTGGGTGTTCTGTTTGTTCGTCGCCGTATTATGATGTAACGAAATGATATCTCGGATTGTTGAGATCCGTGCAATGAAAGCGCAGCTGGAAAGCTGCGCTTTTTTTAGCGATTTGCGGAAGGAAATGTTCATGAAGAAAAACAGAATGAAACGAATAGATGGAATGATGCTCTCCGTGTTGATCAGGCTGACCATGATCTGTTCTGTGAGTATACAGGCGGCTCCGGTCGTGGAGCAGGAGATCCGCTTTACCAGTGCCCCGGATATCTTTAACTGGAACATCAGCAATCCACAGCCCGGATGGGAGGAGACCATCGACTGGTTTCTGGACCGCATGCAGGCGGAGGGGCCGGATTTTATGCTGAATGCCGGTGATATCATGGATGCCCGCTGGTGGAAGGATGTCGCGCAGGTGAAGGAAAAAACGGAGGCCTACTGGGGCGGGTATAAACAGCGTTTTGATGAGCGCAATATGACAGTCTACATTGCGCCGGGGGATCATGAATACGGGGATGACGGCGGGCTGCGCAAGGGCGATATTGCCCGGGCTTTCGGCGATCAGTTTACCCGCATCTTTGCCATGCCGGAAAATGGACCGGCCAATCACAAAGGACGGGCTTTTTATGTGCGCCGGGGCAACCTGCTGCTGATCACCCTGGATACCTTCGAGGATCGCGGGAAAAAGTTTGGCTATGCGGTAGGTGCGGAGCAGTTAAAATGGATGGAGAAAACGCTCGTTGAACACAGCGACGCGACGTTTGTGATAGTCCAGGGTCACCTTCCTGCTGTCGGGCCGGTAAAGAGCAAAAATTCCAGCGGAAGCATGTTGGAAGGCGGAACCGATTCCGGCCTCTGGAAACTCATGGTGAAACATGGCGTGGATGTCTATCTTTGCGGTGAGCACCATCGGATTACTGTCAAAAAGCAGGACGGCATCTGGCAGGTTGTCCATGGCGCGCTGTGGGGAACACAGACGGATCTCAACTACCTGCGCGGAACGGTGGGGGCCGATGAAATGAAGCTCGAGCTGCTCGAATTTGATGTGGCGTATGAGGGCGGGTATATTGGAGACCATCCGCACCGGCCGGCCAAAAACAAACCCCGTGAAATCATAAAACTGACCGATGAAACCCGGCGCAACGGCCCGCGCCTGACCGGAACCCTCGTGCTGAAATCCGGGAATGACGGGGAGGTTGCTGATGCAACGCTAACTGGCTGGTTTGAAAATGCGCTGACTGAATCCAGCCAGGGCAACAAAAGGTAGGTTGCATGAACACGCGGAATATCCTGTTTTGCACCATAATTTTCCGGCGCGGATGCTCCGTAACCGAATTTTTGCCACAAAGGGCACATAAAAAACACAAACAATAAAACCCGAAACTCGTATATGTTGAGAGTGTTGCGTATATGTGGCTGAAAAATGGTCCTGTCGATTAAATCCGTCCGCCCGGATTTGCTGATAAAAGAGCCCGCAGATGGACGCAGATGGTTAATCGCAGGAACGGTATGGAGGGTCGCGGGCCCCGCGACTGGCGGTTGAGCGGCTGACCTGCGGAATGGGTTCCTCGCGCAGAGACGCAGAGAGGATCGACAGAATGATTGAAAACCCTGTCGCAATGAAAATTATTCTGCCACTCTCATTAACCTTTCCATGTTCCATATGTCCACTGCAATCTGACCAGATGCCGGTAACGAATTTCGTTAACCTTTCAACTTTTCGCCGGTTTACTGGTCTATAGTAGATTCGGCTGTTTTTCTGCTGTCGCAGTCCATCCACGAAGGATGAATAAGCCGGATTCTGATTTGATGATGAGTTTAATGAATGTTTTGCGTACATTTTATAGATAAACAGGCGGGTTCCCTGTGCCGAATGTTTGGACGCGCAAACCGTTTTTACTGGGCGGTAATTGGATAATTTATGAAAAAGAGTGTTTTAGTTGGGGTTCTGGCAGGCATGACCATCGGTTCGGCGACGATGGCGCAGGATATCTATTTTGAAGGGTTTACGAATGCGCCGGCGGTCAAGGTGTCGAATAACTCCAACTCCGACTATGCGGGCACGGGGCAATCGGACGGAAACCATATCAATGCGAATGAGTGGCTGTACCGAGCTGGAAACGGCGATGTTTCCCACAACGCTGGCGCGGTGGACATTGATATTGCTCACAATGTCTACTATCTGATCGATCTCTCGACGCTGGCGCATGATCCCGGGGCTGAGACCAATTTCTTTCTCTCCTTCGATGTGGCAAACCTCAGCGGGGATGTGAGTCTGTTTGCTTTTGCGGGTAGCGGACTGGATTACAGCGGAACGGGGGAGGGACACGTTTTTTTCCGTACCCACGGCAACCCATGCCTCTTCCAGCCCAAAAACGGAGCGACCGGGAAACAGGTTCTTGACGGCGCAACCACCACAATCCAGAGCGACGGTCTTTTTCAGGTCGCCATTACGACAACCAATACCGGCCATGCCGGCGATTATCTGTTTATCGGCTTTGCCAACAGCGGCGAATCGCTGACCATTGATAATCTCAGACTTGAGATACCCGCCGAATTCCCGACCCTTACGGTTCAGGTGCCGCAGGGCGGGGCCATGGAGCAGGCGGGTGAGCCCGGTGTAATCCGCATTTCACGCGCAGGAAACATGATCGGTGATCTGAATGTGCTCTATACGCTATCGGGCACGGCCGACGGAAGCGACTATGCTGAAAGTTACTCCGGCACGGTGACCATTCCCGATGGAAGTCTGTCGGTTGATCTGCATTTTACGCCGGTGGATGACGGGGTGAGCGAAGGCTATGAAACAATAGATCTTCAGCTCACGGCCGATGCCGCCTACACCCTAGGCGACATCTCCTCCGGTTCGGTTGTGATCTCGGATGTTTCCTTCGATACCTCCACATTGGCGCTCACCATTGATCCCTACGGCGGGGTGAGCCTGACCCGTGACGGCGTAGAAATTTCCACGGCGGATTCCAAGGGCTGGTCGATATACAACTGGGTGACGGATACGCGCATTCCGCTCACTTCGGTGACCTCGATCGGTTCCAGCGAACTGCAGCTCACCTCTTCGGACGGACGGTACGAGGTAGATGTTGAGATCACAGCCAATGAGCGGTACATGAAGTTTGAGCTGCTCCGCGTCTCCAATACCTTCGGGGGCGAGCTGGACGATGACTGGCCCGGCCATCGGGTTGAATTTGATATCCGGACCGTCGCGCAGGACGACGGCTGGAAGCTCAACACGATCCTGCTCAATCCCATGTCCGAACTGAACACGCGTAATCCCTATAAAAATGACAACGGAGCCTACTTCAGCTGGCCCTATCCGCAGTGGGCGCAGACCACCGACCGACCGCAGCCGCAGGGTCAAATCGCGGTCTTCGGTTTTGTGAGCGATGAAGAGCATGACGATATCCTGGCGGAGATCTGGGCCGTCGAGCCCTCGCTGCCGCGCCCTGATCGCGCCAACAAGCCGCGCTGGGAAAAGGCCGATGTGCTGGCCTGGCTGGACCGCTGGGAGGCCGAGGTCGGCAAACCCTGGCGCACACTCGCTGCGGATCCGCAGGGAACGTATTCCAATCTCTATGCCCTGGCCGACCATGCGTATGACGGTGGACTCAACGCCATCTATCTCTCCCAGCACAGCTGGCAGGGCGACAACATCGGAGATTTTAACTCGAAGCTTTTCCCCAGCGGCCGCGCCGATGGAACGGCCTGGCGGGCATATTGCGATGCGCGTGGCATCAGTCTCCATTTTCATGGGTTTTCCCACCTCATCCGCAAGGTCGATCCCGATTACGGCCGCGGCGTGGTGCATGATGAACTGGCCCGCAGCGCAGGCGGTATCCTGCTTGATGATGTGCCGGCCGAAGCCAAGGGGTATACCTTCCGGGTTCAGCCGGACTGGGATTATTACATCGGCATGAAAGAGGGCATGCTGCCGTTCTACGATATCAATGAGCTGGATCCGCCCCGGGATTATAACGGCGGGCGGGGCGGTACGTTCCCGGTTGCGTATGAGGGGCTTTCCAGCCTGATCAGCCTCAATAAAAATCTCTATAAATATACGGCCGTGGTGACCAACGGGGTGTGGCAGATCACGCTGGATGACGATACCTGGGCGCGGCCTTCAACCACGCCGCTGGTGGAACATAAAGCCGGCGATGCTATCGATTTTCTGCTGGCATCCGCCAACGGGGGGTACTATCTGCCGGACAGCCGTTCGCAACTGCTGGTGGATCAGGCCGTCGGCTATGCACAGGTGTTGAATGACGCGCAGACCGGCGCCGGTTATGACGGCGCGGCCTGGACAGAAGATTTCGGTTCGTGGGGCCTGCGCCGTTTTTCGCAGGAGGTGGTCGAACGGATGGATCATCCGGCCGGCGGCGGCTCCTCGTTCGGTATTTATTTCTTCGGCCATTTTGAATATCAGTTTAAGCGCGTTCAGAAAATCACCGCATTGGGCGGAAGCAACCTGCCGGTGCACCTGACCGGATCGGCGATGCTCTCCTCCAATATTGATACGGCCAGTCGTGCCGCATCGACGGGCGCTGCTTCCAAGGATATTGGCCTGCGGGCCATTCATGGAGGCCTCTCGGTGCAGCTCATCGACAGCCATGGCCTGTGGACGGACTTCGGCACCATGCTGACCACCTGGCGCAACATCAAGCCGCAACTGAGCGCCGCGCAACTGGCGGATATCACGGATGTGTCGGATGGATACCATATTGCTTCGGAAACCGCCGGGCAGTGGCTGTTGACCAAGACGCAGGCCATGCGCCGTCCGGGAGTGGACGGCGATTGGAACGTTCAGCCCGAACGTCCGCCCGTTGCACCGCGCCAGTTTTGCAAGCCGAATGGCGAAGCACTATATGCCCTGAACAATCCGTTCGGCAGCCAGACTCCGGTGGTGGAGCTTCATGTGATGGCGGATATGACCTCCAATCATGTGGACAATCTTTCGCTGATGCCGGCGGATGCCGGCGAGATTATCAATCCGGCCGATGCCGAGCAGACGGTGGGCTATGACAGCGGAAAACTGACCGTGGCCTACGATAATACCGGATCTTCGCAGGAGTATGTTTATTATACCCGGGATGATTCGGTCGGTCATTGGCTGCAGTCGACTGATATGAGCGGGAGCCGTGGCGTGGCGATCACGGTGAACGGTGACGGCAGCGGATCGACACTGGTGTTGACCACCGACGGATTCCCGCGCTACTACGCGGTTGATATTGATTTTACCGGGGTGCGTACGATCGAAATTCCGAATGGTGAGGTCTGCAACAACCGGGAAGATTGGAATATCTTCGGCACCGGATCCATCACCCAGTTTGATTATGCCCGCGTGGATCGTTTTCGTCTCTATTTCAATCGGGTGCCGGCCGGTACCAGTACCTCGATCGAGGTGCTTGATATCCAGGCGATGCACGAGGACCGGACGGCCGGCCTCGTTAATCCCGTGCTGACGATGAACGGCGACAGTGTGTCGGTCAGTGGCACGATTCCGTACAACCATTTCCTGGTCTATCCGGGCGGCGCCGGTGCGAAGGTGTATGATGAAAACTGGAACTTTGCGACAACGCTTCCAGTGTCTGGAACTGGATTGACCGCCGTCAGCGGAGCCAACGACTTTTCCGTTACATCCGCCTCGACCGCCACCTGGCTCTCCTCCCGCATCAAGGTGCAGGAGCTGGATAACGTGATTACCGTGGATAAACCGGACCTCAACTCCGATGCCGACGGCGACGGCCTGACCTATGAGCAGGAGACGACCATCTATGGTACGGACCCCGATTATTGGGACTCCGACGGGGATGGATTCGGCGACGGCTATGAAGTGCAGCTTGGGTTTGATCCGGTTTCACCGGGCAGCACGCCGGAAATGCACGGTGTTATCCATGTAGAGGACGGCGGTCAGGCGATTATCGTTTCGGTCGAGGGGGCCGTTGGCAAGACCTATCGCCTGGAACGCTCGGATGATCTTCAGAGCTGGACACCGGTGGAAGAGGGCATCCTCGGCGAGGGCGATCAGATCATTCGCTCCTACCCGACCTCGGAAGCCGACCAACGCTTCTTCCGCGGCGTTCGGGAGTAGCGATATGCATGTTTGTCGGGATTCCCGGAGTACTGTTATGAAACGAAATATACGTATTATGATCATTGAGGATAATGCCGCCTATCGGGAATCCATAGAAACTGCAATTGATTTTGCTGACGGCATAGAGGTGGCCGGTCGGAGCGGCACGGCAGAAATTGTCCTCAGAAGCCTGAGTCAACCGGGGGTTCAATGTCAGCCCGATATTATCCTGCTTGATCTCAATCTACCCGGGATGTCGGGGTTCGAGGCCATTCCCTGGATACGAAAGTATTCTCCTGATGCAAAAATCATTGTGCTCACCCAGTCAAATAACCTTGACGATGTCAAAAAGGCCGTCTTGCTTGATGTATCAGGCTATTTATTAAAATCGGCAACGTATGAGCAGATCATTCGAGGGATACGGGACGTGGTAAAGGGCGGAGCTTCACTGGATCCCAAAGTGGGAAGTTATATGCTACAAGCTATTCGAGATAATTTCCCGGAAGCTCAGTTCTGTAACCCATTGTCAGAGCGCGAAGAGGAAATACTTGGTCTGTTGGCTGAGGGATTGGTCCAAAAGGAAATTGCCGACGGGCTGGAGATCAGTGCAAGCACGGTGAAGAGCCACATCAAAAACCTGCTTATCAAACTGGATGCACCCAATTCCGCGGCGGCCGTCTCTAAGGCATTTCGCATGGGGCTGTTTGTCGGCTAAGTATCCAGATTCCATCCGCGAACCGTCATGTAGAGACTGAGGCTGAATGCCGGTTTGGATAATGTTTTAAATTTTGGTAATATTTTGCTTTTTCACCTGTTTACTTTTTTGACTTGGTATTTGCGCCATGGAATGTTGAAACCAACATCTTGGGTGATGGATCCGTGCTGTTGATTCCGATGCTCATGGACGAGAGCCAGGAATTCGTCCGGGTGCTTGAAATTGACTAAGCGCTAAGCCGGCAGAAACCTGAAACCCCGCCCATCCCGGCGGGTTTTTTTGTGGTCAATTACACAGGAGTGAACCCAAAACTCCAAGATCTTGCGAATCCGTTCCTGTGGATCCACAACAGCCGCCGGTTCCGCATTTTTCCGTTTGAACCACTGAGCGTAATAGTGGGTGCCGGCGGCCATGATCAGTTCCTTTTTGTTCTTATAATGCCAGTAAAGACTACCTTTCATTTCGACCGTTCAGCAGATATTTGCCTGATTCATTAACCTTTCAACTTTTCATGGGTTTACTGGTCTGTAGGTTGGTGGATGGGGTATGCCCGTAGGGTGTCCGCAAGTGATGGCATTTTCCGCAGATCGCAATAGACCTGTTTAAAAGGATTCGTTTTATGAAAAAGAGGCATTTGATTATATTTCTGGCCGGACTGTCTATCTGTTCCGGGGCAATCGCGCAGGCGATTTATTTAGAGGACTTTACCAGCATGCCAAGCCGTAGGCGGTCAACCGTTCCAAACAGCAACTATGCCGGCACGGGGGAATCGCTGGGAACTCATCTCCATGCGAATGGGTGGATGTATAGCAGCAAGGGAGGGATGATCAGCCATGACACGGGCAATAAAGCGGCGGATGTTGATCTCGGACACAATATCTGCCATCTGATCGACCTCTCCAACCCTCTCTCTGACCCTGGAACTGAAACCAATTTTTTTCTTTCCTTCGATGTGCTGAATATTTCAGGGGAGGTCAGTCTGTTCGCATTTGCCGGCGGCGGGCTGGACTATAACGGCACGGGGGAGGGGCACGTTTTATTCCGTACCTACGGAAACCCCTGCCTCTTTGATCCCAAAAACGGAGCGACCGGGACGCAGGTGATTGACGGGGCGGCAACTATAATTTCGGCAACGGGGCATTTTCAGGTTCCCATCACAACCGCCAATGTGGGTAATTCCGGCGACTATCTGTTCATCGCCTTTGCGAATAGCGGTAAATCGCTGACGATCGATAATCTCAAAATTGAACTGCCCGTCGAACTACCGACCCTCACCGTTCAGGTTCCCGTTGATGTGGCAACGGAGGCTCCAGACACCCCCGGCACCATACGCATCTCCCGTGGAGGGAATACCAGCGGTGATCTGGACGTATCTTACTCCCTCAGCGGCACCGCTGACAGCAGTGACTATGCCGAAACACATGCCGGAACCGTCACTATTCCGGACGGAAGTGTCTCGGTTGACCTCCCATTCACGCCGGTGGATGACGGGGTGTTTGAAGGGTACGAAACCGTACAGCTTGAACTCACGGCGGATGCCGCCTACGTGCTGGGCGAAGCCGCCACGGGCAGCATCACCATTTCAGATGTGACCTTCCAGGGTGACACGATGGCGCTCGGCATCGCCCCGGATGGCGGCGTGAGCCTTCTGCGTGATCGCGAGCTTGTGTCTACCAGTGACTCTCAGGGCTGGTCCATTTATAACTGGTTTAATGACATCCGCATCCCACTGAATACCGTGATTTCGATTGATGCTGATACCATCCAACTCGAGTCCGCTGACGGGCAATACCAGGTCGAAGTCGATATTGTTGGCAATGATCGATACTTTAAGTTTGAATTGATTTACGTCTCCAATACCTTCGGGGGCGCGTTGGATGATGACTGGCCGGGGCATCGGGTCGAGTTCAATCTGCAGGTCGATGCGCAGGATGACGGCTGGAAACTCAACACCATACTGCTGAATCCCATGTCGGAACTCAATACAAGATCTCCGTGGTCAATCGGCAACAACTCAACCTTTTATTGGCCCTATCCGCAATGGGCCCAGACGACCGACCGACCGCAGCCGCAGGGAATGATCGGTGTATTTGGGTTTACGAGCGATACGGAACACGATGATATCCTCGCCGATATCTGGGCCGCAGAGCCATCCTTGCCGAGGCCGAATCGCGCCAATCAGTCCACGTGGACCAAGGCCGATGTGTTGGCATGGGTGGATCGATGGGTCGTTGAACAGGGCTATGCAAAGCGCATGCTTAGCGTTGATCCAAGCGGAAGCTATGAGAGCCTGATGGCCATTACACACTTGGCGGGTCAAGCAGGCATGAACCATGTTTATTTGTCGCAGCACAGCTGGCAGGACGACAATATCGGTGATTTTAATTCGAGCCTGTTTCCACAAGGTGTTGCCGATGCTGAAGTCTGGAAAACGCTGTGTGACAGCTATGGTATCGGTATTTCGTTTCATGGCTTTTCGCACCTTATCCGCAAGGTTGACCCGTATTATGGCCGAGGCGTCGTTCACGATGAACTGGCAAGGTCAGCCGCTGGCACATTGCTCGAAGATGTCCCGGCAGAGGCCAAGGGTTACACCTTCCTCGTACAACCCGATTGGGATTATTACCTGGGCATGAAGGAAGGGATGTTGCCGTTTTACAACATTAATGACCTGGACCCGCCTCAGGACTTTAATGGCGGTCTGGGCGGAACCTTTCCGCCTTATTACGAGGGCATGAGGGCCGTCATTAATCTTAATAAAAATCTCTACAAATGCTCTGTTTCCCTGACTGCCAGCAATCAGTGGCAAGTTACACTGGCAGACGATGCCTGGGCGCGGGTATCAACAACGCCTCTGGTTAACCATTATGCAAACGATCCAGTGGACTTTATCCTGCAAAGCGCAAACGGGGGGTATTACCTCCCGGATAGCCGTTCCCAACTGTTGGTGGACCAGGCGATCGGTTATGCGGATCTGCTGAATGTCGTGCAGACCGGTGCCGGCTATGATGGTTCCGCATGGACCGAGGATTTTGGTTCATGGGGACTGCGTCGTTTTTCTCAGGAAGTCGTTGAGCGCATGGATCATCCGGCTGGCGGCGGATCTGCACTCGGGATTATGCTCTTTGGCCATTTCGAGCATCAATTCAAGCGCGTGCAGGCTCTCAGTGGCGTAGTTGCCAATATCCCGGTCGAGCTGAATGAACAAAGCCATCTATCCAGCAGTCTCGACCAAGCCAGCCGAGCCGCAACGAAGAGCGCTGCTTCGAGACATATCGGATTGCGTTCAACGCACTCGGGGTTGTCGCTCAACACCATCGAGAACCATGGTCACTGGAACGAATTCGGGGGCGTGCTGCAGATATGGAGCGAATTGAAGCCTGAACTCACACCCGCACAGGTAGACCTGGTTTCCGGTGCAGCGGACCATTACTACGTGGCATCGGAGACCGCCGGGCAATGGCAGCTTATGCAGGCGCAGGCGATGCGTCGTCCCGGGATCGATGGGGGGTGGAATGTTCAGGCAGAACGCCCGGAAATTGCCCCGCGTCAATTTTTCAAAGCGGACGACGAAACACTCAGTGGCCTGAACAACCCGTACGCCGCTCAGGCCCCGGTTGTGGAGCTGCATGTCATGGCGGGCATGTCGGATACGGATCCAGCAAACACTTCGCTGATGCCGACCAGCGCCGGTGACATCATTAACCCGGTTGATGCCGAGCAAACCCTGGGTTATGACAGCGGAAATCTGACGGTTTCCGTCAATAATTCCGGATCCTCCCAGGCGTACGAATACTATGCCCGAAACGACACCGTCGGTTATTGGCTGCGTTCAATCAACATGAGCGCCAGCCGCGGCCTGGCGATCACCGTCAATGGGGATGGCAGCGGCTCGACGCTGGTCGTGAGCACAGGCGGCTTCCCGCGCATGTATGCGGTGGACATCGACTTTGTCGGTGTGCGCACCATTGAGATCCCGAACGGCGAGGTCTGTAATAACCGTGACGGTTGGGATACCTTCCAGTCAGGATCGATTACTCAATTCGATTACTCCAAAGTCGACCGCTTCCGCCTCTTCCTGCATAAGGTGCCGGCGGGCATCAATTGCAGTGTCGAGGTCCTTGATATTCAGACGCTGAATGAGGATCGCACCACTGGCCTGATCGATCCGGTGCTGACGCTCAACAGCGACAGCGTGTCGGTGCAAGGCACTGTTTCTTATAATAATTATCTCGTCTATAAAGGCGGATCGACTGCGGAGGTCTACGACCCGAACTGGAACTTCGTGGAAAATCTTTCAGTGACCGGAACCGGCCTGACCGCCGTTAATGGAAGCGGTAATACCTTCTCGGTGCTCTCCGCGGCGACCAACACCTGGCTCTCCTCCCGAATCAAGGTTGAGGATTCGGCGAACATCATCACGCTTAATAAACCGGCCGGCTTTGATGGCGATGGCGACGGCATTGCGGACACGGACGAAGCAGGTTATGGCACGGATTACAACAATGCGGATACCGATGGCGACGGATTCGGAGACGGCTATGAGGTGCAGAAAGGCTACCTCCCGACCTCGCCTGTGAGCACGCCGGAGATGTACGGACTTATTCAGGCTGAGGATGGAGGCCAGACAGTCACCGTCTCGTTTGAGGCGGCCCATGGTCAGACCTATACCCTGTACCGCTCCGATGATCTGGCAACCTGGACACCGGTGGAAGAGGCCATCCTCGGCGAGGGCGATCAGATCATTCGCTCCTACCCGACCTCAGAAGCCGACCATCGCTTCTTCCGCGCTGTTCGCGAATAGGTTTAGTTTATCAAAAGCTTGGAAGGGGCGCATGTTGTGCGCCCCTTCGAATCGTATCTGCCGAACAGTGGATATGCTTTTCTGATCTTTCATGTACTATAAATCTATTGATCGGCGTGGGCCGGCGCCGTCCCGATGTGCAGGGGCGGTTTTGCGGGTTTATCGATAGGGAATTTAAGATAAATGAAATATGGGAACAGACTATGAACGGTTTTCGCATCAGTTTTTGGATGGGCGCTTTGATCTGTATGGTGTTTATGGCATCGATCGCTCAGGCGGGTGCTCCGAAGCCTAATATCGTGCATATCATGATCGACGACCTGGGCTGGCAGGATATTGCCAGTCACAAGATGGATGGCAAGCCGGTCTATGAAACGCCCAACCTGGATCGGTTGACGCGGCAGGGCCGGCGCTTCACCCAGGCCTATTCGCCTTCGCCCACCTGTGCACCATCCCGCACGTCTTTCCTGAGCGGACGCCATCCGGCGCATACCGGCATCTATCATGTCACAGGAAGTTCACTGCCCCGTGTGCGTGATCAATTCGCGCTGGTTCCTCCATATTATCCCTACGGTCTTCCACCGGATGCGACCACTATTCCACAGGTACTGAAGCGGGCCGGTTATGTCTCCGGGCATGTCGGAAAATGGCATGTCGGCGGAAAGTCGGAGGGCTATCCCTTCCCGCTGGATCTCGGCTTTGATTTTGGATTTTCGGACCGGAGCTACAATGATCCGGAGCTCTGGAACCCCGAAGAGGGCGATAAACTGCAGTTTTTCGGCTCGTGGCGGCGGATGAAAAACCGGGCGAAGGACTTTGCCACCGCGGATCCTTCCGACCCGTTTCAGGTTGATGCTGACGGGCGTCCGTTTGACAAACCGCTCGATCTGGCCGTCGGGTTCATGCGGCAAAACAAGGAAAATCCGTTTTTTCTCAGCTTCTGCACCTTTTATGTCCACGGCCCGATCGGCACCCGCGACCGGGTGCGTCTGGAAAAATACTGCAAAAAGATGGGCTACGAATTTCCGACGGATCCGGGCATCATCAATCCCGGCAAGTGGTCCGGGCACCACAATCCATACTATGCCAGTAATGTCGATACCGTTGACTGGATGGTCGGGAAGGTGGTGGACTATCTGGAAACCACGGATGATCCCCGCAATCCTGGACATAAGCTGATCGATAATACCTATGTGATTCTGGATGCCGACAACGGCGGGTGCATCCACATTCGCAGCAGTGAGCCGGTAACGGATAACAGTCCGCTGCATGAAGGAAAAGTGACCACTTATGAGGGCGGTATCCGGATTCCGTTTCTGGTGCGCGGTCCCGATATTGCGCCCGGATCAACCTGCGACACCCCGATCAACCTGCTGGACATGTTCCCGACGTTCATGGCCATGGCCGGCATTGAACCCGATCCATCGCTTGAGCTCGACGGCTGTAATATCCTGCCGCTGATGAAGGGCGAGACCGACCGGGCTCTTCATTTGAACGGGTTGCCCCGCGATGCGATACATTGGTATTTTCCGATTGAAAGCTGCATGACGGCGGTGATCCGCAAAGGTGGCTGGAAGCTCACTCGTCACTACGGTATGGAACGCGGTGACTCACGGCCTGCGGGGCTTGAGCTCTACCGGCTCTACAATGAGGACGGTTCTGCGGCTGATCTGGGGGAGCGGAAAAATCTGGCGGATAAACACCCCGAAATCCGTGAGAGCCTTGCTGCTGAATTGATCGATTTTCTGAATAATGCCGGGATTTCAGAGCCGTACCGCAATCCCGCTTTTGCAACAGATCAAGAGCTTGCGGCGCTGCCGTCGATCGTAAAGCGCGGCTCCGAGGACAGTCGGGTCTGGGTTGAGTTTGAGGCGGGTGAAGGCAAGTCTGCGATTACCGAGGCCTTTTTGCTCTATACCTTGAACCCGAAGCCTTTTGATACCACGCGCGGTCACCGTCAGGAATGGTCCCGCTTGCCGGTGACGCCTGCCGATGGAAGGGTGGAGGCCACCATGCCCCCGGGGGCCACCCATGGCGTATTTTATCTGCGCGATGCGAATAACCTGATCATCACCTCCCGCGAAAATGACTTCGGGGTAAAAGGGAACTATGCCTACAATCCGGGACTGCATGCCCTGATTCAACTGGGCAGGCTGGCAGTGACTTCATCCGCTAAAGCGGGGGTGGATGCTTCCGCCATAAAACCTGTTCTTTTGGACGCAGAGAAACGCTATGCCGCTGGATCGGGCAGCGAAACGGAATACTGCGATGCCATCCGTGCCCTGCGTGGAGCGATTCGGAATCAGAACGGAATACCGGAAGCGGTCAACCCGTATCTCAATCGCTTCCCGACCGATCCACTGTTCTAAAATCCATCCGGAGTAGATTGCTGATGAAAAAATCCATTCTGTTTGTAATGGTCGCGCTCAGTGCTTTGTCGTTTGCCGATAAGATTCCTCACCCGGCGGCGCTTGAGAATGCAAGTGTAACGCTGTCCGGTATGTCGGACGGGCAGAAGAATGCCCTGATGCTGGGCAACGGAGATCTGTACGGGATTGCCTGGGACCGGGAGGGCGAGCTGTTTCTGCGTATGACCAAGAATGATATCTGGGATGCGCGGGTGGATACCTCAAAAGATCCGGATCTCCCCACGGTGGATATCGGGAACGGTGCCGTAAACGGTAATCGAGGGGCGAAGGGACACCAGAGCTGGACGTTGCCCTATCCGCAGCCGCGCTGCGCTGTTGCGCTGCGGCTCGGGCCTACGCCACAGCCGTTGCGCGGCCACCTGGACCTGCGCCGTGCTGTGGCGGAAATCGGTGCCGAGGGCGGGGAGGCGTCGACGACGCTGCGCATTTTGAATGATCGCAATGTGTTGTTGGTAAAGAGTTTCCATGCGGTGGAACTCGAAGAGATCAAGGCGGAAAGTCTGCCGGCGGCCGAGCTCGGAACAACCCGTGGGGTGACCTGGCTGCTGATGAAGCTTCCGGGGGATATCGATTACAAAGGGATGGAGTATGCCGTAGCCGTGGCGGAACGCGGTGATTTGAAGGCGGTTTCCCTGGTCAGTTCGTACGATCTTCCGGAGGGGGATGTGCTGGATGAAGCGATTGCGCTGGCGGAAAAAACCATTGCTGAAACTGAAGAAAAACTGGTGCATGTCCATGAAGCGGCCTGGTCGGAATTCTGGTCCCGCAGTGGCGTTCGGCTGGCTGACGAAGTGATGCAGCGCTGGTGGTATCGCATCGTTTATTTTGCCGGCACGGTCTGCCGTCCGGGTACGGCTCCGGTGGCGCTGATGCCGCCGCTGGCGACGGATGAAACGCCGTGGCATGCCGATTATCATCATAATTACAACACGTGGCAGTGCTTTTATCCGCTGCCGGGCCTGAACCATCCGGAACGGGTGGATCCGTGGATCACCTACAATAAAAATATGGTTCCACGGTATAAATTCCTGGCCATGCAAACCTATGGCATTGAGGGCGTGCATGTGCCGATTTCCTCGTTCCTGCACGAGCCGGATCCGGCGCAGTGCAAAAGTAAACACAACCGTCAGGTCAGTTTCCGCCCGTGGGGGCTGACGATCGGCCTGCAGGCGATGACGCTGCAGAGTATGTGGCAGAAATATATGTATGACCGGGATGCGGAATACATGGAGGAAAATATTTATCCCTTCCTCCGTGAAGTCGCCCGTTTTTATGTAAACTTTATCGCAAAATGTGAACGGACCGATGAGGGGAAAGTTAAGCTGGGCCCGTCGTACAGCCCCGAACACGGCTCGGCAGGTATCTACAACTGCCCGTTTGACATTGCCTATATCCAGTATGCGATGGATGCCATGGTTGAAGCCGGCGGGCTGCTGGGCCGCGATGCGGATCTGGTGGCCGCCTGCAAGGAGCTGAAGCCGCAGTTGCCGGACTATCCAACCGCACGGGATGCGAATGGCGATCCGATCATCGTGGACTGGGAGGGCTGCGCGGTCGGCACGATCAAGACCCACAATATTACCGTACCGGCTTCGCCCGTTTTTCCGGCGGAGCAGGTGAGCTGGTTCTCGCCCGAGGCGGAGAAAGAACTCTACCGCCGTACCATCAACCAGATAAATTTCCGCGATGCGAATGCGCACGTGATGCTGAACATTGCGCGGGCCCGTCTTTCGATGCCGGAGGCGTATCCGAAGGCGCGCGAATGGTTTGCCTCCCGCGAGTTGCCGAACGGTTTCTTTGAGTGGGCCGGGCATCGGCACGGAACCTATATGCAGGAGATGGTCGGAATCGCTGGGCTGATTTCTGAATTCCTGCTGCAGAGTGTGGATAATAAAATTCGTCTCTTTCCCTGCTGGCCGCAGGATAAGGATGCGGCCTTTTCCGGACTGCGTGCACAGGGGGGATTCCTCGTTTCGGCTGAATACAAACACGGGGCCGTGGTTTCAGCAACCATCGAAAGTACGGCCGGGGGGGAACTGCAATTGCTCAGGCCGTGGACGAGCGCTGTGGTGAACGGGAAAAAAGTGAAAACCGGCAAAGACGGACTGATTTGTCTTCAGACGAAGCCCGGTGCGGTTCTTGTGTTTACAAAGTCGGAGAAGTGAATCAATGAAGAAGCGAATGATAGCGGTCCTGTGCGGCCTGATGACGGGAACCCTCATTGCGGAATCCTCATTGCCTTATCCGGAGGTGCTGCGGGATAAAAACGTGACGCTTTCCTCCATGCGGGATGGACGGCTGGAGAGTCTCCTGATCGGAAACGGCGATCTTTACGGCGTGGTGTGGGACCGTAAGGGTGAACTGGTCATGCGGATGACCAAAAACGATGTCTGGGACGCACGCGTGGATACCTCCGAAGACGGCCCGATGCCGACGGTGGATATCGAGGCCGGAACGGTGACCGGGAAGCGCGGAACGCCACCGAGCTGGGATCATAAATATCCCCAGCCTCGCTGTGCGATTGCGTTGCGCCTTGGAAAGACGCCGAAGCCGCTCCGCGGGCACCTGAATCTGGAGCGGGCCGTGGTCGAGCTGGGTAAGGAGTCTGCTGAACCTCAAACCGTTTTGCGTATTTTGTACGACCGCAATGTATTGCTGGTGAAAAGCCCGCATCCGGTGGAGCTCGAAGAGATCAAGGCTGAGACGCTGCCGGCCGCCGAACAGGGCACGACCGGCGGGGTGAAGTGGCTGCGCATGAAGATGCCCGGCGATATCGATTATAAGGGCATGGAGTATGCGGTTGCGGTGGCCACGCGAGATGATTTAAAGGCGGTTTCGCTGGTTACGTCGTGGGATCGTCCCGGCGGCGATGTGCTGCAGGAGGCCATTGCGCTCGCAACGAAAACGGTGGCAGAGACTGAAGGAGACCTGGTTAAAACACACGAGGCCGCGTGGCAGGAATTCTGGTCGCGTAGCGGGGTCAGGCTGGGAGATAAGGATCTGGAGCGCTGGTGGTATCGCATGCTCTATTTTGCGGGTACTCTCTGCCGGCCGGGCACGGCGCCGGTTGGTTTCGCTCCGCCGTTGCCGAACGATACCACCCCGTGGCATTCGGACTTTCATCACAACTACAATGCCTGGCAGTGTTTTCTGCCGTTGGCGGGGATGAACCATCCGGAAAAGATGGACCCGTGGATTTCCTACAACAAGAGCATGATCCCACGATACAGGAACCTGGCCAAGGTCACCTACGGGATCGAAGGGGTGCATGTACCGATTTCCTCCTTCCTGCACGAGCCCGCCCCGGCGCTCTGCAAGAGCGTGAACAAACGCCAGCTCTCCTGCCAGCCCTGGGGCCTGACCATTGGTTTGCAGGGGATGACCCTGCACAGCATGTGGCAGAAATTTCTCTACGATCAGGACGTTGCCTATATGGAGGATAAGATCTATCCCTACCTGCGTGAAGTGGCCCGTTTCTATGTGAACTTCATGTCGCGTTGCAAAATGGATGCGGACGGAAAAATCCTTCTCGGGCCTTCCTACAGTCCCGAACACGGACCGGTTGGTATTTATAACTGTCCTTTTGATATTGCCTATGTGCACTATGCTTATGATGCCATGATCGAGGCTGGCACGCTGTTGAACCGCGATGCGGAGATCGTGGCCGATAGCAAAAGGTTCAAAGCACTCCTGCCGGAGGTTCCTACTGCGCCGATGGCGGATGGCGGGCACATTGTTGTGGACTGGGAGGGTTGTACGGTCGGTAAGGTCAAGATGCACAATATCACCGTGCCAGCATCCCCGGTCTTTCCGGCCGGTCAGGTGACCTGGTTTGATGACGAAGAGACAAAAGCCATTTATCGCCGTACCATCGAAGCGCTGAAGTTTCGCGATGCCAATTCGCATGTGATGCTGAATATTGCCCGGGCGCGACTTTCGATGCCGAATGCGATTGATAAGTTTAAAGGATGGATAGCATCCCGCGAACGTCCGCACGGCCTGTTTCAGTGGGTAGGGCATGGACATTCGATTTACTGGACCGAGATGACCGGCATTGCCGGCTTCGTTAATGAAGTGCTGCTTCAAAGCGTGGATCATAAAATCCGACTCTTCCCGTGCTGGCCGGAGGATCAGGATGCTTCGTTTGTCCGGTTGCGTGCCCAGGGTGGTTTCGTCGTGTCTGCCGAGTTCAAAGAGGGACGTGTGGCGTCTGCAACCCTTGAGAGTGTGGCGGATAAAACACTTCAGTTGCTCAGCCCGTGGGAAACGATTTATGTGAATGGAAAACTACTTGAGATCGATGAAAAGGGTTTGGTGACGCTGGAAACTAAGGCCGGCGAAACCTTCCATTTTACCGAGTACAAATAATCAGATGTATTGTCAGTTAGGAGCCGATAAAATGACCCGAAATACAATGAAGACAACCCTTTTCCTTTTGGTTGCTTTTCAAGCCCTGGCATCCCTGGGCGCAACCGATGTGACTGCAACGGCCGAGGCTCAGGCGAACCGTGGCGTGCTAAACCGGGCTCTGCTCGGTCCCGGACATAAAACCGATAATGAAGGGGGTCGTGAATCGCTGAAGCTCGCGATTGAAGATCTGATTGCATCCCACGGAGCGACCTATCCGAAAGGGAACGAGTTCCTTGCCCGGCTGGAAAAGATTGAGAATGAAAAATCGCCGGAATTTCTGGCGCTCAAAAAAGAGGCGCTGCTGGCGAACCCGTTGCTTGGATTCGATCAACTTCTGATGGTGCGGAGCCCTAAAGGGTCCCGGTATGCCGTGAACTGGACGACCCGTTCGAGCTGTATGCCGATGAATCGGCCCATGACGGAAAGAGAGCTCGATGGCGTACTTTGGAATTGTCGCGACGCTTAGATTGAAGGGATGGTAAAAGAACGCAACGAGCTCATAAAAGCGGCCGGCAACCGGACAGCGGAACTCAAAAAGGCATCAAAATTTTGGCGCAAGGCGCTCGAAGCCGACCTGGCGATGGCGGAAATAAACGCCAAACTGGAGGTGTTGACAAAAGAGTTGCACGAAGCCGGCTTGCAGAAGCCCGCTTACAAAACCGCTTATGAAGAGATGCAGGCCGGTAAAATGTTCCCGATCTATGAAGATGAGCTCGTCGTGATGTCGATTAAGACGGGCGAAATCAAGACGGTCTATAAGCCGGCACCCGGAAAATTTGTGGGCGATCTCGAACCTGCGTTAGTCGCTAGGTGGATAAACCTGGATTGAAGGGTGAGTTGACTGAATGTTGAGCGGAATTGATTTCAGGATTTAGTTCGCCCATGATCCCGTTCTGGATCAAGGGTGCATACGGTTTGCTGCTCTATAACTACCTTTCGATTTCCGCGTTGCTTTCTGCAACCGCATTTCCGCGCACCGTCCTCTGAATAACTGGTCGCATGGGAAACCGCCCATCCGGAAAAAGCTTCGAAGATTGAAATGTACATCTAGCCGGTACAAATCTCAGGATCGGCAACTACGATATGCGCATGGCATAAGATTGTTCTTGTTACGATGCAGAATTACGATGAGGAATTGCGTGGCCAGGGGTGCGAATGACAACCGGGGGTGTAAAGTGAAGACCTCGTTCAGGTTCGACCGCGCTTCTTTACCACGAAGGACATGGTGCTTAGCACTCTGCGCAGCTATGCAATGAAGAGCCGGAGCAACCGCCAGTGGGTATTTACTAGCTATTTCCGTTAACCGGATAGCATTTCATCTGTTTAATGTTGTGTGTGTGAGCAGGCCAAAATAGAGGGAAGTGGATGAAATGAAAATAAAAGGTATTGTCAAGGGCGCACCTAGCGGGCTGGTGATCAGCCTGCTCGTGCACGCGGGCGCATTTATGCTGGCCGGGTTGCTGGTGGTGTTCACTGTGGTGCACAAGGAGGAGAAGAAATTCGTTCCCCCTAAACCAGTCGATCGCCCGAAAATGAAGCTCAAGAAGCCGAAGGTGAAGGTGAAAAAGAACGCCAAGCCGAAATCGACAACTCGGATTGTGACCAAGGTTAAACGCGCCAGCATGCCGGACATCCAACTGCCGGAAATGAGTGGCATGGGCGATGGCATCGCTGGGGGCATCGGCGGTTTTGAAATCATGCCGGATCTTGATGAGGTGACTGTTTTCGGATCGGGGCAGACGATCGGCACCGACTTGGTGGCCACGTTCTATGATTTCAAGCGCGACCGCCGGGGGCGGGACATCCCCATGTCCGATGTGCAGTTTGTGGATGAGTTGACGAAGTTCACACGGGGCGGGTGGAAAACCTCGAAAATCGCCCGGTTCTACCGTTCACCCAAAAAACTCTATGCAACCAGTATTATGATGCCCCAGATCCGGTCGTCCGTTGCTCCGGCTGCATTCGACGAGGCGGATACGATCGGTTATGCCTGGATGGTGCATTACAAGGGGCAACTGGTGTATCCCGAGGATATTAAATTCCGGTTCTGGGGGCACGGCGACGACGTCATGGTGGTACGTGTGGATGGCGAAACAGTGCTCAATGCGTGCTGGCCGGACGATAACCGCGGGACGCCCCTGATCGGCGGAAACTGGGTCAGCAGTTCGGCGGATTCGCGCAAATATTATCTGGGGAACAATCTGGCGGTGGTGGGCGACTGGATCGAGCTTAAGGCCGGCGAACCGCTGGATATGGAAGCGATTATCGGCGAGGTACCCGGCGGGGCGTTCTGTTCCATGCTCGTAGTCGAGGTCGAAGGAGTTGAATACGAACGGAATCGCCAGGGCGCACCCGTGCTCCCCATGTTTAAAACCGCGGAGCCGACGGTTGATCTCATCGATGCCATCAGTGCGCATTTGGTTGAGGGGGAGGCGTTGATCTCTGAAGGCCCCATATTCCGCGATTTTGTCTCATCCGGAGTTGCCCGTCCGGAAGCGGAGGTTGCCGAAACACCGGAGCTGGAAATGCCTGCTGAATCTCCCATAAGACCTTGGACCAGTTCGGGCGGTAAGATCATCGAGGCCGAATATCTGAGCATGGTTGCGGGACAGGCGGTTTTGCGCAACGCCAAAGGAAAGCAGTTAAAGATTCCGGTAGAGCAGCTTTCGGCGGAGGATCGCGAATTTATCGAGCTCGCCAATCCACCAAAGCTTAATCTTTCCTTTGTTAAGCAGAGTTCCCAGCGCACTATTGAAACAACCCCGTATCTTAACGAACAACCCCCGCTGATACTGGATTATGTATTCGGGGCCAAGATCCGGCAGGAAAGCAGTTTGGAGTATAATCACGAGCTGACCATCGAATACTTTTCCGTTGGGCAGCGGTTGGTCGACTCGAACGAATATATTCTGCTCGACCGCCGAAGCAGCACGTTTGTCCCCTCAAGAGAGAACAAGCGCTCCCATCAGTTTTCCGGCGAAGAGGTGGAGATCATGGAGTATGAACTCAACGGATCGCGTCGCGGCGACCGGTATGCGGAAAACCTTGTGATTGTTACTGATCAGCGGGGAGAAATTGTTGCGCACAGCACCTCGGCTAAATGGTTGTATGAAAACCTGGAAAGCCTGAAGCAGATGCCGGTGGGCCGCTACATGGATAAAACCTGCCGCCGTATCATTCCGTCCGGCCCCGAGTCGGGTATCTATTGAGCCGGACGTGCACGCGGTGGAGCCGTTGGTTTCGCTGCTGTATGCCCTCTTTGCTGGACGACATGACCGACGTGGGAAAAAAGAAGGTGAAGTTTCCCAGCTATGCGTTGGATGCGCAGGCCGGCTAATAGGAGCTGTGAAAAGTCAAGATGAGAAATGATGAAAGGATCAATCTCGAACGTAATGTTTTATCAAGGTAAAGGTTTTGAAATAGGAGATGGAATGAAAAGGTTTTTATGGACGTTATTAGCATCGGTCGTTGTGCAGGGGGCTTCCGCAGAGCAGGATATGGATACGATGTGGGGCGAAAGCACCGTAAAACTGCGTGCTGAAAATGCCGAGCGCGGCCAGCTCTTCGAAGAAGGCAACTATGCCATGTTTATCCACTGGGGGCTATACTCCCAGCTCGGCAACAAGGTGGCTGGAAAAACCTACTACGGTATCGGGGAGTGGATCATGAACCCGCGTATGGCAGGCATCCCGCCCGTGGAATACAAGAAACTGGCGGGCACTTTCAATCCGCAGGAATTCGATGCCAAGGCCATCGCGAAGCTCGCGAAGGACGCGGGCATGAAATACATCATTATCACCAGTAAGCATCATGACGGTTTTGCGATGTATGATTCCAAAGCCTGCGATTTCAACATCACGAAAACGACGCCGTGGGCCAAAGATCCCATGCACGAACTGGCCGACGCCTGTCGCGCGGAAGGATTGGGTTTCGGATTTTACTATTCCCATAACCAGGACTGGACGTTCCCCGGTGGCAATGGTGGCCCGAAGGTGGATGAAGACGGGAATCCGGCCTCGTTCGATGACTACTTCGTAAAGAAGTGCCTTCCTCAGGTGGAGGAGATCACCAGCAACTACGGCCCGATTGAGCTGGTTTGGTTCGATACTCCCGGCAATATGCCTAAAAAATATGTGCAGCAGCTGGTGGATGTGGTCCGCAAAAACCAACCCAACGCGCTGGTGTCCGGCCGTGCCGGGCATGGGCTGGGCGACTACCAGTCGCTGGGCGATATGGAAGTGCCGCACCGCAACGTTAAGGGCTTGTGGGAAGCAGTCGATACCACCAATGATTCGTGGGCCTATGCCTGGTACGATGAATACTGGAAAACGCCGGAAGAAATCCTGCGCCGTCTGATTGCGTGCGTCGCCCGCGGTGGAACCTACATGCTCAATATCGGACCACGTGGCGATGGCTCTGTGCCCGAAAGGGCTGCTCGCTCCCTGCGCGAATCCGGCGAATGGATCCGCCGGTATCCGCAGGTGGTCTACGCCTCCGATGCCTCGCCATGGGAACACGCATTGCCGTGGGGCGATGTTACCATCAAGGGAAGCAAACTCTATCTCTCTGTTTTCGAGTGGCCGACCTCGGGCAAGCTGTATCTGCCCGGATTGGAAACAAGTGTCCAATCGGCCCGGCTGTTGAAAGGCGACGAGTCGGAATCCATCACGGTTGAAAAATCCAAGGGCTGGACCGTTTTCGAGGTCCCGCGTGTTGCGCCTGAAAAGCTGGTTACCGTAATCGAGGTCGATCTGGAAGGTGCACCGAAAGTTGATCCGACGTTCGGGATTGATCCGGAGATGGAAACTGAAATCCTCGCCGAATTCGCAACGGTTCAGGGTGCTGAGAGCACGACCAAACGCTGGATGGAAAAGTTTGGCGAGTGGAAGGCGGTCAAGCATGTCCATAACTGGACGCCCGGAGGGAAAGCCATCTTCGAGATCAATGTGCTGGAGGCCGGGGACTACAATGTTGAACTGACCTATTCCGGCGAAGACCGGCTCGTTTGGGGAGTCGATGTGGAAGGGGGGGAGCACATCCAGAATGAACAAAATTCTTCACATAACTATCAGAAGTTCCCCATTGGTTGGATTAATTTTCCCAAGCCTGGAAAATATAAAGTCGCCGTCTCCTGCCTCGATGGCGACGGCAAAACCTCCAGCCTCAAATCCATTGGCTTCACGCCTGTTTTTTAGGATATGATCTCCTTTGCTATATCGATAGGGAGTTCCTGCCGGTGAATATAAAATGGATTGTCGCTGCGATATGCTTATGCGGAGAGCTGGGCATGGTCTCGGCCGGAGCGGTGCCTGCGGGCAAGCGCGATTATTCCTATATCTATTTTGAACATGGATATCCCACGCGGCTGACCGGGCGACGTGCGGAGAGTATGGCCGACCGAACTGCCAGGCAGAATCCGGATGTCGTGGTGCAGACCGGATTCTACAGCCTGAAGCTGGAGTGCGATACGATGCAGCTATCGGGGTACGATGCCGTGCAGGGATCCGACTATGTCTCGGCCTTGAATGAAGATGTGTCCGTTTTTACGCCGGCAGACTTGCAGCTTCGTATCGAAAAGGACGGCATCGCATATACCTGCACGTCGGGCGTAGTGCAGGATCCCGAAGGCCAGAATGTACGGTTGATTCAGAGCGGGCAGTTTGTTCAGCGGTTCGATCATGTGGGGTTGGTCTTTACCGGGGCAAATGGCGAAGTGCTTGAAAAGGCCGGGCGGCTGGAGATGACGGCCTGGCCGGAGCATGTGGTTTTCAATCTGGATCTGTCAGGCGTGGAAGGCGTCACTAAAACGGACATCCAGCTGACCTCTCCGACCGGAAAAGTTCATCGTTCCCAATCAGAGGGAACTCGCACGGTTTTTACGCTGCAGCCCCACCTGGACCAGGCGTTCCAATCGTTGGAACCATCTGCCCATATCGAAGCGGACGATTCATTGCAGGTTGATTTCGATCCCACAGAACAGGGCCTGAGAATCAGGCTTCCTATGGAATCCGTCCGGTTTCCCGCCGATACAAACCGGGTGGATGAGTTTGTGGTCGAGATTCGGAATCCTTCTGGTTCCGGCCGAAGCATTCCATTGATCTTTGATGAAATTAAAGCCAGAGGAATTACGGGAACGAGCATGCTGCTCTGCGAGGAACGCGATGGCCGCCCGACGGGGATTCCCGTCCAGATTTCAAAAAACTGGCACAGCAAGCCCGGACGTAAAATCGTGCATGACGGCCCATGGCTGCGTGGCTATACGACGGTGCCGTTGAAGGCTGGAGAAACAAAGCGGTTGCGCCTGCGGGTCGTGACCGGCTATTGGGGAAAGGTGCCTGCGGTGTCCTATGCCCAATTGAGCGTCATCGGTTACGGCGGCAACTGGAAGTGGGACGAAAGCGCGTTGGGGTGCTGGGGCGAATCGATGTGCTATGATCCCTCGCAACACCTTGGATCCTCATTCATCACCGATGTACGTCCCGCCTTTACGACCGGAAAAAACGGGAAAACGCATGCCTGGACGGAGAATGTCGGCGGCGGCGATTTTCTGGTTTATTTTGACAGCAGCAATATCTATCGCTGGGCGAAACGCCTAAAGACGGCTTACCGTTGGACGGGGCCGAACATGACCGAGGTGCTCTATTCGGGAGTGACGGACGATGAGGCCATTCGTTTCAACTATCGCATTCGGTCTGTGCGCACGGCCGATTACCATCGCCGGTTTCATTCCTATCGTTATGACTTTCTGAAGGATGTTACCTCCCCAAAGCGATTGATTTTTTACCAGATGGCGGCGGACTATTATAACTCGGTTCGGTTTGGTCTGTTTTATCTCGGCGATCAAGGCGGCCTTCAATCGGCGCATGTTCTCGAGTCCGGCTTGAACGGATATGCCGGAGCGTCCATTCCATTTGAAGATAGGTGGCTGACTATCGATGACACACTCAGCAATGACCGGGAAACGTTTGAAACGAAGGCGCGCCGGGGACTGTTGTCCATGGAGTCAAAATTGAACGACAAACCATTTCCTGCCTACCTGCATCTTCATGGTGCCAAAGGAACGGGGAGTGCGACATTCGATCTGAGTTCGGACTCGGTCAGCCGATCCTATTCCGCCGGGGATGTGGTGGAAGGCGAACTGGAATTCATCCTGCCTCCCAAAACACCTGATGTGTACTGGGGGGCGGATCGAGAGTTTGCGCGACGCTTGAAAAATATCGGAACTAATGCGTGGCAGGCGGTGGCCAATGAATTCAACTACAACTTGAATCTCGGCGTGTCGATGCATGCGGGAACACTGGAACGAAACTATCCGGTTGAAATCCAGGCATTGGAAAGCGGCAACGTGCTCGCCGACTTTACGATCAAGCGCGGCGGCATTGGCCACGTGCCGATCCTGTTGCGCGGCGTCCCGCTCGGATGCGCCCTGAAATCCGAGCGCCATCTCGATGGAAGATGGGTTCCGCTTGAATCGGTGGATGTCGGTCAAAACAACTATTATCAAGGCGTACGGAATGCCGACGGAAATATGGACTGCGTGTTCAACATCAAGCGTCCCTCCCACCATCTCGACGACAGTTGGCGAATCCGCATCCTTAAATGAGGGGGGGGGGATATTTTTCGAGGTGCTGCATGTAGTGTTTAAGTGCTTCATGAAAATCGGATATTGTAACGGGTGTTGTCTGAGCTTTTCGAGCTTGTTTCCTGAACGCATCATCCAAATAGATGATAGGCGAATCTTGCGGGGATGGAAGGTTTTTACACTGTTAGAAAATATGGACGGGCTGAACCCTCGTTCTGGAGTTGGGTCAGAAATCGAACAAAACCTGGGGAACAAGCTGTGCCTATCCCTGTGGAAAATTAAAAAGTGTGAATAATGGCGAATAAGAATAACTCAAGGGGTGCTATGGAAAATGCTGATTATAAAAAACCGTTTGTAACCATTACGCTGCTTTTCTTTCTATGGGGATTTATCACGGTCATGAACGATGTGCTGATTCCCTATCTCAAAGAGGGGTTTGATCTGTCGTATTTCCAGGCGGGGCTGGTACAGTTCGCTTTCTTCGGTGCTTTTTTCTTCGTGTCGCTCTTCTATTACTTAGTTTCGCTTAGTAAAGGTGACCCGATCAATCGGGTGGGATATAAAACCGGAATTATCGTGGCGCTGATGATCTGCGGCGCGGGGTGCGCATTGTTTTATCCGGCGGCCGAATTTCAACGCTACGGATTTTTCCTGGGCGCGCTGTTTTTATTGGCGACGGGCGTAACATTGCTGCAGATTGCGGCCAATCCATACGCCGCCATTCTTGGTAAGCCGGAAAACGCGTCCAGCCGTTTGAATTTGGCGCAGGGCGTCAACTCGCTGGGTACCACGTTGGCACCGATCGCTGGCGGTCTGTTGCTCTACAAGGTGTTCGCCAAGGGCGGCGAGGTCACCATTGATTCAATCAAACTTCCGTACTTGATTTACGGAGCGTTGTTCGTCGTGCTCGCCGCGATTGTATGGAAAAGCCATCTGCCGCGATTCTCCAACGACGAGAAGATTGAAAAAGGATTGGGCGCGCTGCGCTTTTCGCATCTCCGTTTCGGCATGATCGCAATCTTTATGTATGTCGGTGGCGAGGTCGCCATCGGCAGCTATTTGGTGAACTTCATTAAAGACGAATCCATTATGGGACTGCCGGAATCGACTGCCAGCCTCTACCTGGCGTACTATTGGGGCGGGGCGATGATTGGCCGGCTGTGCGGCGCGATATCGCTCAGCGACATGGCCAGCCAAGCGCGCAAGTATCTCTATATGGCCATCACGGCTATTGTCGTCTTTTTCGTGGTCTATCTGGTTACTGCGATTCGCATCGAAGACGGTGCGTTTATGATGTCATTCATGAAGCCCGCGCAGGTTGTCCCGTTCCTGCTAATGATCGTTCTTAACTTTATGGCCTTTATCGCCGGCAAGGGCCATCCGGCCCGCGCGTTGGGCGTGTTCTCCATCTTCCTGATCGCGCTGCTGGCCATCGCGGCGTTTGGAAGTGGGTCGCTGGCCTTCTGGGCGGCTCTTGGAACCGGTCTGTTCAATTCCATTATGTGGTCGAACATTTTTACGCTCGCGATCAAGGACCTGAAGCAATACACATCGCAGGGATCTTCGCTACTGGTGATGATGATCGTGGGCGGTGCGATCGTTCCGCTGCTGATGGGCGCCGCCGCCGACCATTTTGGTATTCAGGTCGCCTTCGCGGTTCCGATCATCAACTATGTCTATATCGCCTTCTACGGATTTGTTGGCCACAAGGTTAAGCAGGAGGTTTAAGCATGAGCTACTTGAACGATCAGCGTGTGGTCCTGACGCTGGATGCCGGCGGAACCAACTTTGTGTTCTCCGCGATACAGGCCAATAAGGAAATCGTGGAGCCCGTTCGGCTCCCCGCTGAAGTTCAGGTGTTGGAAAAGAGCCTCGAAACCATCGCGGCTGGATTTCGTGAGGTCATGGACCAGCTCGATGAAAAGGCCGTGGCCATCAGCTTCGCCTTTCCGGGCCCGGCCGACTATCCCAATGGTATCATCGACAATGTCGGGAATCTGCCCGCGTTCGCCGGCGGCGTTCCACTCGGGCCCTGGCTTGAAAAAGAATTCGGTATTCCAGTCTATATCAACAACGACGGGGATCTGTTTGTCTATGGCGAGGCCATCGCCGGCTTGTTGCCAAAGGTGAATATAATGCTGGAAGAGGAGGGCAGTCCCAAGCGCTACAACACGTTGTTCGGCGTGACCCTCGGCACCGGTTTCGGCGGAGGGATGGTACATAACAATGATTTATTTATCGGTGACAACTCCAACGCCACCGAAGTCTGGCTGCTGCGCAACAAGGTGCGTTCTGACTGCTTCATCGAAGATGGAGCCAGTATTCGTGCCGTTCAGGGCAGCTATGCCCGTGCGGCGGGAATCCCAGTAGACGAGGCTCCCGAGCCCAAAGTGATCAGCGATATTGCGGAAGGCAGAGCGGATGGCAATCAGGCGGCCGCTGTTGAAGCGTACCGCGAACTCGGTGAGGTGGTCGGTGAGGCGCTCTCCACCGTCGCCACGCTGTTTGATGGATTGATCGTGCTCGGCGGCGGCGTTTCGTATGCCCACAAACTGTTCATGCCGGCCGTGCTGGATGCCATGAACGGCTCCATTAATAAGTATGATGGAAGTTCGTTGCATCGCATCGTGCAAAAGACCTTCAACCTCGAAGAGGAATCGCAACAGGCGGAGTTTGTAACGGGCGAAACCAAACAGATTGCCATACCTGGAAGCCACGAGACACTGGCTTACGATCCGCTCAAACGCATCGGCGTTGGCACTTCCGTGCTCGGCACCAGTAAGGCGGTCGGTATAGGCGCCTATGCCTTTGCGCTGCACGAGATCGATAAGGGGCGCTCGGAGCATAATATGACACGGCTTGAAGGGTTTTATTGCCTTCCATAGTTCATCGAACGAAAAGGATGGATCCAACTCCAGTACTGAACTACGAGCCAACCAACAGCAATGGCAATGCCATTCCGTTCTTTGAAATATGAAGTCAGGTAAAGCTTCTCGGAATCACTCGGCCAATCGGCGCATACACCTATTTGGCGATAGCCATGCACTTGCACACCTTGGCTATTGCCGGAATCAGGTTACGTCCCTGTCGGGAATGATCTGCCCCCTACATCAAACTGAACATACCAACAGCTTGCCCGCCTCGTACTGCTGTCCCGGTTAACCACCCGTTTCCGGCCGGCACATGTGTTGGGCCATACTCAGAGTTCAAATTCGGTAAGGTATGCGACTTTCCTAACGATGTCTGAAAATGAGATTACTTGAACTCGGCAATTCCCTCGACCCAAAAGCTGGATTTGTCGGCGGGTTTATGGAATTGTGTGAATCGTTGATTTATTTGAGAGGTTAGGATCATGCCGACAATTTCCATATTTTACGGGATTCTGATTAAGATGTTTTTCTATGACACGGAAAAACATCATGTGCCGCATATCCATGCGGAGTATCAGGATGATATGGCAGTGTATTCCATCGAGAATGGAGACGTGCTGGCCGGTAAGCTACCGCCTAAAAAGAACAAGTTGGTTGTCGCGTGGATCGAAATTCATAAAGAAGATCTCATAGCCGACTGGGAGCTCGCTGTTAATGGTCAAAATCCTTTACCAATCCGGGGGTTGGATCAATGATTATTCAGGAAGTAAAACCCCTAGAGGCAGGAGTACTCCAAGTAGTAGCTGAAGATGGTCGTTCAGGAACAGTCGATGTTAGCCCTTATCTTGATTCTCCTGCGTTTGCTCCTTTGAAGAGCTGGGATGCCTTTGTTCAGATTAGGAATGGGAAGTATTACGTGGAGTGGACCTGTGGGGCAGATCTGTCTGCCGACACACTTGAGGCCAAAATGAAATGGTCGTGAATGGTTCGAAATGCTGCTCGGGAAACTGGGGTTGCGGAAGGGTCTAAGTTCGCTTTGCCATCCAGTCAGGAGTAGCTGGTTGGATGGTAATTCAAAAAGCGGAAATCGAGTCGTTTTGGCACGGATTCGCACTTTTTTGTTGCAACACGTTGTCACTACGAAGCTTAACTTTTCAGAAAACAGGTTCGCATTACCATAGCGATCGGTACCGATCCGAATGGAGAGTCGTTTTTAGAAGGTTCGCATTGCTATCCTTATGTTACGTGCAACATAAGGATGGTTATGTTGTGTGATTGATTATG
>CAZAPF010000042.1:0-32383 GCA_964486885.1 uncultured Verrucomicrobiota bacterium
TAGCAAGACAGGAACTTGTGGTTCCTTTTTTTGCAGAAGAATCTGTACACAACTAAGCGATCAACTCGTCTTCAGTTGCTCCAAAACGCACGTAAAGTTGCATCATATCGTTTGCATTAGCTTTGTCAGCAGTCTGCAACGAGGCTGGAAGCCTCGTCTACTTTCTAACAGCCTTAACGAAGCCGGACTTGAAGGCCGCAAGGGAGTATTCAGTGAGAATCTTTTGCTGTAGTGCTGGAGTATCATTTTTCCAGCTTTTAAGAACCCGGGAAAAGGTGTCGGCAAGAGCTTGGCTGTTTTTCGGTTCGAAGGTCCACGCTTCGGGAAGAATATCCTTCATGCCGTCGCGGGCACTGCCGATTACAGGGATGCCTCTCGCAAGAGCTTCCAGCATAACCAGCGGTACGCCTTCGAACCGGGATGGAATAACCAGCATATCAATCTGATTATAAAAAACATCCATGTCATTCTGCCAGGGCAGGAGAGTGATATTATCATGCCCTGTAATCAAACGTTTCAATTTGGCTGCATCCGGGCCATTGCCGGCTATGAGCATACGGCATTCCCCGAAAA
Organism: uncultured Verrucomicrobiota bacterium; assembly: GCA_964486885.1. Taxonomy (GTDB): domain Bacteria; phylum Verrucomicrobiota; class Kiritimatiellia; order Kiritimatiellales; family Pontiellaceae; genus Pontiella. Next base: position 574 of record CAZAPF010000042.1, read on the forward strand.
CTTCAGGATGGGCAAGAAAGGTTTTAACCATGAACTCCTGCTGTTTCTGGTTAAATTCAATGCGACCCAGAAGGCCGAGTGTGAAGGTTGAGTCATCCGGCGTGTGATTCCGCTCTGCAGGTTCTGATATGCCGTTGTTTACAACGTTGACCGGCACTTTGGCCCCACGCGCCATAAGAAGACTCTTCATGCTTTCAGAGATTGTTATGTAACGGTTGGGGGCATTGATTAAACGCTGGTTCAGGCTGTCACGCAATTTTCCCAGCTTGGCACCCATATCAGCAAGGCAATGTGGAATGGCGAGATAGCTTATACATTCAATACCTGCATCGACCGCTGCACGAATACCGTTTGTACTCTGGGCAACATCACCCTGAATACATAAGACAAGGTCAACGCCGAGAGATTTAAAGTCATTCGTGGGTGTCAGAAAGGTACTGTCCGCAAGCCGATCGTGCAGTTTTTCATTTTCCGGATTAACCATACATACGACTTCAATATCGGGATCGGCGGCCAGCGCCTCGATCCCGTGGCAGGCCATGATCTGGTGGCCGCCAAAATCGGGATTGTCGTCGTAAATGAGAATTTTCACGCAAGACCTTAGAGACCGGGTAGCGGGGCGAGGCCCAGGTTTCCGCCGTTTTTCAATGGCGGAACCAACTGCTGATATTCCTTGGTGTTTTTAATTTTGTCGAAGCGGTTGTCCTGTCGGATTCTGTTTCGGACCGGTTCGCCGCCAACATCAATGGCTTTTTTCAGGGAGACAAAGGTTTCGCCCCGTTTGTTCAGTGCGAGTTGGAGGCCAGCCAGATTGATCCAGCCTCCGGGATCTTTGGGTTGAATCTGCGTATATTTCTTCAGGGCAAGTTCCACGATTGGGTACTTTTTCTTTTGAGCCATGAACTGCGCAAGCGACATCAACATTTCAGGTTTCAGCTGTGCATTTGCGATCATCTGCCGTGCAAGGGCCTCTGCATTGCGGGATTGCCCGGTGCTGAATTGAATGTTCATCAATTCCATCGTTTCGTTAAAATCAAACTTCCCGGACTTAAGGTTGTTTTCCAGTTCGAGCCGGCGCTGGGTCATCTTTTTCATTTGAACCAGGCGTTTCTGGAACTCGGCCGCTTTTTCATTTTGAGGATCTTTCCCGAGGAAAACATCGAACAGCTCAATGGCCTCGTCGAAACGACCCTGCTTCGAAATAAGGTCTGCAAGACGGAAGTTGGCTTCGGGGCTGAGGTCGTAAAGTGATACCGCCTGACGAAATGCCGCTTCCGATTCCTTGATTTTTCCACGTGCTGCATAAAGGCCGGCGAGTGCACTACGCAGTTTGGAGAATGATTTCCGGGCTACGATGTCGCGAATAAACTTTTCATCGTTGAGCAGGCGGTCGCAATACCAGTTCCAGAAGTCGGTATCGTTTTTAATCATTTCTGCAGTAAGCGGTGTTGGCTTGTTGTTAATCTTCATAATCAAGCCATGCGGGGTCAGGTAGGGATACATCCACGGAAGGACATAACTTTCTTCAACATAGAACGTCCGGAGAGGCGGAAGGCCGGTTTTTGCATCAATCGGGGGATCGTTGTAGACAACTGCTGCACCAACGGGCCGCGTTTTCTCATCCGTTTCTTTTTCAGTCAAATATTGGTTGTGATCAAAGATCATCTTACTGAGGAAGCCATTGATCTGCATTACACCGCCAACGCCCTGTACTTGGACTTTTCCTCCTTCGGTCTTAACATCAGCTCCTGCATTAATCTTTCCGGATTGGACGCCTTGTACGTACATCTGGAAGGCCTGATTGCTGTCAATGGGCGAAGGAATCCAGATCTGGTCGCCGTACAGATCCCGCATGACGTTCATGTAGGTGTTATCGGCAAGGGCGTTCTGGGTGATGAGATACACATCCTGCCGGACTTTGGCGGAATAGATCATATAGGTCGGAACAAAACGGCCGGGATCAGTGCCGCCGAAAAAGATGGCGTTGGTGCCCATCGGTTCCGGATAGTTTTTGTTCGGGTAGGCAGCCCACTGTTTTTCAAACTCTGCTTCATCGGGATACCAGTATCGCATGTCTTCTTCGATACCTTTCACCCCTTCCAATTGCCAGTTTCCAAACTGCCAGCCGAAATCGTGGCCATTCTGCTCGCAACCGCCGACAATCATTTTCTGACGTTCACTGGTATAGTTTTTAATGACCAGAGAGAAGGGAAGTAAGAGGACCAGGGCAACGCCGACAATCTTGGTAAACCTATTGTTTTTTGCCAGTGTTTCCAGATAGGCCATCAGTAGTAAGAGTCCATAGCCAATCCAGATCACAAACAAAGCGTGCGATTGAATATACTGAGTACGCCCGATGAACTGGTTTTGGATGTCCATTTTCGGGTTATGCAGCACCATGAATACGATACTGACGAAGATGAATCCGATAAAGGTGGTGAGCAGCCACGTATTGTTTTTCTTCCCGAGTTTTGGCGAGAAAAAGAATGGAATGGCAGCCACCAGCACCATGGGTGCAAAAAACTGGGCGCGAAGATCGGTTATGAAGGCCCATATCTGCTGCAGGAACCGCAGGGTGAAAACATTTGCCAGGGTCACGCGTTCATACTGACCGCGGGTAAGGGCATGCATAAAACCCTGCCATGTACGAGGGTAGCCCCAGTTGATCGGTGGGTTTTGGTCCGATGAAAAGGGCATATAGAGATAAAATGCCAATCCGATAAACATGATAAGAAAAGTCGGACCAACCACTTTCCCGTTCGGAAGGGCAAACCAGGCTATGATCGGAACGATAATGGCATATAAGGTCCAGAACACGAATCCGATGTGCCCCGGACCTTTATACCAGCTCCAGTCGGATTCCCCGGCCATTTTGATCGCGATGACCATAACGACGTAGAAGAGGCCGGTGATTACAAAATCGCGGAACAAACGAAGGTCTCTGAATAGAATGGCAATCGCAATCGCCGGTCCCATAAACATGAGCGTTTGGTGATTTGTAATACCAAGGCCGAATGTGAAGGCACTGAGTATGAGCCAATGCGACTGTTTGGGATCCGACATCCAACGATAGATAAAGAGCAACAGGAGGGACTGCAGGAAAATATTGAGTGAATATACCTCAGCAATGATGGATTGCGACCACATGCCTTGAGCAAAGCAGAGCAAAAGTCCACCGGCGAAGCCGGCAGCTGCACAAAAAACGCGTTCCGTTGTTTCCCCAAGCATTCCCGATTCTTTTTTGAGGCTGCTCAGAAGATCAAATCCCGAGCGGCTGATCAGCATTGCGAGAACACCGCAGGCAGCGGCTCCGGCCACGGCCGAGAACAGATTGACGGCCCAGGCCGGATTCGGATGGCCATGGAATGTCACCGCATGGAATACCCATTGGAAGAACCAGGTGAGCAGCGACCAAATCGGGTAGCCCGGAGGGTGGGGTACACCAAGATAGTCGGAGGCCACAACGAGCTCGCCGGAATCTTCCAGCCCAAGTGTCGGCTGGAGTGTCAGTACATAAACGGTTAGTGAAACGAGGAAGGTTGCCAGAAAGGCGAACCAGTCCGATTTGCGAAAGAATTTATCGGTAGTCAAAACAGCTCTCTCCAATTGATAAAACGAATAAACAGCATAGTTTACTGAGTCAGTTCGTCAAGTTTACAACGGGGTTGTTACACGTGCCTGAATGGAACCTTAAATCTTGTTGTAAACCATAACATAGGTGTTCTCGGCCAGGAATTTTCCAGCCGATTCAAACGGGAACGGATGAAAGTGTTCTGTAGTGAGTCGAAACCCCGCTACGTTTTCGAGCTGATTCTCTTTGATATAGGCCGGGTTTACAAAGGTCAGATGCGTTTTATCGCGATTGTAGCCTTTAAGGCCCGGCACGGTTATGACAATGCGGGAAACCCCCAGAGCCTTTGCTGATTCGAAGAGTTTTGGCATGAGGGAAGTGACATCGGGCAAATGCTCCAGTAGATGGCACATTGCCATTGAAGTAAAGGTATCGCCCCGTTCCCGGAGCGGGGTAAGGTGAAAATCATCAGAATAGGCGTCGTAGAGAACCGCTTCCAGGTTTTGATCCAGACAATAGTCGATGGCGTGGGGGTTGATATCCAGTCCAACCGAACCTTTGGGAAGCACATCAAGCAGGTCACCGGTTCCGCATCCAAAATCGATGGTTTTTCCTTTCGTGAACCAAATGGCCGGAAACAGTTCTATTTTGCGGAGTTTTTTGCGGTACCAAGGGCGGGAAGTGTAACGTTTGATATACTCCGCATCATAATCATCAACGTTGACTTCCATGGGAATTCCTCTTCAAATCGGTATGTGCTTCAGCTTGGGTTAAAAAAGAAAAATGAATAGCATCTGCAGTACTCATCTGCAACACTTGTTTTGTTTTGCGGATAGGCATGGAGGCAGGCATTCAGACAGCAGTAGTCATACTAAATTGGAACGGAAAGGAGTTTCTTGAAAAATTCCTTCCGTCCGTCGTTCAGCATAGCGAAGGTATTGCGGATGTGGTGGTGGTTGATAATGCTTCTGCTGACGAATCTGTGGCGTTCATGCAGGAACACTATCCCGCTATCCGGCTTATCCAGAATGATGAAAACGGCGGATTTTCCAAAGGCTACAACGACGGGCTCAAACAGGTGGATGCGGGCTATTATGTTTTGCTGAATTCCGACGTCGAAGTATCAGCAGGCTGGATAGAACCGGTTATCCAACGGATGGAGGCTGATTCTTCGATTGGGGCCTGCCAGCCCAAACTCCGGAGCTACCACGAACGGGATAAATTTGAATATGCGGGAGCGGCCGGCGGATTTATTGACGCTTATGGTTATCCGTTTTGCCGGGGACGTATTTTCGATGTTCTGGAAACGGATGCCGGGCAATATGACGATGCGTGTGAAATCTTCTGGGCGACGGGGGCCTGCCTTTTTGTTCGGGCGGAACTGTACCACTCGCTGGGAGGACTGGATGAGGATTTCTTCGCGCATATGGAGGAGATAGACTTTTGCTGGCGAATGAAAAATGCCGGACATAAGCTGATGTTTGTTCCTGAGTCTACGGTTTACCATGTTGGCGGCGGTTCGCTTCCAAAGAGTTCTCCACGAAAAACGTATCTGAACTTCAGAAACAACCTGTTCCTATTGGTAAAAAACCTGCCGGCAAAGCGGCTGGGCTGGGTGTTGTTTCTTCGCTGTTTTCTCGACTGGTCAGCGGCATTGAAATTCTTAATGAAGGGCTCAGCTAGCGACGCTGGTGCTGTATGCCGCGCCCAGTGGCATTTTATCCGTTCTTTTCGCCGCTTCATGAAGAAGCGGAAATCATTGGTTCAGAAGGATGTGGCACAGGTGTACCGGGGAAGCATTGTAGTTGACCATTTTCTGCGTGGAGCAGATGTTTTTTCAAAATTAAACTCCGGCAAATGGAGCCCATCGTAATATGTCACTGTTTTCGAAGTTGCATGACTATCTCAGCCGCAAAGACTGCCCCTACACCCAGTTCCTGAAATACGTCGGGACCGGGGTAATTGCTGTTATAGTAGATTCAGTTGTCTTCTATCTGATGGCCTGGTTGGTTCTTCCTTGCCTTAAACACGGCGACCCAGTGGTCAGTATCCTCGAGTTTTTAGGTTTTTCTATACGTGAGGTTGATCCCGATACCCTCATTCGGAATTTCTGGATCATTAAAGTATGCTGTTTCATTGCCGCAAATGTTGCGGTTTACATTTTGAACGTACTTTATGTATTCGAGAGTGGAAGGCATCGTCGGTCGCTGGAAGTTACGCTTTTTTTTATGATCTCCCTCGGAGTCTTTCTTCTGGGCACCTGGATCGGTTCGATTCTGATCGGCCGGATGGGTTGGCACATCACCTATACATATATCGTGATGCTGACCGTGAGTGTAGTGGCAAATTATTCGTTGCGTAAATTTGTGGTGTTCAAGCGGTGATTTATGGGTTTAATAAGATTCTCGGAAAGGGTGGATAGTTATGAAAAAAGAAAAGATGAAGTTTTTTCTATGTGCCTTGTTATTCATTGTACTGGCGATAATTACATTTCGGTGCACATGGCCGGCCAACCATGTGTTTGCGGCATCCGATCTAAACATAGGGCGATTGGCGCAAATGAAAGGCAATATGCCGGAGTCGTTTATTGGAGGTTACACGGGTAATCAGCTTTTCGGAAATGCGGGGTTTGGATTGAGTTTTCACAGGCTAATGCTCTACTTAATGCCGCTGGAGCTATTTGCGAATGCGTTCTTTGGAATGATGCTCTTTTTGAGTTCTTTTTCACTGGTTTGGTTCTTGAGAATATGGAACCGCAGTTGGATGGCGGCTGTGCTCGGGGCTTTGGTTGCCTTTTGGTTTAACTCGGTGATGCTGGCTGCAGGTGGACATATTGCTAAGATGGTTGTCCTTGCTCTGACAGCACTGTCACTGTGTTTTATTGAAAAGGCAATACGTGCAGTATCCCATCGTCATCGTATAGGCTGGAGCATCCTTGCTGGTTTAATGGTCGGGATAATGATGATTGAACAGCAGGATGTCGCCTTACTGTCGGGATTATTCATTGCTCCCTATGCCGTGTTCCGCCTAATTCAAGAGCACGGCCCTCGTTTATCCAGTTGGGTTTCGGTGCTCATTCCAATAGGTATGGTGGCACTGTTGCTTGCAGGAAGCACGATGATGCGATCCTACCAAAAGTTTTACACCAAGGCATCTGCGGTGCAGAATGATCCTGTTGAAAAATGGAACTTCATCACCCAGTGGAGCATGGTACCTGCGGAATGGCCCGATTTGATCGCGTCTGGATGGGGGGGATGGGGAACGGGACGTCCCGACGGGCCCTATTGGGGAAAGATTGGACGTTCAGCAGAATGGGAATCAACAGGACAGGGATTTAGAAATTTCAAGATTACCAGCAAGTATATCGGAATTATTCCGATCCTGTTTGGGGCGTTTGCTTTTGCTGCCGCACTACGGGATCGCAAAGAAAAGAATAATGCTGTCTTGTTGTTTTGGTGTATCGCCGGGTTGATAGGACTTACTTTGTCATTCGGGAAGTATACATTCCTGTACAAACCATTTTATCATCTTCCGCTGGTCGGGAACATTCGAGACCAAACCAAGTTCCTGGATCTATTCCAGATGTGCCTTGGCATTGTCGCCGCCTACGGATTGGATGGTCTGCTGGGAATGGGTAAGGGACGGAGGCTTGCAAAAGTCTTTTGGATCACGGGCGCGAGTTGCGGGTTGCTTATGCTGCTGGCCTCTATGCAGATAGCGCTTTTTCCCGAGGCCAACAAAATAAAATTTACGGAAATGGGGTTTGGGAATTTTGCGGATGTAATCATAAATAACATGTCCGGCGCATGGCTGCATGCAGGGCTCTTATTACTGGCCGGAGCCTTCCTGATCTTCGTTGTCTGGAAAGGTTATAAATGGAGCAAATGGATAGGACTTGCCTTCGTTTTGCTGTTGGCTTCCGATAGTCTGGTGCTTACATCGCACTATTTCCGAGCAAATGACATCACCGCACTCAAGAACGGAAACGGTCTGATCAACTACTTAAAAGAAAACCAAGGATACGAGCGTACGACTTTCATGGATACGAGCGGAATCTACAATCAGTGGCTTGCATCCGATGGGCCTTACCACGATCTGAACCTCTTCAATATTTGGCAGATGCCGCGTATGCCTGCGGACTACAAGGAGTATCTGGGAACTGTTGGGCGTAACCAAATACGATTATGGGAGTTGGCTTCGATCAAGTATGTTGCCTCCCCTGCGGGAATCTTACAGCAACTTCAACAAAATCCTGAGCTGAATAAGCTTTTGAAGCCTGTTATGAATTATCAGGTGCCGACCGCACAAGGCATGCGCCCGGATGTCCTGCTGGAATTCAATGGCACCATTTCACGCTTCGCCCTTTATCAGGGATGGGAAAGTATACCGCTGGAGAAACAGTGTTCGCTATTAGCTTCGGCACAGCATAATACTAGAAATGTGGTATTGGTTGATTCTGCATCAGGTCTAGGCAAACAGATGGGACTAAAGCATTATCAGCCTTTGGCAGTTGAGGAAAAAGGAAGGTCGATCAAAATTCCAATCCAAACTGACCAACAATCCATCGTTCGCTTTTCACAGTATTTTCAGCCTTATTGGAGCGTTTTTGTGGATGGTAAACCTGCAGATTTGCTGCGAATCGATTATCTCTGTATGGGGGTGGCCGTGGAGCCTGGTGAGCATATTGTAGAATTCAGGTGCGGAGGAGGGGGGCGTAATATTGCAATGGCGTTTGGAGTATTTATAGCTTCTATTGGAATCAGCTTTTGTCTTCTCTTTTCATCTCCGCGGAGCCGGGAAGCATGACGTTTTCAATCGTAATTCCTGCGCATAACGAAGAGCTCCGGTTACCTTCGGTATTGGAGGCTTACGCGGAGTTCTTTGAAAAAAAGATGGGCGATGAAGCGGAAATAATAATCGTTGTAAATGGCTCTACAGATCAAACGGCAAAGGTCGCCGAGAGCATTGCCAAGAAGCATTCGAATATTAAAGTGATCGATGAGCCTGCCCGAATTGGAAAGGGTGGGGCTGTGATTTTGGGAGTTAAGCAATCTGTAGGCTCATGGATTGGTTTTGTGGATGCAGACGGAGCAACTTCACCTGAAGAATTTTTCCGACTATACAATAAAACGGTGGGTATAGATGGTGTAATAGGGTCCAGGTGGATTAAAGGAGCTGATGTAACGATACCACAGAAAGCGATGCGCTTGCTCTCTTCCCGTGCATTCAACTGGCTGACCCGGATTCTGCTTGGCCTGAAATACAAAGATACCCAGTGTGGTGCCAAAATCTTTAAAGCCGAGGCATGGCGGGCAATACTTCCGAACATCGGTACGACACGCTTTGCATTTGATGTAGATATCCTGTATCAGCTTAAGCGAAACGGCGATTCTATCGCAGAAGAACCTACCGTCTGGAAAGATGTTGAAGGATCCAAGGTCCACTTCTTTAATTCATCTCTCGATATGTTTCTTGCAATCGTCCGTATGCGTCTGGTCCATTCGCCTTTCATCTTTATTGTACGGGTGTATGACCGTCTTCTTTCGAAGATCGTGGAGTTTCTGCGGGGTGATGACCTGTTCTGCCATACGATGCTGCTGTTTATGGCTTCAATAGTAACCCATGTTTGTAATGTTTCCTACCAAATGGTGGTCAGCCGTGCCTTGTCGCCAGCCGAGTATGCTCTGCTGGCAACCTTTCTCTCTTTGTTCGCGATTGCTGCAAGACCTTTGAGTACGTTGCTGGCTGCTACCACGCACTATACCAGCCTGTTGATGCAGGAAGGCCGCTCTGGAACGGTGAAGCGTTTGGTGAGAAAATGGATGATTATTGCAGGAATCCCATCGATTGTATGTTCTTCCATATGTATTCTGTTTGCCCGGCAAATCGCCGGCGTTTTCAATCTTGAGCGCGTGGCTCCGGTAGTAATCTCGGCGGCGGCACTACCTGCCTTGTTCCTCACGCCTGTTGTTGCCGGCGCTATGCGGGGTATGCAGCAGTTTGGGTGGACGGCTGTGGCTTCCATTGCGGGAGCATTCAGCCGCCTGGTCATCGGGGCGGGATTCGTGCTTCTACTCTACCCTGCCTGCGGATGGGCACTGCTCGGGCATGCAGGCAGCCTCTATATCAACCTTGCGATCCTCTTCGCTGTGCTGATGATGCTGGTTGTCAAGTTTTCTTCGGATCGTGAAGCACTACCGAGTTTCAGGATGTATATCGTGCAATGTTTTTTCATTCAGTTGGGCATGGCTTTGCTGATGAACGGGGATGTTGTCTTTGTGAAGCATTTTCTGCCCGCCGAAACCGATTTTGCAAAAGCCGCAACCTTAAGTCGAATGGTGGTATTTTTGACTATGGCGGTCAGGACGGCCATGTTTCCCAAGGTATCATCCGCTGGCGATTTCACCCTTGAACATCGGCGCATCTACTTGAAGGGAGTGGCCTACACCTCCCTATTTCTTGCAGGGTCCTTATTCTTCTGCTTCTTTTTTCCGCACATCATCCATAGCTTCCTTTTCAGCATCATCGATCCGACTCCGGAACTGATCAGCCAGACGCGCTGGATGGCCGTTGTGATGGGTTTTGCGGTGTTGCTCGGTATCAACAGTTCTCTGTTATTGGCGCAGAGACGCTTCAAGGCGGCTTCGGTCGTAGTGCTTGCTGCTTTGTTGTACTATGGCGGTGTTCAGTTTTTCCATGATGACGTCATTGATATTATAGCGGTATCTGCTGTTGCGAACCTGCTGGGACTTATTTGTACAACTTGGTTTATTTTAAAGAAGAAAACTGAGGATGGCTGAGTAGATAAGAGGACTTTCATAAAGAATGTATAGATGGTATATATTCAATCGCAACGATTGTTCTTCATGCATACATTACCCTAACTCCCTGTTTATCGATCGTGATGCACCGTTGAGCCTGATATGAAACAGATAATTACATTAGTTTCGGATAAACTGTTATCCTTAATTCCCGGCGTTGAACCGTTACCACGTGTCTTACAGTTTCCCATTACCGGAAGGTGCAATTCAAAATGCGGGACTTGTTCTGTTCCAGAGCTGGCTCCCGATGTTGACATGACGGTTGAGCGCGTACGCGAAATCATGCAGAACAATCTTTTTCGCAAGCTGGAGGCGATCGGAATAAACGGGGGAGAACCGTCACTGGTGAGAGAGTTGCCTGATATTATAAAAGAGTTAGTAAAACTCCCCCGTCTCAAATCGATTCACATGATCACCAATGGAATGTTGACTGATCACATTCTTGAGCTTACTCAGCAAATCAATGAGGTGTGTATGGAGAAAGAGATACATTTTTCGCTGTCGGTCTCTCTGGATGGGATTGAGGAAATTTATTGGGCCTGTCGAGGGGTGTCCAGCTTTGAGAAAACAATAAGCACGATTAAATCCGTTGTGGCTGCTCCGGGTGTATATTGTAGCTCATTCAGTGCAGGATGTACTGTTTCAAAGTACAATGTGGATCATTTGGCGGCAAATGATGCGTATTGTAAGGAGTTTGGAATCCCGGTGTTCTACCGTTTAGCCGTACCGAATCGGCGGATCTATAATATGGGTTATTCAGATGATTTCAGCGTTTTGACTGATAAGTCAGATTGCCAGACAGCAATGGAGTTCTTCTTTGGAAAGGTCGTAGATCGAAACGATAGGGACTGGAAGCAAAAGTTCACATATTATGCGATTTTTAAATACCTGCAAGGATCCGGGCATGTACGGCTGGCCGACTGTTTTTGGAAATGGCGCGATGCAACGATCGATGAAGAGGGAAATATTTATTATTGCGCTACTGAAAGTAAGAGCCTTGGTAATCTCAATGGAAATAATGCGAAAGAGATATTTCACTCGAAGGAAAATCTCGCTTATCGGGCAGAGTTGATTGAGGAGCATTGTCAGCATTGTATCCATTATGCATTTTTCCCCAATGTTCGAGGTGCACTGAGCTTCATACTGTTTTTTATCAACCTTGTGTTATTTCCTGTTCGCTTTCGCCTTTTAGGGAGGCTGACGTGAGAGTTACTATAATTGGATGGTATGGCACAGAGACCATTGGTGACCGGGCAATTCTTGCCGGAATACTTACATTTTTGTCTGATCTCCATACCAATGTAGAAATTCAACTGGGAAGCCTTTATCCATTCTTTACCCAAAGAACCCTGCGGGAGGATATGCCGCTGTGGTCCAGTTTATGTCGTCGCGAGATACCTGTTAGTTTATTCAACAGTTCGAATCCAGGGGAGCTACGACGCGCCATCAACTCGTCCGATCTTCTGATGATGGGTGGAGGGCCTTTAATGGATCTTCGGGAAATGCACATCATGGCTTATGCCTTCAAATATGCCCGTCGACGGAAAGTAATGACAGCTACTGTAGGTTGTGGCATCGGTCCGCTCGATGCTCAGGAATACAAAAAAGCCGCTTCAGCAATTTTGGGAAATTCAGATGTTGCAATTTTCCGTGATACTTACTCCTTAAAAGAGGCAGAAAAACTATGCCCCGGCATAGGAGAACGGGCTCATGCTGCTATAGATCCTGCTGCCTATTGTGCAATGAAATTTAAAGAGTTGAACGCGCCTTTTGAAACGAAAAACGTGATTTCTGTCAATTTCAGGGATGTGGCCGGAGAATATAAAAGTGTGTCGGGAATCAAAAATTTTATGGTTTTTGCTGCGGATTTGGTGAAATCCGTAATGGATGAAAATCCGGACTATAAAGTTAAGCTGATTCCTAATCATTACTTTTTCTTTGGAGGCGATGATCGCGTCTTTTTGAACGGGGTCAAATATAAACTTGGAAGTCGTGAACTCCTGGTTCAAAACCGCCCTTTAAGTCTTTCGAGTACCATGGAATCACTTGCTTCAAGTGCGGCCTGTATAGGTATGCGTTATCATTCTATATTACTGATGGCATTGCTGAATGGACGATGTCGCATCATGAACTATACCGGGACTGCAGCCGGTAAGATCTGCGGATTCCTTTCAGACTTTGATCCGGATTCTTATTTTACCTCTGATAGGATGCTTGATCTGGATTCTGCTCCTCTAAAGACCTCGTTTGTGAACGGATTGGTTTCGGATAAAATTTTTCCAGTACCAGAGGCGTTGCTGAATAACGCTTTTGGAACCTACCGCTCTGTGCTCACGACTATGAATTCGCTCTGATATCGATGAAAATTATTATAGTGCATAACTATTATCCCATTATTGGCGGGGGTGAAGACAGTGTGGTTCAGGAAGAGCGTGCAATGCTTGAGAATGCCGGGCACACCGTAGTGCCCTTTTTTATGTATACAAAAGAACGTGGGATTTTGGACTTCATCTTCAGTGCGCTATGCTTGTTATGGAATCCGCGGGTATATGTCAGGATGCGCAGATTGGTTCGTCATGAAAAACCCGATGTTGTTCATTTTCATAACACCTTCCCCTTGATCTCTCCATCAGCATATTGGGCATGCAAAAGAGAACGGGTGCCTGTTGTGCAGACATTGCATAATTATCGGTTGGTATGTGCAAATGGTTTATTTCTTCGTGAGGGGAAAATTTGTGAGCAATGCTCTGGAAAAATATTTGCTTGGCCGGCTATCCGCTATCGCTGTTATCGGAACAGTCTTCCTGGTTCTGTGTTGCTCGTCATGATGCAGTGGACCCACCGTCTGCTCGGGACATGGAAAAATAGGGTGTGTCGCTATATTGCTTTAACAGACTTTGCAAAGTCACGCTTTGTAGAGAGTGGTGTGCTCCCTCGTGAAAAGGTTGCTGTTAAACCAAACTTTGTTGATGATCCTGGAGAACCGGACAGGAGTATGGTCCGACGGAAGCAAGCTGTATTTATTGGACGCCTGTGGCCTGAGAAGGGATGCCATATTTTAGTTGAGGCCTGGATGGAGGCATTCAAGCGCTTGCCTGGCCTGAACGGTTACGAGCTTTTAGTCATCGGGGACGGCCCGGGGAGGGAACGGGCGGAGACATTGTGCGACGGGCGGCCGGACGATTTCTCCATCCGCTTCGAGGGAGTCCTGCCCCGCTCCGAGGTGCTTGAAAAACTGAAGGCGTCCCGCTTCCTGGTTCTTCCATCCATCTGGTACGAAGGCTTCCCCATGACCATCGTCGAAGGCTTCGCCTGCGGCGTTCCGATTCTGTCCGCTGAAATCGGTAGCATGCTATCCATTATCGAAGGTAAAAAGACCGGACTCTTTTTCGAGGCAGGCAATACCGATTGTCTCGCCGAACAAATCATCTGGGCTGTGAACCATGAAGCGGAGATGGAGACGATGGGGTGCAATGCCCGAGCCGAATATGAAGCCAGATACACCCGGGAGGAAAACTGCAGCCAGTTGCTCGACGTATATCGGGATTTACAGGCCGAGTCTGCCGCTTCATAATGATCCTATTGGGCAGTTCTCGCTATCTCGCTATCTTTTCGTATAGATCGACAACGCCTGGAACGCGCCGGACCATATTGCGGATGCTCTGACCAAATTGAAACCGGTTGCCGGGCGGCTTTTCATTCGCTATGGAGAGTGCCGAAAGCATGTCGCTTTCCGGGAAGGTGAAGCGGTCGCCCTGAACCTCGCCTTCCAGAAGATGGGAAGCACCGTTCTCCTGCAAAAACCTTAAGTAGTTATTATAGCGGATGGGGTACAGGGTGTTGAATTCCGAAAAGTCTGCGCGTTCAATCAGCTCGTCGAGTTTCATGGTTTTCAGCGAATCGATTAGAACCGTCGGGATGCCGAAGAAACTGGTCAGTTCCTTCACTCTCAGGTCCCTGACGGTTACAACGGCAGGGATTCCTAGGAGCAAGGCCGAAATGCACCCGTGTATTCTGGGACCGAAGATGAAATCGTGCCGGCCAACTTCCGCGAGCCATTCATCGTATGTTTGAACAAACATGCCCTTGTTACCGATTGCATTCAGTATGCGTTCGGAGCAATCCAGGGAATTGTAGAATCTCCTGATGTAGCCGACCAAGGAAGGATCATCGCTCAACGTGTTGCCAAAGATGGCTTCATCCTCGAAGTCCTGTCCTAGGAAAGGAATGATCTCTAGCAGTTCGGGGCAAATGCCCGCCATGGATCGATGGTATACAATCAATGGATTGGAAACCTTTTCCGGCATGGTGATGGTGTAGGACGGATTGGATGTGGAATACAGCGTGGGGCAACCCATCGGCAGGGCATTCTTGAAACCATGCTTGTGCAATACCGAGGCGGTATATGGCCCTCGGCAACCCAGCCACTTTGACCGTTCCGAAACCGCTTTCAGCAACCGAATGGCAGAAGGGTGTATCCCAGGCACTCCACTGACTCCTCCCACATAATCCGGAACCCCGAGGGAAGGGGCAATCGTTGTCATCTCAAGCTTTTCAACCAGATCGGCATACTCCGACACATCCCTTGTTGGGTGTATGTGGGTCGATAGCGCCAGCACGCACAGATCGTACTTGTCGTTGAGCAATTTTATATCGGAAAAATCGTCAATGTAGTCGCCGCCGAACTCTTTGAGCAAAGCCCGGGTAATCAGGGATGATCCGTGATTGCCGGCATAAAGCGTTGTGTTCTCTCTCCATTTTTTCATGCTGCCCGGATATGAGTATTCCGGCCTTAAACCGACAACCATTACTTTCATGAAAACCTCTGTACTTGTATTGTTAGAATCTGTTCGAACCGACTCCGGTTCACAATCTGTCAATTACTAGGATATTTTAAATGTTAAACGATCTTGATATGGAATATTCAATCATTCTTGAGAAGCCCGTTTTCAAAAGAATGGTACGCTGATCGGAGGCCGATGATGTCTTCTTGCGGTAGTCGGATTTCGTTGCTGCATTTGAATGAGTCCGACCCCTTGTATTCAGACGGCAACTGGCAGCCTAACGCTGAATACTTATCCGCAATCTGCCTGCAGACCACTTGGGGATCAACGCAAAACGATTCGTATTCAACGGACATCCGGTTGCCTTCCGGTACGGCTTTAAGCCCGTCACTTATGGCTTTCCCGGTAAAGTAGACTTGTCCCGCGACTTGGTGGTAGATATCCATCTCCTTCAACTGTTCGTATTCCCGGGGCTTGGACGACCACCAGGTTTCCCGGTTGCCATAATACGCCTCGCGGGCACGTAATATGGATTGCATCACAAAGATGGGTTCGCGGACGACGTGGATCCAGAAGAGCGACGGGATGTGTTCGGCAAAGTATGGAATATTTAGTTGGAGGATGTGCGCCTTGGTAATGAAAGGCTTGCCGAATCCCTTTTCGATCGATGCGAGTCCTTTGCTTAATCCTTCGCAATCGACTTTTTCCAGCGCCTGTTCATCAAGCCATTCGAGGTTAAAGTTGGGCATATGGTTCCTGAAGAAATGCTGGAACTCATTGGTTCCAAGCGCACCTTGGCTTTTGCCTAGGTTAGACTCGAAGTTTAGGGCGGATTGTACATCAGCGAAGTCGCCTTGGTAGTCGTACTCAGGATCGAACAGCATCTTTTGAACCAGGGCGCCGACATAAGGCGCATATGCAAACCGTGTGAGCAGGTTGCTTGGGTAGGAGAATGGCCCCAGCGAGGCGAGCCACTGTTGGAAGATAGTGGTTCCGCTTCGCGGGTTGCCGACAATGCAACCAATTGGCATTTCGGGCTGCGTAAGATCAAGTTTTTTCTGAACCGGACCTAGAAGCTGCTTCAGTTCTGATAGTAGATCGTTAAGAGCGGAGTTGTCTCGGAATCTGTCCGTTCGCTTTGCTGCATCGGCATCAATCCGCACTTCATTGTTGTGGTGCTCAGATTTGGGTGTGTCGTATTTTTTCATGTTGTCTGATCCCTATGGATATTTTCAGTATCCAAGGCTATTTCAGCTTTCAGGCAGGAGTCCAGTGTCTTTCCAAAATATCAATCATGTGATTCAGATCGTCCGGCGTGTAGCGCTGATCGATCGGCAGGGAAAGCACATTCTTGGCAAGATCGTTTTCAAGCTCAAAACCTGGTGTAACCCGATCCAGCATGTCCGGCCATAGGATGGGGATAAAAAGATTGTCCTTTGCCATTAGTGTTCTATCTGGAGCCTGTGTAACGAAAAGAGGGTAGTAGTGAGGGACGCCGACATCGTCTAATTTCAGCTGAAGGCGGTTGTACTTCCCAAGACGTTTATGAACATATTGGAAATTGCTTCGTCGCCGCTCTGCAACTTCCGCATAGTCGAAGGTGCTCATTAACCTCTCAGTGAATACCGACATCGCATAAATATTACAATCGAATGCTTCTTCGTTGTCGCGGTACTGACCATAGCAAACATCCATATCGCCGCGCAGTCGTGATATGAGATGTTTGTAGTGGTACCCCTCGTAGCGTTTGAAATTGTTCTCCGCAGGAGAAGGCGTATAGAGATATGATCCGTCCGGCACGCCGAAAAACTTTCGGCAGGAATTGTAGGTGTATGAATCACCATATTGGCGGCTGTAAAAAGACATGCAGTTGTCGGCGACGAGCCTGTTTCCATATTGTTCCGTAAGACGTTCCATTGTTCTGGACTTCAGGCCGAAGTAATTGATGTAGATGATTAGCTCATCATCACCGACCGAGTCGGGCAGTTCAATAGGATCCAAATCGTTATCGACATTGTAAAAGATGATCTCGATACCGCGTTCTTCTATCGGATCAATCATTGGGCCGCAGGTGTAGAAAGGTGCATGTACGACACGAGGTTTTTCCTGGTCCAGGAGGTAGGCAAGGCAGGCCCTGCCATGCGACAGAGCCATTGCGTTTTCGTGGTAGGTACGATTTCGAAGGTTCGTTTCGAGTTCGAGAAAGCCGCCGTAGGTTTTTCCAGTCGGGTTATTATTCATTTATTATCCGTACTAAGCAGGTTGCGGGTTGTTCGTCAGAATATCTATCATAGCCTTTATCAAGGCGTCCAGGTCTTCAAGTGTTGTGTCTTGATGTACAGGAAGGTTCAGGATGCATTCCGAAAGCTGATGGGATGAGGGAAAGTGTTTCTTATCAATTTCAGGGATCAGGCGGTAGTACAAGGCGATCAGTGTAAAGCCGCGGTCGATCAGTTCGAAATAGAGTTTTTCCCGAGGCATGCCTGTGACCAAAACGGGAAAGTTCAGGGGTACGATGCCGTGTGCCAGGTCTGGATACATGACCTCGATGCTTTTCTGTTGTCGCAGCCGGGTCGCAAGATGTCGATAGTTCTGAAGCCGGGTGTTGGCAATGGTTGGATAGTCGGCAGATGCAAAATCGATCAGAGACTGTTTGGAAATTTCTTCTTCGGGTGTAATGGAGCCTTCTAATGATTGTCCTTCACGCCATGTTATAAACCCGCCGTCGTGAGCGGAGAGGTATTTATGTATCGATCCAAAACTGTAATCGCCATATTGGCCCAGGGGAATACCATCCAGCGATGACCGCCATGCATGCGCACAATCCTCAATCAAGACCGTATTGTATTGATCACACAAACTCCTTACAGCCGCCATATCGTTTTGGGCAATACCAAAATAATGGATAATAAGAAGGGCCTTTATTCCGCCGCCTGCAAGCCGCTGTTGGATGAAATCCAAATCGGCAGAGAGCCGCTGGTCGACGGGATAGAACTCAGTCTTGGCTTGAACTGCGGCTACTGGATCCAGGACTCCAGAGCCTTCGCGATCAGTGATTCCAATATAGGCAGGTAAAAGGATCGTGTCCGATGGGCCAAAATCGAGATGTTCCAATATGGTTCGGAATCCGATGCGTGCCGCACGCATAAAACGGATGCGTTGCTGGTACCGTCCGCTTTCCTGTGGTGATTTCGTGATCAAGTTCTTAACCTGCCTCTATTGAGAAATCGCTCAGCATTTCTTTGATTTTATCCACTCCGCAAAACATCAGAACATCAATTATAGATAAGCCGTCTTCGAAATGTCCTCGATGCTGATCATAGTCCGTAAGATTATTGTTAAGAAAAGATAATTTGATGTTGGCCTGCTTGAAATCCTGCGGTTCAAAAATATCCTTTCCTCCAGGTGGATTGACATATTCCTCCGCCCCGACCGCCTCTGATATACGAAGTGCCCATTGGCCGGCGTGTTGAACATCACCTAGTTCAAGGCTCATTTCTGAAAAGATCTTAATGGGGCATTGAATATCTAATCTGTCCCTTATGGTTTCCAGAGTCTGTTTGTTCAGCTCCGTGAGAGTGGATGCCGGATTTGATAGACCTGCATCAATAAGTTCAACGGTTTCTTCAAAGTGGGGTGCTGAACTCTTGTAATGTTCCAGCTGCCGTATGAGCATTTCTTTCCAGGCATGGTCCATTTCAACTTCAACGTCTTTGATGGTTGCCTGAAATGGAGGTTTAACCACACCTGCCCGGATATATTGCCAACCATCCTTCGGTTTTAGCACCCGGTTCCGATTCATCCAGCCTTTGCGGTCGTATTGTGCCGTATCGAACAGAATGAATTCATCTGCATACTGCATAAGGGAAAAATATCCGATATACGGGAAAAAGTAGGGCTGCATAATAGCTAGTTTCATTCGCACTCCTGTACGATCTTTTCAACCATTTCCACGGTAATAGCTGTACCGGTTGGGAATACCAGGATACGGCTTGCGATTTCTTCTGTGACAGGGAGCTGTCTGGAAGCGTGCGGCTGCAAGGTCCTGTAGGGTTCCATTTGGTGGCAACCGGGCCAGAAGTATCGGCGCACCCGGATGTTTTGCGAATGGAGTTTGTCTAAAAGTTCGTCACGGCTCAAGGGATACTCGTCCCCGACTTCGACAACAATATATTGCCAGTTGCTGTTCTCATTTTCAGTAATGGTAATCAAATCAAGTCCCGGAATTCTCTCGAAGCCGACTTTATATGTATCATAGTTAAGCTTGTTGATTTCAAGGAATTTACCAAGGTCTTCAAGGTTGGTTAGCCCCATGGCTGCGCAGATCTCAGTCATTTTTCCGTTGGTGCCGATATAGCCAACGCTATCCATTTTCTGGAAACCGAAGTTTTGCATCAGCCGGGCTTTTTCAGCCAGTTCGTCGTTGTTGGTGGTAATCGCACCGCCTTCAAAGGTGTTGAAGAATTTCGTGGCATGGAAACTCATTACTTCGCATTCACCAAAGTTTCCGATCATTTTTCCGTTGTTAGAACAGCCGAACGCATGAGCGGCGTCGAAAAGCAATTTAATGCCATGCTTATCGGCAATAGTCTGGAGGGCCTCTATATCGCACGGGCGGCTGTATAGATGAACGCCCATGATGGCCGTGGTTCTGGGGGTGATATGCTTTTCAACTTCCTTCGGATCGATGCAGTAGGTATCGCGGTCGATATCGCAGAAGACCGGGGAAATTTTTTGCCATTGTAAGGCGTGGGCGGTGGCAATGAAAGTGAGCGAAGGAATAATGACTTCGCCGGTGAGGCCAAGCGCTCTTATTGCAATTTCAAGTGCGACAGTTCCGTTGCACATGGAAATGCAGTGTTTGACTCCAAGATAATCTGCCAGCTTATGTTCAAACTCCTGCACCAGCTGCCCGCGGTTGGTCAGCCAGCGGCGGTCGAACATGGTGTTCACTCGATCGATAAACTTACTACGGTCACCAATGTTGGGGGCACCGACATGCAGGGTTTGCTCAAAAGTACTCATATTCGAATCTTCATTTCCTAGGCTTTGCGTGAAACCAGTTTTTGATAGCATTTATACATCGGATCAAAAAGTCCAATGGTTCGAAGGATTCTGGCGATGCCATGATTGATGAGCGAATAGTGGAGACGGTATAGCTGTTTTTCGATCGGGGGCGAAGGCTGGATCTGCGGGCTTATATCGACCGGTATTTCCGAATGGGATTGCTGTGCATAGGTCCATCCCAGAGCGCAATTTGTTCCTGAGCCGTCCATCCCTTTATTAATTGTAAGGTTTCTGACAGGAAAGACGGCGTAGCGGTTGTTGAGAAACATGTGCAGGTTAAGCCGCCCATCGTTGTGAATCTTCCCGTCGAGATACATTTTTCTGGTGGCCATTCTCGGGCGGACCTTCTGAAAGTTTTGCCAGGTTGTTCGGTCGGACAGCTTTTCGATTTCTCGGCCGGTGTTGTGGGTGAAGGTTTCCCAGCGATCCTTCCATATGGAAAATCCCCACGGGGAAAAGGTTTCCCACAGATATATATCGTGCGGGTAGCTTCGGGGCGGTTTAAAATTTGGATGGGTGTGTGCGCAGATGCAGAATATACGCTCGTCATCCCTGAATGTGTTCAGACCTTCATTCAGGAAGCGCAGGTAGCAGGGCGAACAGATGATGTCGTCTTCCATGCGGATGAGCTGATCATGGCTGGAAAAAACCCATTCGAACGCATCGAGGGCTGAAGCGCGCATCCCCCAGTTTTTGTCGCGGAACCGGGTGTTTACCTCCTTGAATCCCGTGATGGTGCCGATGTATTCGCGAACCTCTTCGATAGCCTTGCGGTGGCCTTCATGCTGCCAGCTATCCGATACGATGTAGAGTGGTGTGTCCTTGGCTTCAGGATTCTTTTTGAGCGCTTCAATACAGGCTTCGAGATGCTTTTGACGATCATAGACAGAAATGAGCACTGGGGCGTAAGATATTTCTGATGTGGTGGTTTTATTCATTCGAGTCTTGTTCTTTGAGGTAGTGCAGGATCGGTTTTAGGGTATTGTTTGCACACCGTTCATAGTCGCAAATGCGTCTGCTCTGTTCAAGGACGGCTACGCCAAACCGGGTTCGCTTTTCATGGTCAGTTGCCAGCTGTTTCAGCTTTTCGCGAAACGTCTCCGGTTGGTCTGGATCAAAGAGGTAGCCATTGGCTTTATCATCGATGAATTCGGCGATTCCTTTGAGGTTGACAGCGAGGATGGGTTTGCCGCAGGCCATTTCATGATTGAGAGTGTCGGTCATATGGAAGTGGTCGGTTTCCTGTCCGATGCGCATCACCAACCCAATGTCGGATGATGCGAGTGCCTGATTCAATGCCTTTTCCGAAGGGAGCCAGCCGGTAAATACAATGTGGTCGGTTATGTCCAGCCGACCGGCAAGCTTTTGAAGGTCGTTCATTTCCTGCCCATTGCCAATGAGAAGATATTTCAGGTTTGGCAACTTCTCTTTTAATTCTGAAATTCGCTGAAGAATCCAATCATTACCCTTGTTAGGATGAAGAATTCCATGGTGGCTTAGAACAAGATCCGTCTCGGTGAATCCGAGTTTTTCGCGGGTGGTTATTCGAGTTTCTTCGTCGACGGGGTGAAATTTGGCGTGGTTGCACGGATTGGGAACCACATGGATTTGGTTCGGATTCAGCCCGCGCTCAATTAAGAATTTTTTTGCAAACTCGACGTGGGTATAGACGACGGGAAGTTTTTTCCAGTTGTTGCAGTCGATTCGTTCTACAAGGTTTCTAAGCCAGTGTAGCCAAGGCTTCTTTTCGGTGTAGATGCGAACGAAAAAGTCCATTACCATAATACCAATACTTGGGCCATAGAACCGCTGTAGAATCCATACAGCAAGAGGGAGTGTTTCTTCCCAATATATAAAATCGATCCCTGTTTTACGGCAGTGTTTACCAATGCCTGGAAGCGCGATATAGAAGCGAATGGTTTTGCTCCACTTGTGTTTCGGATTGGCTCGATCAAAGGTCCAGGGAAGCAGGTGCATTTTTATTCGGTTCCGAAGTTCAGTATTTTCCGGTTCCGTGGATTCCGGCCCGAAAAAATGAACCTCCGCAGAGGATTCAAGTTGGTCAACCATGGCCGGAACGGCATGACCGCCACAACAGATCCAGCCTTCCAATCCGTACCGGTGAATGAATGCAAATTTTTTCTTCTGTGTCATGCTGCAGAGAGTGCCGCGGTGCGGTGAATGGGGTTAATGTTGAACTGCACCTGCATAAAACCGGTGGCGATGTCATGTAGCGCGGTGAGTTGACTGCCGGTGAGTCGGGTGTTTACAACGGGCGAAGGGTGGTTTGCCTGCTGCCAGGCCCGTAGAATGGCAAGTATGTCCTGCGGACTTTCCTTTACGGATAGCTTTTTGTCTCGAGCGCAGCTGGAGCAAACCGTTCCTCCGCTTGTGGCGCTGAAGCATAAATCCTTAGGAGAGGAGCAAAGAACGCAATTTTCCAGATTTGGGGCGTGTCCATGATGATTGGAAAATAGTAATTCCGCCCAAAGCAGGAATTGCGGGTGGCGACCAAAATCAGTGGCCAGATCTAGTAGCTCTTCGAGTAGGCTGAATAGTTCGGGGTGGGGGGCATCATCCGGCGTTGTTTTGTTGAAGAGCGTCGTAATGTAGGATGCTGACTGCATGGCGCGCCAGTCGGAACGGAATGCGCTTCGCCGATGTACCATGGAGCATTCCTTGCCGGTATAAAGGGTGTCGGTTCGTTTGGTGAAATAGAGTAACTCACTGGTGCTGAATAGTTCATGCTCCCCAAGAAATGGGCTTTTCGGACGGGTCGCTCCCTTTAGTAACGTTGAAACTTTTCCGTGGTTCCGCGTAAACCAATGTACAATCAGCGAAGTGCTGGAATATGGGAAGTAGGCAAGGGGTATGGCTGTGGACCGGACAATCATTCAGCCTCCGAGCAGGTTGGTGCGCAGTGAAATCAGGAACAGGGTCACACCATAGTAGATCAAGAGGGCAAGTATATCGTTCGATGCGGTTACAAAAGGCCCTGACGCGACAGCCGGGTCTACCTTGAAACGATTCAGTAGCAACGGAGCGAAAGCGCCGAACACGGCGGCAAACATCATTGCCGCAAAGAGAGAGACTCCAACCGTGAACGATAGATAGATTGCCGGTATGGAGCTGTCGGAACCGACCATTACTTTTGCGATTACGCCGATGATTAAGCCGCATATAATGCCCAGCAAAATACCGGTGAGCAGTTCACGTCCCAGAAGTTTCAGTAATCCTTTTTCATCGAAGGATCCAACGGCAAGGCCGCGAATGATCAGTGTGGATGACTGGATGCCGGTATTGCCGCCCATCGCCATGATAATGGGTACGAAAAAGCTGAGAGCAACAATATGTCCATCAATAAACTGTTTGAGAATAACGCTGCTCACAGTGCCGGCAAAGAGGGTTACCATCAGCCATGGAAGCCGTGTCTTAAAGGCATGTATTGGAGAGCTGTATTCAAGTTCCGAATCGTCCGAACCGGCGAACTTAAAGATATCTTCCGAAGCTTCTTCTTCCATGACATCCAGGATGTCGTCCACCGTGATACGGCCGACGAGTTTATTCTGCCAGTCGAGTACGGGTAATGAGCTCAGGTCATATTTGGTGGCCAGCCGCGCAACTTCTTCCTGATCGGTGTCGGTATGCACGATAATGGTTTCTTTTTCGGCAAGCTGGTCGAGGGATAATGCATGGTTACCGCGTTTAAGCAGTTCCCAGAGCTGGATCCAGCCGGTCAAGCTTCCGTCTGAATCGACGACGTAAAGTGAGTAAAGTGGTTCATCAAGTTCAAGTGAACCAATGTATTCGATGGCTTCGGCAGCCGTCATGGTGGCGCGAACAGCAACGAAATCCGTGGTCATGATGCCGCCGGCCGTATCCTCGCCATATTGAAGAAGTTCCCGGACATCTTCGGACTCTTCATCTTCCATCAACTCAAGAATGTCCTCGCGCTGATCATCTTTCAGTTCCCCAAGAACGTCGGCAGCATCGTCCGGGGCCATTTCTTCAACGATATCGGAAATTTCTTCATCGGAGAGCACTTCAAGGATATCGGCTTCGGCCTGGTCGTCCAGCTCGGCAAGTACATCGGGTTTGGTTTCGTCGTCGAGCAGTTCGAAGAGCTTGTTGTGTGCGCTGGCCGGCGCATGGTTGATGATCTCAGCAATATCGGCGGGATGCAGTTCCTCGAAAAACTTTGGAACCTGCTCCCAAAGCTCACCTTTAATGCAGAAATTAATCCGCTCTATAATACGGGTGGAGTCCGACATACCTTTTCCAGTTAATAATTCGGGAGAGAATAGACCGTGCTCATGCCAAGTCCAAGTTTTTAGTACTGTCAGGATAAAATGACAGTAGTCTGCAAAAAAACAGTTCTAAACAGGATCGACAATTCAGCCGAAGACCCATACGTTTTCGATTTCGATCAACCATAGGAGAAGTAATGATTAAACGCATCGCATTGTTCGCTTTATTAGCTGGTCTGTTTGCCGGTTGCCAGTCTCCGGTCGCTCCCGTAGCCGAAACGAATGAAGAGATTGATCCGCCGAAAAAGGAACAGGTCAAAGAAGTGGAAGCTAAGGAAAAAGCCCCTGAAGCTAAAGCGGTTGAGGAAAAGGTAAAAGAAGCCGCTTCGGAAGCTAAGGTGGAAGAACCGAAGGAAGTTAAGGAACCAACTCCGGTAATTGTTAAAGAAGAACCTAAAGTACAGGAAAGGAATGTTATTATGATCTTGATGAAAACGTCCAAAGGGGACATTAAAATTGAACTCGATGAAGAGAAAGCACCGAAGACCGTTGCCAACTTTATGAAATATGTCGAATCCGGTCACTATACCGACGTTATTTTCCATCGTGTGATTGATGGTTTCATGATTCAGGGCGGTGGGTTCGACAAAGATATGCGTCAGAAACCAGCTCCGCATACGGTAGAGAATGAAGCCAAGAACGGGCTGAAAAATGAAGTTGGAACCATTGCGATGGCCCGTACGTCCGATCCGCACAGCGGGGGTGCGCAGTTTTTCATCAACGTAAACAACAACTCGTTCCTGAACTATCCGGGTCAGGACGGCTGGGGCTACTGTGTATTCGGAAAAGTGGTTGAGGGCATGGAAGTCGCCAACGCCATTAAATCGGTGCCGACCGGTCGTCAGGATGTGCCCAATGAGCAGATCGTAATTACCGAAGTCGTTGTACTCGACGACTAGATTTTCCACCGCAGGAAAAACGCTGATGCCGGAACTTCCAATAGCTGGAAGATTCCGGCATTCTTTTTTGCATGAAAGCAGAGCACAGCACGTTGATCGAAGCCATTCAGTCGAGCGGTCATAAAGCATCCATTGTTGTGAGCGGTGGAGGTAGTGGAGCTGCGCATGCTTTATTATCGCATCCGGGCGCATCGCGTTTTGTACTTGAAGTCCAGATTCCCTACTGCGCCCGTGCCATGTTCGATTATCTTGGGGAAGAAGTCGGGCAGGCCTGTTCCGAAGAAACCGCAATAACCATGGCTGGACGGGCGTTTGAACGGGCTGTTGTTTTTTCACTTACGGCCGAAATTCCATACCCGATCCTGGGAATAGCCTGTACGGCAGCGCTGCAAACCAACCGTGAGCGTAAAGGTGCTGACCGGGCATACATCTGCATTAAATCGCGCAGAAACCAGATTGTCCGTACCGTTGAATTCAATGATGGCGACCGGCTACAGCAGGAAGAGCAGTTAAGCCATGAATTGTTAAAATCGATGGCTGAATTTCTGGGAGTGGAGTCGGTATGAAGGACGCACTCGAGCAACTGATCGCCGGAGACGTTTCTTATATCACGGTTGGTCGCGATGATATCCCTCGTGAGGTCATTCTGATGCCAGGCTCATTTAATCCGTTGCATGCCGGTCACGAGGGCCTATTGAGGGCTGCTGAGCAAACAACGAATAGGGAAGGGCTATTAGAGCTGTCCGTTACCAATGTCGATAAGCCACCATTGAAAATCACAGATGTAGAGCGAAGACTTCTTCAGTTGAAAGGCCGTTTTAAAGCGGTACTTACCTGCGCACCCACTTTTGCGGAAAAGGCAGAGCTGTTTCCCGGAGCCTGGTTTGCCATGGGCTATGATACCGCCATCCGCTTGCTAAGCCCCGACTATCATGATGATGTGCCGGCTATACTTGCCCGGTTCCAAACCCTGAATACCCGGTTTGTCGTTGCGGGGCGTTTGCATGAGGGAAGGTTTCAGGGATTGGAACATATCGCCGTTCCTGACGGATTTGAGGATCTATTCATCCCTGTTCCGGAAAAGCTGTTTCGGGAAGATATCAGTTCGACTGAATTGCGAAATAAATGAAAAAGGCGCCCGCTCTGGACGCCTTTTCTTAACTGTTCATTCGGATTTTACAGAGCAGCCAACGCTGCGTCCTTAACAAGATCACCAAGCTCGGTGGTGGAGGCGAGGGTGTTGCCTTCTTTCCAGAGGTCCCCGGAGCGGTAGCCTTCATCGAGAATCTTTTCAACACCGGTACGGATTGCATTAGCCGCGTCGCCTTCACCGATGGTATCAAGCATCATCGCCGCTGAAAGAATCATGGCAAACGGATTCGCTTTACCCTGTCCGGCAATATCCGGAGCGGAACCGTGGACGGGTTCGAAGATGCCGACCGGTCCGCCAACAGAAGCAGATGGCAACAGGCCAAGAGATCCGCCGAGTGTGGCTGATGTGTCGGACAGGATATCACCGAAGATGTTACCGGTCAGGATCACATCAAACTGGCGTGGGTTGATAACCATCTGCATGGCGGCATTGTCGATGTAGAGGTGGTCGAGTTCAACATCGCTGTATTCCGCCTGATGTAGTTCGATAACGGTATCGCGCCATAGGCGGGAAACTTCCAGCACGTTGGCTTTATCCACACTGGTCACTTTATTGCGGCGCTTGCGGGCCCATTCGAAGGCCACACGGGCTACGCGTTTAATTTCGCCGACGGAATAAACCATGGTATTCCATGCTTTCTTATCGTCGCCTTCACCTTCTTCACCAACGGGCTGCCCGAAGTAGATGCCGCCGGTAAGTTCGCGAACGGTGAAGAGATCAAGGCCGGATACGGTTTCCGGACGCAGCGGAGAATTTTCTGCCAGCGAGGCCGGAACGGTTACGGGGCGCAGGTTGGCAAAAGCGCCGAGTTCCTTACGGATTTTCAACAGGCCGCTTTCCGGGCGCATGGCGCCGGTGAGGGCATCCCATTTCGGGCCGCCGACGGCTCCGAGCAGAACGGCATCGGATGCTTTGCAGGTTTCTACAACAGAATCGGGCATTGGATCGTTATGGGCATCAATAGCTGCGCCGCCGGCATTCTGTTCGGTGTATTCGAGTGCAAACCCGGCTTTTTCAGCAACAGCATCAAGCACTTTGATGGACTCCGCGATGACTTCGGGGCCAATGCCGTCACCGGGCAGAAGGGTAATCTTATAGGTTTTGGACATAGTATTTCCTTTGTTTGAAAATGAGCGCGGGATTTTACTTGGGCTTGCAGATATTGCAAACCCGTAATTGGCAGGAGTTTTCAGTAAAAGGAATATTTGTTCCGGCTATCGGCCTCCGCCACCGCCGCGTCCACCACCGTCGCCACCGCGACCGCCACCACCACGACCGCCTCGACCGGGCATCTGCAGGGATGTGGCGCCGATAATGTCTTCAACGTGCGTGGCAAAATCTTCTGCATCCTGACCTTCGTAACCGAGCTCGGTACCAAGCTGCTTAAACATAACGGTTCGTTCATCTCTCATGAGCGGTCGGGCTTCGTTCATTTCTGTGAACAGTTCGCGCATGGCTTCACGGTCGGGTGCGGCTTCGGGATCCTGGAACTGTTCGGTCAGTTCCCAAACCTTGGCCATTTTTTCTACCAGCAGTTCATGGTTGGCCCGTTCCTCTTCCGTCATCATGGAGGTGTCGAGGTCCATAAAAGTAGCAGTTCGTTCAGCGAGGCTATACCGCATTTCCTGCTGCCGTTCTTCGCGCCGCTGAATCATTTCGGCATATTCTTCCGGCTCTTCTTCCTTCATCCGGGCCATGCGGTCTTCCCAGCTTTCGCGGGGCGGGCGGTTGGTATTGGATGCTCGTGAGGCAAGCGTTTCAAGAACAGCCTCTTTCTCTGCCAGTTGGGAGCGGAGCGTGGTCAGTTCGTTGGTGTCGCCCGTATCCGTGAGGTAAATGATTTGCGGCTCCACAGGAGTTGGTTCATGAGCCTCCATGGAGGCCAGCTGATCAGCCAGACTGCTGATCTGAGCCTGAGCGGCTTTATTTTTTGACGACAGCGATATCGCCGAAGCAATACTGATGACCGCAATCAGCGATGTAGTTCCAATAACAATATAAAGGGCTTTTTTATCCATAATAATCTCCATTCCAAACATAACGCCGGGATATTCGGTTTATTGCCCGCCTTTTCAACTATTGGAAAATATTCTGTTTGAGGCGCTGATAGTCATCAAAGGCAACGGGCAGGCTGAGCAGGATGTTAAGCAGGGCGGCCAATACCATAGCCGTGAAAATGCAGATCATAATGCCGATCTGATATTTAATGGCTTCCATCGGCATCGCTCCACCGAGAATCTGGCCCGTCATCATGCCGGGCAGGGAAACAATACCCATCGTAGCCATGGTGGCAACGGATGGGTTGACAGCGGCTTTAATGGCGTCCCGCAGATAGGGGCGAGTGGCCTCTCGCAGATTGGCGCCCAGCATCAGGTAGGTCATGAACTCGTTTTCATTCTTCCTAATGCCGCTATAAAAACGTTCCAGACTCAGCACGTTGCTGCGCAGGCAGTTTCCGAGAATCATGCCGACAATAGGAACCATATAGCGTGCGTCGTAGATCGGGTCGGGCTGGATGGCAATCAGGATAAACCAGCAGCTTACAAACAAGGTACTTCCGGCAACACCGGCAAGGGAGCGCCAGAAAAACAGACGGCGTTTCAGTCCGGCTTTATTCAGAATGCTTATGTTGGCAACAACCAGCATGACGGTCACCCACAACAGGCTCAGCAGCGGGTTGTTCAGTTGAAATATATATTTCAGGTAAAGGCCAACCAATAATAACTGCACGGTCATTCGGACGGCCGCAATCAGCGTATCGCGGATAATACCAAGTTGAAGATAAAAGAAAATCACCACAGGAATCACCAGCATGGCATACATGGACAGCATGGCGGTAACGGAAAGGTCGACGGTCATTCGCCACCTCCGGTGTCTGCATTTTCGATTGCCGATTTTTGATTGCCGATTTGCGGGTCTGCGACGCTTTCTCTAAGTTGCAGGCTCTGGATTTCCACCACACGATTGCAACGTTTGATCCATTCAGGATCATGCGAAACCGAAAGCAGTGTGATTTCTGAACGGAACAGTTCATCCATTACGGATGTTCGGCTTTCCGGATCCAACGCAGAGGTCACTTCATCGGCTAGGAAAACAGTCTTACCAAGCAATAGGGCGCGGGTGATGGCAATACGCTGTTTCTCTCCGCCCGAAATACGGGAGCTGGGTTTTTCCAGAATATCGGCCGAGAGATGAAGCTGTTCGAGCAAGCGGATAATGTCTTTATCCGAAGGATGATTTCCTGAATGCGCCTTATAATGAAAGGGGAGCAGGAGTGCATCGCGCACATTTTCCGCCCCCAGTACCGGTTCCTGCCCGATGAATGCGATTCGCGCCCGGATCTGGTCGACTGTTGTTGCTGACAGCTCCAGGCCATCCATTCGAACGGTGCCTTTTTGCGTTGCCAGTGCACCAACTGTTGTTTTCAGCAATGAACTTTTTCCACAGCCGGATGGACCGCGAATCACAACTTTGTCGCCTGAATCAATCTGGAGATTGGCACCTTCCAGCAGGGTCTTCCCATATAATTGAATCGTTATGTCGCGAAGCACAATCATGCTAGATACCAATGGCTATGAGGATGGGTAAGGTCAGGGCGGAGAGCAGGGTGCTTAACGCCACGATGCGTCCGGCCAGCGGGGCATCATTGCCCATGACATCGGCCATCACATAGGACATGCCGGCAGTCGGGCAGGCGAGGTAAAAGATGGCAATCATCGCTTCGGTGTTGTCCAGATTGAACAGACCGACAATCAAAAGCCCGACCGCCGGTGTGATAACCACTTTAATGAGTGATGCAATCAGGGTTGGAGAAGCGGTGCCCCGCAGTTTTTCAAATTCCAGTCCCGCACCGATACTTACCAAAATGAGGGCCAAGGCGGAACTGCCGAGCGCTTCCAACGGACGATAGAGGTAAAGGGGCAGCTGCATACCGGTCAGGTTAAGGCCCAGGCCGATGACGCAGGACATGATTAACGGATTTTTAATGAGCTCAGCAAAGAAGGCGATGATTGAAGTGCCTGTACTGCTCTTCTTCCTTCCGTAATGGGTGAGCACAGTAACGCTGAGAATATTAAAAATAATCACGACCGGTGCGAGGATGACGGTGCCCAGTGTTTCAGCACGCATATCAAAAGATCCCAGCGTATAAACAATAACGGGCAGGCCGATAAAGGCTCCGTTTCCTCGGAATGAACCCTGAATAAAAGAACCGGTAGAGGGGGCGGGCAGTTTCAGTATCCGGGCAATGCCCCATGCAAAGAAAAGGCTCAGCAAGGTTCCGATACTGAACAGCAGAACAATCTTGGAAATCGTTTCTATTTCCAGTTCCGCCACACTGATGCGACTGATCAGCAGCGAGGGCAGGGCAAACCAGAATACAAACTTATTGAGTCCCTTGAAAAAAGCCTCCGGCATAAAGCCGGTGCTTTTCAAAACCTTGCCGAGCGCGATCAGCAAAAAAATAGGGGCAATGCTGTTGAGAATAAACATGCCCCGAAGCGTAGATTCTTATGAGAGTCTGCGCAATACGCTATTTCAGTTCTGTCGCCCAGACATTGCGGTACAACACCTTGTTGCCATGGCCCTGAAAGATGATGATGCCTTTGGCGAGCTGCGGGCGTTTAGCACCGGCGCCGGTTCCTTTCGGCAGCTCCACATCGTCATGAATCAGCACGCCGTTATGGCGGACGGTGATGCGGGCGTTCTTTACCTTTTTATCGCCGTCAAATTCGGGTGCGGTAAAGTCGATGTCGTACGTCTGCCAGCGTAGGGGCGGATAGCACATGTTGACGTCGGGCAATTTTTCTTTGTAAAGCGATCCGCACCACTGCGAGTTGATCGATTCAATCGTATTGGCATTATTATCGGGATCCTCGAAGTCGAGGCCGAACGAGTCCATCACCTGGACTTCATAGTTATTGAAGATATAGATGCCGCTATTACCGCGGTCCTGGTTGGAGATATTCCGGCCGGGCTTGAACGGCTGCATGAATTCAAGATGCATGCGGAATGAGCTGAGCTTTTTCTTGGTTGCTCCGCCGCCGATCAGCAAGTCGTCCTTTACATTGGTAAAGTCGTCCGGAAATTGAAGGATGCTGTTTTCAGGAGCCGCCTTTCCCATGGTGGGGGAGCCTCGCGCCATTTTTTTAAAGTCGGCCAGTGCAGCCTTGAGTTCCGCCGGTGTTTTGACGGACGATTTAATGGCTG
>CAZAPF010000042.1:32393-39189 GCA_964486885.1 uncultured Verrucomicrobiota bacterium
TTATCCCAGCCGTCACCGGGCAATCCCTTTTGATATTCCGCTACAAGAAACGTTCCGCCCGGCAGCATGTTGGCCTGGAGTGCGCTGTCATTAGAAACATATTCCCCAACGAGCGGGAAATCGGGATGAGCCTTCACAGCACTTTCCACAGTCGGATAGGCTGGAACGGGAGGCTGTTTTGCTGCTGGAGCCGTCAGCGAGAGCAGGACTGCAGAGCAGAAGACAAGATGCCTCATTAGAGCTCTTTCACTTTAATGTTGCGGAAATGGATTTCGCCTTGCTTGCCGGAGTGCACCTGTAGGCTGAAGAATCCCTGTTTGTATTCGCTGTTTTTCAGATGGGCGGCCGGGACTCCATTGATCCAGGTCTTATAGGTGTCGCCGACTACTTTAACGGTAATGCGGTTGAACTCACCTTTCTTGAGTGCGGCACGAGCTTCTGTGTGGGACTCCAGCCAAAGAGGGTAAGCCCATCCGCCGGCGCTCTGGCCATAGAGACCGCCTGACCAGTTGCGCCCTTTATCGAATCCCTCCATTTCAGCCTGGGGGCCATATACAGTAACTCCTTTTTTTCCGGGTTTCTGCTGCCCGCGGATCATGAAGCCGCTGTTACCTTGAACTTCCCATTTCAGCTCAGCGGTAAAAATGAAGTCCGTGTAGTCATCTTTTATGGTGGAGAGATACGTGCTGGGGGATTTCGGAACGCAGGTTCCAATAATTACATCCCCCTTCGCTTCGAATGAGCAGTGTCCTCCCAGCGGCGTCCAGCCATCGAGGTTGGTGCCATTATAAAGATAGATAAAACCCTTTGAGAGTTTTGGCTCGGTATCGGTATTTAGCAGCATGTCGGTAGGGGCGGGAACATTGGCCTGCTTCTCGTATTTCTTAATGTATTGCAACTGATTCTCCGAAATCGCATTGACCTGTTGGGTAGTACACCCAGCCAGTAGCGGAGCAACGCTTGATATCATAATAAAAATGGTCTTTTTCATGGTATAATCTCCTGATTGATGCCGTTTGTTTATATGCATGTTTCACAATCAAAAACGTTCCTTATTGTCCAATAATGGACAGCTGGATCGATATTTGTAATGAAAAGTTACAAATAGAGATTGAGTTTGCAAGGTTCAATTGCTAATTGTTTTGGTATCGATCGAAAACGGCGTCTTTTTAGGCGCGAATAACTGGAGATGATGATGAAACTTTCTAGAAGACATACTTTAGCAGCGGGCGCTTCAGCAGCCGGTTGGGCCATGATTCCCGGCCGTGTTCTTGGAGCGAACGGCAAGGTCAACGTAGCCGCCATTGGTATTGGCGGACGGGGTGGCGGGGTGATCAAATCCATCAATCAAACGGGAATCGCTAATTTTGTTGCACTTTGCGATGTCGCACTGGGAAGCAAGCATACTGCGAAATCCGAGGAAATGTTTCCGAATGCAAGGAGGTTTAAGGACTTCCGCGTGATGTTTGATCAGATGGCGAATGAAATCGATGCCGTGCTGGTCTGCACTCCGGACTTCTCGCATTTCCCTGCCAGTATGATGGCTATGTCGCTGGGCAAACATGTCTATGTTGAAAAACCGATGGCGCGTACTTTTCAGGAGTGCGAGTTGATGATGGCCGCGGAAAAAAAATATGGCGTGGTCACGCAGATGGGTAACCAGGGCCATTCCGATAACAATCTCTACCAGTTCAAGGCCTGGAAAGAAGCGGGTATTATTAAAGACGTCACCCATGTGGACGCCTACATGAACAAAGGGCGACGCTGGCATCCATGGGGCAATGTTCAGGGATTTGAGACCGGTGCTCCGACACCTGAAAACCTCGATTGGAATTTATGGAAGGGCACCACACCTATAGCGATTGATTATAGCGAAAAGCTGCACCCGGGGAACTGGCGCGGCTGGCACCAGTTCGGTACCGGTTGTTTTGGTGACTGGGGTGCGCATATTCTGGACACCATTCATCAGTTCCTTGATCTCGGTTTGCCGGAAACAATTTCCGCTAATAAGCATTTAATCGGAAGAAATGATTATATCTTTCCAATGGAGTCGACCATCAACTTTGCATTCCCGGCGCGTAACGGCATGCCAGCCATGGATATTGATTGGTACGATGGGCAGAAAAATGCACCGCCGGTTCCGAAGGAATTCGCCGGGCGTGAGCTTAAGTCGAACAAGCCGGGCAAGTTTATCTATTCAAAGGAACATGTTTTCCAAGGCGACAGCCACGGTTCGACGCTGCAGATCATTCCGTATGAAAAAATGCGCGAGTTGTTGAAGGCAGGGAAATTACCCAAGGATTTCGGTAAAAACTCCAACCACTACATGAACTTTATTCAGGCCTGTCGTGGAGAAGAAAAAACCAATTCGCCATTTTCTGTTGCAGGGCCGCTATCGCAAATGTTGACTTTGGGCTGTATTGCTCAGCGCCTGGGCGGCGAGCTGGAGTTCGACCGTGGTACAAAACAGATCACCAACAACAAAGTGGCTAACAGCCTGTTAAAAGACGATGTCCGAAAAGGTTGGGAGCAGTATTACAAGCTCTAACGAGCTTGTTAAATTTTGATTTTTGATTTTAGAATGCCGATTGCCGATTTGATGAACTCAGTTGGCGTTGGCCTTTTCATTCAAGAAGGCTGTCGCAGACCCGCAAATCGAAATTCGGCAATCAAAAATCAAAAATGTCTACCGTCTGCCATTGCTTGCGCTTTCATGGAAAGCTCTGCCGCTTTAAACGCGTGTTCCTGTGTCATGGCATTTTCAGTCCGGTTCAGGCTGTCGAGGATCAGCTCACCGAAGAAGGGGAAGCCGGTGTTGTTGAGGCATTGGATTTCCTGTTCTTCCGTTCCATTCACCAAAAAGATCGTACTCGCCGGGGCTGAACGCGCCACGTCCATATATTTCCGCGCTTCAAGTGTGCCTTCTGTGCCGACAACGAATGTGCGGCCATCACCCCAGCTTGCCGATCCTTCCGGTGTAAACCAGTCGAGACGGCAGTAGAAGGATGCACCGTTATCGGCGGTCAGTGAGGCTTCTCCAAAATCTTCGAGTCCGGGCTTGTCGGCATTATTAAAGTTATCCACGCGCGCAAAATTGATCGTGGCATCCGATGCGCCGGTATAGGAGAGAAACTGCTCAAACTGATGCGACCCAATATCCGTCAGGATGCCGCCATATTGTTCCTTGTCAAAAAACCAGTCCGGGCGTGTTGCCTTGCTTAGACGGTGTGGGGCCAGGTTAATGACCTGCAGTACGCGGCCGATGGCGCCGTCGGCAATCAGCTCACCGGCTTTCATGCCCGCTTCGTTATGTAGGCGCTCGCTGTAATAGACCATGTATTTCCGGCCGGTTTCTTCCACTACAGCACGGGCGGTGTCAAGCTGCTCCAAGGTGGTGAAAGGCGACTTGTCGGTAAAATAATCTTTACCGGCTCTCAGGCAGTCATATCCAATGGCAGCACGTTTGTTCGGGATGGCTGCTGCAGTAACCATCTTAATCGACTCATCATTCAGAATCTGTTCATACGATGATGCAACCTGAACATCCGGATATTTATCAACAAATCCGGCAACCTTTTCCGGGTCGGGATCATAGACCCAGTTGAGTGTTCCTCCGGCATCCATGAGCCCGTTGGTTTGCCCATAAATGTGTCCGTGATCTAGGAAGACCACCGCAAAATTAAATTCGCCGGGCTCAACCACTTTTTCTGCTTCTGCGGTCGGGGCATAACTTGCGCCACTTGAAATCTGGTGTTTGTTCATAAGGATCCTATCGGTATGACTTCGACATATCGACTTTTGCTGTCGTCTCGACCACTTCGCGCGGTTTTGACTGCGAAATTTTCCCCTGTATCAGGGTTTCATAAGCCGCACTGTCGAGTGGAAGCGTAACTTCATCGTTAATCCAGGTGGAATAAATCATGGCCCCGGCCAGCTCGAGCGAATGAAGTCCTTCGTCTGCCGGAGCAATCAGTTCCGCTTTGCCCGCTGCCGCCTGAACCACATTATTCAAAATCGCGGCGTGCTGGTTAACGGCTTCTGTAGGTTTGAAGGTTTCTTCGCTGATTTTCGGTGTGCCGAATATTTCTTTGGTGGATTTGCTGAAAGCCGAAACCGATTCGCTGTTGCGAACCAGCGTGACTTCATTTCCGTCGGTAATAATGGTGCCGAGATCGCCGACAATTTCAAGTCGGTTGCTGCCGGGCGATTCTCCGGTACTGGCTGAAAACTGGCCGGTGGCCCCATTGGAAAATTCAAAATAGGCGTTCACTTCATCTTCCACTTCAATGTCGTGGTATTTACCGAAGGAGCACTGTGCCCGGACTTTGGTCGGCATGCCGACCAGCCACTGAAGAACATCAATGTTATGCGGGCACTGGTTCATCAGCACGCCGCCGCCTTCACCTTTCCAGGTGGCGCGCCAGGGACTTGATTGATAATAGATTTCCGGACGGAACCAGTTGGTCATGGTCCAGGACACACGTTGCAGCTCGCCCAAGGCGCCTTCATCGATCCACTGCTTAATCTTTACGTAACACGGGTGGGTACGCTGATTCATCATGAGCGATGCAATCTGGTCGTCCCGCTGTTTTGCTGCAAGGATGCGCTCGCCTTCCGCCTTATGGCAGGCAAGGGGCTTTTCCATAATCAGGTGCAGTCCAGCTTCCAATGCCTGGATGCCGATGGGGGAATGCAGATGGGTAGGGAGGGCCACGATGACCGCATCACACCGGCCGGAAGCAATCAGCTCCGCTGCGTCACCAAAACCGGCAACGCCCTGTTCCTTAAAGTCGTCCATGGACTCAATCGGCTGGTTGGCGACTGCCACCAGTTGCGCACCTTCAACCAGTCCATCCTGAATGTTTTTAGCATGTACCCGGCCAATATTTCCGAGTCCTATAATACCGAATTTCATAACCGATCCTTAATTTGTCATTTAAGCTAACAATTAGGTCGTGAAACTGTCAATCGGATTAGACAGGCAACTTGCCGGGTAAGCTGCGGGGATTCTTTCGGCGGGAGAGCCAGCACATAGTGCAGGCTGTACCAGTATAGCCGCCACTACGTGGTGGCTGTTGCCGAGCGGGATATTTAGATCAAAGAATTCAGCAGGTGTTTCATGGCTGCATTGACGGTTTCTATATTTGAAAGCCCTTCCTTCATCGCTTCCGCTGACTGAATGTAGGGGGCGTCAACCAGCTCATCGCCGCAGTTTCCGATCAATGCATCCATGCTGTCCGGGGTGGTTTCCATATGGAACTGAAGACCCACAGCACGGTTTTCGTATACAAATCCCTGATTAATACCGGGCTCGCTGGTAGCCAGTGCCACTGCGCCATCGGGAATTTCAAAGGTGTCACCGTGCCAGTGAAAAACCGTCAATTCCTCTGGAATCAGGTCGGGGGCCTCGTTGGAGCGCTGTATCGGAAACCAGCCGATTTCTTTTTCGGGACCGGGATAAACCTTGGCACCGAGTACATCCGCCATCAGTTGGGCACCCAAACAAATGCCGACCACTGTTTTTTCTTCGTCGATCGCGAGTTCAATGAATTCCTTTTCATCGGTGAGCCAGGGGTAATCGTTGTACTCAAAAATACCCATCGGGCCGCCCATCACGATCAGCCAGTCGATATCATCAATCTCCGGAAGCTCCTCTTCATCGTCATAGAGCCGGGTGCAGGTAATGTCGAAACCCTGTTCTTCCGCCCAGTCTTCGATATAGCCCAAACCTTCAAACGGTACATGCTGTAACCAGTGCAATCTCATACGTCTTCTTTACCACAAAATTCACAAAGGTCACAAAACAGGAATTCCTGGATTCTGGGCCTATTGTGGTTAATTCTTTTTCTTCTTCAGCAGAATCGTGTGCATATCGGGGTGGGCCAGTCTGCGGCTGGCTTCGATAATTCCGGGGAAATCGTCCGCCTGAATCAGTGCCGGCTTTAGGTCGGCCAGCAATACCATGCGGATGGCGTTGGCCCGCTTGGAATATTGAACGGCCACTTCAATCAGCCCGGCACCGTTGGGAGCCTGCCACGAAAATGTTTCAGGCAGGATCGCCGGTTCATATCCGTCGGGCAGCACAATGTTGACTTCGGTGATGCTGTCCAC
Source organism: uncultured Verrucomicrobiota bacterium (assembly GCA_964486885.1). Lineage (GTDB taxonomy): Bacteria > Verrucomicrobiota > Kiritimatiellia > Kiritimatiellales > Pontiellaceae > Pontiella. The sequence goes on from CAZAPF010000042.1 coordinate 38,505, forward strand.
ATACCGGTTCCATGCCAGCGGAAGGGTGCGTTCGTTGGAGCGGTATTTCAGCAGACCGCCGAGTCCTTCGGGAACCACAAAATAAAGATAGTCTCCATCTGCGACCGCATACCGGTCGGCTACTACGGAATATTCCAGTTTGCCCGGATAGGTTTCATAATGGGTGATCAGTTTGGAAGCTGCACGGGCTGACTGCGAAATCTGCGTAACCATTTCAAGATAATGGCGGCGCCGTTTTTCCGGTGTGATTTCCGCATAGCCCTGGTGGAATCCTTCAAAGGACGTTCCCTGCATGGTGGTAGTGCGGGTAATGCCGGCTTCGCCGTCCGCGGCAATACTCATTTCAACCACTTCATGGCCTCGGTTATCCTTCTGGGGAGCCACTTCAACTTTACCCAGCTTGCCGTTCTTCAGGTCCAGCATAACCCGGTTATCATAGGCGGACGTGCCGAGTTCGGCATACTGCGAAGAACCGCTGAGGTAGATGGTTTCGTCGTCCAGCTTCAGTTTAACCAATACCTTGTTAAGCGCTCCGCGTGATGGAACCGTCAGCAGGGGTTCCGCTGCTTCCGGAATCAGAGAGAGACCGCCCGAAAGAATAAACTCGGGATTAAAGCCGGCCGATTCAAGTAGGCTATACAGCACAACCATGCGGTCTGAATTATTACCGTAGCCTTCCTCGATA
>CAZAPF010000043.1:0-38526 GCA_964486885.1 uncultured Verrucomicrobiota bacterium
GGCTATTCAACCGCACGCTTTGCAACATAATCAATCACACAACATAACCATCCAGTCGGGCCGACCTAACTTTCTTGTGGCGAACCTCAGTTATTTGCGGCAAAGCTTGATGGCTAAAAGAGTGGTAAATAGCAGAACCGATATTGAAAGTAGTCTGCCGGGGACGGTTCCGAGGTGGGAAAAGTGGGTGAAGGGGGAATTGGTGTGGGCCTGTTCCAAAATGTCGGGGCCGTAGACCAGCAGGAGGATCAGGCCGATGAGTCCGAGTATGTTTTTCCAGTCCATGGGGCACCTTTCTAAAGTCGGTTGAGGAGCCGGATTAATCCGGCGGTGGCGATGAAGATCATGATCCATGCGAATAGGTTGTATTGCGGATCATGGTGGGATGACGGGAAGATGCCGCTGACGTTTTGGAACAGCTCCGGCATCCACTGGCGTAGCAGCAGTATGCCGAATACGAAGAGTCCAATCTTGAAGATTCGGTAGTAGTCCATCACTTGTCCTTCCAATAATTGTAGGTGCAATCAAGTTCGATCTGGCTGAGCTTGTCCTTAAGTTCGGCGGATCCTTGGATCAGTTTCCGGAGTTTGTTCAGAATGGTTTTTGTGGGCACGAGCGTGGTCACTTTTTCTACACGGCCTGATTCCAGATCCTTGAGGATGTTGTGGATCACGTGGTTTTGATTGGCTTCAAAGTTGAGCTCGATTTCGATGGCGACCGCAGTTCCATCGGTTGGATGGGTTGCAACAAGGTCGGCGTTCTTGCTGTCACAGAGACCTTCGATTTCGACTTTCCAGCCTTTGGTTTTCCAAAATTCAGCGACCTTCATCTGGTAGAATTTATGCAGATAGCCGCCGCGTCCTTTCATTTTCGTGATCGGTATTTTGGTTAATGATGCACCCTTGCCTGTAACTTCATACAGATCGCGTGGTGAGCCGCGCGGTATGTGAACCTTGTGATCTTTGATCATTCCCTGCTCGATAAGCTTTTTGATTTGGTTCTGTAAGGCGATGCGTTTCATTTTTAGTTTGTCGGCGCGATCGCGAAGCAGTTGGAAGGGGTAATGCTGAATGTCCAGTAGAATGCGAAGCTGGTCATCATCCACTTTCTTGTTTTCTGTGGATTTCTCGTTTGGTTTGGGCGATGGTGGCGGCAATTGCGGTGAGATTTTAAGATCATGCACTGTTTTTCTGATATGCCTTTCCAGAGTCGTAGAATCGGGAGTGGCAATATTGGGTGGCGGGTTGATCCCGCATTCGAGAAAGTATGGATATCTGCTGTCCGCGCTGAACGCGTGACCGACTTCTGGGTGACTCATGACATGGTGTCGTTGCTCCAATGTGATGGGGCGCTGGCGCAGGAATAGATCGGCGTCTTCTGGGCGCCCGAAGCCACCGACGACTATTTTCGTTCCAGTATTCGCAAGAAGGGCATGGCTGAGGTCGGTTGAGTATTGGCTTGCGGCAACCAGCCCCATGCCGTATCCGCGCGCCTGCGAAACCATGTAGGAGAGGTAGGAGTCGTTTTCCTTTATTTCGTCGCTTCGTCGGAAGAGGGACAACGCTTCGTCAAGAACCACCACGTTGCGCAATGACGTTTGGTGTCCCTCCACCAGGGTGCGGTAGAAGAAGGATTGCGCCATGACCAGGCTGAACATAAAATTCTGGATACTCAGGTTGGGAATGTTGTGAAGCAGGAACAAGGTGTGGTTGGATAGGATGTCCCTGATATCGATGCCGTTTTCACTATCGAAAACTCCGGGGAGCATATTGAGCAGGGTTGCGAGCCGGGTGACGCTTGTGTCCTGATGCCGGGCAAGGTTGGAAGCGGGTTTGAATTTCTTGCTTTGTATGTAGCCATGAAGGGTTCTGAGTGTGGGGAACGATCCAGCATATTGACCAATTAGTTCCAACGCATGTTCCAGTAGAAATCCACTGGTGGCGATGCGGATATCGAGATAGTTGGTCATCATTTGGGTAAGGACGGATAGCCACATATGATGCGGCACGCCTTGCGGCGGCCTAAGCAGGTTAAAGCGCAACCGCTTGACATCAAGCACATGGAAGGGCTCGGGCGAAAGGTTTAACAATTCGGTGTATTCCTGTTTTCGTTCCAGTATCAGGAGCTTGATTTCAGGATGGTTTTGCACCAGCTGGTGCAGCAAATGCCGGATCAATGTTGTTTTGCCGCCCTCTGTTCGGCCAAGCACAAGCAAGTGAGAGATCAGTTGCGCAATAGAAATGTGATAGGGGAATCCATTCTGGGGAAGGTGACCGAGGTGCAGGTCACCAGAAATGTCCTGTTGGTTATGTGGCATGGTCGGGCGGAACGGATCGGGATTGAGTTGCACAATGGAGCCTTCTTCCTCCAGCGCTTCCTTTAGAAGCCGGATGATGGCTGAATCATCGGGATCGATCTGCGCCCATTCCATCAGATCCTTTACATGAGGGATCCGATCTAGCCCGGCTTTTCGGAGATGCTGGAACAGATTGTTCAATTTCGGGGGTGGCGGTTCAGTTTTCATGATGGAGGTTTGATCAATGGTTGTACGAAAAATGTAACGATTCCCCAAAGCCGCCGCTTGCGTGCCGCCTTTTGGAATTCAACGAGACAATAGGGGCATAGGTAGCCGTAGCCCGGCACGCGCCGAAGCTCGTGCATGGCAACCTTGTGGCTGCAAATGGCTTCCTCATTGCGCGTCATGGCGCGCATGCGGTTGATCTGTTTTTCGCAATCCTTGCAGACCGGCAGGCCGGTCACCTGTGATAGGAAGGCAACATCCATAGGGCTGCTGCTGACGCAGCCACACCCGCCAAGGATCTGGGAGTTTTTCTGGAACGCGCGGTATTTACCATTGTTTTGATCCCGCATGTGCAGCGTGCGGCGGTGGTATTCCAGGTTCTGGACACCATCGACCGTGGCCTGCTGGTCTTCGGTCAAAACCGTTTGCATACCGGGCGGGACGTGGATTCCTCCACCTCCCGCCTGGTGTTGGTTGCCCGGCGCTGGCTGGGGCATAACCGGCGGGGGCTGGTTCCTGTTTGGATCCAGCCGGTTTGCCACCCACCGTAGAATATCTGCTAACCCCATGGACTGCTCCTCAGCCCATGTGCGGGCGGTGGACGTCGCGTACCATCCGACGCTGCTGTTCCTCCTGCATGCGCCGCATCTGTTCCATCTGCTGGTTGTTGCGCATTGTGTTTAACGAATTGTTGCCGCCCAGCGGTCGGTTGTTTCCATAGGGATTATTCATGGTTGGTTCCTTTCCTTGGTTAATGTGCTCTTAACTATGGCTAAGGCGTCCCACTTTTCGGTGAACCGGGGATTTGCCCTAGGCCGGGCTGCGAGCAAATCCGCGATTGACGGGGGTGCCGAGGTGAAATAAATGAGAAAACATACATATGAGGGACTGAGCTGCGAGCTGATCGATTCCAAGCCGCAGGACTTTGATTTTTCGGAAGGCTATATGGAGCACTGGGAGGTGCCGTTGGTGACGAGCGAAGAAAACGAGGATGCGTACATGCCGATGATGAATTATATGTATCCGCTGGGCGAAAACTTCGAGGTGCCGGATGATTTCAGGGCAAAGCTGGTGAGTACCACGATTATCCAGATGGATGACGAATACTATCTGGCGCTAACCGGCGGTGGGATGGACATGACCTGGGAAATTTGCGAGAGCTTCATCAACCTGGGCTACTATCCACCCGTGCATTTTTGCAGGCTGCCTGCGATGAGCGGAAGGGGAACCCGGAAGTTTGACCGGCATATCATCGGGATCTGCAACGAAAGCATCCGGATCATGATCAAATGGATGGAAGGGCGTTTGAAGGAGAATGAGCGATCATTCCCCGCGCCTTGCCCTGATGGGGCAGGAGCAAGTCCGCAGAAGACGGACGGCCAAGGTGAATCAAAATGACTGAAGCATGTGACCAATATCGAGTGCATGAAGCGACCGAGCAGGTGATCGATGCCATCCGTGATCACGAAACCAAGGCGAGCGGCTGGGTGTTCAGCCGGATTGCGCATCGGATGAATGTGCTCTACGACCAATTGAACGACATTTTCTTTGCAGGGAAGCTACCGAAGGCGGTGATTTCCATTGGAGCGGATTTGATTGTGCGGTACGGACACTATCGGATTGGCCGGGACGAGATTGGTGCAAAGCATCGAATCCATCTGAACGCGCGGCATTTCGGGCGGAGCGAATCGGATGTAGGCGTGACCCTGCTGCACGAGATGATCCATGTATACCAGCACCTGTTCGGGCACGTTGGCCACCGTCAGCGGTACCATAACAGCCAATTTGTGGGGATGGCGGCGTCCGTGGGCATCTATGCGCAGGTCGGAAACGGTGCAACGCTGGATGTTTCACCAAAATTAAGAAGCAAACTCGAAACGCTGGGTTTTTCACCGCACCATCCGATGGTGGAGGGCGAGAGCAATGAGCCGATCAGAAAACCGCTGCGGAAAGTCCTCTTCCGATGCGAATGCGGCCAGGAGGTCTGGGCGGACAAGAATTCTCCGGTGGATGTGGTTTGTACCCGGTGTTTTAAAATGTTCGAGCGGGTCTCCGGCGATCAGGAGGCATTCCAGATTGTGCCTGCCGGGCTCCAGCCCTTGCCCGCATAAGACACCGATGCCCGAAAAGTTTAAATACTCCGCACCATTCCTCTCTTTTACAATGGATGACTTTCAGCATATCGGATACTGCCTAGCGAAGGAGCATGTACTATTGACTTCCTGCGGCAGCCATCCTTTATGCCCGGAAGCATCCCTGTCTTCTGACTGGCGAAAGCTAAGACAGCAGCAGGAATTTCTAATGAACAGAATAAGGGCGGTTGAAAACCGCCAGAGCGGCTTTCTTGATCCCGCTGAGCGGGCTCAGGCCGAACTGGAGCTTGAACATATCCGAAAGGAATGGCGGGCAATCTCATGCCGGCTATTGAGTCCGAATTAGATTTTTTTCTCATCGTTCAGTTTTAACCGGGTAAGTTTGAATAGAAGCTTTTCCGCTTTCTGCAGTTTATCGAGCATTCCCTTTAGTTGGCTATCCAGTTGTAGCGCGGTGTTGATGGCGGCAACGGTTTCGGCCTTGTTTTTGGCGAGCGCCGCCCGTCCAATGCCGTCGAGTTTGCTGCGAAGATTGGAATAGAGGTTTTCGCAGGATGAGATGGTTTGCTCGATCGCATGTTCTTCCAGGATTTTCTTTCGCTCCAGCAACAGCTGTTGCTTTAGCTTTTCACGATCCGCTTCGCCCAGCTCGCGGCAATAGTTCCGCATTTGCTGGAGTTCGTGCCAGTCAAAGTTTCGGAGTCGGCGATCCAGGATCCTCAGTTTGTCGATTTTTGCCACAGCTGAATCCGCGCGGTGCGCGATGGTAGCGGTAGCTTGCGCTATCTGCTTGAAATTGGGGTTGGGTTTTTGGATTTCGTTTCTTAGCGCCTGCAAGGTGTGCTCGATCTGTTTTGCGTTTTTCTTTGCTTCCGGAACCGCTTTGCGGTTCGTCTTCTTAAGCAAATGAAGTTCGCTTTTTTCGCGCGGCTGGTCAAGCCGTGCCACCATGCCGGCGTCCGAGGTCTTAAAGACCGCACTGGCATCGTTGGGCAGGACGCGCCGGATAATGAGCCAGAATCCATAGATCACGGCTATGGCCGCGAGCAGGTTCAGGAATGGGAAATATTCATTGATGAAACGTATGGCTGCCGGGCTGAGCGCCTTCAGCATGAAATACAGGATTAGGAACACCAGGGTTCCTGCGGTTCGCTTGTTCAGGTTGAACTGGAGCAGGAACGGCATCATCAGCATGGCGAAGATGATCATCACGATAACGGCGGCAACACCGCCCGCCATTCGCAGGTTCCAGCCAAACTGCTGTTCCAGCAGGGTCAGGCCTACGCCCATGAAAATGCCGAGCGCTGCAGAGAGCGCCCGACCGGGTCGTCTGGGAAATTTTCGGCCAAGGATGGCCTGTGCCAGCGCAATGAAGATGGCGCTGAATATGACTACATCAAAGAATGCATTGTATTTATCATAGGTTTGGCCGATATCCCACCAGGCAAAAGGGTCTAGCAGGCCTCGGAATGGATCGGTTGTCATGTGTGGTTCACCTCGGAGTATAGATCAAAATTTTGAAGGATGGTTCGTTTCATGGCGTGCAGCACATGGGGCTCCAGCGAAACATAGATTTCCTTGCTGCGCCCGTAGCGCCCGCGCGAAACGGTTCGTGCCCGGATAAAACCGTACATGTCCAGCTCGCTCAGCAGGTCGGTAAAGGCTCGCTGGGTGAGGGCGGGGATGCCCGCCTCGTGGCAAAAACGGTCATAGACCAGATAGGCGTCGCCGGTGTGCAAGGCCTTGCCCTTGCTCTTCCCGGCGATCGACGCATACAGCGCCGCCTGTAGTTGCTTGGGCGACGTACGGATCATGGCCAGGTATTTGTCCTTTTCGATTTCATCGTTGGCTTGATCCACCAGCTCCATCGTAACGGACGTTCCTTCCTTCTCCGCGAGCTGCGCGGATCGGCCTAGCAGGTTGACGGCCTTTCTGGCATCGCCGTGGTTCCGCGATGAGCAGGCCGATATTTTTTGAAGCACGCCTTCTTCGACACTGTCTTTGCGCAGGGCTTTTTGAACCCTGATCTTTAGGATGTTAAACAGGTCGTTGGCGTTGTATGGGTCGAAAATAAGCTCGCGCATTTTCAGGCAGCTCTTGATCCGCGGATCAAGGTTGTCCGCCCAGCCCAGGCGGTTGGAGGAAAAGAGCAGGATGATCTTTGCTTCCGTCTTCTGCGGGAGCCGCTTGATCAGGAATTTATAGAACGAATCGGGATCGGTTCGGATATTGTCGGCCTCGTCGATGAAGATCACGATGTATCCCTGCCGCTTCGCCAGCTTCGTTTCGATGGAATGCATGAGGTCATCAAGGCTGATGCCCCGTTTATAGAATTTACTGGCCTGCATCAGGCAGCCCAGGTTGTTGAGTGCCCGAAAGCACGGTGCCGGACAGCACAGGTCTAAATGATACTTTGCGAATGGGATGCCGCGCTCCTTGCAGAGCACCGCGAATTCCTGAAGCAGATACAGCAAAGTGATGGTCTTGCCTGTGCCGGTTTTGCCCAGCACCGAAATATGAATGGGATGGCCGTTCTGGAAGATCGGTGCGAAATGCCGGGTGATCTCGTTGATCTCGCGGCTTCGGATGTTGATGTTGAAAATGTCGGTCAAGACATGGAACTGGCCTTCGCGCGACAGCTGTTCGTCATCCAGGTATTCCGGATTGAGGATAATGCTGTCTCTGCAAGCCTGCTCGATCTGTTCCTTGATTTGGGATTGAATTGATAGCTCCATTGGAAAATCACCTTTTAGAAGAAGGGAATGGAGCGATCTATTTAAACTTTGCCCACCCCTGCGGAGTGGCAATCGGCTAGGCCGGTGGTGTGAGTAGTTTTCCGATGGAGGTATATATATACATATACCTATTCTAGTACTAACTACTACTATAGAAAAACTACGCTTATAAATCTGCTGATCGGAAAAGAAGCTGCACTCGATGTTTTCGCTCCAGTGGAAATCCACTCGCACTGCCAGGCGAGCTTGTCCTTCCTGTCCGAAGACAAGCTGCGCAAAAGATGCAGTTTGCGAGGTTAATAAAATGAGTGAAAACGTACCCGTGAAAAAGTTCAGTACAGGCGCGATCAGCGTTGCGGTCTGGGAAAATACCCGAAAGGACGACAAAGGCGAAGAAAGCGTAAGCTACGGCATCCAGCTGGAAAGAAGCTACAAGGATGCGCAGGATAAATGGCAGAGAACAAACAACCTGAGGTTGAACGATCTGCCTAAGGCGATGCTGCTATTGAGCAAGGCCTACGAACATGTAGTGATGTCTGATAAGGACACCTCTTTTTGAGGTGGTCGCCATGAAGAAAATGCCGAAAGTCGTGCATGAGGGCGAAGAGTGCTTTTTTGATAAAAGCGCGAGAAGACTGAACCCGATAGATCGGCCGTGGGAGTCGATCGCATTGAGCGAGTTCCAGTTTGCGCATTACGATGCGTTGACCACGCCCGTGTTTTTTGCGCCGAAGCATTAGCTTCGGTTTTTGTTTTTTTATTAAAGATGATCGGCGCGAATGGCTTGATCGAAGAATGGGCTTTGGGTTGATTGGAAAAGTCCCGGGCTTCAACCCTAAAAGCATAAAAGGCGATCGCCCTCGCGAACGCCCATTTTAAGCTTTTCCCCGATGGGTCGGTGACCCGGATTAGAAAAGGCCTACGGCCAGGAGAAAGGAGGGGAATTCGAAAGAAGATCGGGGCTCTTCATTTCGTTTTGTTCGACTGCCGCTCGAAGCCCTCCGGCTATCTGCTTTTCTGCCTGAAGCAGATACCCGCAAAGACGGGTTTCGAGAGGTCTTTAAAATGAACAAAACGAAAGTGAATCGGATCCTTGGATACATCGGGATTCAGAGTGAATTTCCGTTCGATGTATTCGACGTGGAAGATGAAAAGTCCGTGCTTGGATACTATGGCATCCATCCCGTACTGGATGATGAAGAAAGGGGGGTGATCCGGGCTGGGCTGCTCGAAATGGCAGGCACAGCGCAGACTGCGGAAATCGCGCGGATCATGACGGTCGAACCGGCTCCAAGAGGATTGTACCGGAGCAGGTATGCAAACCGGACAACACAATCCATGCGGTTCGATGAATGGTTCGAAACACTCCCCGATAAGTTTCGGGGCGGCTTCGGTTCCCAGATCTAGGTCTGGGGCTTCCTGCTCGCGATCCTCGCAGATGAAAGAATAGTGGAAAGTGAGGATTGGGGGTGATCCCCTGGATCAAGGATGGGGGATGGCTATTGCCGGGGGCAGGAGGTTTTTAGGCACCATGGGATGGTGGGTTGGAGGGGGGGCTGGGGCTGGATGGATCGGATTGCCAAGGGCAAATAATGAGTCTCCGCTGGCGCGGAAAATGAAGTGGCCGGCCACATGGGTGAACCCCTGAGGCCGGGGAGGTTGAGGATAGGCTGGCTGCCCCTTTCGGGGCAGAAGTCGCACTCCCTGCGGGGAGGCTCCCGGCTCCTGCGGTCGCCGGAGATGAAGCACGCTACGCGTGGGGGGCTGCGCCCCCGATGGGGGGATTGGTAATCCCCACCGTTGGTGGGATAATTTATATCCCGACCCTGCGGGTCGGGGGTGTTTGTTTAGTTTTTTTGATGATTGTTTTGTTTGGGGTGTAAGTTGTTGATGGGTGGATAGATAGATTTAGATAGGAGGTAAAATAAACCCTTGAACAAAACATCCAAACAAAAGATTCCGGCATCGAAACCTTTATAAATGCCACGCCGTTTACACTCACCGGAGAGTGGTAAAATGGTATTTGAAGACAAGTATAACCTACCGTTGTATGACGCCGAGGCGGATCGCCAAAAGGACGCATACAACTATCATGTGGAAACCGGGCAGCCCGCCTTTGAAATCATAAGGGAGATCAAGCCTGATAAAAGTCCTTTTAAGAATCCGGAGGAGCTGACTGAACGTATTTTCAATAGCAGGAACGCCTACGAAATCGACCCGTTGGATTTCACGACCGACAGGCTGAACCTGCATGGCGACCATATCAATATTCTGGTCAAGCAACTCCACGCGCGGCACGCGATTTCTTACGGCATCTTGAAAAATGTTGAATACGAACAGCTGCGAGTTCACGGCATCCTGTCGGAGCTGCGGAACTGGCCGAACTACAACGGCATTCACAGCCGGTTCGAGTCCGAGCTCGAAAAACAGGTGCACTCCCTGGCCAAGGAAAAACATGCCGAAGAGGTGGCATGTTGGCGGGACACCAACCGGCTGATGGGCGACATATTCGACTCATGGTCTGGCTATGCCGACGAGCGCAGAAAAAAGAGGGTATTGAATGATGATCTTTGAAGAATCCCTAAAGAAACTGGCCGACTATATCGGCAAATCCAAGGCGCTGAAAATCTGGCGCCAATACCAGGTTAGCGACAGCGCCGGGAAGCGCGATATCGAGGCCTTGGTGGAGCTTCAGCTTGAACGGAAATTCGGCGTCAATCCGCTGGTCGAAAACGGGCTCCATATTCCTCCCGAGGAGAACGCCCGAGGGCAGTATGAACTGGGACGGGTTCTGGCGCACGACCAAGTCTTGTATCCCTTCGGAATTTGCGAGGATGAATTTATCCAGCACATGGCGATATTCGGCCGGAGCGGTGCGGGAAAAACCAACACCGTCGCCCTGCTCATCAAGGAGTTGGTTCGGCACAAAAAACCCTTCCTGATTTTCGACTGGAAACGGAACTATCGTGATCTGCTCGCACACGATGTTCCACTGGAAATCCACACGGTCGGTCGACCGGTAAATCCGTTGCATTTTAATCCGCTGATCCCGCCACCCGGCACCGACCTTAAGATCTGGCTCAAGAAGCTGATCGAGATTATCAGTCATGCCTATTTCCTGGGGGAGGGGGTCATGTTTATTCTGATGGAGGCCATCGACGCCGTTTATGAAAAAGCCGGATGCTATGCCGGCGAGCCGGAACGGTTCCCGACCATGAAGGACGTGCTGGCTTTTCTGGAAAAGATGCCCGTCAAAGGCCGGAAGGCCATGTGGCTCGACTCCACCATGCGTGCCGTGCAGAGCCTATGCTTCGGGCAGGTGTCCGATGTCATCAATACCCGGTCGCAGACCGGCATACAGGAACTGCTCGATAAAAACGTCTGCCTCGAACTCAATTCACTGGCGCACAACGAAAAGATATTCCTGATCGAAACCCTGATGGTCTGGATACACCACTGCAGGATGGTTGAGCCCGACCGGGAAACCTTCAAGCACTGCATCATTGTGGAGGAGGCGCATAACATTCTCACCAACACCGGCAAGGAGACCGTCATCGATCTTCTCTTGCGTGAAATCCGTGAGTTGGGCGAATCAATTGTATTGGTCGATCAGCATCCCAGCCAGATATCCGTTCCGGCACTGGGAAACACCTACTGCACTATCGCGCTCAATATGAAGCATTCCAAGGACATCAATTCCCTTGCCGAAATGATGCGTATACCGAAGGAGCATCGCGAGGTACTCGGGCTCCTTCCCATCGGGCATGCCGTCGTGAAACTCCAGTCGCGTTTCATTTTTCCGTTCGAGGTCCGTATCCCCAAGGTGGAACTGGTGAAGGGCGCGGTCACCGATGCGCACCTCATTCAGCGGTACGGAACCTGTTCCAGTGGTTCCATGGAGGAATCCCAATCTAAAGCGGATTCCATCCAATCCAAGGATGTTCCCCATAACCATAGAATAAGGAAGAGTGATCCCGGAATCCCTCTTAATGATACAGAGCAAAAACTAATGAAGGATATATACCGGAATCCGTTCGACGGTGTCGTCAAACGGTATTCCAGGTTGGGGATCAGCCGCAGAAGGGGCAATCACGCCAAGCAGGGACTGATTGAAAAGGGCGTAATCCAGCCCGTGGACATTCCAACCCGAACCGGCAAGGTGGTGCTGCTCGACTTTACACCGGCCATGCGCGAAGCCATGAAACGGAACAATGTCGAGGTCACCAAAAAGAAAGAAGGCGGCCTCATCCACAATTATTGGAAAAACGAAATCGCGAAAAAGCTTGGGCGTGATGGCTGGTCGGTCGAGTTGGAAAAGCCCATCGGTAACAACCAATGCATCGATGTCTATGCCGAAAAAGAGGGCAGGCGCATCGCCATAGAAATAGAAACCGGATCGCGTGGTGCCGACAACATTCAGAAACTGCTGAATTTGGAATTCGACGAAATCATCAGCTTCAGCACCGCCGAATCCGTAAAGCACAAAACCCTGCGAGATCTCAAGTCGCGGAACATATCGGCCGACAATCTTTCTTTCAAGGATTCAGGATCTATCGGTGACTTATAGAGGAGTATATCTGCAATTGAAATAGGGCGATTTTTCGGCTCTCCGTTAATTTTTATGGAGATCCTCAGGAATTAGACTTGGGGGTCGTACGACTTCCGAACCATCATGCGGCATGATTAGCACAATAGAACATTATGAAGTATTGCTGGGATTAACCTCTCCTTGGGAGGTGTCGAAAGTTGATCTGAGCACAGAAGAGCTCAGAGTAGATATCCATATCACGCACATCGGCGAGAGCGCATGCTGTCCGGTGTGCGGATTGAGCTGCCGCCTATATGACCATTCGCCGGAACGAACATGGCGACATTTGGATACCATGCAGTTTGAAACGATCCTGCACTGCCGCCCTCCCCGGGTAGAGTGCAAAGAACACGGTGTCAAGACCGCCTCGATGCCGTGGGCGGGAAAGCACTCTCGCTTTACCCAGCTCTTTGAAGCATTCGCCATCAATGTAATGATCGCGAGCCGATCCCTTCAGGAGGCGGGGAAATTGTTGAGACTCAACTGGCAACAGCTTCATGGCATCATGAAAAGAGCGGTGGAGAGAGGGCTTGTTCGACGCGGTAACGATGAAATCCCCTGGATTGGAATGGATGAGAAATCCTTTAGGAAGGGGCATAAATACGTATCGATCCTAAACGACATAGAGGGCGCGCGAGTCCTTGATGTCGTGGAAGGCAGGGAGGGCAAAGCCGCGGATAAGCTGATTAACAAGGCTCTTGATGAGAAGCAACGCGAGATGGTTTGCGGCGTGGCCATCGATATGTCAGCACCGTATATTTCGGCGATTAACCGGTTGTTGCCCCATGCGGATATTGTTCACGACAAGTTCCATATCAGCCAGCACCTCAATGACGCGGTGGACAAGACTCGCCGCCAAGAGCATCGCATATTAATGAAGAATAACGATGAGGTTCTGAAAGGGACTAAATTCCTCTGGCTTAAAGGGCTCGATCATCTCAGCGATGAATCGCTAGCCCAGCTTGAATCCATCAAGAAGCGCGAATTGAATGTGTCAAAGGTGTGGTACATCCGGGAACTGTTCGCGCACTTCTGGACGCGGCGCGATGCCGTTTTTGCGAAGAGCTATTTTGATTATTGGTATAAGGAAGCGTTCGCTACAGGCTTGCCGGAAGTAAGGAAAGTCGCCCGGATGTTGAAAAAGCACCTTGCGAATATACTGACTTACTTCGATTGCTACATCACGAATGCATTCTCGGAAGGGATCAATTCCAAGATTCAAACAATCAAGGCGAATGCGCGAGGGTTCCGGAATTTTGAAAACTACAGAATTAGCATTTTATTCTTCTGTGGAAAGCTGGATCTCGCTCCACAAAAATTAACGTAGAACCGATTTTTCTACTATTAATCCACGCAATGTGAGTGTGTGTTGCAATGGATGTTTAAGGTGCGGTTAACAGCACTAAAAAACGTATCAGGAACATATTGAATGAAGGAACAGCCGGAATGAAGAAAAGCCATAGAATATTCTATAGTATGGGAGCCGAGCAATTTGGTGAGGGGTTGAAGCCTTTACGTGGTGCTATGAATGATGTTTTTGCGCTCTCAGAAGTTTTTGAAGAGGCCGGTTGGCTTACTCGGACGAATAACGGGTGTGATAAAGACCATCTTAGAAAAGATATCATAAACCTGCACAAACAAATCAAATTGAAGGACTGTCATGAAGTTACGATCTGTTTTTTCTTTGCTACCCATGGTTTGATTTATGAGAAGGAAACGTTCCTGGTTCCGGCAAATACTGATCGTTACGACTATGATGGCATGATCAATGCCAGTGACTTGACAGAATGGGTTGAGCAATGCGTGAAAGGATTTCAACAGTGTCCAATCCGCTGTCTGTTTATTTTCGATGCCTGTCGTGAGGATACTCATCGGGGTAGTGGTGATGTTACCGATGCTGAGATTTCTGATTATGCATACCGGGGGCTGACCACGAAATTGAAGGCTGTTCAGGGATTGAACCCAATGTTCTGGTATTCCTGTTCTAAGGATTCAGGTGGAATGGCGCAGGAAGTCATTGCTCCAGAGGTTGGATACAGAGGCCTCTTTTCATTCAAATTAGAGGAGGTGTTGCGAGAAGGCTTTAGCGGCAACTTGGGTGGCCTGACGAAAGAGGTGTACAATAGGGTTTATTCGGCAAGTCAGATGAATCAGCAACCTGCGTTGGTAAATACAAGGGGAGTCAATGAGTTTAAATTCGATTTTTCAGTTTTCAGCAAGGGCGTTGATGCGACACCGAAGGTTGCAGACCATGAACATGAGCAGTGGAGCCCGGAAGTCGAACGGTTGTTCAGTAAAAAGGAATATGACAGGGCTATCGAAGTTTTAGAGGCTGCATTGAAATCTGCTTCAGGAAATTCTGAAAAACACAACCTTCTGATCAGGAAAGGCCAAGCGCTAAAGCAAAAGAAGAGCTATAATGCAGCATTAAAATGCTTTGAGGAATCTCTCCGGTATACGGATAAGGAGGATTTTGAAACGTTGTACCACATTGGTTCAACCAAGCGCTTATGCGGACAGTTGAAGGAAGCGGAGACCATTCTGAACGGATTGAAGGAAAGGGATGGCCATCATCCATATGTACTTTTTAACCTGGGGCGATTGGCTGAAACATACGGTAACACCCAATACGCAATTGAGTATTTCGAAGCTGTGCTGAGAAATGCTCCCCAATTTGAATTTAGAAGAAACATCAAGCGGGATTTGAGTCGTCTAAGAAAAATGATCCGTGCGGAAAAGAAAAAGCAGTCGGCCATGCAGCGTGCCGAGAGTCGGCGAAAAGTTCAGGAAGCTTTGGCTGTGTTTCGACCTGCGGCAATAGGTGAGATTGTCAGGCCGTTTATCCAAAGGATACCAGAAGCCTTCTTTAGCATATTATTTATCACAATTTTAGGCATCGGTCTTATCATCGGATGCATAGGACTCTATAAAGTATATTTTGCGGACCATTCGGCCAAAGCTAAGTCGAACAAGCTTCAGGAAACGCTGTTTCTTACTTTTGCGCCCGAAGGCGGTGACCCCAAGGCGGCTAAATGGGAGACCGTTAATAGTCGGTGGGTGAGAAATCATTATGCCGATGGAGCCATTACAATGAGCGACGCAGCGACCGGCTTGATGTGGGTTTATGATGCTGACGAAAACGGAAAAGCATTTTGGAACGCGGCTAACGATCGGTGCGAAACGCTGCATTATGCCGGTTACGATGATTGGTTCCTTCCGGATAAGGATCAGTTGTCCCCTTTATACAGGCACAAAGGTTTGTTCAAAGATGTTCGGGATAGTATCTGGGACTCATTTCCCGGGGCACCTACCTATTGGACGAGTACGATAAAATATGATGAGTATCTACGCGAATACGATGATAACTATAAACTAATGATCAGAATGGGCGACCATGGGAATGCTTATGCCGGATGGTTTGAGGGAGAAAATCATTGGATCTGGCCCTGCCGAAAACAGAAATAGTTTCCTTCCAAATCATAATTAATGATCTGTGTGTGGGGGGGCTATGCAGAAGTTGTCAACTTCAATGTGATTATTAGGAAATTTTAGAAGTTGAGTTTTCCCCGGATTGATACAGAAATGGGACAAAACCTCTATGTCTAGGAGGTTTGATATGCAACAAATTAAAGGCTGGGATCAAGTAGAAGTAATTGACCGCAATACCATTAGAATTGGATTCGGCGTCGCAAAAAAAGAGGGGGATGGATTGTCAGTTGCGACGGATGGCAGGCAAGCCGAAACGTTACCGGGATACGATCCCGAAGAAATCTATCCAGACGAACCGGGTATTCCGTATTCCAGTACTCCACATGCACAGAATCAACAGAGTTCGGGTGAAATGCCTGACCGCGATACAAATGACATATTTCATCAACATCCTCAGCATCCGCCGAACCATCAAAATCAGTATCCCCATCAATATTATCGGCGGCCTCGCAGGCAAATCCCGGAGGATCTTCAGGACATGATCATGTTGGGTGTGGGTCTCTTCTTTATCTGGATTGCTCTGTTAATTTTTACATAACAGCCGACTGCACCCTGTAGGACATAAGCGATAATCACCGAGGGATATTATGAAGAATGAAACAATAGAGGATCGGTTGCCTTCCAGTAGTGGACGGAGGCATTCACCCCCGCCATCACCACCGAGGCACCAGGGACATCAATATCATCAACCCCAACACAATGAGCCGGTTCCGCAGGAAATGACATTTCTTCAGCGATTGATCGCCACCAGTGTCATTATTGCATTCATGATCTTCGCCAAATGGGTGTACATGCGGATGGGGAAATAATCCCTCATCCACTTGTGCAGTTGAACGTGGCCTCAATAGTGAAAGCCCTCTTGCTCGGTCTCCACCGGCAGCGCCTCCGTCGCTTCCTCGTTCTTGTTCACCCTCCGGCTCCACCGTCGCCGGCATGATTTGCACTGCCGGATACGGGCTTCGCCCGATTTGTTCCACCGTATTCCCTTTGAAATGCTTTTGGTTGATCCGCAATACGGACATTTGAATGGCCTTCCTCTTGCCATGTTTATCACCTCTGGTCACGGGGGAGGCGCGGGGCTTTATAAAGGTTTCGCCGGAAAACTGGGACAGTTCCGCAATGGGTGTAACCCTTAATCCATGGAGGACAACATGAAGTCATTCAACAAAGTAATCCTGGTCGGCAACGTTGCCACCGACGTCGAACTCAAGACCCTCAAGTCCGGCACCAAGGTCGCCGATTTCCGGCTGGCGGTAAACGAGCACTATAAGGATAAGGAAGGCAATGAACAGGAGCGCGTCGCGTTCGTTGCCATCGAAACCTGGTCGGGACTCGCCGAAACGTGCGACAAATACCTCACTGTCGGCCGCGCCGTACTCGTTGAAGGCCGCCTGAAAATGGACGAATGGGAAAACGGTGAAGGCGAAAAACGCTCCCGCCTGCTCGTCACAGCCGAGACCGTCAACTTCCTCGATAGGCCGAAGGATCAGGGCGAATAGCGATGTCTACGGTTTTCGGTACAAAAGAGTGGGCAACGTCCACCGTCAATATTCAGAACGGATGTCCCAATGACTGTAGATATTGTTATGCCAAGGCAATGGCTATCCGTCACAAGCGCAAGACGCGCGAAAACTGGAAGGAGCCGGAAATTAGGCTCCACTCCGTTAACAAGGGATATGCCAAGCGCAACGGCACCATCATGTTTCCGTCTTCCCACGACATAAGCTCAGATAATTCAGAAGAGTGCATTGCTGTTCTTCGCAAAATCCTCGATGCCGGGAACAGGGTCTTGATTGTCAGCAAGCCCGATCCCGATTGCATCCTGGAATTGTGCTTTGAACTGGAGGCGTTTCGGGATCAAATTCTGTTTCGGTTCACCATCGGCTCTGCCGATGATGACGTGCTTCAGTATTGGGAGCCCGGAGCTCCAAGCTTTTCGGATCGCCTGTTGGCGCTCGAAACCGCCCATGAACTTGGTTTTGAGACCAGCGTGTCTTGCGAACCCATGCTCGACAACAGGATTGAGGATGTCGTCGATGCCGTACTGCCGTATGTGACCGATGCCGTTTGGATTGGCTTACCCAATATGCTGAAGCAACGTGTCGCGGTCAATTGTGGCGATGACGAAACAAAAAACCGTGCCGATGATCTGTTGGCCTGCTTTTCAGAAAAACGGATTCGAGAAATCTACTCCCGATACGAAAGCCATCCCAAAATCAAGTGGAAAGAATCCATCAAGAAAGCAATCGGGCTCGAAATGCCCGATGCTGTTGGGTTGGATGTTTGATTTTCCAAGGATTGGAATCTCCACCGGAAAACCACTCTGCTGCACGGGGTGGTTTTCTCCATGGAAATAAAGGACATTCATTCAGCACAAGATCCCCTAATGCTGAAGTTTTGTAGCAAAAAACAGATCAAACAGGATGCTGGAGGCTTGGCCTTGGTATTGAGACGGTGCATGATGTTCCTTGGTTGAAGTCGCGTGGGAAACATAATGAGCGAACAGAAGAGCAGTTTAAGGTTACCTATCTCGCTGGATGACGTGCTGAGTGGAAAATCGGTGGAATGGGAACGGCTGGAGTACAAGGCCGGGTGGAACCCGGAAGCAGTGCTCCATACGGTCTGTGCGTTTGCCAACGATTTCCATAACCTCGGAGGCGGCTATATTGTGGTTGGCGTTGCCGAGAAGGACGGTCGGCCGGTACTGCCGCCTGTTGGTCTCGATCCGAATACAATCGATGCAATCCAGAAGGAACTGCTGAATCTGGGCCACTCGGCCATCCAGCCGATGTACCACCCGCTTTCCGCTCCTTGCGAAGTAGATGGAAAATGGATCCTCGTGATTTGGGTTCCCGGTGGCGAAACACGCCCCTACAAGGCAAAGACAAGTCTGTCCAGGGAAGGGAATGAATGGGCCTACTACATCCGAAAGCAATCAAGCACGGTCAAGGCAAGGGGCTCGGATGAGCAGGAGCTTATCGGGTTGGCAGCGACGGTTCCGTTTGACGACCGCTACAACCAGCAGGCCTCGGTGGACGATCTTTCCACGCGTCTCATGTCGGAGTTTTTGCACGAAGTCGGCAGCGATTTGGCCGACGAGGCGGAATTGCTCGCTCCTGAGGTGACTGGGCGACAGATGAATATCGTTGGCGGACCGTCCGAGGCGGTGTTCCCCAAGAATGCGGGCCTCCTGTTTTTCAATGCCGATCCCCGCCGTTATTTCCCGGCAACGCAGATTGATGTGGTTTGGTTTCCCGATGGAGCCGGCGGCGACCGCTTCGAGGAAAAGACCTTTTCGGGGCCGTTGTCGCGCATGACGCGCGAAGCATTGGACTATATCCAGCGCAACTATCTGAAGGAAATCGTAATAAAGCATCCCGACCGGGCCGAGGCGGAACGGGTGTGGAATTTCCCGTATGCGGCAATCGAAGAGGCCGTGGTGAATGCGGTGTATCATCGGTCGTATGAAATCCGAGAGCCCGTCGAGGTGCGCATCACGCCGGAGGATCTGGTAGTGCTGAGTTTTCCCGGCCCTGACCGATCTATCCGAATGGAGGATCTGCGGGCCGGCCGGGCGGTGAGCCGACGCTACCGAAACCGACGGATCGGCGAATTCCTGAAGGAACTGGATCTGACGGAGGGCCGCTCCACCGGTATTCCCAAGATTCTGCGCAATATGGCAGCCAACGGATCGCCCGCACCGGAGTTTGAGACCGATGATGATCGGTCATCATATTTGGTACGCCTGCCGGTGCACCCAAAGGCAGAACGGGTGACTGGTGAAGTTCAGGCCCAGTCAGGGGCCCAGTCACCGACCCAGTCACCGATCCAGTCACCGACCCAGTCGGAAGATGCCGTTGAACGTTTGCTTATTGCGCTGCAAGAGGGAGCGTCATCACCCAAAGAATTGCGCACAAAACTGGGCTTAAGCCACCGACCGACCTTCCGAGAAAACTATTTACATCCTGCATTGGAGGCTGGGCTGATTGAACCAACCATCCCCGACAAGCCGACCAGCCGCCTTCAAAAATACCGCCTTACCGAAAAAGGCCGAGCGGCGCTGGGCCAGCGCTGACCTTCAAAGAAAAGCTCGGCCTCAGCAATCGGGTCCGCCGCAACTCCCGGTAGCGGCTGGCAAAGCGCCTAGTAAAAAATACTACGCATAAGCGCCGTGTCATTAAGGATGTAGGAAATTCCACCACAAGAACTTTAAAGGGGTTCGTCTTGTCGGTGGCCTCATTTTGCGGATAGTATGAACATGTTACATGCTCTGTGCCAGAACGGCACGGGTGCCATGGGATTCTAGGTGGGTTATGAACGATTACATGGATCAGCTAACCGCGATGCGGATGAATAAGCAAAACGGACATATCAGTCCGCATAAAGCCATCATGCTGCTGGCGGTCATCGACTTGATTGCCAGTGGTGATGCTTCCGAAAACCAGTTCCGACTAAGCCCTGAACTATTGGAGCATTTTCGGCGATATTTTGATGCGGTTAAGACTGACGCCGATTCCTGTACTCCCATAAATCCATACTTCTACATGCGTAGCGAACCATTTTGGCATCACCGTGCAACTTCCGGGAACGAAGCATTATGCGAAACCCTCAACAGCCCCGGCGGGCGGAAAAAGCTTGGTGAAATTATAGACTATGCGTTTTTGGACGAAGCGCTGTTTGCCCTGTTGCAGGACGGAGCAAAACGTGCCGAAATACGCGAAGCCGTGATAGCCCGTTATTTTTCCGGCCAATACGATGCTTTGATGGACATTGCGAGGGAAGAGGATGAAGCGGGACTCTATGCAACCGCTATGAAGGATTTGGCTGCGGGGAAGGTGGGGGAAGTCCCTGATGTCGATTATTCCGCCCGCGATCTTGCCTTTGCGCGTGTCGTTAAACGAGCCTATCACTACCAATGCGCCGCTTGTGGATTGCGCATCCTTTACGACGGTATCTCTTTAGTCGATGCTGCTCACATCATTCCATTTGCTGAATCCCACGATGATGATCCGCGCAACGGAATGGCACTCTGCAAAAATCATCACTGGGCAATGGATCAGGAACTGATTTTCCCATGCTCGGACAACCAATGGCATGTCCGTAAAGACATCGATGACCGCATCGACGCCCACCGTGACCTGATCAACCTCAATGGGAAAACCATCCTTCCGCCCGAGCAAAAACAATATGCTCCCAAACGTGATGCACTGCTTTGGCGTGAAAATAGATTACGAGCAGGGTAGGAAACTGATAGCATGCATACGATTTAATTGGAGAAGGAACTGTGAATGCTGAAATGTTAAAGCGTTGCGTGAGGGCGATGAGCGAGTCGGACGACGGTTCGTTGATTCCCCTGTGCAACAAAATTGTGGCCGACGAAAAGCGCAAGGGCCACGACAAGTTGGCTAGGCAACTTGAGGGAATTGTGACGCGGGCTGCCAAGAATGGTAAACCGAAGACAATGCGTACGGTGTCGGGCCGCTCCGTACGCCCGACGACCCGCCCAGGTGGCGGAGTTCTGTTTATTACCCGTATCGAACAGGAGCAGCTCCGGCATGAAATGGTGCTGGACGAGGCGGTCGAACAGCGGTTTCTTCGTATCGAACAGGAGTATATTGCCCGGGAACGTTTGGCCAAGTATGGGCTGGAGCACGCACGTAAAATCCTTCTGTACGGTCCGCCGGGCTGCGGCAAGACCATGGGAGCTGAGCGGTTGGCCTTTAGCGTCGGACTGCCGTTGCTGAAGGTAAAGCTCGATACACTGATTTCCTCTTATTTCGGGGAATCGGCCACCAACCTACGCGCTGTCTTTGAAGAGGCCCACAAAGAGCCGTGCGTCCTGTTCCTCGATGAGTGCGACTTTATTGCCAAGCGCCGTGAGGGTTCGCGCGACGTCGGTGAAGTATCCCGTATCGTTAACACCCTTTTGCAGCTGATGGAGGAATACGACGCTCCCGGTATGCTGGTGGCAGCCACTAACCTGGACGAGCTGCTAGACCCAGCCTTGTTCCGTCGGTTCGACGACGTGTTCGAGATCCACCAGCCGGGACGCCCGGAAATTATCCGTTTGCTACAAATGACGTTAAGCGCCATGGAGCTCGATCCGCACATTAGCTGGCAGACGCTTGCCGACCACCTGTTCGGCTCCTCGGCCGCCATGGTCGTCAAAGTAGCCCAGAATGCCGCCAAAGAGGTCGTGTTGAGTGCCGATCATGTCCTGCGTCACGACGATATTGAACGGGCCATTACGCGCTTCTACAGACAGCCGAGTAAACAAGGATAATAGCCTATGCCTCCACACGAGTATCCACACCTTCCATTTATCGGCGTTGAGGTAGACCGCGCCCGGTTGAATGGCGGAGGCAACCCGTCCCCCCGTACGGAAGAGAACAAACGTAACCGGGAGGAGCATGCTGCACGGCTTCGTCAACGACTCGACCACCTGAACGCTTGGTGGGGAGAGCAGAAACAACAGCGGGAGGAAAGTGGTCTCCCTGTACAATCAGGTATTCCGTTGTGGGTACAGATTGATCCCAACGAAGATAATGCCGATTTCCTCCGCCGTATGGGTTTTGCGATTGTATCAGAGGAAGAAGAAGGCTATGTGCTGGTGGCCGCCAACGACGATACCTTTGTAGTTTCCGGGCAGCGGTTGGATGAGTTTTTGGATACTCAGCGAACCCGGAATGGGAGACCTGCCAGCGTTTATGAAATCGGTCAGCCGGAAACCCAGGACGAACGAATTCAGCGTATACTGCCTGATGACCTGCGCCATCGCTGGCAGACCATCGATGACCAGCAGGTCGTCATTGTTGATCTGAGCATCAGTTGCGATGTCAAGCAGCCATCAACATTTGAGCCTCGCCGGGAAGGCGAGTCCGAGGAACGTTACCAGCGAAGACTGCATCGCCGTGACACTCGTATTGCCGAGATGGTGCAGAAAAGGGATGAACTCCAACTAGAGCGTGAAAACCAACTTGAACGCTATGTGTCGTCGTATGCTGGTGAAGTACTGGACATGTATGACAACTGTACAGGGGCGGAATTTCCTGATTCCTTTACAGTGCGGGTGTCCATTAGCGGGCAAGGCTTCAAGGATATTGTTCAGACCTTTCCATACCTGTTCATGGTAGAAAGCCTGGAAGAGGTTATGGCGGACGGCGGTGCTGCGGAGGTTGAGCCGTTTGAGCCGGATGTGACCATTATCGCTCCTGATGATGATGCGCCCGCTGTTTGCGTAATCGACAGTGGTATGCAGGAAGGTCACCGTCTATTAGAGCCTGGGATTAATCCGGGCCATTCACGGAACTTCATGCCGGATGACGATGAGGATGACACCGCGGACTATGTTACCCCCGTAGGTCACGGAACTCAGGTTGCGGGGAATATCCTTTATCCTGACTCCATGCCGGAATTGGGTACTTTCGAGCTGGATGGCTTTGTTCAGAATGCCCGCATATTGAATGAAAATAACCAGCCGCCAGAGTCGGTTATGCCCGCATTGTATATTGATGAAATCATAAGTCATTACCACGACACGTATGACACCCGGATTTTCACCACTCCATTAACGCGGCAGTACCTTACAGAAATCCGCACATGTCCACCTGGGCCGCTGCCATCGACAAGGCTTCCTATTTTCGGGACGTGCTTCTGGTACAGAGTGTCGGGAACGTCCTGCGTAGCAGCACGGCACCTATTAGGTGCGGGGTACAGAACCATATCCAGGCGGGACGCGACTATCCTGACTATCTACACGAGTTGAGCTGTCGGCTGGCAAACCCCGCACAAAGTTTTCAGGCACTTACCGTTGGCTCCGTGTGTGAGACTGATTTCAACGACGGCTATCGGAAGGCTATCGCCGGAGCCGAACGCAGTTCTGCTTTTACCCGTGCGGGTCCCGGTATTTGGGGATCGATCAAGCCGGAGGTCGTTGAGGTCGGAGGAGACCTGGTGATCAGTGATACAACGCCCCCCGTGGTAAGCCCGCATACCGCCGTTGCGCCTGTTATGGTCCAAAGCACACTTCACGGGAGACCTGCCGTTGGGCAGCATAGTGTGGGAACTTCGTTTGCGGCTCCAAGGGTTGCCGGGCTGGCCATGAAATTACAGGCATCGATGCCGGACGAGTCCGCGCTGTTATACCGGGCATTGATTGCCAACAGTGCCCGTTGGCCCGCCTGGGCCGAGGACGATCCAGATCCGCGCCGTGTGCTGCACCGAATCGGATATGGCCGCCCTGACCATGAGCATGCGCTTGGTAATGACCCGCACCGTGTAACATTGGTTATATCCAATGAAGACCTTTATGCGAGGGAAGCTAAACTCTTCAGGGTGCCTGTGCCGGAAACCCTTCGTGCTGCGGGCACGGACTACGATGTGCGTGTTGATATCACATTGTCCTATGCGGCCATGCCCCGACGCACTCGCAAGGGACATCGGCAATACCTATCCTGCCGTCTGGACTGGACATGTTCTGCAAAGGGACAGACCGAAGATGCCTTTAGGAACGATCTATTCCGCACTGGGGATGATGAACGCGACTACGATGCCTACTTCCCGTGGAAGCTGAGAAATCGTAATGACCATGGCTTTATTACTGGGGATGCGACATCCCGGAACCGGGGCACACTGCAGAAGGATTGGACGGTGGTGAAAAGTCACGACCTGCCAGAGGACTTTCTCATCGGAGTGGTGGGACACCCGGGGTGGGATAATGCGAACCAGTATCCAGCTAACTTTGCGTTAGTCGTAACCTTCGAGGCCGTCAATCACGACATTGAGATTTACGAGGACGTTCGAGTGCTGCTCGACCAGATGCAGGTTCAAGAGCAGGCCAATGTGGCCATTCCTATAGATGACTTTGATGAAGATGAGTTTTGATATTTATGAGTAACTGATCCGACAGGTATGTGATGAAGAATCCATACGGCATCAATGCAGATGGCGATATAGCCTTCGTCGATGACGTTGAGCGGGGACTGGCATGCAATTGTGTCTGCCCTTTATGCAATAAACCTTTTCGGGCCTGTCAGGGAGAGAAAAACCAACACTACTTTGCACACCAGGATGCCTCCGAGTGCGAGTTTTCGTATAGGGCGTCTCTACTTCACATGGTCGTTGATTATCTTCGTTACGGGAAACTGGAAATACCCGCCGTGGTTGCCCGATACATGAGCGAAGAAGAGGTAATGAGCGAGGGTGAAATAGTGCTGTTTGACCGGGTTGAGCGACGGGGGGATATGAAGTCGCCGGAACTGCATTGTTACTTGGGCGAACGTAGATGGACGCTCCGGCCAATGTTCGACAAGAAAGGCGGATCGGGCACAACTGACAAACACCTGCTGCTTGACCTAACCCGGTTTTCCAACCCATATGACAGTCGGCCCCATCAGAACTTAGTGCCAACGCTGAAGTCGAAAAAACTGTTAAAATGGAAAAACTACCCAGGCGTAGAAGAACGCAAACTTGCACTGCGGGTGCGTCACCAGAAAAAACAGGCCGCGCAACGTGAGGCAACTGCACACCGTTTTCGGGTAACTGAGCCGCACCGTAGGACAGTTCGGAGGCCAGCTGTGCGATCACGGCCCGCACCAAAACCGGAACCAGTATTCTCGTTCAAAGAAGAACCGTTGCCCTGCAAATTTTGCAAGCGTATTACGCAACCTGTTGACGCCATCATGACCAAGACGTCCGAGGGCTATTGTGTATGTCGTGATTGTAACAGGGAGCGTGGTGGCGACATACATGGATAAGGCCGTTGTTCTCTATTTGTGCATGCGAAAAATTTATAAACTGCGACTACTTTTGAGTAGTTATGAAAGCAGATAAGCAGAGTGTACCCGATACACTCGAAACAAAGCTTGCGGCGATGGAATGCCACCTGCGCGACATCCGGGTGGATGTCTCGAAAATCCTGAATATGCTCCAGGATGAACTGGAGCAGTTTAGGGAGCGGGAATTCTGGCAGGAGTACCGCGAGACCTACAACCAGGAGTAAGGGCGATTATGCCTTTACTCCTTTTTTAATATCCAACCACGAAACAAACTGGAAAGTGTTGCCCGCAGATGAACGCAGACAACGCGGATATTCAAATACAAGATTCCCTTCAATTAGTGTCTATCAGTGTCCATTAGTGGTTCCTAAACCACTGCCCGCAAAAGACCGCATAGAAAACAAAGAAACTACACGCGTTGTCTTTGTGCTTTTTGCGCATTTTCGTGGCCATCAAAAATATCCCATCGGAACTCATCCGCGGTTCCATATGTAAACTATTCAAATCATTGAAATCCGTTTGATGCCATTTGCTTGAACGGTGATCCTGCGAAGGAACTGATGCCGACAATCCGGCTGAACACAGTGGATTCGCTTTGAGGTTTACGGCCTTGCCGAACCTTGTCTTGTAAACGCGTTCCCCGTCGAGGGAGGACGTTTTCGTAGCGACCGCTACGGACTTCTAAAACCCATTCAACATACCGAGTTAACGGACTTATTTGCCACGAAAGAACGCAGGGAACACAAATTCTGATCATCCAGTTATCCGGTCAAATATTTTCCAAACAACAAAACGAAAGGAGGGTGCTATGCACCTGATTACATTGGAAACAGTACGGCAGATGATGAAGCGCGAGTTGGGCGCGGATTCGTTTGTTGCAGGGATCGTGGCTTCGGTTGAAGCCGATCCCAACATCCCAACGGCATGCATCGATGCCGATGGGCATATGAAATACAATCCGGAATTCGTTTCGGAGCATGTGAAGACGGAGCAGGATTTGTTCTGCCTGGTCTTCCATGAAATTCTGCATCCTGCGTTCGGGCACTTTGTCCACAGGTCGGATCAGATCAGCAACATTGCGTGTGATGCAATCATCAACGCATTGATCAGCCAGTTCTATGCAAAAGCATCGGGCGGCGGATCGTTGTTCGAGCGCTTCTATGCTGTCCAGGGATTGGAATCGATCCTTCGGCCAAACAGCAAGCACCGCAACAGCCGGTATAGCTATCTGTATCAGCACCTCTATCCCAAGTGGCAGCACCATGATGTGCTGAGCGCGGGGGAGGTGATCCAAACCCTAAAAATGCTGGTGCCGCAATCCGCCAGCCGGCCGACATTGATCGGTTCGCATAGCGGTGGTTCCAATCATTGGAAGACGGATCAACTGCAGGGCATTGCCCAGGAGGTTGGGAAGCGGATTCTGGAAAGCAGCGATTGTTCCGGTGGCATGTTCGAAAGTCTGAAGAAAATGATTGTTGAGATCATGAAGACTAAGCGGAGCATCAGGCAGGAGCTGTTGTTGAACTACAGCACCCGAAAGCGGCTCGATGCTTTCTTTTGTTCGGAGCGCGAAATGCGTCGGACAACGTCACCGTTCCCGATCAATCCGTGCCGACGCGACATGGTGTTGCTAAGCGCGAATATCTGGCCGGGATTCTTTCGGAACCGCCAGCCGGAAGTGAAACACAATCGGGAGGGCATAGCGCTTTTCCTGGATGTGTCGGGATCGGTCAACCAGTCGCTGCCGGAGATCTGCGGCCTACTGGCGCGGTACCGCCGGAACATCCGGTCGGTCTACCAGTTCAGCAACGCCGTCTCGGAAATCACGATGGATGCGCTGATGCGCGGCTATGTGGAGACCACCTACGGCACCGACTTTAACTGCGTTGCCCAAACCATCCTGAAGGAGGAACTCAAACGCGCGGTCATCATTACCGATGGCTACGCCGCGATGAGCGATGCAAACCAATCGGCCTTGCATGAAGCCGGAGTGCGGCTACTTACCATCCTGTTCGGTATACACAACAACGGAAAGGTGCTGGAGCCGTTTGGAGAAGTCATGAACCTGAATGAAATAACGGAAGGAGCAAGGTGAAACTGGAAACCTGAAAACTGAAACTGGAAAAAGTCGATGGGGCGGCAATGCCTTGCCGGCTCTTATTGTATAGCGAATGGATTCGCGTCCATTGGCGTTCATTCACGGTTAAAAATGAAAGGAAAGGCAATGAAGAGTCATGTGGGAATAGAACAAAAGGTATGCCTCGTTTGCGGGCAGGCCTTCGACACGGGCGCAATCCTATTAGATAAGCGCCTGCGAAACACGCTGGAGCGGAAGACGGTCACGGGTTGGGACTTGTGTCCGGAACACGCGAAGCTGTGGGAGGGGGGATACATTGCGTTGGTCGAATGCGATCCCCAGAAGTCCAAATTCACCGGCGGCACCATCAAGCCGGAGGATGCATATCGTACCGGGCGCATCGCCCATATCCGCAAGTCGGCCTCCGACCGCATCTTTGATGTGAAGATGAAATCGCCGGTGGCGTTTGTCGAACCAGGCGTCGTGGACGCACTGGAGAAAATGCGGCAAGGAGAGACAAGCGGAGACTGAAAATGAAATATCAAAATCGTGAAGAGCCGATTGGGCGTAAATGCCGGGTCGGCTCTTTTTTTGTGCATATACATAAACAAGGAGCAATAAAATGAATACGAAACTGTTGGAACAACTGGGCATCTATGGATGGAGCCTGGAAGATGAAAACCTGGCGATGGCCTCGCTGTTGACGGGCGATCCATTGCTGATGATTGGTGCGCACGGCGCGGCCAAGACGCATGCGGCGGGCAAGATTGCGCAGGCGCTGGACTGGAAATTCATGGCCTACGATGCGAGCAAGGCATTGTTCGAGGACGTGCTGGGATTCCCGAACGTCGAAAGCCTGAAACAGGGGCGCGTGGAATATGTGCCGAGTGCGGTCACCGTATGGGACAAGCAGTTTGTGCTGATCGACGAGATCAATCGTGCGGTACCGGAGCTGCAGGCCAAGTGGCTGGAGATTATCCGCTCCCGTAGGATCATGGGGTTTGAGACCGAGGTCAAGTGGGTCTGGAGCGCCATGAATCCGATGGGGCGGCAGTACAACGGCACCCAACAGATGGATGCCGCATTGATCGGGCGCTATGCCATCTTCCTTTATCCGCCGGAAGCGCTGGATATGGATGAGGATGACCGCATCAAGGTACTGCGCCATATCAATGGCGACGACGCACCGAGCATCGGCGAATGGTGCCCGCAGTCGGGAACCAAAACCGTCAGCAAGGCGGATACGGAAACCGCCGGGCGGCAGATAAGGGAAATCCTCCTGAAGGCGGGATCGCTTTTCCAATCATTGGAAAAGGATTTCCAGTCGCTGGGTGAATTCCTTTCCCGTTTGGCGGTGCTGGTGATGAAGGAGACGGACGGGAGCGTAAAGCTGGACGGTCGCCGCCTGGGGTTCATCTACCGCAACTTGCTCGCAAACCGGGCGGTCGAATTGGCGCGCCAGTCGATCCGCGGCGACGATCTTCCGTCGTTTGCGCAGAGCGCGAAGAAGGTAATCCTTTCAAGCATCCCCATGGGGTTGAACGACGAAGGGATCAACCGCGAGGAAATGCTGCACAAGGTAGAGGTCTGCCTTGATCTGCTGGCGGACTATTTCAGAGAAGGCGGCGACTTCCAACGGATGGAAACCGTCTATCGCCTGTTCACAACCACCGACCTGTTCGAGAAGGCGGAAATTCTCCTCGGTGAAAATCTGTCGGAAATGGTGAAGCTCAAGGCGTGGAGCGACCTGTGCGACGCGCCGGAACAGATCACTCCGCTGGCCTATATCGCCTTGCGGGTGGAAACCCTCCATCCCGGACGGATTCCATCGGAACTGTTGGAAAAGGTGGGCGGCCAAATCAATCTCCAAGGTTTGGAAACCGACACCATACCCGGACTGGCGGGGGAAAAGATCGAACTGATCGAACCGGTCGAAGGCCTGTTCGACCAGCCCGACGACCTGCGGCGCATGATTGCCTACCAGGAGGTGCGCAGCCTTGCCGTGCGATCGGAACTGGACGAAGGGGAGATCAACAAAGCCAAGGCGCGGATCGAGTCAACCGCAACCCGGATCGAGTCGCTGCTGGAGAAAGGATAATGCCATGAAGCTATATGGACTGAAGGTATGGTTGGAGCCGGATCACAGGATTCCGGCTTTTATGCGTATGGGATACGACCGCATCGAAGTGCCGGTCGAGGATGTGTTATTAAAAGGCATCCATCCGGAATCGGCCATGGGCGTGTCGGGCGACTTCTGCCAAGCGGCGGAGCTGTTTTCCCGGCGGTTGAACGATTCAGAGCATCGTTTCGAGTCTTTGTCTGTGCAGCACCTTAATGCAGAAATCGTTATGGCGCAGCATGGCAACTACCACGACAAGCGTACCGCATTGGCGCGGACATTGGAGCTGGTGGGGCATGGCGTCTATTTCGCGGACGATGTCACCTATGACCGGATCGTCAAGCTGGCAAGGAAATATGTCAGCACGCACTGGTCGCACGAGCAAGCCTGGAACCTGCTGCGCAGCAGCCGGTCGGGCTTTTCGGAACTGCGGGCGTTCGTGAAGCAGAAGCACCCCAAGCTGAAGATCGGCAGCTACGACGACATGAATGACCTTGACCTGGCGAACCTGTTGTCGGTCGGGGATTTCATGAACGAGGAGCAGAGCCTGGTGCTCGAAGCCCTCTGCTGCCGCAACTTCCGCAAAGTGTCGGCGCTGCGCGGCCTGACCGATGATACGCACCGGCTGCGGTTCCGCGACCGAATCGATTGGTTCGAGCTGGTCGTGAACCCAAACCGTCCGCACGACTGCGGACAGGTCAAGTATTCCTGCGGGGTGCATGGCAAGACGGTTCGTTTCGAGCCGGAGCTGGTGGACTCCGCAGCCCAGCGCAAGTTTGCGCGTGCGATCGCACGGGAATACCGCACGGCCGGCGGGGACTATTGCTTCGCCATGCCGGTAGCTCAGGTGCAGGAAATCCTGGAACACGAGGAGGTGGCGGTGCGGTTCAACAATGTCCGCTACCTGCAACGGGTTAATGCGCTCCATTCAACGGCGCGCCTGCGCAAGGAGCAGATTCCGAGGTTTGGAATCTCGTGGCGCAAGATGGAGACGCTCGACCAGTTCCGCGATGCGCTGCGGACGCACGGCTGGAAAATATCCGGCCGCAAATCCGAGCTGATCAAGCGCACGGCGAAGCTTGCCGCCGAGCGGTATGCCGAGGTTGCGCCATTGCTAGGCGACTGGTTTTCGGATCAGCGCTATGTGCGCGTGCCTAACGAGCAGCGTTTTCCAGCGCCGTTCCCTCTGCTGGAGGACGAGCCGCTGCAGAACCTGCTGTTGAGCATGTTTCTGATGCGGCATCTGCGGGGCAATACGGTGGTGGATGTGAAGCACGAAAACCAATCCGTCAGGCCGGAGGACATGGCCGAGGCGCTGCTCATCGGCAAGACGGAGCTGAAGGGTTGCTTCCTGAAAATATGAAAACAGAAAGGAGTGAACCAATGAAAATATGGTTGGCGGCAACATCGCACAAGCACGGGACGACCGTCTATGCGGCGGTGTCGCGGGATCGGTTGATCCATGAACTGTATGGGTATGTAAAATCGTGGTGGAGCCGGGAAATCCCCGATGAATCCTTTCCCCGGAATGGAACGGAGGAAGAGATCGTTGATTCCTACTTTGACCGACTCGAGCACGAAACCCTGGAGTTCATCGATGAAACCGAACTGGCGGGGAGTGAATGAGAGCAACCCATGAAATTAAAATTGATGAAGCGCGGCCATGGTGTCGCGCTTTTTTCATAAACAGAAAGGAAGAACAGCCATGAAGAAGGAATATCAAGCGGCCTTCCATGAAACCCGATCCGCCTACGGTGTGGAGCTGGACATCCATGTTCCCGGCAACTCCCATCCCGTGCTGGTTGCGCAGGATGTGTTTGGCGAGGCCGAGGAGCAGATGCAACTGCTAGTCTATCCTGCCGGGATTGATCAGGAAACCGAATCGGCGGTCAGCATCCGCTTCAATGATGACGGCAGCATTGCCGAAGTGGTGGTGCCGGAGGGAACCATTGCGCTGAAGTGGGAAGACACCACGGTGTCGGACTGGCTGAAACGGAGGGACGGGCAATGAAGATCACGGTTGGAAAGATGCTCTACGTGAACGTTGAAAACGTTTCCATCGTGGACTTGTTCGAGGCCAGGGCTCCGTACTGCCAGCTTACGGGCGAACGTCAGGTGGTGATCGATGCAGAATGTTTCGAGATCGGCCTGAAGGAAAAACAGTTCGACGAACCGCCGGAACTCTGCCGTGTTGCCGGAGCGATCGCCCTGAAACTCGACGAGGAGCAGGCGGACAACATCAACATCTATTGTTGATGCGGAAACCATAAAACGAACGACACAGGCCGGGGAGTGCCCGGTCTGTTTTTATAAACAGTAAAACAGCCGTGCATTCGGCTGGAAATGACCGAGGGGTTCCATGGTGGGGCGCCTTTTAACGTATGGAGGTAAAACCATGATCATGGAAAAGAAAGCAAGATTCAAAGCCGGACAGGTTTGTGCAACGCCCGGTGCGCTGGAAGCGATGAACCAGGCCGAACAATCCCCGATGGAGTTTGTCGGTCGGCATGTTACGGGAGACTGGGGCGATGTCTGCGAGGACGACCGCAAGGTCAACGAGGAGTCGTTGGAGCACGGGCTCCGGCTGCTCAGTTCATACCGTACCAGCGAGGGTGTGAAGCTGTGGGTAATCACCGAGGCAGACCGGTCTCTGACCACAATCCTATTGCCGGAGGAATACTGATGAGCCGGTATTACGAAGCCAGCGTTGAAATCGAACAGCCTGACAAATTCCGGCAGGAACAGATCATTGAAGCCTGCTGTGAGGAATGGGCGTTCGACAAGGAGTCCTTCCAGGACTTTGAGCGAGGCAATGGCGCGAAAGGAATTGAGGCCGTTGCGCAGGATCGCCTGTGCGGCGGTGAAACCGAGGATGAGTTTGCGGCGCGGATGGCCTCGGCCATCTGGACGGCGAACGGGGGCTATTGCCGCGTGGTGGTCAACACCCTCTATCTGGAAGAGCTTCCCTATGAGGCCTATCCGATGGAGGAGGAAGAATACGAAGAGATAATGAACGGGGCGGAGTCATAGTGGCTTCGCCTTTTTTAATGATGAACCAGCCGTCCTCCGGGGCGGCTTTTTTATTGGAGGTAAAACGATGAAAAACGGACGAAACACAATTAACGAGATGATCACGCAGAAGATGATCGAACGGATTACTGCAACGGGAACGCTGCCTTGGCGAAAACCGTGGGTGTCGCGGGACGCGCGACCACAGAACCTGGTCAGCCGAAAGTCGTATCGGGGTGTCAACGCATTCCTGCTGCACATGATGGGCTATGCACAGCCCTATTTCCTGACCATCAAGCAGGCAAATCAGCTCGGCGGAAAAATCCGCAAGGGTGAAAAGTCATTGCCGGTGGTGTTCTGGAAATTCGTGGAACCGGACGAGACAAGTGATGATCCGGATAAGAAAAAGGGATATGCGATGCTGCGCTATTATCACGTGTTCAACGTGGCTCAGTGCGAAGGCATACCTGAACGGAAGATTCCGAAGCTCGTACTGCCGGATAGGGAGGTCTGTCCGATTGAAGAGGCGGAACGGTTGATCGAGGAAATGCCGAACAGGCCGGTGATCGAATATAACCGCAGCTATGCGGCGTACAGCCCGCTGACGGATACCATTCGCGTACCGCCGCAGGAAATCTTCATGAGCGATGCTGGTTTTTTCAGCACCGTATTCCACGAATTGACCCACAGCGTTGGCCACAGTTCGCGCCTTGCGCGAAAAGGGGTGACCGATCCAGTCAAGTTTGGGTCGCATGAGTATTCCAAAGAGGAACTCGTGGCTGAAATGGGCGCGGCGTTCCTGTGCGGACATTGCGGCATTCTGCCGGAGGTTGAGGATAATTCCGCGGCCTATCTCAACAGCTGGCTGGAACGGCTCAAGGCCGATCCGTCCATGCTGGTGTCCGCCGGGCAACAGGCGCAGAAGGCCTACGATTACATCGTAGCGGAAAAGCCGGAGCCTGTGTTGGCATAATCCCAAATGGGCATCCCTCATTCCCGGGGGATGACCCCATAACCATTGGAGGTGAATAATATGAAACAATTCTATCAGGAAGTAGATAGGGACAACCAGGCTGCGATGATCCAATATTTGGAAAAGCATTTTCGGTACAGTACCATGAACAGCTGGAACCGGAGTACATCCTATGCCAACTGCATCAAGGTTCATCAGCTCGATCTGCCGGTAGAAATCATGGACAAGGCATTTGAAATGCTCGACTGCTCCGAAATCTATGATGTGTTCAGCCGGTTACTGCGGGATTGGGCGGATGCACAGGACTGGGAATGGCAGGCCGGGTTCAACGGACGGAGCGGGGGATACCTTGTGCTCTATCGTGGCGGTCTCGACTGGAAAAATGCCCGGACGGCCAAATGCGACCATTGCGGGAAACTGACCTGGCATAAAAAGGCGACGCCGTGCACATCCGATTACTGCAACGGAGTGCTGCAGGTATTGGAAAAACCGGTGCCCCAGATATACAGTCAGCCGGGCAAACCGGTTGATCAGGATGAAGACTTCAGCGAATGGGACACTGAGTCCCTGCGAGAACGAGTACAGCTCGTTCAGGAGTTTGATCGTCTTTGCGACCAGATCGTGGATGAATTTATTCATTTCTGCCGGAACTATGACGTAGTAGATACCGACATCATGGTGCCAAACCGCGTCAAGGTTCTTGAGCCTGCATTCTAATTCTCTTGTTCTTTACCCGGAATTGCGGTTCCGGGTTTTCTTTTCCGGCAGCTAGCGAGAGCTCCATTTGATGGGGTACATGATCTCCTTTTTATGGATATGAGCGCCTCTGGAAGGAGTCTCTTTGCTCCAATATGAGACAACCACAGTTAGGGTAGAAGGAGTGGCTCATATGAAAAAACGTAGGAAGCAATCAAAAGATCTGAGTAACCCCGGTCAACTTGAATTTTGTTGGGGTGATGAGTTTATGACTGGAGCAAAAGTGTCTTCGAAGACCGCTGTGATCCCGGAAGAAAACGGCTCTCAGATAGACGATGTTAATCAAGAGGAGGAGTTGTGAACCTGCTTCTATTAATTACAGATGCGTATTTATTGCTTCATATTGTCGAATGGGTACTTGTGTGGCGAGGAGTCTACGGAGGGCGACTGCCTACTGTTGTCCATCAAATTTGTTCACCGCTTACTCGGATTCTTTCTCAAAGCATGCAATTGGCGATTTGCGGGAAAACTGTGAGCCCTGAAACGTTGTCGATTATTGCCATTTTCGCGGTGCGTTTATTAATTCGCACCCTTTTTAGCTAACTAAGCAGATAAGGAGATAATACATGACTACGAAGCTCAATGATGCACTTGTAAAACCAATGGTTGAAACCGCCAGCAGGGTGTTGGACATCTTTATGATGCTGGATGCTTCCAGCTCAATGTCTGGATTGAAGATTTCTGTTTTAAACCAGTCTGCGCGGGAATCAATCAGTGAATTGTGCAATGCCGCTCAAATGCAACCCGAGGTGGAACACCGTCTACGCAGCATTTGTTTTTCCAATAAGGCTCGCTGGCATAATGGGCCAGATCCAATCGCCATTGACAAGGTCTTCTGGAAGGATGTTTCCGCCGGTGGAAGCACTGCCACGGGGAGTGCGATACAGATGCTGGTGGATTCGATCAAGGTATCCAACATGCCGGGGCGGGCTTTCCCTCCTGTAATGGTGTTGCTTTCGGACGGGGCCAACACGGACGGACGGGCATATGACAACGCCATTGAATCCTTGGATAATGAGCCATGGGGAAGCAAGGCGGTCAGATTGTCTATTGGCATAGGTAAAAGATTTGATCGAAAGCAGCTTGAAAAATTCAGCAATCATCCAGAGGTGGGTGTTCTGGAAGCGAAAAATGCCGTAGACCTTGCCAATTACATCAAATATGCCACCAGCAGCGTCACAAAGGCTGTCAGTCAAGGCTATTCCAATACGGGCACATTAGCGAACAATGTAATGCTTCCCGCTCCTCCGGCACCCGCAACGCCAAACGGTAATGTCAACCTGCAGGTGTTCTAGGATGAAATATACGGATCAAATACAGTTGGAAGGTGTTGTCTCGGCAAGTGTGCAGGGGGCAAGCCATATAAGGGAGAAGAAGCCCTGCCAGGATGCGATATCCATTAAGCAAGGTTTTCTGAAGGGGAAGGCTTGCTTTATTGCATCCGTAGCGGACGGTCATGGTGGCCCGGCCTATACCCATAGCGATGACGGCTCCATGTTGGCTGCGCTGGCTGCGGAGCACACGGCAGTGCATTTCATCCAGAGTGGAAAAGTACGTTCCAAAAAACGCGGGGAACATTTTGCGGAATGTGTTCGCCAATCGCTTAAGAATGCCTGGGAGGAAAGCATAAAGCAATCATGGCAAATGTACCATATAGCGCCCGAAATCATTAGGAAGCATGGAACGACCATATTGTCGATTCTGGTCTATGATGGCTATGTCTATATGGCCCAACTCGGCGATGGTGACATTTGCTATCTTGACAAGGAGTTGAGGCCTGTATTTCTGGTTAAGCCGGAGGAGGGGCCGATCAGCTCCATAACACCCTCGCTTTGCAGCAACGACGCTGACCGTTCATGGAATTTTGCCTGCATCCCCCTAGACGATATCAGATTCGTGGTTTTATCGACCGACGGTTTGATGAATTCGCTGGCCAGCAATGACGAATACGTAAAATTGGCAGAGACTTTATACGATTATCTCGGTCGATTTCGGCCGTCAGAGATAGATGAGGTGCTGCCGGGGTGGCTGTCGGACTATTCGAAAAACGGATCAGGAGATGATGTCTCACTTATTGGAGTAAAACTGAACCATGAAAAAGAAAATCAAGGAGAAGAAAATGAAACAGATGCCGATAATTCCGGGGCTGGAAATAGAGGAAAAACTGGGGGAGGGTGGCCAAGGGGAAGTCTTCCGTGTCAAGCAGGACGGTCGGGCTTGCGCTTTAAAGCTATACAGCGAATCAAGTTCTACCCCGGAACAGAGAAGTATTATCTCCTTTCAAATTCAAGAAGGAAATCCGGCCGCTGGTTGCGCCGATAAGTTTGCATGGCCCGAAAAGATCATTGATTTGCCGGAAAAAAAGCGTTTTGGCTACACGATGCCTTTGATTGATACTGGCAAATTCATCACACTCGGCGATATAAAAAGCGGTAGAGTAGCCCATCCGGGATATGGCATCATGGCCGAGGTTGGCCGGCAGTTGGCGGAATGTTTTCGCGAGTTGCATATAGCGGGTTATTGCTACCGCGATATTTCGGAGAACAACTTCTATCTTTCTCCCGATTCCGGTGACGTCATTATCTGCGACAATGACAATGTCATGATCGATAAGCATGAACTCGGGAATATTATTGGTACTATGCAGTTCGTTGCGCCTGAAGTAATCCTTGGGCAGGAGCGCCCTTCAACCGTTACCGATCAGCATTCACTGGCCTGCCTGCTGTTCTTGATGATGTGCGGGGGGCACCCGCTGAATGGTATGAACGAATACAACGTTCGGGTTTATGATGCCGTGGCCGCACAGCACCTATATGGGCATAATCCAATCTTTGTTTTTGACCCGAAGGATCGTAGCAATGCCTTGCCGGATGCGCGGGGATACCGGCATGTAGCGGCACACTGGGCTGTTTTGCCGAGACAGATGAAAGAACTTTTTGTAAAGGCATTTACCATTGGGTTGAAAAATCCTGCCAAGCGTGTGACAGAAATCGAGTGGAAGCATGCATTTTCCCAGTTGCTTGGGCAGCGCCATGTTTGCGGTTGTGGTGCGGAGAATTTTTGGGACCCAGCTCGGCGTGATCAAATTTGTTGGCACCGGCAATGTCGATTGGGATTTCCCCCGAAGCTTTACGCTGAAGGAACCTCGGTTTCCGCTCTGCTGGTAAAACCCGGGCAGATACTTACCTCGATGCATCTTGGGGAAAAATCGAGTTCTTCGGTTGTTGCGGTGATTGAAAAACATCCAAGTGATTCGACGCTGTGTTTGCTGCGAAACAAGACTGCAAAAACATGGAGTGCGGAGTATGACACGCAAAGGATAGATGTGCCGCCGCAAAAAGCCATCCCTCTTCATCCCGGGATCCGCATTAACATAGCCAACCACAAAATCAGTGTGCATCCATAATTCAGAGGTATGAAATGGTAGGTGCCAGAACCATGACTGTTTGGATAGTCTTTTTCGTAGCATTCCTTCTTTGCAAACGATTCGTCCCTTGGTTTGGAAATTTGCCGGGAGACCTCCAGATTCAGAAAGAGAATCTTTATGTGGCGTTCCCGCTGACGAGTTGTGCGATGCTCGGGGTAGTGCTTTCCTTGTTGCTTTCGATTATCCGACATTTTTGAAATGGGCGTTAATGGCTGCGGAGCGCATGCGCGATTAGATATTCAGCAGTAGATTGAGAAATAATGCCGTCATTGACTGCCTGCTCCAGCAGGTAGACGGCTTTTTCTCGATCCATGGATCGCAGTAACAGGAAGATTTCATGGCGGGAGTCGCCGCCATCCTGGAGCTGAAAGTCTACGGCCAGATGGTTAAAGCGGTCGCTGATTTCGCCAAGATCATCATAGGTCATCCCCATTTCGGCCATCTCCGTCCTAGTGCCCGCCCGTTGCTTCCTGAATCCGGTTTCTGTCAAGCGATCATCCATTTCCTGGGCTGATATCTTTCCGCTATCATAGAGATCGTGGATTTTACGTTCCTTGTTTTCGTAGTAATCCAGCTTTGATCGGTATTCATCAAGGGATTCAACGATCAACTTGATGCGACCGACATATACATCCAGTTCCACAAAATCTCGGTACGGATCGGAATAGGCCTGATCATATTCCTCGATAACCTTCTCCAATTGCAGGATTTGTTCGGCAATTCGGTTTTCGCTGGAGGTGCGGTATTCGCAATGGTCGTCGTGCCGCTTGTTTTCCTCATGCTCATCGGCTTCGCCGGAAGAATAAAAGTCGGCGACAATCTCCCTGGCTTTTTCGATTATCTCCACGGAATCTTCTGAATTTGCGCCTTCATCATCGTTTTCTATGTCCCATTCATTATGATGATCATCCTCAAACCACATCTCAGCACCTCCTGAAAAGAGGGGGGCGTCCCATTTTTGTG
>CAZAPF010000044.1:0-38223 GCA_964486885.1 uncultured Verrucomicrobiota bacterium
TCAATCAGTCTGTGTAGTTCTTGTTGATTTGGGCAACACGCCGAGGATGCCTGCGATACGCACTGCAAAAAACAGTGCCTGCGATGTGTTTGAACCATCTGCCGAAGCCGTCACAGTGCATCGGCGCGACTTCTGGGATGCTCTTGATTTGTGCATTCGTGTTGTCGTACGCGCTAAGGCCGTTGCTCTTCGTGTTTTCGACAGCTTTCTGGCGCTGGTTATGCGGTAGGTTGCAACAGGGTGTTATGATCGAAATAAAATCATGAGCTGAAGCAGCAGGTAGGCCATGGGCAGTATCAGAACAATGCATCCGCCCAGAATATAGACCCAGCGGGGGATAAAGGCTTTGCCGGAACTCAATTTTATCACGTCCCCGCTGATGCCTTTCCAGATGAGGAAAAGTCCGAACCCACTCAGCATGATGGCCGCTATAGTTGCTTTTATTTCCATGATTTCCAGTTACTGCTCGATGAGGGAATCGAAGTAGGCATCAAGCCGGTGGGCTCCGCCTGCCTGAATGGCATTCTCCAGCGTTCGGAAGGAGCGGATGCGTGCCTGCTCGAGCGATTTATGAGCTTCGCGCCCTTTGTCATTGATGGCTACAAGGATGTTTCCTTCTACATCCTTAATATGGAGCGAAAGTTCATAGCGCACAAAAACCAGATCCTGATTTCGCTCGCCGGTATCGGTTACAGCCACCCGTCCGCCAATATCTAGAACCGTGGGCTGGCCAACTGCAAAACCATAGCCGGTGATAAACGTTTCAAGGGTGTTGGTCATACGGCGTTGATCATCGCCATCCACGTTGATTTGAACGGTAATCTTTTTAGCGGTACCGGCCAGCGTTTTGCGGAGTTTGTTGATGGAATACGATGGGGTGGAGCCTGCCACGGAAGGGGAATGAATAACCTTAAGCTGGCGCAGCAGACTGTCCGCTTCGCGTGCGTGCCGGTTGGCGGTGCGGAGGGTGGCATATTTTTTCAGCAGGTCATCCGTGTTATCCGCACTGGCGAGCAGGAAATTCACGCGTGTGGTTTGTTCGTCGACTTTGTCGCGGTAGATGGCGGCTGTTTCCCGTCGTTCCAGATAGGCCACGGCATGGTAGCGGCCTTTGTCATCTTTCCAGGCTTCCGCGTGCTGAATATTGTAGAGCGTCTGCGAGGAGAGGATATTGATGTCGGACGTAAAATCGGTGGAGCGTTCGATGTTCTTCGTTGTTTCATGGGTCTTGTCCAGCAGGCGTTCATCGGATTCAATATGGGCTTCAAAGATGCGCGATAAATTGGCGGCGGCCGAATTTTCAGCTGCCCGGCGCGTGTCGCCGCTTCCTACTGCGACCAGATAGGTGGATTCCGGATAAACTGATTTGGGATTGGCTAGCCAATCCGGGGTTCCGCCAAGGAACGACTTACAACCACTTAATAATGGAAGTATGAGGCCCGCAGATAGACACAGGTGGACGCAGGTTTTTTTTACAACTTCCAATTGGCGCTTATTCATTTCCATTCGCGGTTCCTAATTAAGATATGCGGATTCAAGCACATTAAGCTTTCCGGCTTCAATGGAAACCCCGGTTCTTTCATCGGTACGGAGCAGGGAGCCATGAGTGCTGTAATAGTGAATCCTGATATCATAGATCCCTTCGTCTAAATGAAATTCACCAATGGCGGCTTCGGCAGGAAAAAAACGGGAAATACGCAGATCAGCATTTTCGGTTTGATCGATAGCCAGGTCCGCGGCCAGACGGGTGAAAAATGCCAGACCATCACCCATGTCTTTAACCATTTGTTCCTTTGCCTGTTCCGCGGCCAGTCCTTTTACCACAGCCCGGGTGATGGTCTTCAGGAAGATCATCGGCTTCTTAATGCCGAATGTTTCAACCGCCACGTTTTCCAGGCTTTCAAGCCGTTGGAGGTCTTCTTGCACCGCACCGGTGATTTCAACTTCAACCCGGCCGACATTGGAGAGGTGCTTTTCAATATGGGGGAGCTGGAGTTTAAAGTGATAGCCTTCGCTGATGCCCTCCCATGGAATAAAGCTGAGCCCGGATAGGTTTTGTTTACCCAGATAGTTTTCCGTTGAACCCGCGAGTACGATCAGGTTTTCCTCGGTATGGATGTAGAAGGAGTTGGCCTTTTTTTCGGGGCCGATCCCGTAAAACGAAAACACATTCAGTCGGGCGGTTGGGCGATAAACCCGTTTAGTCGACTCCGAAAAGTCGGGTTGGCTGAAGGTGTAAATGTCGGGCTGAAGTTTCCAGCCTTTGGCGATTTTTTCGAGATCGATGCGGACGTCATCCCATTTGGCTTCGTTCCGATAAAGCAGCATGCTGAGATAGCGGCCCAGCGCCGACTCCTGGAAATAGCTTTTTCCGGGCACAAACTCCTCGTGGGCATCTTCGGCTTCGTTGAGTTTTTGGCTCAGTTTTTCATATTTGCTTTCCAGTTGAACCAGTTTGAGATTGATGCGCCGAACCTCAACGAAAGCGGAGTCGGTTTGGCCGAGCGCCAGATAGTTCAGTGCTTTGAACGCATTAAGATAAATGTCTTCATAATCCTCGCCGGCATAGGCGAGCACATTGTCGTTCAGAATCAGGGACGAGGCGCTGCGGGTCAGGCTCTTGGTAAAGTTATCCTCGATGGCCCGTTCCGCTTTCTCCAGGAACTCATTGCTCTTTTCATAGTCCCCGTTCCAGTGGTAGAGCATGCCGATATCAAGATAATAGACCGCCTTGTCCTTGGCGGTATAGGATACGGTCTTTGCCGCTTCGATCTTGGCAATGGCGGCCGGATAGTCCGCCCGCTGCAGCATCACATCCATACCGGCATAGTGCGATTTGTCGGTCCGCAAGCTCGCACAGCCGGCGAGTAAAGCAATCGAGCAGGTAAGTATCAGGGATGGAAATAAACGACGCATGTTCAGAAAGTTTCGGAGTGCGGCACTTCTGTGCTGCTTTCATTCCACTTGGGGTTGAATTCATCCGGCTCGCTTAATTGATCGTATTTAAACGAAGCGACTTGGTTCTGAAATGCAGGCCGACAGTTACGTTCAATCCAGCCAGCAGAGCAGAATGGGTAGAGCGATGCCTTGTGAACAAGACCATGATGAACCGCATTGTTGTTTACATAATTTAAACGTGCAAAATAGCTTTTTTCATAGGTTAGGCATTTGTCCCAATACTGAAACCAGACCCTTCGGCCGACCGCGTTATCTAATTTGTTCAGAAGTTTGGCTGACTCAGAGTGGACATGTTGAATTAATCGCCGGATAGATCCTTGTTCTGGAGAAACCCCAATCCAGTGGTAATGATTGGAAAACAGGGCCCATGCCCGGAGTTTCCAGCCTCGGTCTTTCATGATTCTAAATACGGTTTGCTCCAGAATCCTTAGGCGTTCGTTACCGCGAAACAGATGTTCTTTGTGCAGCGTCCCGGCAGTTACCATGTAGAGCGTGTTCGGCACAAAAACATGGGGCGGTGCATGATGCCAATCTGGTTGTTTGTCAGCCATTAATATGAGGTGAGAGCAGGTGCTGAGTGAAAAGCGGCACCGAAGTGCCGCACTCCAGGGAGTAGCGCAATGCGCTACCACTTCATGCTGCGTTTCTTGACGTACTTCTTGATTTTTTTATCGCCAACCCAAACCTTTTCATTGGTTTCGAGGTGAACGACTTCCATATCGACCTGATAGAATTTGACGGATTCTTTTCCTTCCTGGTCGATAATGGTTTTGATGCTGCCCTGCAGCATGTAATCGGCACCGGTTTCGGCTGCCAGCCGTTTTTGGGTTTCTTCCCGCGACCACGTCTGCTGCTCTTTGCGCTCTTCGCGCAGTTCACCTCGTTCCGCTTTATTGGCCACGAAGGTAACCCGGCCATTATTGATCAGCTCACGTTCAAGATCTTTGGTGAAGGTTTCGGTTTCAATGTGTTCCGAACTCTTGTTGCGGATGGTGCCCACAATGATCACCGGCTTTTTGCCATTCTTGGAGGTGTATTCCTCGATCCATGAACGCGAAGCAATATCCGCGATCATTTCGGCGGAAACCAGTTGGGAGTCGGTATCATTCCAGCGACCGGACAGATCGATGGTTTCATCAACGGCCACCCGCTTGACTTTGGTTTTACATCCCGTCAGCGCGACGATGGAAGCA
Source organism: uncultured Verrucomicrobiota bacterium (assembly GCA_964486885.1). GTDB lineage: Bacteria > Verrucomicrobiota > Kiritimatiellia > Kiritimatiellales > Pontiellaceae > Pontiella. Next base: position 4,152 of record CAZAPF010000044.1, read on the forward strand.
AGGGCGACGGTGAGCAACAGTTGACTTCTATTCATAATGATCTCCTTGGGTTGCAATGTCCTAAACTCATAAAAAGAATATCGGTTGCAAGCAGGGAGGTCAATCCGCAAGCCGGAGGCTTACTTTATCAGTTCAGCAATGATCACATCGAAATCGGGATCGCGGATAAGCAGGGTGATCTTGTCCGTGCTGAACAGCTGTTTTTCTTTCAGGCTTTCTAAGCTGGCCTTGATTTTTTCGTTGCTGCCGAATTTGGAAAGCTTCGCGCAGAGCTCGGATTTTTTTTCTTTGCCGGACAGCAGTCCCATTTCCTTGAGTTCGTCCAGTGTGGCCTGATCGTTGAAAAGCTGCTGTAGCGAAGCATTCTGCTCGATACGTGCTGCATCACCACTTAGGAGATCTTCGGCAAACTGCTTGTCTTTAAAGAGCTGCTGAATGGAATCGGCTGAAAATACATTTTCCATGTGCGCCATTCCTTTGGCTGGATTACTGACCATGCGCGCAACGGCGGCGGCCTGCGACTCGCGCCCTTCCCGCGATACCGCAACGTTTACGGTTTCATAAACTGCGCGCCGGGTAAATTTGCCGAAGTGGGCTCTGTCAGCGCCCGGTATGGAGGTTCCGGATATGCCGACCAGAAAGACATCACCAAGCCAGAACAGGAATACCAGCGAAAAAAGGCCGATGGCGGTATTAATCGAGCTACCGCCCAGCGAGCTGTACCAGGGGTGGGAATAATCTTCGTGTTCTTCCTTGTCGCGGTGCTCGTCGCGCATGTTGGTCATAATCACATGAAATACAAAGGTAATGATGACAAAGGTTAATCCGGCAACCACAGGCACGGTTACAATACGCGGGCGATGGGCCACTTCGCCCAGCCAGTATCCGCCGTAACGTCCTGCAAAAAAGGCAATGCCATAGGCCAGAACTACGCGGACTACGCCCAGCAATGAAAGGAGAAAGCCTTTGTGCCAGCCTGCCAGAAGAAAGAACAGAAGGATGATTGCTGCCAGAATGTCGATTACTATGTTCATAAAGCCTCGTTCGATTGATCTACTGAAAGATAGTTTGTTATTTCCAAACCCGAAAGTCTAAAATGGTGCGCTATTATTTTACTGCTTATTACGTACTGCGTATTGACCCGCAGGACGGGTTGCCGAACAGTCTTACGCAATACGCAATACGCAATACGCAATACGCAATACGCAATACGCAATACGCACTACGGAGTACGGACTATGGATTTTATTTATGCGGCGGAGTTAAAGAAGCAGTTCACCTGCTATGGTCATTTTTATGAACTGGTGCTGATGAACGGGGAGCGGGCAAAATGTCGCAGTGTGCTGGAGATTGTCGATACGTCGATCCCTCAGGACGACCCATCTGCCATATCCCTCATGAAACCGGACGTGGTGGTTATTATGATGAATCCGGGGTCATCGCATCCGAAGGACGATAATCATGTTGATGGGGAAATCGAATATCCACAGGCGGAAGATGCATTTGAAAAGCAACTGGTGCTGACCCAGCCTGATAACACGCAGTATCAGGTCATGCGCGTGGCGGTATCTAAAGGGTGGAAACATATTCGAGTGCTGAACCTGTCCGACCTGCGTGATCCCAAGTCCGGAAGCTTTCTTCAGAAAACCGAAGTGCTAACTGAAATAATCGGCGGTCATGTTCACAGTATCTTCAGTGAAGAGCGTCAGGGCGAATGTGCACATGCGCTGAGTCGGAAATCCAGAACGCCCATAGTGCTGGGGTGGGGGCAGGATCTGGGTTTGTTACCTCTGGTGAAGCAATGTCTCAGCCGGATAGACGGGGAACGAACCAGCACGGTTCCGTCCGATGTGCACCCGTTGCTCAATGCCCATCCCAGTCCGATGTTGCAGAAAAAAAAGCTGCTCTGGCTGGAAACTATCCTCCGGAATCTGGAGGCTTGATTGAAGCGGGAAGTGTTTTTTACTCGTTGAGTGCATATCTTTTGTATAGTTGAATGCGTTGAAAGGACTCATGAAGAAAAGGGAATGGCTATGCTGAAATATATGATGTTGCTAGCAGTGTTGGGTTGCGTCGGTTGTCAAACGACTCGACCTGTATCTCAGGAAGCGCCTTATCAGGAAAGCGCCCGCCGCGGTGAAATGATTTCGGTGCGGGTGGAAAAGTATGTCACCAGCTACGATGTGGAGGTCCAGCGTGCCGTTCGGGTTAAAGCGGCGGGCGGCGGAGATCAGTGGAATGTGATTTCGGCTCCACGAGTTTCCGGGTATCCCGAAAAATGGCGGTTTTCTGAATCAGCGGTTCCGCCGAAGGGCCATGCGGCCAAAGCCTCCTATCTTTTGGATGGAGAGCAGCTTGAGGTCTCGCTTGGGCCGGGGGCGCACCTGATTGCGAAGGTGATTCCGGAAAAGCAGAATACCGCCCGGGTCGTTGGCGTTTTTTCCCAGACGAAAATCTCGGGGGAGGGGCTGGAGGTTTTCAGTGTTCCATTTGATCTTTCCTGTGCTTTTGGAGAACTCTCTGTAGTTTATCTGGAAGAAATTGATGTGGATGCGGTCATATCCGGCGCAGTAAACTAGCGCAGTTGCAGGTTGCGATGAAGCTGATCAAATTAAACGAAATTCCGGAAAAAGGCGTGTCGCACAACCCGGCGATCCGGAAACGTATCATTATCGGTAACGGCGAGATTCCTCGGGTAACCAATTATGCGCGCGCCGTATTTTCGCCCGGAGAAAAAGCCGGCAGCCATTTACACAATGACATGGCCGAAGTTTTTACCGTGGAATCCGGCCGCGGTGAAATTCGCATCAATGATGTTGCCTATGTGTTCGACGAGGGCAGCACGGTGGTGGTTGAACCCGGCGAAGTCCACGAAATTATCAACACCGGACAAACCGAATTGGTCGTCAATTACTTTAGTGTTATTGTGGACTGATGCAGCCCCTCCGGATCAGCCTGCTCACCATTTCGCTTCTGTGCGTTTTGAGTTGCGGTAAGGCTCCGGATCATCCCGGGAATGATCAGGTCATATCATGGCAAACCATTTTATCCGATGCAGCAGACACGAAGCACTGGATGGCCGGATCTGTTCTGGGTAAATCCCGTTTGTTTTCCAGTGCACTCGACGTTGCAACGGTCTCTTTGACCAGTTATGCACCCGAGCATTATGGCGATTTGGACCATGGGTCCTTCCTTGAGGTTTATGATGTTGATGGGGGAGTTGAGGCTGTACTGGCGGAAATGCATGGGGCCGGGGCGGTCTCCTGGATGTGGTCGGCCAACCCGGCGGGCACATTGGTGTTGGAGATCGATGGAACGAAGACCGAGCAGTCTTTTCAGTCGTTCCTTGCCGGAAGGTGGCTGCCGAAGCGCGGACCCTTCGCATCGAAAACGGCCGGCGGATATAACCTGCATTTCCCCATCCTGCATAAGAAGCATTGCCGGGTTTTAGTGCAGGCAAAATCACGTGCCGAGCTGGGTTCGCTTTTTTATCAGATTGCCTGGAATGCACTGGAAACGGATAAAGCGATCGAAAGCTTTAATGTATCTGCAATCCGCAAGAGCGGGGGAGAATTAAAACGAGTAGCTGATCGTTGGATGGAACCGCCTGTTTTTAATTTAGCGGAATCCCGGACGCTGGCACTTATACCCGGCGAATGGTGTGATGCAGTAACGATCAGTGGCCGAGGGCTGTTCGAGTTGCTGGAGATCAAGGCTGGTTCCAAGGCCGAGCTGGCTGGATTGAATATTGATTTCTATTGGGACGGACATAATACGCCCTCGCTGAGCTGCCCTCTTTATATGCTGTGCGGCATATCGGATCGTTTTGAAAATGTGGAATCCCTGCCGGTTTCCGTTGATGGAGCAATGGCAACGGTTCGTTGGCCTATGCCTTTTGGTAACGGTGCCCGCATTCGATTGCAGAATACGGGAGATTCGCCAGTAGAGTGCGCCCTTTTAATGGCGTTTGACCGGGAGTTCGAATCCCCGGACCGGTTTTGTGGAAAGTTTTCTGAGCACCAGGATATTCCATCGGAAGGTAAGCGCACATTAACATTGGCTGAAGTGCAGGATGAAGGAAGTATCGTCGGATGCATCATGCAGGTGGAAAACCAAAGCGATGGCTGGTGGGGCGAAGGAGATCCGGTGATCTGGCTGGATGGAGCGGAAAATCCCGGCTGGCACGGAACGGGAACGGAAGACTACTTCGGATTTGCCTGGTGCTCGAATAAAGAATTCCAACACCCGCTGCGGGGTCAAACACGTGCCGACCTTTCATTTGCCGCTATGTATCGCTATCACCTGCTGGACGCCTTGCCGTTTTCCGGTGGAGCACGGTTCGGTTTTGAAGCGCATGGCATCGGAACAGGCTCATTGAATTATTCGACGTTGGTGCTCTGGTATTCAGATACCAGCTTCATGAACGATTGAAAGGTGTCGAGATACTTTTCTTCGGCAACGTAGACATAGTCGTTATGCTGCCCGTCTTCGATCCAGAGAACCTTCTTTTTCCCCGGTGCGGCGTCGTAGAGTTTTTGCCCATGCCAGGCGGGGACCACCCCATCTTCAAGCCCGTGGATGACCAGCACAGGGCAGTTAACCTTTTTAATGGAACGCAGATTGTTGAGCTTATCCCAGGGCAGCAGGGGCAGGCCGGTTCTTACGCGGAAGGCGGAAACAAACGAGCATTCGATCGCGAGGCCACCCACCTGCCGATTTGCTGCCAGCCAGGTGGCCAGTCCGCCCCCGAGGGATCGACCGTGTGCAATAATCGATTCCGGAGCAATCTGTTTTTCTTCCACGAGCCAACGGTAGGCCGCCGCCACATCCTGCTTTGCCTTTCGCACTGATGGTGTTCCTTCGCTGGTGCCGTAACCGCGGTAGTCATACATCAGAACCGAATAGCCCAGATCATAGAAGCGCAGCATAAAAGGAACCACGTTGCTGAGGTCCTCCGCATTGCCATGGCTGAACAGAATCGTGAATTCTGCGTTCGGGTGTTCCAGATAAACAGTATTAATCATTTCGCCCGATCCGCTTTCAACACGGAATTCATGAGGCAGCCGGGTGTAGCCGGGAGTCTGCGGCTGAAAGATCAGCCGGTCGGAAACCAAAAATGCGTACAGGTTCAGGAAGGCATAGATGCCGCCGGCAACGGCCACACTTCGGATGACGATATTTTCAGTCATATTGAAAGCATAGGAGCCGCCTGACTGATGCGCAATGGAAGATGCGAACTTTTGGGGCAGGAGGTGTGAAGGTGTTGCCGTTAGTCGGACACAGCTTGTATTGCATTTGGACTCTCAAACCCGCATATTCCCCGTTCACACAGCATAGGAAACAGTATGTCCAAACTATTGAATATTTTGATTGGTGTTTTTATCGCATTGAACGGCTGGGCGCAGATGCCGCATGAGGTGTTGCTTCTGGTCAATAAACAATCTCAGCCTTCGAAACGGGTTGGAAATACTTTTGCCGCTACCCGGCTGATCCCTGAACGAAACATGGTCTATCTGGATATTCCGGAATCCGCCTATGGCGGCAATGCGACTATATCGCCGGAAGAGTTTACAAAATTGATTTGGGAGCCGGCGAATGCTGCAGCGAAGAAGCAGGGCATCGATCAGCAGATTATGGCGTGGGTCTATTCCGTCGATTTCCCGATCCGGGTTAAGACGGATCCCAATGACCGCCGGCAAATGTCGGTAAGCGGTATGACCTTTCTCCGCAACAAAATGCCAGGGCTGAGCCTGGTCGAAGAAGGTAAATATCTATCGAAGCTGTTTGCCGGTCCGAATGAGCGGGTCAAGGTTCCGCTTAATGCAATGTCACTGGGCATGCAGAAACAAGGTCTGGGTATGGATGCCAAGATTCCGCCGGAAGCCGCATGGTTGCAGAAAGGATTGGGCGACCGTATGCCGCTACCCAGCATGATGCTGGGTTATATCGGGGAAAACGGGAACGATGTGGACACTGTACTGGAGTGCATTAAGCGGGGCGCTCAATCGGATCACCGGGGCAGACGAAGTGGCATCAATTTTGTGATTAGTGATGATGTGCGCTCCAAGTGCCGGGAGCATCAGTTTTACCCCGCCGTAAATGAACTCAAGCAACGAGGTATTACCGCCAACGTTACAACCAATTTTCCGGCCGGGCAGAAGATGGTGATGGGCGTGTTATCCGGTGCGGAAACAGTGGATACTGCGTCCGTCAGTTCCTTTGCGCCGGGGGCCATGGCCGAGCACCTCACCAGCTGGAGCGCAGAATTCCAGCGTCCTCAAACTAAAATGACGGCCTGGCTCGAGGCCGGTGCGACAGCTTCTGCCGGGGCCGTAGTAGAGCCGTATTCGAATCCCAACAAGTTTCCTTCCGCTCGTTTCTTTGTTCACTATGCGTCGGGCTGCACCATGCTGGAGAGCTTTTATCAATCGATAGCCTGTCCGTTTCAGACCCTGCTTCTGGGGGATCCGATGGCAAAGCCCTATGCGGTTCCGCTTACGGTAAAGGTGCTGGGAGCCGATGCCATTGAAAGTGATTTTACCTATCTGGCTTCGGCGAGCTGCCGTGCGGCCAATGCCAAGTTTCTCTATTCTTTCCTGTTGGATGGAAAAGAGATTCAGAAGGCTTCCGAGGAAAATTCCATTCATTTACGTTTACTTCATATAGCTGATGGCTATCACGAAATCCGTGCCGTTGCCCGCATTGTCAATATGGTGCAGTTCAATGCTTCGATGACTAAAGGTATTATGGTGAATCGCATGGGGCGCTCGGTCACCATCCAGCCCGATGTGAGCCGTCTGGCAAAGCATGAGCATGGCATCAAGGTAAAGGTGGGCGGGGCGCAAAAGCCTGAAAAACTCCGGTTGGTTTTCGGGAAACTTGTTCTCGATGAACAGATTTATGATCCGGATGCCGAGCTGGTGCTTGATGAACTGGCGGTCGGAGAAGGCCCCAGCCGGATCCGGGCAGTCGCGGTCTATGCCGATGGAATGGAGGTGTCGAGCGCACCTTTGAATATCGGCATTAAGTTTAATACCGATGGATAATCTGTTTAAAAATCGGACTTCCAATATTTGAGGCAGGACTGTAGGTTTTGCGCCGCTTTTTAAAGGAAACCATGAATAAACCATGCATATTCTTTGATCGGGACGGCATTGTGAATGAATCGCCGGGGCCGGGCTATGTCGAGCGGTGGGAAGATTTCCATCTGCAGCCGGGATTTGTTGCCGCACTGAAAACCGTGTCGGCTAAAGGCTATCCGGCCATTGTTATCACTAATCAGCAAGGGGTAGCCAAAGGGTTGTATTCCGAAGAAGAGCTGGCGGCTATTCATGGAAACATGAGGGCGCAGCTACGGACTCACGGAGTGGATGTGCTCGATGTTTTCCATTGTCCGCATTTTGCCGCAGACGAATGTGAATGCCGTAAGCCCAAAGCCGGTATGTTTGTGCAGGCTGCCGAAAAACACGGCATTGAGCTGGCCGGATCATGGATGATCGGCGACAGCGAAAAGGATGTGGAAGCCGGCCACAACGCCGGGTGCAAAACGATCCGGGTTTGCCCGTTAGATGAAAAGACCAAGGCGGAGTTTCACGTTGAGCATATCGACGAGGTGGCCGCCATACTGGAAAAGGAGCTTGTGTCGTGCGAGTAGTTGAAACCAACAGCCCCGAGGAAACCTGGGAACTGGCCGCAGAGCTGGCCGAAACCATTGAAGCCGGAACTGTGATGGCCCTGCACGGGGATCTGGGAGCGGGGAAAACCTGTTTTATTCAGGGCTTTGCCGCAGCGCTTGGCATCAATGAGCCGATCACCAGTCCGACTTATACGTTGATAGGGGAATACGAAGGCCGGCTGCCGCTGCATCATATTGATCTGTACCGCCTATCCGGTCCCGAAGAAGCGCTGGGATTGGGACTGGAAGAATACTTCGATGTGAATGGGGTCACGGCGATTGAGTGGGCGGAACGGGCGGACGGACTGCTCCCGCCGGATATGCTGCATATTGAAATTAAGGCTGACGAAGTTACCGAAACCCGTACATTCCGCATTTTTAAGGAGAACGAGGCGTGAGAATTTTTGCAATTGAACTGAGTTCCCGTTTCGGCAGCGTTGCGCTGGTGGAAGACGGGAAAGTCGTGCTGGAAAAGAGCTGGGAAGAAAACTTTAAGAACCGCCAGCAGCTGTTTGATTCCATTGCCGAGCTGGGTCTGGATTGGGCAACGGTTGATTGTTTTGCGGTGGGCCGGGGGCCGGGCGCCTTTTCCGGAATGCGGATCGGCTTTACGGTCGTCAATACGCTGGCTGCTCCAGATCAAAAACCGGTTTATGCATTAAATAGTGGAGCCGCGCTTGCGGCGCAGCTGGGTGCAGAAAAGACAGCGGTGGTAGGCGATGCCCGTCGCGGCAAGGTATGGGCCGGGATCTTTTCGGGAGCTGAACTGGAAAAGGACTTTCAGTTGATGGAACTCGACGAGCTGAAGGATTTTATTCCGGAAGGCACATTAGTGGTCAGTCCTGACCATGACCGGTTAACCGAGTTATTGTCGAACTTCAAGACGCTGGATCCTGCTGATGCGGTATTTCCGACAGCAGGAAAGCTGGGCGAGCTGGTATTTGAACGGTTGGAAAAAGGCGTTGAGTCTGAGCCGTTTGAGCCGCTTTACATGCACCCGCCTGTGTTCATTGAGCCGCGTTTTCCGGCCTAGGCTTTTTTCCCAGCTGTCCGATCACGATGCCGGCAACAATAAGCGCCATGCCCGCAAGGCTCGGCAGCGTGGGTGATTCCTCCGGCAGAATAATCCAGCTGAGTGCTGCTCCGCTGAGTGGAATCAGAAACTTCCATAGGTTCAGCTTGGAAACCTTGATTCGACTGAGCAGATAAAACCAGATGCCAAAGGCTGTCGCGGATATAGTGGCCAGCCACAGGAGCTGTCCGTAGAAAACAGCAGGAAGTTGCAGCAGCGGGAAACTTTCGAAGGGCAGGGCAATCAGAAGAAGGACTACGCCGCCCAAGAGCATCTGTGCACTATTGAGCGCAACCGGATGCAGACCTCCTTTACGTTTGGCCACAACCACATTGCCGATGGCCGAAACAACCGCACCACTCAGCAAAAGCATCAGGCCGAAAAATTCTTTTAATCCAATGGGATTCCAGGGTTTGGAAGCAAGGCTGATGAAGACAACGCCGGCCATTCCAATTGCAATGCTGGTCATGGTGCGCTTCTGCATTTTATCGTCGTGCATCATCACGTGTGCGGTCAGGGCTGAGGCAAGCGGGCCAGCACCGATCATGATGGCCCCCTCCGCACCGCGAACCCAAACCATCCCGATGAAAAATGTTCCGTATAAATAGATGGTATGAAACAGACTGACCAGTAGGACGGTGGTGAACTCACGGCGCATCAGACTGAAAGGTGCCAGGAAACTTCCGCATAACGGGATCTGGATCAGACCGGCCAGTACAAATCGCATGCCCGCGAGATTAAGCGGCGATTGATAGTCCAGCGCATGCTTAACGGTCACAAAGGATGAGGACCATAGCAGGCAGGCAAGAATAGCCATTAGGCTGTATCGGATGCTTTTTGAGTCGGGCATGGAACCAGTGTCCCATTAAGCCTCGGCCGGAAGCGATTCCAAATGTTTACGGATCCGCTTTTTATGATCTTTGTCATCGCGGTTGAGTTGTTGAAAAACGGTTTCGACGGGGGTTGTGGCATCTCGCTCCATGAACTGGGTAAAATGAGTTTCGCCGGCCTCATACTCCAGCTCAATGGCCACCTCGCATGCTTCACGCCGGGTCGGCGGGTTTGCTTTGAAGTGCCCGACCAGCCCACTTGTCTTGGTGTTGGCCTGTTTCAGTTCTTCAATGGAGTTGGCGAGGATGTCGAAGGGAAATTTTCCACGCTTAACAAACGAATCGCGTGCCGAGCGGATCAGGTTGGCGTGGCTCTTTTCTTCCAGATGTAGCTGCCACCAGAAATCATGATCGTCCGGAAGGGATTCGGAGAATATCTTATATAGCGAAGCAGCATGCTGCTCTAACGCAATGCTCTCGGAAATCAATTCATCTAGCTGGTTGTTCTTCATAGACGCGATTAAATTTACAAACTCGCCAAGAGCTGTCGAGTAGACTTTATGCTATTGTAAAGAGGTAATATGCCTACAAAACACTCGCATATGTGGGGCTTGTGATTTGCATTCCCATTGAGTAAAATAGTGCGATTAAGGGGGTTGTATTGATGGTTGGATATCCAGAGGACGTGTTGTGCCATGATTTGCCGACTGGACCCCGTATGAGCATGGGAACCGTTTTAGTGGCAGGGGCAACGGGTTATATTGGCGGCCGGCTGGTTCCTGAACTCATTTCCAGAGGATACAAAGTCCGGGTGATGGTTCGTGCTGAATCGCCGGAGCATGTGGAACGCTGGCCCGATGCTGAGATGGTTGTGGCGGATGCGCTGGTGAAGGATGAGGTGTTACGTGCGCTTGAGGGCGTTGATACGGCTTATTATTTGATCCATTCCATGCTTATCGGGCTGCATAAGTTTGAAGATGCCGATACGCTTGCCGCCCGTAATTTTCGGACCGCCGCCGAACAGCAGGGTGTTCAGCGTATTATCTATCTGGGCGGTCTGGGTGATACGCAGACAACACTCTCAACTCATTTGGCCAGCCGGGCAAAAGTTGCAGAAGAATTCAGCCAGGGAACGGTGCCGACTACCATCCTTCGGGCAGCAATTATCATTGGGTCGGGCAGTGCATCGTATGAGATGATTAATCACCTGGTTCGGCGTATACCCGTTTTCCCGGTTCCAGGCTGGGCAAAAACGAAATGTCAGCCGGTCGGGCTGAGGGATGTCATCAAGTCATTGGTGGGGGTGCTGGAACTTCCGGAGACCGCAGGACGGTCGTTTGATATTGGCGGAACGGATATCCTGACTTATGAGGATATGCTCAAATTACATGCCGAGGTATTGGGGAAGAAAAAGGCATTCATTTCATCGCCCATTTCCAGTATTGGATTTTATTCCTACCTTACGAGTCTCCTGACACCAGTGCCCGCTGCTATTACCTGGTGTTTGATGGAGAGCGTTACCCATGATGTGATCTGCCATGACAACGACATCCTTGAGCTGATCCCTTTTCGACGCATCTCCTGTAAGGAAGCATTTGTTCTGGCGCTTTCCCGCGAGGAGCAGGATTCGGTTTCCACCCGCTGGTCCGATAGCTACCCGCCGGATTATGAACTGGCCATTAAGCTAAGCGAGATTGAAGGTCCGCCAACCTATACAAGTTCCTATTCGCTGATCACCAGCAAATCCGCCGGCGAGCTATTCAAATCCATTACGCACATCGGTGGGCGAAACGGATGGTTCCACAGCACCTTTCTTTGGCGCATCCGCGGGGCCATCGACCGGCTCCTGCGAGGCGTAGGCACAACGCGGGGGCGCCGCAGTGCTTCAAAGCTGCGCGTGAACGATGTGGTCGATTTCTGGCGGGTGGAAGAGATCCGGCAGAACGAACAGTTATTACTGCGTGCCGAAATGAAAGTGCCCGGATATGCCTGGCTTGAATTCCGGGTCGATACTGTCTCCGGCGATAAAAACCGCCTGTCTGTAAATGCCTATTACAAGACGAAGGGATTCTGGGGCCGGACCTACTGGTATATCTTCCTACCGTTCCATCATTTTATCTTCGATGATCTCATCAAGCAAATTGAGCGGAGCGCAGCAAATCTGGAGAATCTGGCTTAATCAACCGGCTGAATGCGGCTGAGTGGCCAGTAGATACTGCATACCCGTCCGATAAGACTGGTCTCGGTTATCGCCCCGAAATAGCGACTGTCGAGGCTCTGGCCCGGAGCGGTGTTATCGCCCAGTACAAAATATTCATTCTCGCCAAGGGTGATCGAGTTTGTTGAATGGGCAAGCTTGCCATCGTTTAAATAATCTAACTGTTCGAAGATGGCCGGAGTCTTGATGGGTTTACCTCCAGCGATGATAAAAGGCGGATCAATATGTATGGTTTCCCCGGGCAGCCCGACAATGCGTTTGGTGTAGACCGCACTCGTATTTACATTCGGATGATCAATGGAAGAGGTACTGAAAACGACGATATCTCCACGTGCCGGCTTGCTAAGGTAGTAGGGTTTAACCACGAGGTGATCCTGCGCAGTTAGCGTGCCGGACCATAGAATGTCGCCGGTTTTATATTCCTTTTCCAGCTTAAGGGTTTGCATTGCTTCGCGGGGAAGCACGTAGGTTTGTTCGCCGATGGTCAGTTCAATACCCGAGGTGCCCATTCTTGCTTGGCCGCTTATCGGGCCTGGTTCGGTAACGCGAAATTCTTCATAGACCATGCCTCGGAGAAGCCCATCGGCAAATGAAGTTTGGTTGGTGGACTGTTGAGCAGATAAGCCTAGCAGAGTTGGCTGCATGGATTGGGCCGACATTTTAAAAACCTGAACCGTTTGGGGCAGCATCATAGCGGCGAACATGAGTCCGGCAATAGCCAGCCCTCGTCTGAAATTAAGCCGCTCAACATGGCGGAAAGAACTCACGAGCATGGCTAGATGAAAAAAAGCGGTTAAGAGCATCAGAATCAGTCCGGCTATAATGACCGGCCGCGAATGGATGGTCAGTAAGAGGGTGAATATCCGGGGAAACACAAGCAGGCTGAAACACCAAATGAGACCGGCGCGCTTCTTACCTGCAAAATAGTGGGCCGAGCCGGGAAGTAAAAAGCCGAGAAGAAGACCAACCCAGCGGGGATAGGTTTTTTTTGTTTCTGTTATTTCCATAGGATTGGATCCACGTGGTAATAGGTTTGCAGCTCTTCATAGAGTTCAGGATGTTTCTGTTTCATCTGACGGGGCTTTTCAAAAAAGGTTTCGGTGGCAACCGCAAAGAATTCGGCAGGATTGGTGGCTCCGTACGTATCCATCGTGCTGCGGTGTCCATGCTGGGTTTTGTCAACCAGCTGTTTGTATTCCCGGTTGAATACCCGGGCCCAGGCAGAGTAGGCAGAACGTTCCTCCAGAACAGGTGCGCCGTCAGCAACTCCGTCTGCCTGATCCAACTGGTGGGCAAATTCATGAAAGGTTACATTCTGCCCGTCTTCCATGTTGCGGGCCCCGCCGAGTACGCTGTTCCAGGCCAGCACCACCACACCGCAGTCCCACGATTCGCCAAGCCGCGAACTTTGGCCGTTGTCTCCTCCAAACATGCCCTTCTGACCACTCTTGTAGGTGTGGGGATAGAGAATGACCGTCTTAAGTTTAGGATAGACCTTCGTGGTGCGACCGATCAGTAACGTGCAGGCCTGGGCGGCCACAGTAATGCGCATCTCTTCAGTCAGCTCCAGTCCGCCGCAGCCCTCGAATATGGTTTTCGAAAGAAAGATCTGCATAGTTCCAAACAGTTGTTTCCGCTGCGCTTTACTCAGCTTTTCAATGGTCGGAAAGGTGTTTTTCAGCGCAGGAAGCCAATGGTCGGGGGGAGGGGTATTGAATAGCCTGGCGTGTTTTTGTTTTGCGATCACCGCTTTCAGTACAGCCGCCACCGCGACGCTGAACAGCACGATCAGAATAAGGTAGACCGGGAGCACGGTTAGTTGCCTGAAGGAATCCGGTCCATCAGTTTTTGCGCAACCTTCCGGATGGTCTCTTTCTGGCTTTCAATGGGGCGTGAACGATCCAGCTTGGTTTTAAGCGATCCTTTCCAGATTCGATCGCCGGTTTTGACGTCATACAGGAGGACGGTAAGTGTTCCGATTTCAACGGTGTAGACATTAAGGTCGGGCTCCCGCTCTTCGTATCCCCATTTCTTGTCGCGGTTGTAGACAAAGCCTCCTGAAAACTCGCGCTCGTTCTGATTGGCCGTGGTGTATTCTTCATGCTCCGCTAATTTAATGTAATAGACCACCTGGATGGAGGCTGCTGTAGTTTCAAGGACTTGTTTCCACCCCTTTAACGCAAGCTGATTATTGAGTGCTTTCTGGATATCCACGTTCAGGTAGGTATCGTCCTGCTTTTGTATTTCTTCCGGAGCATCGACCCATTCATAGGTCGCGATTTGGCCAAAGTCATAAGAACCGTCGTGGTTGGTAGAAACCTTCATGCCGGTGCATCCGCTCAACAGGGTAATGGCGGCGGATAGAAAAAGGGGGGCAGCATATTTCATGAAGTCTCCTTGGTTGGAAAACAATATAGGTTCTGCCAACATAGCTGTCTATGAGTAAAACAGATCTGATCATAATCGGCGGAGGCGCCGCAGGGCTGATGGCCGGGTGCGCCGCCGGCGAAATGGGGCTGAAGGCACTGGTGCTTGAGCGCAAGGCCAAGCCGGGGCGCAAACTGCTCATGTGCGGTAACTCGCGCTGCAATCTGACCACCAATATTTCCGAAGACCGGATGATCCAGATGTTCGGTGAACCGGTTGGGCCCTTTCTGGAGCCAGCCCTGAAAGCATTCACACCCTCCATGCTCCAGCGCTGGTTTGCAGCGAATGGACTGAAGACGGTTGTAAAAACCGGCAACAAGGTTTATCCGCATACCGAGCGGGCGGCTGATGTGCTTAATCTGTTCACCGATCAGTTGCGCGATCACAATATTTCGCTGGCGTGTTCCTCGGTCGTTCAGGCCGTGGAAAAAGCAAAGAACGGTTTCCGCGTGACCACCGATAACTTTGTGGTTGAAGGCAAGTATGTCCTGATTGCTACCGGCGGGATCAGCTATCCCAAAACGGGTTCGGTCGGCGACGGGCAGGGATGGGCCGGCAAGTTGGGTCATTCCATTGTAGACTACAAACCCGGCCTCGCCGGATTCGAAGTTGATCCAAACGTCATAAAAGGACGGATCGGTAAAATCTACGACAAGGTTACTGTCGATGTCTTGTCCAAAGGTCAGGTCGTCGGCCAGACGCGCGGTGTCTTTGAAATTGAAAAATGGGGCGTTGGGGGAACGGCCCTCACCGATGCATCCCGCATCGTGGCCCGTCAAAATCTCAGGAACTATGTCCTGCAGGTTAATCTGCAGGAAGGAAAGGTCGAAGAAATCCGTCCGATTCAAACACGCCCGATTAAAGAGGCGATGATTACCGTGGGCGGTGTTTCGCTGGAAGAAGTCGATTGTCAAACCTTGGAATCGAGAAAATGTTCCGATCTCTATTTTGCCGGAGAAGTGATGGATGTCGACGGTCCGACCGGCGGTTATAACCTGCAGGCGGCATTCGCTACCGCCCGTCTCGCGGTTGCTGCAGTGGGGAAACGACTGGGTAAAAAAGGGTATCCGGAACCCCGGACACCGGAACCGCGCCGAAAGTTTTCGAAGAGCGCACCCTCACGCCGTCGCCGTCGCTGATTCTGATGGGCAAAGGGATTGCCATTGAGATTTATGCCTGTATGGTCGCGGGCGACTTAAACCTTAAAACATAACCACTTAAAACTAAAAAAGGACCACCTTATGATCGAAAACGGACAGAAAGTAAAAATTCACTATACCGGAACACTGGATGACGGAAACCAGTTCGACTCATCCGCCGGCCGCGAGCCGCTGGAATTCGAAATGGGCGCCGGTATGGTGATTCCCGGTTTTGAAACCGGTGTGAAAGATATGGAAGTCGGCGAAAAGAAAAACATCCACATTCCTTCCGCTGAAGCCTATGGCGAAAAGCGCGACGATATGGTGATGGACTTCGAACGCTCCCAGCTTCCGGAAGGACTGGAGCCTGAAGTTGGAATGGGACTGCAGATGCAGGGACCGCAGGGTCAGCCGGTTCCGGTGCAGATCGTTGCAGTCGCTGAAGAAAGCATTACGATTGATGCCAACCATCCGCTGGCTGGTCAGAACCTCAACTTTGAGCTGGAGCTGGTCTCCGTCGACTAGTTTCAGTGGCACGGGCATCTTGCCCGTGGATCATGGGAAGGAAGCCCATGCTACGAAATAATGGAACAGCAGTTTAATTTTCCGTTCTGCCCGCCCGTACCGAGCGATGCGATTCCCATGCTGGTAATCATCGCCGTGTTTGTACTCGGGGGATGGCTGCTCCGCCGCTGGAAAAAAAAGCGCGCTTCCAAATCCGGAAAATAAAAAAAGGCCCGATCCGCAGATCGGGCCTTTTACGTTGGTGGAGGATAACGGGGACCAAAATTTTGACCCGATTAACACACTCGTTAGCAATACGTTATAATTGCGAGAACAGCCCCGATCTGAGCTGTTGACGTCTTTGGTGTACCACCTCCGGTGTACTTATTGGAAGCAGGAAATTTCACGTTGATTGAACTCCATAATTTTGGAACGGCGTTCCAAAGGCAGATGAGACGAACCACTATTTCGTTTAAGACGAGGCCGGTCTCAGATATTGTCCAAATTAATGGATAGTAACCAACAGAACGATGACCGGTTGATCACCGCCCCAATCAAGCGCCTGCATGATCAGGTGTTGGCTCCGGAGCGTCATGATCTGTTTCTCAGTGCGCTGGCTGTCGTACATAAAATGGAACGCTTGACCAGGGAAGAGGCGGAGATAGCTGCGTATTTAATGATGCAGACAGGTGACCCTGCGGATAATTTTCATGGTTGGGTGCGACTGGCCATGTGGGCCAGGTTTCATCGTTCACAGGAAGTCAGAATGGCGCTGACCAGGCTCAAGAAGCAGGAGTGCGTAGAGGCACTTTATAAGAGGCATACGATTGATGCATTGAAGGTTTTTCGTAAAGACATCGTGACTAAGGCAGCTGCTAGCGGCTGGAATAAACAACGGGCCTATATTGTGGGCAATGATAGGAAAGCACAGCGTGATAGCTCCCCTGTGACCGGGTTAATGGTCGACTGGTGGAAGCTGGTTGAATCCAGAAAGAAAGATGTCCTGTCGGAGTTCAAGAGAATGCTCCAGCACTATGAAGGCCACTGTGATAAGGGCATAAGGAAGAGGTTCCTTAATGAAGAACTCCCTGCAATAACCTTTAATCAAGAAGGTTGGTCTTCCAACTATTCGGACAAGAAACTGTGGGCTTCCCTTGGCGCTTGTTATGAGGCCGGAGTGGATCCGTTCTGGGTCTTGCAGTTCTACTCTAATTATCATGGAGCATTGCCATTGCCGGAGGCACTGGTGTCAACGAGTCAGGTGATTAATAGGATAGGTTTTGGTCACGCACGAGCAGCGCAGCGTGTAGCAACCGTCGCTGATGTTGTTTCTGGAAATTTTAATGACTTAATCCGCACAAAGGACCTAAGGGGCTTCTATACCCTCTTGCTGGATGATAAGCCGATATATGACAACGCGCTGGCAGTACAGTTAAAGGCGGCTAGTCTTGGGATCAGGCATGTCTATTTTGTGAATGAGGATTATGGGAGCTTCAACGACTTGCCGGAAATGTATCGCGAGATCTTCAAGCGGCCGATTCAGCGTTGGTTGCTGGATATACGCTATGACGAAGGCGTTCTACAATATTTAAAAAGATGTCTACCTTCGGTTCTGGTCAGGGATCAGGTCCACGCCTAATCAGATAATCTGGCCTCACCCAGAGGGGCTTTTTCGAAGAAGGATCTGGTATTGAATACAGTCTCTACCTCCCGCGGAAATGTGGGAGCATGTTTGGTGGTCAGCATTTGGAGCGGGTGCTGCATCACGAACTTTAACGCAGCCCGCAAACCGCCGACGTTTGCCTTCCATTCCAGAGTAGTTGGTACAGTTAAGTAATTGGGGTGCTGCAACGTTGACGGTGTGCACTGATGGAACGGCTTTACGGTCTGGCTCTTCTCGGTAATCAAAATTACATAGGTGTTCAGGGTCATCGAATGCTGAGGGAGTGCCCCTTTATCATGATAGTCATGCAGAGCGTGCCACTCCGGTAACGTTATTGTATACCCGCCCACATATTCATTTTTTGACCGCCAGGCATCCATGAGCTTCTTGTGGTTATCGTGGCCGTAATCCATGTCAGGGTGCAGGCCATCTACGAGCGCCTTAAACTGAACCACAACAATTTTACGATTGGGGGTCAGAAGAGGATTGAGCTTGGGGTACATCCGGCTGGTCGTTCTGTACCGGCACCAAGGACAGAGCTGGTAAATATCACAGTGGTATAAGTTTTCTTCTTTCTCGGTGCTGTGGTCTCCCGGCTTGAGGGGTGCGGCATGGCCAGCAAGGTTGATCTCCTTCTTCTTTTCAACAACACCAGCAGGAGGGCAGGCTTTCATTGAAGCCAGTTTCTTCAGGGAGTCTTTTGGTTCCATAAACTCCGAGAAGCCGTACAGTGGGTTTTCAACGGGGTCAACGACTCCCTTCTTTTGGATAAACTTTTCAAAGAGTAAGTCAGGATTATTTGCAATTGTGATCAGCAGGTTCAGTGTCCGCTGATAGCGCTGGTGTATGATGGCGACTTTAGCAATCTCATTAATTTCATAATTACTTACGTTTCTTCGGTCCGGGAGCATCTTCCGGAGTTCTTCAAACCTAGCTGCCTGCTGGTCCTCTTTGAATGATCTGTATTCCTCCAAGGAGTAGACGGAGCAGTACACTGCTTCACGATAGTAACGTGATCCCGGTGACTTATGAATACTCTTAAAAATCATACCAATCAATATACCTACTTCTGTCCCTAATATCCACACCCCTGACGGGGAAGAAGAAATTTGGAATCTTCCCGTCAGGGATATTTTTAGGCCCTTGGGCCTAAAAAGGGGATAAAATCGGGTAAATCGAGTGATTTTGCAAAGAATTGCACACAAGGTAGTTGCAGCGGTTAAAACCGGGATTTTTTGTGGAATACATATAAATAGGGCTGTTGATTTTGAACAGCCCTGACAGGCCCTCTGGTTGATGCCAGGGGGCTTTTTTAATGTGAAATTAACCTATGGAGGTAAGTGTGATTAAGTTGAATGCTAGCTACTCAAAGAAGGTGCCTGCCGAGCAGGAGTACAGTTCGAAATCGTTCATGGCCTGTGTGGAAGTGGAGTTGCCAACCGGAGCTTCGGCCCGTGAACTGCAGGATAAAATTCATGACACGTTCGAATTGGTGAAGCAGTCCGTTGAGTCTGAAATCAGTGGGCAGACGGGCCAGCGGTCATCAGGGCCTGAAGAGCGCCCGCAGGGCCGCCAGCAGCGTCCACGTCAACGTCAGCCGGACGGAAAGGCTTCTAACAAACAGATTTCATATCTGTTGGACCTCGCCAAGTCCAGGGGCGTGATGCCCCGGGATCTCGACGCTGACATCCGTGAGCGCTATGCGTATGCCGAGACGGTGTATGACCTTAGCCGAGCTGATTGCAGCTTCATGATCGACCACGTGCAGCGCCAGAAGGCCGCGGCGTAGTTGTCCACCCCCAAAACCTAAACCAACCCCGTCGTGTCCTATGTGATGCGGCGGGGTTTCTTTATGAAAGGAATAATGCAATGAAATTATCGGAATTACGTAAGCGGCCGCACTGGAGCTACAGCTCGCTGAACCAGTTGATCAACATCTGTTCACTGGCCTGGAAGTTCCAGAAGGTCGATAAACTGAAACCATCACATACATCAGTGAACCTGGTGGCCGGAAGTGTTTATCACCGCACCCTTGAGCAGGTTTATCTCGCACGTAAAAACGGACTGCCCCTCACGATAGATGAGGTGCTGGAGTTGTATACGGAGGACTGGCGTCGATCATCGAAGGAAGAACTCATTAAATATAAGAAGCTGGATGCCGCAGGCGTCGAAGAACAGGGCCGTGGTCTGGTTAAAGTCGCCTGGGATAATATCGACAATTCAGAGCGTATTGTAGCCGTTGAGGCGCCGTTCATCGTGCCCATTGAGCATGAGGGAAAGTTCATGTCCAAGCCGTTCATTGGGGCGTGGGACCTGGTCGTTGAAAAGGACGGGGACATAACCGTGGTGGACCAGAAAACATCGGCCACCCGTTGGAATCCAGCGAAGGCCCATGCATCGATGCAGGGCATAGCGTATTCAATGTCGTACAACTTGACTCACGGCATAAACCCTGGTCTGAGGTTCGATATCGCGGTTAAGAACAAAACCCCGGTATTCGAGTCCCATGAAACGGCTCGCACTCCGGATGACTGGCGGCGGCTGTGCAAGTTGGTGGCTGTGGCGGAAGACATCGTGAAAAATGAAATCTTCTACCCGAATCATGATTCCTTCGCATGCGCTGACTGTGGATTCAAAACGGCTTGCAGAGAGTGGAGCTGTGAGAGGCCACTTTCGGACGATCTAGCTGCTTAATAACTTATGCATTCGTAATAAGTTTTTAGTGGCTTCTTTCGCTGAAGTCGGTGTGTAGGTACCGGTATATGGGGGAGATTTCGTGTTCAGAAATACCGCGAACCGGGGTGTAGGCGGCGGCTACACCCCGGTTAAATTTGCAAAAACCCCTGTAAAAGCGCGAAAACTACGTTTTTGACGTCCCTTTTCAGTGTCCTTTAACCGCAATTTCCGAATTTGCCGTTAGCCGCCGACTTCTGCCCGCAAGTCGATCTGCAAGTGCTCAGCAGCCCTTTTCATTCCTCTCTACTGCTTTCAATAAATACAGAGAAAGGAATGAAATGTTTACCCCAATCATCAGTCCTTCGCCTGCGCCGATTTCGGGGTAAAGCGGCCTGTAGAGAGTGGAGCTGTGAGAGGCCACTTTCGAATGGCCTAACTGCTTAAAAACTTATTTTTTAAAAATAAGATTATAAGCAGATACCGTTCAAGTGGTGCTGAACTATGGTCGTAGGTACCGGTATATGGGGGGGATTTCGTGTTCAGAAATACCGCGAATCGGGGTGTAGGCGGCGTCTGCAATCCGGTTTTTGTGCGTAAACCTTAGTAAAAACGCATAAATCACAATTCCAGTCCTCCGATTGGAAGTGTTTTCACCGCACTTCATAATTTCCAACGCGCCGCCCTTTTTCGACAGCAATGCGATCTGCGAGCCGTCTGACTCACCTCTGTACTGCCTTCATTTCTTTACTACCGCTTTCAATAAACACAGAGAAAGGAATGAATAAAATGGTATTAACATTACAGACAGAACTGGCCGTCAGGGAGTCCTCTATTGACGGCACGTTGATAACAACACCTGAACAGGTGGATAACTACCTGAAAGAGCTTAAGACGGCTGCGCAGGAATGTTTCATCCTCATTGCACTCAATGCAAAAAATAGAGTCATCGAAAAGTGTATTGTTTCATTGGGCACCGTGAGTTCGGCTCTGGTGCATCCGCGTGAAGTTTTCAGGGCTTTGATTCAGGCATCGGCCTCATCGACGATCCTGGTGCACAACCATCCGTCGGGCGATCCGACTCCCTCGGCAGAGGACATAAAGATAACCAGGCAGCTTGTGAGTGCTGGAGAGATCATGGGCATCAAGGTTCTTGACCATGTCATCATAGGTGATTCCTCGCTCTCACTTCGAGAGAGTGGCTTGGTCCAGTTCTGACTGGGTATTTGGAACACCGTACCAAAAAACACAGGCACGGGAGCCGCATCCATTACCGGGTGCGGCTCCTGTGCGTTTACCCTTTCGAAATTGCACCGCCAAGCGTCACCACTAGGTGGCACAGAAGCCGGAGGCCGTCCCCGTTGGAGGGGCGGCCTCTCGTTGTTTAACCCTAAACAAGAAAGTGAGGTGCCCGATGGGTGCTTATGAAAAAATCAATGCAATGATCACCGAGCGTTTGGTGAAGAAAATCGAGGAGACCGGCGAGATCCCATGGCGGAGGCCCTGGGCTTCGGTCAGTTTAATGCCCCGAAACCTCGTAACCGGTAAAAACTACCGGGGAGTGAATGTGTTTTTACTCCACATGCTCGGGTTCGAGAGCCCGTATTTTCTGTCCATGAAACAGATCAATGCGATGGGCGCGAAGGTGCGGAAAGGAGAACACGCGTGTCCCGTCATCTTCTGGAAAATCGTGGAATCTGATGATCAGGATGATCCCGATGCCAAGACGTATGCCTTCCTCAGGTACTACCGCGTTTTCAACGTGGCCCAGTGCGAGGGGCTTCCCGAAGGAAAGGTTCCGGTTATCGAGGTGCCGAAGCGTAAACATGATCCGATTGGGATTGCGGAGCGTGTTGTACGTGACATGCAGAATCCACCGGGGATCCGGCATGGGTGCCGACAGGCCAGTTACAGTCCGGCATTCGATACGGTGTCGATGCCTAACCCTGAAGTGTTTGACTCGGATGCCGCGTATTACGCTGCGCTCAATCATGAGCTGGCGCACAGCACCGGCCACGAGAAGCGGCTGGCACGCCCCGCCATCATGAATCCGAATGGGTTCGGTTCGCATGCCTATTCACAGGAAGAGCTGGTGGCCGAGATGACGTCGGCATTCCTGAGTGGATATACCGGAGTTCTGATGAACACCGAAGAGAATCAGGCGGCATACCTTGCCGGATGGCTTAAGCGTCTGAAATCAGATTCAACGATGCTGGTGAAGGCTGGTGCGCAGGCACAGAAGGCCTTCGATTATATCGTCGGAGAGTATCAGGAGGTTGCAGCCAAAAGTGAAAAGCCGGTTGCAGACGGCATGGTGGCCGAAAGGAAGGCGGCTTAATGGACTATGAGAAGCAACTGCTGATCGAAGCCCGTGCCGCGATCCGGGAGTTGCCGAACCACCGTTGTGAGATCATTGATCTTTACACGGTGGCAACCGGCGAGATTGAGGAAGGTGGTAGCGCTGCCCATGAATACGAGTTGTTTGTGGGCAGTGTGGATGAAATCAGAAAAGAAACGTTAACAGGAGCATAACATGAATACAGCAACAGACACGGGCCGGGCCTCAAAAGGGATCCGGCTCTTTTCGTTGGGGCAGATAGTTTGCACCAACGGTGCCATCCAGGCATTGGAAAACGCCGGGCACACCGCAAGTGAGTTCTTGGTCAGACATGCCTTGGGCGACTGGGGGGATTTGTGTGCCGAGGATAAGCAGGCCAATGACGAGGCTGTCGCTGACGATCTTCGGATTTTGTCGGCGTACCGACTGCAGGACGGTGTGCGCATTTGGATTTTGACGGAAGCGGACCGGTCGGTAACGACACTGCTGCTACCCGAAGAATACTAACGGAAGGTGATCAGATGAATAATGAATATGAAGAGTATGAAGACGATTATGACGACTATCCTCCACGGTATCGACCGCCTCGTCGCCGGCTGCGCTTTTCCCTCCAATGGAAATGGCCCGTGTTGGCTTTGTTGGCGTTTGTGCTGGTCTCACTGCGTTTTTGCAGTGGAGGTCGTCAGGAGCCAAATACGGAGCTTCCGCGCAAGCAAACGGTCCGTGTGGTATCCATGAGTGAGATCGATCTTCGTGTCAGGGCCGCCGCAGTTTCCGCAAGGGATAAAGCTGCGCGCCATGCAGAGGAATCGGTTCGACATTGGGTTGACGGCCTGCGTCGTCGCAATGTGGAATTCTGTGACTGGTATTTCAGTTACCTTACAGCCAACTCGCTTGAGTTACGTGCGCTGGGATACCATCTGGCAGATACGGTACTTGTTGAAGCCATTGCCGGACAGCAACCGACAGCGGCAGAGCGTCTGGAGGATGTGGTAAGTGAGGCGTATGCCGCACGGGTTCTTCATCCCTCAAGCGCTCAACTTAAAGTTGAGAGCATTTGCCGCGTGAGCGTGGAGGTCTACCTCCAGTCCCTGAGTCAGCAGTTATCAGGGCTGGAGGCTGAGTTCGAGATTGCGCAGGCTGATTGGCCGCAGTACCTCGAGGGGCTGTCGAGATTAACACTGTCCATTGAAAATGGAAGACAGGTGCCTGTCGTCACAAAGGCGGTGATGGCCGGCAGCGGTATTGCGGTGGCCAGAGCCGTAAAGATCGGAAGCGGTCAACTCCGGAGTCTGATGGTTAAGGCCGGTGGTGACAGGTTGCTGGCCGGAGGCGCACGTGTTGGCGGTAAGTTTGTAAAAGGTGCTGGTTGGTGGTTGGCCATCGGCCTGACGGCGGCTGATCTCATTGACCACAGGCACACCGTCAGCGTTAACCGCCCGGTTCTTGAACGCAGCCTGAACGAATATCTCGATGAGTTGGTCCAGTTAACTCTGTATGACTCGCAAACAGGCATTGTGCCTGTTATCGACGGTGTTCAGCGCGATGTTCTCAGCCGGATCGAAACTGAAGACAAAAGCGAGAGGTAATTAAGTGAAAGTAATAGAACTGAAAAATGGAGATCGGGGTGATCCCGATTTCCACCGCATGCGCTCTTTGCTTGCGTGTGTCGGAAAAGACAAGATGCGTCCGGAGCTCCATTATATCCTCGTTGAAAAGGCTATGGGCGGGGTTTATGCGGTTGGTTGCGATGGACTGCGGCTACGCCGGGATCTGTTCAGGATCAAGGCGGAGCCCGGCCTGTATGAGATTAAGGTAAACAACAGCCGGGAGATCCGGCTTGTGCCCAGTCCGGTGAAGGTACGCTATCCAGAATACCGTAAAATCATCCCGAGTCATGAATCTGAATCCACGTATAGTACCGTAGGCAAAAGCTCGCGGTTTGCCATGTGGGTCGGGGCGGCGTTGGGGTGTTATGTTGACCCAAAGCTAGTACCTATTGCGCATGATGAATACGGCGAGATTCATGTCCAGAAGACAGACGGTGGTATCATGCCTCTGGTGTTCCAGAATGACCACACTCTGGTTGTGGTCATGCCGATGAAGCTGGATGGCCATGTCGGGGAGCAACTCGATCGAATGCAATTAGACCGGTTACGCCGACAACGGAAAATGAAAGTGACAAAATCCAGTAACAAAAAAGAACCCACCCCATGGTGGACAACGTTGGTAAGGCGCAAGGCGGCCTAGGCCGCCGGGAAGAAGGCGGTGGAATACCCATCCCTTCTTTTTTGCTGACAAAAGATGGGGTATGGGGTTGTAGGCACCCTAAGTTCAAATCCAACCGGGCCGACCATTTATTTTTACGGCGAACTCCTTCGGGAATCGCCGTTTTTTATGCCCCCAAAAACACCCGCTCATAACCATAACTGCTTGAGGTGGTTGCGCGGACGATCTTTCAGTTAATGTGCAAGAATTCCGATCTCGTGTCATTCTCCCAACCCCAGAAATACGATTTTGGAGCCTGATTTATCCTAAGATTCTCCGTTCGCTCTCCGTTCTCCACAAAGTTAAACCCCAGTAACATCCTGATCGGTTAGCTTACGATATGGCAAAGCGAACTCTTTCTTCGTGCTAATTTCCCCCTCAACCCCAGTATCATCCAGCAAGGTGCACCGGCCATGTCTTAAGGCGAACTTTTTATCTCTGCATGTGACGGTATGGCACAGTTTGCTCTCCGCGTCCTCTGAAGGTAAACCCCAGTTCATCCTGATCGGGTACCAGGGAGTCCAGTTCCTCGCGCAGCTGCTGAAGTTCGTTGGCAGGATCAGGCATCAGTACCTACAGTTCCAGAACCTGCTTCAGCTTATCTATGGATTGCTTGTGTTTTTGGGCGTCCATGTTGTGGATGTTTCTAAGCTTCCATTGAAGCGCGGGCAACTGCTCCAAGTGCTCAACGGGCATGCGATCCCACTCGGGCTTGCCTGTTTTGACCGAAAGCAGAAACTGCCTTTCGTTTTCCGTAAGATTCTCGTTTAGTTCACGAACAAGGCGGGTTCGAGTTTCCGCCAATGTTTCGATGCTTACCGGTTCACGGGCCATTCCTGCAAACTGTGTGGCATACAGGTTTTCGAGAGGCTGGTCGTTGGGGATGAGCAGTTCCGCCATAGGCCGCGGGTGACCCGCAAGGTATATTATGCAGGCCGTGCGGATCTCATCGCTCAGCCCGAACCGTTCGAACATTAGATGGACATCAAACAGATCCCGGGGATGCTGGCGATCCAGTGCCGCTGCGATCTTCCCGCCATAAAGATCGGCGACAGCCAGAACGCGGCACTCCAGAAACAGTTCGAATAGATCTTGGGCATCGGGGCAGAGTGGATGTGTTTCCTCGGGGTGCACAGCTCCTCTGAAAACAAAGTTTGGCTCTACTTTAATGGTGGCTGCCGGTGAGTTGACGACCAGCCGCCCGGTCACTCCGGCCACGGGCTGATGGGTGATGGAACACTCTGGCAGTGCCGATTGTATTTTTTCCGAAAGTGACTCAAGGCTCTCCGATATCTCCTGAAGAGCTTCAGGGCGCGGGATCAATGGAAGAAAGGCCAAATCAATATCAACGGAAAGCCGGGGCAGGTTCTGCACAAAAAGGTTCATGGCTGTCCCGCCCTTCAGGGCAAAGCTGTCGTATTCTTGGATCAAAGGTAAAACGCTGAGCAGCAGCTTCACCTGGTTGGAATAAGCGGGATTAAACATCAGACACCCCTTCCGGGCGGGGAACGGTGATCAAGAATTCCTGATCCAGTTTGCCTCCCTTGTAGACCACCCGCTTTCCACTTCCCAAATCCACTTTCTCCATATCCACGTATTTAAACCATGGATGACCGCAATCCCGAGCCATCCATAAAAAAAGGCGTTTGACCCGAACGGACTTACATGTCTGCAAAAGTTCCTGGCTCTCCTTGGGGCGAAGTGTGCTCAGCCCCTCAAATACAGTTCGGGCATGATCAAAATCAGAATTGTCTTTTATGCCATGGATCATTTCGAAAGCAGCCAGCTCCGGTGGGGACATTTCTATATCAAAACTTTTGTGCTGCATGGAACTCATCCGGAGGTTTTCCGCATTGCTGAAAAGGGATGCCGTGCGGTGTTGGATCTGAACGCCCCAATCCGTCTCGCGGAACCATGCGGGAAGCGGTTTGGCGCTCCCGCTGAATAGCTGGATGGATTGATCTGCATCCAAGGAAAGAAAATGCCCCATACCCTTGAGGCGGAGGGCGCTCAATCCGCCAACATGAACCTTCAATCCAAGCTGGGACTGCAACGCATATAATCCACCCTGCCAATCGACATCGTCACCGTATCGTATATAGGCACCTTGTCCGATGCGCTCAAGCCATCCCGATGAAACATACCTTCGTGCAAGGTTGTTTGATACCCCATGCACTGCCAGCCAGTTAGAGGTTAACACAGCCCCCGGAACCATATTTTGCAGTACAAGGTTTATTTTCGTTTGTTTTTGCGTACTCATGGTATGCATGTATGGCAAAACAAAAACCGATGTGCAACTGCTTAATATGATTCAGGAAATGATGCCCGGAGAATTTTTGCAGTGTCTGGTTCTAATCCTGATCGGGTACCACTCACTGCTTAAGGCGAACATTTTTCTTCCGTACACCCTGTACAGGACACCGTGCTGGATGGAAATGCGAACTTTTTACAACCCCAGTTTAAGTAGCATAAAAGGCATATCTATAATCGATTGCAAATTAGTGTGTAAAGAATGCGATGGACCATTTATTAGCATAATAAAACTGGGGTTTAGGCCGTAAGTTCGAATCCTGTCAGGACGACCATTTATTTTTACGGCGAACTCATCATGGGTTCGCCTTTTTCATTTTTACGCGAGTTTTCCCCAGTAAATGCGGTATTTCTAACATTCTCCACTCATACCTAATCCCTAGTGCCTAGTGCCTGTTGCAGTTTTCTTGGCAACTTTTCTCCGTTCGCTCTCCGTTCTCCACAACTTTAAACCCCAGTTACATCCGAATCGGTTACCATTCGATATAGCAAAGCGAACCATTTTTTGGCAGCCCGATGGTTCAAACCCCCAGTTCATCCTGATAGGCCACCATTCAATATAGCAATGCGAACTTTTGTAGTTCATTTTTTAAGCCCATGTTATTTCATTTGAATATTTTAGAGACAGTCTGTCGCAGTATTGCACCCTATGATCCATCAAAGGGAGAGGGTCTTCCCTGATGCCGCATCTTGGATTCGTGGGAGTGAACTCAGAAAGTGGTGGACATCACTGCGAAATAGGCGATTTTGATGAGCAACTGTCTGAGATTGCCTTCGCCTCCGTATTTGATGGAGAGCCCAAAGAGTCTAAACTGATTGAGATCCCCGTTGCCACCTTTGCGGAAGCCGCCCGCTCTACACGCGGTTCTGTTGCGCAGATCCGAAACCTAGTGGAAGCGCTGGCCTCACACTCTAGTGCTCGCCCCTGAAATAAGAAACCCTCCCCGGTCGGAGAGTCGGAGAGGGTTTAGTTCTTGGATGCTTACCGCGCTCATGGACGTACGCTGAGTATATGTTTGTCCACTTTGATCTGGATGCCGGAGTGGAGTAGAATCGCTCTATCGGCATGGACCTCCACCTGCTGGTTCCCAAATTTTGCATTCCAAGTCTCTCCCGTTTTGTTCCGCAGTAACACCAGGGAAGTATCAGTCGGGTGTTTTTCCATCTCACCGATAAGAGTAGCACTGGTTTTTTCCCCGAAGTGCAGGGAAGTCAACCGTTGTCCAGGCTTCGCAAGCAGGACGGATGTGGTTCCTCCATCGATATGCAGCTTTTCTGGGAACGCCACGGCGCATCCCTTGTGCCAACAGGCCTGTTGTTTTTCCCGGTACGGATCCCAGAAGTTTTCTGCACCGCACGAACAGACATGGCGTTGTCCCTGCATTCGCGATAGTGCATTTTTCCATTCGAGATCCGTGACCCTCGCCGCCGGATTACCAAGCCCTATCGTGAAGGCCTTTGTGAAAAGTTTGCGGATTTCCGTCGGCAGCACTTTCCAATGCCTGGCCACATGGCGGTAGCCCGGTTCGTTGGGAAGGCGGTTGCTGCCTTTGTCAGGATCAAACACGAAAACCGGGTTGCGGCCATAGATCTCATGGGCGGCCACGCCATCGAAGATCTTAATGTTGTATTCCTGTTCTCCATGGAATGGATTGCCGCCGCACAACAGCATGAATAGCAATATTGCGAGGGAATGCAGGTCCGTAATGGTTGAGGGCCGCTCCTTCCCCAGAATCACTTCCGGAGCCATGAACTGTGGTGTTCCGAGTATGTTTCCGACATTCTGCCCATCCACAACGACGTTATCATTGTCACAGATCACCACATTGCCAGTCTTGGCGCAGAACAGGAAGTTGTTTGCCGAGATGTCCCGGCAACAATACCCTCCGATATGCATAGCCCTGAATGCCCCGGCCAATTGCCGTCCGACTTCAGACATGACCGCAAACCCGGGGTGGGGCACACGACCGGCATCGATGTCCGCCAACGTGGTGTATTTGTTCATGTCGATCAGAGGCATTAGATAGCCGAACTGTTTACTTTCCGGCAAATCTACCAAGGACTGTGGCCAGGCGAATCTACCGGCGTTCTCTGCTCCGGGAGCGCCGGAGTCGACCAGATGCTTGATGATGGCTCGTTGGTCCTTTGTTGCGCTGTGTTCGTTGTAGAGTTTTAGGGCGAATTCCTTTCCGGCCTGCCTGATATGAAAGACCTCTCCCTGTCCGCCTTCCCCGAGTTTTTTGATTATTACGAGTCCCGGTATCTTGATGTTTGTTTTCATGGGTTTTTCCTTTTGCTGTATTGTTTTCATTTTTAGTTGGTTCCATGTTGATGGCCACCAGCGATATGTCGTCTGCCGAACCGCGTTCCGAGTAGTTGTCCAGCCATTGCGGAAGCACTTCTTTGATTTTCTCTGGCGGAAAACGCTGCAGATAGCCCTGCAGCGCGAGGGCAAGTTTTACATACTCCTCCTTGTCTTTCAGGGAGTTGATCAATCCGTCGCTCGAAAGCATCAGAAAGGAGATATCCTCCACGTTTGTAGAGGCAAACCTCCATAGTTCGTCCAGCCGGTCTCCGCACAACGACCATGTCGTTGAGCTGACCGGCCCCGTCTCCGGTTCTACCAAAAAGGACGCCTCTCCCTTCTTGTTGAGCAGGCAGATCTCCCCGTCGCCAAGCTGGGCGATAAATATCCGCCCCCGGAGGATCAGTACGCAAAGCAAGGTAGTTCCATGCTTATTAACCAATTGAGGGTCGACCCGATAGGTCGATTGGGACTGGGCAATATTTTTGAGCCACTCCTCCTTTATGTGAACCTTGAAATACTGCGCGAAGAACCTGCCGGGATTCTCCATGCCTTCATCCCAGGTCAGCATGAATTGAATAGCCGTTTGCTCGGCGGCGAGGGCGGCCAAGACCGCTCCTCGTTCGCTGTGAGTATAGTCCGGATGACCATGGCCGTCCGCAGCCGTTCCGATGAGATACGGTTCTCCCTGGAAGGAACCTTCCTTGAGCGATACCGCATCCTGGCAACAGGTACCGTTTCTCTTGTGGGAAGCACCTCGTACGCTTGCGAAAACAGCGTTGTGCCATCCAGTTGTTTGGGTTTCTACTTTCATGTTAAAATACCTGAAGGTTGATGCTTCCCGTGTTCGTCACGGGGGCTGGAGCGCTAGGAAGAGCCACATTTTTTGTCAGGATTCCCGGCTGCGATGATGATTGAATGGACGCGAGGGAGGCGGTCAACGTCGCATAGCGGATCTGACGGGCTAGGTCGACGGCGTTGCGGGCCTCAAGCACACCGACCTCGGAATGATTGGTGAACTTTTCGAGCTGCTGGCGGGCGTAATTTGTTCCGAGGCCAATCGATAAACGAATGGCTCTGGATCCCCATGGCTCCTTGTTTAGTTGGTCAATAGCCAGACCGTAGGCATCCCCATCCGTATTTCCGCCATCGGAAATAAGCACCATGACCGGAGGGTGTCCCCGCCTGGGCATGTTGCCTGCGGAAATCGTGTTGCTCAGCATTTGGACAGCGGCTCCCGTTTCAGTACAACCCCGTGCGGAAAGATCTCTCCACGTTAACTTGGAAATCTCAACTGGATCGGGGCCGATGTGCCAAAGTGCTTTGTCCGAAAATGAAATACAGCGTATGCGATGCTCTACATCCGGATGCTGTTTTGCCATGTCCTGCAGTTCGCTTACGCTTTCTCGCATGGCCTGATTGGCCGCCGCAATCTTTTTTCCTGTCATCGAGAAGGAGCAGTCGAACAACATGAACAGATCGACGGTCCGTTTACTGATTTCTACTTTCGGTTGCACGAGCGCATCGTTGAGTACTAGTGTATTTGTCATTTTATTTCTCCTGGTTGTTGTGTTTAGTTGCCGTTGGCGGAACCGCCGTATCCGGCATGAAAGTTGGGTAGAGGTCGGGGATTAAGCGGTGAAGTTGATCGCGTTGCTTTTCCCACGACGGGGTGGCGGCGATGGATCGCAGTTCAAGCATCCCTACTGGGTCATTTCCCTTTTCGGTTTCAGGAAGATTCAGAATCCACTCCTGAATGTCCGAGGCGAGCAGACGGAACCGTAGGATGGTTGAAATCTGACTTCGTTCCACTCCGGCGAGATCGGCCAGCTCCTGATGGTTTTTAACGAGGCCTTGCTCAAGCAATCTTTCATATCGAAAAGCCAAAGCCATTAATCGGGTAATGCGCGGGAGTCGCGTGGACTTTGAATGTTTAGGTTGCTTGCCTTTGCGTAATACGCGATGGCCTTGTTGCCCAGCTGCAAAGTGAACCTTCATTTTGATAGAAACGCTCATGCGTCACCTCCTTCATTGGCAGAGGGAATAAACCCTTCGTCATTGAAATGGAGTGTGATGCTGCCCTCGATTGTATCGTATTCGACCTGCCGAAGCAGCGTTTTGACAAAGGCGCATTTTTCACCTTCGCTAAAGGTCGGCCACAACCCCGCCATATCCCGCACGGCCGTGATGATTTCTTCCTTCGAGGGTTTGTGCCAGTTGGATTCCTTTTCAGCATTTTCGAGGGCTTTTTCAGCCTCTTGTTGCTTTTGTTCGAGATGGAGGGTCAGCGGTTCAGACGCGCCAAATTTCCGAGATGAAACCAGCTCCTTGGTAATACGCTTTAGTTGTTGTGATGCGGTTGTTTTGGTCTGGGCAGAAGCCACCTGTTTGGCGTTCATTGCTTCAGCCAACTGGCTGTACACCATCTCCTGCAACTTAGGGTTGGATCCGATGGACATTAACTGTTCGGTGACCAGACTTTCGATTTCACCCGCTGGAATGGAGGGCGATGGACAGGTGTGTGCTCCATTGAGCCGCTTAGTCGAGCACGTGTAGTATCGATAATATTTAGATTTCTTTTTGCTTCCGGTGTGTACGAAGGCAGCATTACAGGACTTGCACTTCAACAGTCCCTTTAACAGGGCATCATGGCTGTTTCGATTGCGATTTCCTTTTGTGAGGTCGTTACTTGCCAGAATGGTCTGAACCTGATCAAAGGTTTCCGAGTCTACAATGCCCTCATGTTTTCCCTCATAGAGCATTCCTTTGAGACTAACCTTGCCGGTGTAGATGGGGTTTTTAAGTAGACTGTACAGGGTGCTGACCGTGAAGTTCGATCCACCCGCTATCGTGCCTTCTTTAGTCATCCACCGTTTGTTTTTCCATTCACGCTTTCTGAGTTCAAGTACCACGGCCTTGACGGCGCGGAGTTCGATATACAGTGAGAAGATTTCTCGCACACGAATGGCTTCGAGTTCATCGACTTCCAGTGCCCGGCCTTCGGGCTTGATGTTGTAACCAAGCACCGGACGACCACCGATGAAGCGACCCTTCTTGCGTGCAGCATGCATGCGCTCGGTGACCCGGTCGCGGATAAGTTCGCGCTCGAATTCCGCGAACGACATGATGATCTGTAGCATCAAACGCCCCATGGCATCGCTGGTGTTTATGTTCTGTGTGACACTCACCAACGAAACGCCGTTTTCTTCGAAAAAGGCCATCAGTTCGAGGAACTGTGACAGGCTGCGCGAGATGCGGTCGAGTCGGTTTACCACAACAACCTTTACCGCTCCCTTTTCAATGAGTTCCATCAGGCGGCGTAATGCAGGGCGATCAAGCGTGGCTCCTCCCTGGTTGTTGTCACATAGCTCCTCCTCAATGCAATACCAGCCTAGATGGCGCTGGGACTCGACATAACTTTGTGCGGCGGCGCACTGGACGGAAATGGAGTTGACCTCTTGCTCAAGCCGGGCGTCGGTGGACTTGCGGGCGTAGATGGCTGCGGGGATGCGTTGGGTGTTTTGAGTGATCATTTCGACCCCCCTTTCTTCAAGCCAAAGAACAGCTTGCCATTCCAGCGGGTGCCGGTGATGGCCCGTGCGGCGGCAGACAGAGATTTATAGTGCTGCCCGTTCCATTCAAAGCCGCTTTCCAATACTAGAAGCCGAATGTCGTTTCCTTGGTAATCGCGGTGGAGAACGGTTCCGGGCAACAACTGCGACTCGGGTTTGTAGGCAATGTTGAGTGTATTGCTTTTCTCTGTGCTATTTTGAGAGGGGCGTTGAACTGTCGGGAAACGCTCTTTCACATCACGGTCATCTGCGATGGCCAAGGCCTTTTTTTGCGTGGCCTCTCCGATGTCGCCAAAGGCATCCCGTTGGACGGCCCATAAGATCCTGTGGATTAAATGTGCGCGGTTACGCGTCGTAGGGGTGTGACCGTAGCACCGGGCGAAACGTTCCCGTAACTCCCGCATGGGAAGGGCGCTTAGCGTGGTTTTTAGTTTATCTATGTCCATGGTATTCTCCATTTTTTAGGTGTGCTTATGTGACGCCATACAGTGCGGCGGAATACCAGTCTTCTCTTCCCCGTTCTCCGTTTTTTCTCCGCTGAATCGGCGAAGCAGAACCCGGACAAGGATATCGGCGATGGTTTGGGTGGTTTTTGTCGTAATAGGATCCTTATCTTTCATGGATTATTCTCCGGTTCATTATGTTTGGAACGGGAAATCGCCGTAAGCCAATCGAGCAGTTCATGAAGGCCCTGTGCGTTGTGGAGAAATACCTTGATGCGTTTGTCCGGATGGGTGGCGATATGGCCAAGCACCTTGACGGTGATTTGTGCGAGATAACGCTCTGTCAGCGAAATCACCGCTACTGCTTGGCATCCGTAGGCGAAGTTGCGATCCAGGTTGCGCAGCACATTGCGCGGGGACGATTCAACCTCAATAGCCGCCACAAACCGTGTGGCGTTATGCATCACAAGAATATCGGCATTGCGCTGTTCGTAGAACACCGACCAGTTCGGAGCATTAAAGAGCTGCCCGATTGCTGTTTTGGCCTCCAAATGAATAGTGGACTCATGGCCCCTACGCGGATTCATTGAGCACCTCCTCGCCTTTGTCAGTGATTTGAAGGGTTGCTTTAGGAC